>JAZKGG010000007.1:214112-239727 GCA_040386015.1 Bdellovibrionota bacterium | reverse complement strand
AAAAAATTGAGGATTTATTGCATCGTTTCTCGAAATAAAGCAGAAAATATTTACCATTATACATAAAAAACTTTAAAGCGCTGGGCGAACGACGTACAAATGGCTCTATGAAAACACTTATTTTTTCTTTGTTATTAAGCCAGCTCACTTTTGCCAATACGACCGATGTCATTACCCCGACTGACATCGAGAAAAAAGAATATCTCGCCTATAATCGCCAGATCGTGCAAATGTCTTCAGAGTGCATCCAAAATTATTGGGCGACTCACGTGGCATTTTTTAACAAGAACAAAGTATCAAAATATTACGGCAGCAATAATCCAAAATTAAAAACGCGCGAACAAAGAATTGCGGCGCTAAAAAAAGCTGGCGCCCCAACTTCACTTGTTGATCAGCTAGAATCAACAAGTTGCATCGGCATGGCCCGTGCATGCATGAAGCAGGCTTTCTTTGCGACAAAAAGCGATGTGATCAAAGATCTTTGGAACAGAATGGATAAAATCTTAGTGGCTAATGGTGCTGACGGAAGTATTTTAGCTAATAACTTACAAACGCTGGGCTGGAAAATCCTCTACTGGAACCCAAAACCTGAAGACAACTCACTTTGGGACAAACAAGACGTAAAAAACTTAACCAGCGTAAAAGTTGTAAAATGGGATTCGGGCGTTAAAAATTCAAAAGGTGAATTTGTCTATCATTCTGGCTGGGGCATGCATGCTTCAAGATACCGCGAAGTCATGAAAAAGGATAAATACTACGTTTCTAAAATTGACGACAAAACAACGCTTGTTAATTTTGGTTCGATTTTACCTGAAAGCTTTAAACGTGCGCCATTTTTCTTAGGTGTAGCTCATGCTGGTTATCACGTATTTCCAGGCTTTTACGGCCAAGTGATCGAAGCTCATAGCTCAAGACAGTTGGATTCAATCAGCAACATGGAGCGCGGCGTATTCAACCCGCTTAATGGGGGTTCACCAATGTGGTCAAATACCGAGTGGTACAGATCGGGCATCGTGGCTGTTCCGCCAGAGACCTAATTATTTATAATTGAGTGCTTCAATGATTTTCTTTTGAATTTGTAACATCGCATCTGGCGCTAATTTTTGCGCGCGCTTGAAATCTAATTCTGGAATGCTGTTCGCAGGAATCAAATGCATGTGGTAGTGCGGCACTTCAAAACCTGCGACCATTACGCCAACACGCGGACAACCTGTTGCCACTTTGATAGCTTTTGCGATCATCTGTGCATTGTGACCCACGCGGTTATAAATTTCTGGTGGCACATCAAACCAGTGATTTACTTCTTGCTTTGGAATCACTAAGACATGACCTGGATTCACTTGGTCTAAAGCCAAAAAAGATAACGTTAATTCATCTTCGTGGATTTTGTATGATGGCAATTCACCGCTAATAATTTTTGTAAATACAGTAGGCATTGATACTCCCTAAATTCGTTTGCGATACTTTTCATCAAGCTCGGCGCAGGCCAAGATGATTTCAGATTTTGCATCATCTCTTTGGCCTTTTTTCTTCGCCCGCATAGCTTTGTATAAATCTAAAACGGTCACTTTATCTTGTACACGCTTAACAAGTGAAAGCTTATCGCCAGGCTTAACTTTACCCTCTTGGATAACTTCAAAATAAATACCACACCAGTCACGTGCTTCAAACTCGCGCTGTAAGCGTTTATCACCCGATGAGTAGTTTAATTTATTGCAGGGGTAACGTGGGCCCGTGGCGCGAAGTAAGGCTGTACCAACTTGGTACTCATCACCTAAGTAAAAATCCTCTTCACGTAATTTATCGATAGAAATGTTTTCGCCGAGTTCACCTAAGGGGAAAGATTTTTTTAAGAATTTTTCCCATTCTGGATATCGATCTGCAGAAAGAGCGTACACAACAGCGTCAAAGCTTCCGTGAAATTCAGGATTTGCGAACTCATCCCCTTCAACGCGCAGTTTGTTGATTTGAATTTCTGTCACCGGATGACGAACCATTGAAGTGACAATGGTCACATCATCTAAGGTATACTTTTGCGGTTTACCTACGTTGACAGATACGATTTTCATCTTAGCGGGCGTCTACAGGCTTCCAGTTTAAGCCTTCTTTACCTTGCCATTTACCACGCGGACGATAAATACGATTTTTTTCGTACTGCTCGTTAGCGTGAGCTACCCAACCCGCAACGCGAGAAACTGCGAAGATGGGTGTAAAAATATCTGTAGGAATTCCCATAGAGTGGTAAACCGTTGCCGAGTAAAAATCTACATTCGGCATTAAGCCTTTTTCTTTATTCATTGTATCGTCGATCAAAGTCGACATTTCGTACAATTCAGGTTTACCGATTTTTTTAGTTAATTGTTGAGAAATTTTTCTTAAAATCGCAGCACGAGGATCGCCATCTTTGTAAACGCGGTGGCCGATACCCATAACTTTTTCTTTAGCAGCTAAAGCATCTTTTACGAATTGTTGTGCTTTTTCCATTGTGCCGATTTTAGCTAACATCACCATGACTTGTTCGTTAGCGCCGCCGTGTAAAGGTCCTTTTAAGGCACCGATCGCAGAAACAATCGCAGAGTGCATATCAGATAATGAAGATGCCGTTACGCGAGTTGCAAAAGCTGAACAGTTTAATTCATGATCTGCGTGCAAGATTAAAGCTGTGTCCATGACTTTGACTAATTCAGCATCTGGCTCAGAACCTTTTAACATGTACATAAAGTTCCATGCGATTGATTTGCCAGCTTTTGGTTGCACGATTTCACGTTTGTTGCGAATCGCTTCGAACGCTGTAACGATTGAACCCATTTTAGCAGTTAAGCGAATGGCTTTGCGAGCGTTGGCATCAACAGAATTATCGTTTGCATCAGTATCCCAGTGAGATAGCAAAGAAACGGCCGTACGTAACCATGCCATTGGATGAATATTCGTTGGTAGTGTTTTCAATACCGCGATGTAAGCAGGATCTAAAGTCATATTTTTATTTAAGTCTTCAGAGATTGCTGCAAGCTCAGATTTATTTGGTAATTTGTTGTTCCAAAGTAAATACACAACTTCTTCAAAAGTTGAATTAGCCGATAAATCTTCGATCGTGTAACCACGATAGTTTAAAGTATTTCCGACGATAAATGAAACCGCTGTTGTACAAGCAACAACGCCCTCTAATCCTTTATCTAATGCGCCTTCGTAAATAGTAATATCAGCCATAGCTATTCCTCTTTTTATTTTTTTATGGTCAGGCATCTGCCTGCGACAGAATTTTAACACTATAAAAATATCAAATTCGAGATTACTTGGCTAGTTTTATCACTCTGTCTTTAACTTCGATCACGACGACAGTCTGATCTCGCAGCGGAGTATCAAGACCCGACACTAATTGGCATTTCAATAAGATTTCATTACGCACGTCATGAGGTGTCGTTGGGTTATGCGAAGAGTTTCCTAAAGTTTGCAAACATTGGCTGATTTGATCAGTCGATAAAACCTCTAAAATACCATCACTCAGCAGCACCACTCTAGACTTTGGTTCCAATTCTACACTCGCTGATTTAAAAACAGGCGATGTCGAAGAGCCTAATGCCGGCGAGTCAGACGAGATCAGTTGCAAATGTTTACCCGGAGCCTGTAAAAAGCCTTTGATTCGGCCAACTGCACAAAAATTTAAAGTTAAATCACGGCGATCGATCACGCCATAAAAGGTCTGAGTTTCGTCTTTTGTGCCTGCTGTCGTTTTAAGCTCTGCACTGATCTGTTCCAAAACCTTCTCAGGAGCTAAACCTCTTTTAGCTTCCATCAGATGGGTGACTTTCAAAATCAGCGACAAAAACAGCGCCGACATCGCATAACCCGATGATGATGACAGCAGAATACCAAACTTCAACTTGTCTTCATGCTCAAAGATATCAAAATAATCTCCACCATAGCGTGAGCCATAGACAAACTTACGGCTAAATTCGAAACCTGGAATATTGGGAATTTCAGTCGGAGTTAAAACTTTTTGGATTTTTTTTAATAAATCCACATCGCCTGCGATCTGGATCATGACATTGTCTAACTGATGCGAAAACTTCAATAACTCTTGTTTGTACAACAAAAGCTCTTGATCCTTCAAATGGATGATTCCTTTTAGACGGGCAATTTCATCAGGCATCCCACTATGTTAAAGCGGATAACGCCGTAGTCAAAAAAGAATCTTCTTTGCGGTGCAATTCGACTAAACGTTTAGGTAAAAGGTCTAGATCGGCGTTTTCGTACACACGTTGATTATTCTTAAACACAATGACTTGGTCTTTTAAATCCTCTTTAAAAGCTTTACCTAGTGAAAGTTTATTAAGAAGACGGCTGCTTGAATATTTAATGGCATAATCTGACGGGTCTGACTTTTTTTGCGTGTAGAAATGCCCCCAGACTGAAAGCACCACTAATTCTAAACCATAATACAAACATAACGCCAAAATAAAAAATTCTAAACGATTCGCATACATCGACTGAGAAAAAAATCCTTGTTGCAATAAATATTTATAAAGCTCGAAAGACATGTGTACAGCACCGGCCCAAACTAAAAAACTTAAGCTACAGGTGACAAACCAGGCACTTTTTGAATAGCTTTCTAAAAATCGCACCCATCTTAAATTTAATAAAATACGAGCAAGAATAATACAGGCTAATAACATAAGCCCTACAAATAAATTCATATCGCCTTGTGAAATTAAAAATCCAACAATAGCAATCAGCATAAATTCTTTGCGGCTAAAATAGCTGATCGTAAAAACTATTGCCGCTAAGGCTACTGCCAACAACCAATCCATACCAAATAAAGCTTGCACGAAAACATTATCCATACCCAGTCTTTGGCTTAATGAAAAATGATAACGAAGTGGATTAATAATAAAAAACACTAACACTAGCACTAAGGGCCACGCCGCTAACGGAGAAAAACATAGCCGCATTAAAGCTTCGCGACGTTGCGTTTTATCAAAATCCAAAGTCACTAAGGCCTGGTGTTGATTTTTTAAAATAGAAAAACTTTTTAGAGTCAGTTTTAATTGTTCAAAGACCATAGATATCATAACGAATAATCTTTCCTTCAATACTGCCCGCTGGTCTTTTAAATGAATCTGCAGATAGTGGGCGTTTAACGACAAATCGCTTAAATAATTTTTTCTCAATAGCTAAGTTTACTATATTAACAGCATCTTCATCGTGACCAATTAGGTTTTTAAAGAACACCATTTCTTGCTTAGGTAGCGCTGATTTTTTCTTTTCTGGAAACATCGGATCAAAATAGGCCACATCAAATTGCTCGGGCACTACATTTTCTAAAAATTTTAATGAATCTGAATAAATAAATTCAATTTCTGGCAAGTGTGCTGAGGCAATTTTTAAAGCCATGTAAACTAACGGATTTCTTTCAATCGCTGTAACCTTAAAACCTAATTGCATTAAAAACACTGAATCAATGCCAAGCCCTGCTGATAGATCTAATAATTTAATACCTTTGTTACCGCTGCCTAGTGCTTTAGCTAAGGGCTCTTTATTAACTGAACCTTTAACTTTGTTGTAATTAAGATTATCACCTAAAAAATCAATTTTGAATTTACGACCATCGTTATCAAAAATTGTAGGGATTAAGCCATCAAATTGCACCTTATAAGCTTCATTTGATTTAAAATTTTCATTGATAAACGACTGCCAATGGTCGAATTGAGTTTCTAAATCTTGGTTGGCAAATATAAATTGGACCATTTAAGCAATAAACCAATCATTTTTGCTTCCTAGATACCAATAGAATTCGATCACGATCAATCCACACATTAATAAAAAGTTACGATAACCTACACGCCTAGCTTCGGCTAAATCAGAGCCAAGTGGCGACTGAATTTCAGAAATTTTGATAAATGTTGGAATCGACCAGAAAATCAAAATCGCCGTCGTTAAATATGACCAAAATGTACTGGCGTAAAAATAATGATACAAAACCCATAAAACGATAAAAGCCAACCACCAGCCGATTAAAATCTTTTTCGCTTTATCAAAACCTGCATTTGTCATCGTGTTTTTAATACCAGCTTGCGAACTTGTTAAAATGTGATTGAAATTATTTAAGTGCACTAAAAACTGAATGCCCCACGCCCATAAAACACCAAACGCCAAACCTTCAGTATCAATGCCAGCCCCTAAAGCCACTTGATAACCCGAGATCACACCTGGGCCTGCAAGGATAAAAAATATCACCTCACCCCAACGTTGGTTTTTATAAGAATTTTTAGAAAGCAATCTACCCGCAAAAATAAGCACAGTTACAACAGCGATCACGCGCGCTTCTTCAGGTTGACGTAACATGACCGGAAACGAAATCGCTATCGCAATCAATGTTAGCAACCAACTTAAGTTCGAAGCTTGCGAAGCTGTGATCCAGCCTTTATTGATGGGTTTTACTAATGGCGCGATATTCACACGGTCATAACCAGAAACGTGATCATTCACCTCATTACGAATATTTAAAGCTGCAAAAATAAATAACATCGCGAATGTTGCGATCAAACACGTGCCTGGATCGCGAAAACGATTATCCGCATAGTTTTTAACCAAAACGTAAAACAAAGGTATTAAAATCAAAAATAAATTTTGAAATTTGATCAGACTTAAAAAAATTTGAAAGTTCGATGGCTTTTTAACTGAAGATTTGTCGACGATTTCAAAAGTCACCGTTTCTTCGGGCGAACCTAAATTCAGCGTAGTCATCGGCAGCGCTAATTGAGTTTTAGAAAACTTACCCCAAAGATAACTTTGAAAATCAGAATCTTTTTTCTTTAGGGTAATGAACGTACTCACGCTTTAGGCTTTCTGCGCCAGTATAGAATCTCGGTTAACGATTTTAAAGATTTGATCAATTCAGGTTTTGGAATTTTATTTTCTAATTGAACCAAATGATGATCATAAAGCTGAATCATCTTTTCATTAACCGCATCGAATTTTTGCACATAACTTTGAAATTCTTTTTCACCGCCGGCAAAACATTGGTAGTACTCAGCTAGATCTGATGATTTCACCATTTGATCGATTTGAGCTCTAGTCATATCGCGGGCAACAAAAGCGCCAAACGAATTTAAGTAACCTGATTTAAGATCTCCTAAAATCGCCTTACCTTCATCATTACGAATATTGTAATCTAACAAATCATCACTGCGTTGAAACAGCTGGCCCAAGATGGTGCCCATCTCATCAAGCGTGCGATGCAATTCTACATCGTTATTGACTGTTGCCATGAACGGAGCCCGTAAACACCACTTAAATAACGAAGCGGTTTTTAAATTATGAATTCGATCTAATTGTTCTAAAGAAACAAAGAAGTCTCCAACAACTGAATCTTGTAGCCATTCACCTTCTAATAAATCTGAAATTGTTTCTGAAGTAAATTGAACCAGCTTGATATTACCGAAAGAAGACAAGTTCACCATCACGCGCGCTAACAAATAATCGCCAGCAAGGACCGCGTACTCAGGAGTGTATTTCGCCCACGCAGCAGGTTTTCCGCGGCGTAATTGCGAACGATCGATCAAATCATCATGCAAAAGAGAAGCATTATGAACGAATTCGATCGTCTGACATAAAAGCTGCTGGGTTTCTTGCGGCAAATTCAATGGGTTGCTGACCATTTGCACAAGTTTTGACCTGAACCCTTTACCACCTGCAAACAGGTCATCGTAAAGCGAGTTCAATTTAGGTAAATAAGCTGGAAAGTCTTTTGGACTGAAAATTTTCAAATTCATATATTCAAATGAACGGTATAGACATAGACTAGATTCATGTCAATAAAACGCCCTTTTTATGAAGATGGTTTAAAGTTCGAATGTCAGGGATCAGGCAACTGCTGCACATCCCATGGCGAATTCGGATTTGTCTTTTTAACTTTAGAAGATCGAAGACGATTTGCAAAACATCTGAACATTTCAACCGCGACTTTTACCCGTCAGTACTGCGATATGAAAGATGGCGTTTGGCACCTTAAAGAAGACCCAAAACAACCCGACTGCATGTTCCTAAAAAACAAGCGCTGCTCAACTTACGAAGCCCGTCCGACCCAGTGCCGCACATGGCCTTTTTGGCCCGAAGTGATGACTCCAAAAGCCTGGAAAGGTGAAGTGGCTTCATTCTGCCCAGGAGTGGGTAAAGGTAAACTGTGGAGCAAAGAAGAGATTGAAATTATTGCTGCTGAAGATGCTGAAAACGCATCTAGGTTCGGGACTTAAATTAAATTTTCCTAATAAGTGAGCTTAACGCCATCTCGTTTTAGTTTTTGCACAGTCATGCAAAAATTTTTCAAGTCACTCACTTCAACCTCCAGTTGGTAATGTACGACAGTGACCTAGAAAAGAATCCTCATATAAAAAACGGTTTCTAGCGAACTAAGTCTATAATTCGTTTTATAACTTCAAGAAGACATAAAACTAGCCATAGGTAGTACTTTAGTTTTCGTATTTTCTTCCGAAAAGTTACACAGGTTAGGGTGTAAAATCCGATACTCGGCTCCTTTCTACCGGAAGAAGCGCGAGTGTCTTGTAAAAGCGAAATAGCATAAGCTCATTTCGCTTTTTGCATTTAGCGAACCACTTTTAAACCTTAGTTTTAATAAAATTTAAAATATCGTTCTTAGCTGTTTTAAAATCATCCGAGGTCGACAACATTTCCATTTCGCCGTAGTTTGGATAATAAGCAAAAGTTTGTTCGTCGTTTTCACACAAGCCCAAACAACCACTCGTCATTACACGAATTTTTTTATGAGCGTCGAATTCTTTTAGATCATTACGCAATTCAGATTTTAATTTTTCGGCGCGTTCGGGTTTGGGATCAGAAAAATCCTTACCACATTTTGTACAGATAAACAGACTGCCTTTAGTAAATTTAGGATTGTAATTTTTTAACATTTTGATCCTTTATTATATCTTTTAATAAAGTGTATTTGATTTTACCCAATTCAGTCACAGGAAATTCTGCAACCTCTATCCAGTTATAGATTTTTTCGTAAGGTCGAGCCTGCGCATTATACTGTAACAAGATTTTATTTACATTCTGCCCCGGTGTCACAACTAACACCAAACTTACGCCATCGCGGGCATCTGGCAAATCGCAGATTGTCGCTTGGTTCGGGCTATTGTTTTGTTTAAATAAATTCTGACGAAGCTCGGCTAATGACACCCCTTCGCCTTTGATCTTTACAAAATCTGATTCGCGCTGTAAAAACTTAAATTTATTCTCTGAAATTTCGGCCTGATCTTGGGTTGTAATCCAGTCAGATAATTTTTCGCAGATCAAATCGCCAGTTTGTAAGTTTAATTTTAAAATATAACTCGCATTAGAATCTGATTTAATTTTCAAACGGCCGTTATCCGAACCAATCTCGACGTGCGGTAAAGTTTCGAAATACTCGCTATTAATATCTTTTTTAACCGCAATCATCGATGCAGTTTCTGTCATCCCAAAGGTTTGTACAACAGGCCAACCTAAAGCTTTAGCTTGTTTGGCTAAATCTAAATTTAACTCGGCCCCGCCCACAAAAACTTTTTGGATAAAAGCTGGTGCTTGCCACTTTTTTTGTACAATTTCAAAAATTTGCGTCGGCACTAACGATAAATGAGTGATGCAATTTTCATTGATCCATTCTGGTGAAAACTGCTCCCAAGTTGAATAACAGATCCTTGATCCGGCAGCATGGGAACGCATTAGAATTCCAAGCCCACCCACATGAAAAAGCGGAAGCACACAGCCCCACACTGAACTTTCATTCACATTGAATATTTGATTAACCCTTTTGGCTGAATTCTTTAATGCCTGTGCACTTAGGGCGATAATTTTAATCGATTCTAGCGAATTCTGTGTTGAACCGCTACTGGGAATCAAAATAAAATCTTTAGACGCTGTTTTTTCACTAAATTGTTTTTTAATTTTAAAAAGATCTCTTTTTTCTAAAAGACTTGCACGATGATTGCACAGTAAAAAATTATCACTATCAAAAACCGGGATCCAATTGAGCTTACTGAGCTGAGTCGTAAAACCTATTCCGTACCCGTCTGATTGATACGTTAAATGATCTTGCTCAATTGTAAAAGACGGTGAAAACTCAGTTTCGTCATATAAAGGTAAAGTTAAAAAGCCGTGCGTTTTTTCTGGATACTTCTGTGCAAAATGTAACCCATGAGCTACCCCCACCGGATGTTCCATACTTGAAGTGATCGAAAAATCCTGACAACTCATTTTTTCTTCACGTGAAGGCTTCCAGATGCGGTGGCTCCAGTTTTGTTCATCGCCTTGTTTCCAGTCTAAGACGAGCTTCACTTTGGCAGAGTGCTGGTTCCAAAGATCAAGGTGAAAGAAAAATGGATCTTCGATGTATTCTATTTTTTCTAGAACTTCATCGCTTAATAGATTTAAAAACTCAGAAAAGACAAATTCACTGATGCAGTTATTAAAATCAATGCGGATTTTTTTAAAACGCTGAACATTCTTTATAAGAAAATTAGCAAAATCATAGACGTGCTCATTGCCTTTGAATTTAACAGTCACTCCTTTAAAATCAAAGCCTTCTTCGAGTTCGCGAAAATCCGCAACGAGAATATTGTTCTTTACAGGACTTGGACTCACTAAAAATTTTTTATCTTTGCGCGCCTGTAAATCCAATAAAGCTAAATCAATGGCGCGGCGGTAAAGCGGCCCTTGTGAAGCTAATTCTTCTTCAAGTGGAGCATCTCCTAAACTTGGCCACGGGCATAGATCTGAAAAACCTTCGTCACCCAGTTTATCTTGAATTTTAATCAAAGCCCCGCGCTGGGCTTCAACCGCAGTGACGGCATTGGGTTTCACTTTGCGTTTAAGCGCATAATAGTGAATCCAAATCTGCAGGTCTTGTTCGTTGTTGATCTTCATTAAATAAATGATCCAATCATAAATCCTATGCTAAATAACATGCCGTAGGCTGCCGACTTAGCTAAAAAATTATTATATTCAGCTGAAGGCGCAGTTCTAATAATTTTTTTAACCACTGATAAACCTAGTGGCAAAGATAGGGTCGGTAAAATATAGAGCCAATATTTTTGCTGGTTTAACCAGTAATAGCCCAGCAAAAAAGGCGCTACGACTAAAAATACGATCCAAATTTTAGCTCCCGTGACACCCAAGCGAACAGCTAAAGTTTTTTTATTCACTTCTTTATCGGTGTGAATATCACGCAAATTATTAATCGCGATTAGAATTGTGCTTAATAAGCCAATTTGTAATCCCAAGACAAATGCATCCAGAGTGTAAGTGCCGGTTTGTAAATAAAATAAACCGCCAACAGCGACTAACCCAAAAAAGATAATAACAAACAAATCACCTAAACCATAATACGCCAATGGCACTGGCCCTGAGGTATAAGCATAACCCATCAACACAGATAATAATCCGATCACCACGATCGGCCATCCCCCGTGCATCACTAAAGGCACACCAAACACCATCGCTAATACAAAAAAGGCTGTGGCCATCAACATCACTTGTTTAAAAGTAAAAATCTTTTGTTGCGTCACACGCATTGGACCTAAACGCTTTTCGTTATCAGCACCCTTTTTAAAATCCATAGCGTCGTTCACAAAATTAGTTCCGATTTGAATGCAAAAACTAGAAAGTAGTGCGCACGCAATGATCCACCACTGAATGGATAAATTCAGACTACGCACTAAACCTATCGTAGCTAAAACTGGAACCACCGCCGCCGATAAAGTTTTTGGACGAGCCGCCAGAACCCAAGATTTGAAAGTTGATTGTGCCACTAGCTAGTTCTCCAATGGTTTACACGTGGGTATGGCGCCATCAGGGCAAGCCACCGATCCATTCATACCCGGTGCTGGCGGAGTGTTTGAGGGAATTGGGTGACCCATCGGACAAGAGCATTCGTGACAGACCATTTTGTCAGCTATAGGTGAACAAATTTTGCGCGTATTTGAGTTGTTTTGCTGCATATAGTACCCTAAAATTAATAGAGCAATGATCGCTATAACACTGAGAGCTAATTTTTTTAAATTCATAAGCTTAACTTAAGAAAATTGCAGCTTTTTATCAATGAAATAACTTATATTGTCCAAAGTCATTTCAAAGGCTTTTAGGGGGCACAATGAATTACGTAATCGCTTTAGTCGCATTTATCACAGGTGGTGCCATAATCGGTTTTGCAGTCTATTCAAAAATGCGTATCCAATCTGAAATCTGGCGCAATAAGTACGATGTTGAAAAAGCCCTTTCTGAGCAGCAAAAAACATTAACTGAGCAGCAAAAAACCACAACCCAAGAAATGCAAAGTCGCATGACGATGCAGTTTGAAAACTTAGCGCAAAAAATCTTCGAAGATAAATCAGGAAAACTATCTGATCAAAACCACAAACAGTTATCAACCCTGCTAGATCCTTTAAAAGAGCGCATTAAAGATTTCGAGAAAAAGGTCGAAGACACTTATTCTCAAGAAAGATCTGAGCGCGGCCATTTACGGGGCGAAATCAGTAAATTAATTGAATTAAATACGACCATGTCAAAAGACGCCCAAAACCTTGTAACCGCCCTTAAGGGTGAAAACAAAACTCAGGGCAATTGGGGCGAAATGATATTAGAAAATATCCTAGAGCGTTCGGGCTTACGTAAAGGCGAAGAGTACTTCGTGCAAGAAACAGTACGTGGTTCTGAAGGCGAAATTCTACGCCCAGACGTGATCGTTAGACTTCCAGACGGAAAGCACTTAATCATCGATTCTAAAGTGACTCTATCTGCTTACGAAGGGTATAGCTCGGCCGAAGACGATGTGATTCGTCAAAAACACGCCGATCTGCATGTTGAATCTTTAAAACGCCATATCAATGGTTTATCAGAAAAAAAATATCACTTAGCTAATGAAATTGTTTCACCCGATTTTGTGATGTTATTTATGCCGCTTGAGCCTGCGTTTGCATTAGCCTTTAAATTAAAACCAGAATTATTCGAACAGGCTTGGACAAAAAACGTAGCTATCGTAAGCCCAACGACTTTACTGGCAACACTTCGCACTGTGGCCGCTTTATGGAAGCAAGATAAACAGCAAAGAAATGCGCTTGAAATCGCTAAACGCGGCGGTGAATTGTACGATAAATTTGCGGCTATCGTAAAAGATTTAGAAACTTTGGGCGAACGTTTAAATTCAACCCAAAAAGTTCACACTGACATCATGGGAAAAATTTCTACCGGCCGTGGAAATTTAATTTCACAAGTTGAAAAACTAAAAGAGCTTGGCGCGAAAGCCGATAAATCACTACCGGCTCCATTAGAATAACTATTCACAGCCTGGTTCAGGCACTGAACCAGAAAACACTAAACAGACTCTTCCTGGAATCGCATCCGCACCTCTAGCGGGCGCTCCATGCCTAGGCGCACAAGTGTAACCTCCGCTCCCGATAAATTGCGAAGTTACAACAGGATAATCTATCGGTGTATCTTCAGACATTGATGGCCCTTTGCGACCGCCCAAACTTAATTGCTCTTGGGAATATAATCTAAAATTTGTAATGTCTTTAACCCTAACAAATAAGTTTCCGTTATTGCCCGATGGATATCCAAGACTACCTTGTGGACAATGAATTTGTCCGATCATACAGCCTATTGAAGAGTTAATTCCACACGGTGGTGATTCAAAACCTTTTAATCCATCACCACCCGCTTCAGAATTCATCGTGATATCTAAATCACCTTCAGCACTATTTGCTTCGATACGAATAAAGCCTGCACTACGACCGGCAGAACCAATTTTCGCTTTCGCCTCACTTGCATAACTTTGAATATACGACTTATTAAGAACAATCAATTGATTGGCGCGAATTTCTAAATTGAAATTCTCTGTCGTAATCAATGAGTCACTCATAAAAACACGATGGCTCTGAATACTCATATCACTTGTCAAACGTAACGATTTTGGAAATACATAATCTTTTGGCATTTCAATTTGACGAGCTTCTGAAGTTATAACATGGCCTTCGCTATCAAGTATTTCGATAAGTAACGAAAAGCTGGCCCCGCCCTGCAAATGTGACATTGTCCACTGTTGTGTATCTTTAGTATCAACAACTGTTAGCGCTTGGTTATTCGCTGTTAAGCGAAGGCGATCTTTAGTCTGTGGCCAAGAAAAAACTAAATCATAAATATTCGGTTGATTTAATCCAACAGACTCAATAAACACATCATCTAAACGAAGTTCACGGCTTAACACCTGTTTTGGTTGCACCACTGGTGGCTTATTTTTCGATGCAGCTTTAGCTACAACTTCATCTTTTTTTTGTACTTTCAGACACCCGGTCATCGCAACCGCTAATACTAAATAACTGATCCAAGTTTTATGTTTCATTTTTACCCCTTTGCTTTTGTTTCAAGAAACTATCTATGCAAAGGGGTAGAGGAATTAATTTAAAATTTACGGGCTTTATAAATCCGTGGTCCGGATAGCGCCGGATCTAACAACTTGGCCGTTTTGTAGCTCGATGATTTGATCGTAATCCTTAAGAGTCGACAACCGGTGGGCTATTGTTACAAGCGTAATGCCATCTAATGATGTGCGAATCACCTCTTGAATGAGCGCATCGGTTTCTAAATCGACACTGGCTGTGGCTTCATCTAAGAAAATAATTTTTACCTTCATCAGCAAGGCTCTGGCTAAACAAATCAATTGGCGCTGCCCTTGTGAAAGATTAGAACCATTTTCAGTCACATGATGAGCCAGCGTATGGGGTAATCCTTGCACAAAGTTTTTTAAACCCACTTTTTCTAAGACCGCCCATACCTCGACATCGGTTTTTTGACTGTAACGATCAATGTTTGAACGAAGGCTTCCCATAAATAGCGATGGATCTTGCGGAATCACAGCTAAATTTTGACGAAGCACTTCGAGCGGAACTTTATCAATCGCAAGACCATCAATTAAAATATCGCCTTTGTCATTATTCACAAAGCGATACACCGTTTGAAATAAAGTCGATTTACCTGATCCTGTACGCCCGACAACACCTGCGCGCGCGCCAGATTGAATAGTAAACGAAACACCCTTTAAAACATTTGGTAAATGATCGGCATATCTAACAAAGACATTTTTGAATTCTAATTTTCCTGAACTTGGCCAGGTGGGATTAGTTTTTTTAAAATCTTCTAATTTCACATCATCTTTTTCAGCTGGCAGATTCGTGTAAAATCCTAAACGTTCAACTGAAGTCATGCGCGATTCTAAATCAGAGAAAATTCTAACTCCCCAGTTAAGATAGCGCCAGAATTCTAAAGCATATAACGTCACTAACCCTGCCAGACCTGCAGTTAACCAACCCTTAGAGCTAGCATAAATGACTGCCATGGCCGTCGCCATCGAGATCGTGGCTCCGATCAATGGCAAGCGTGACGAAAACCAACGATTGACCATGTAGTGCGTGTAAAACATCTCAGTCGAAAAATTTAATTTTTGTAAAAATTCTTTTGTAAACCATTCTTGTGAATTAAACGAACGAATCACGGTCAATCCTTGCAGCGTTTCTTTAAAATGCGCATAACGAGGCGAACGTGCCGTTGAGTCTAAACGTTTTACTTCGCGCGCGACACGCCGGTAACGATTTTGAATCGAATAATAAACAAAAAATACCGGTGTTAAAAAAATCAAACTTACTGGCAGTGCAATAACAATTAAGATAAATGCTGATAGCACATTAAATAATGAATGGATGGCGTTATCGAAAGTCCATTGCAAATGAATGTCGACCGATTCAACATCACGCGAGAAGCGCTGTAAAATACGACCGATTGGCGTGCTATCAAAAAACCTGATCTGACTTTTTAATACCGATTTAAGCATTTTATCATGCATTAAACGCCCGGCCGAAACCCCACGGTAAGTCCATTGGTAATTATTCAAAAAAGTTAACAACATCGTGAATAATCCAAAAGCGCCGTAACCTAAAACTAAGTTTAACGAATCAACTTTACCACTCATTTGCGTCAGCCACGCTCTTTGCATCATCGGTGCACTCACATGCACTATCGCACCTAAAAATAATAAAGCGATAAACCAATTACGACGAGGGCTATCACCACCTAATGACTTAATATACGTCATATAGATATCAGCTTTAACAGAACCCACTTCGCGGTCTTCATCAACCGTCATACGGCCATCGCTGTCTGCATCTGGGGCCGCAATATCGCTGACTTGCGCTGATTTTTGAATTTCGATTTCGTGCTTTTGATTTTGCTTTTCAATCTCTAAATATTTTTTAAACTCTAATGATTTTTCAATTAATTCTTGATACGTACCAATTTGGTAATGACCATCGATTAAAAATAAAATTTTATCAAAACGCTCTAAGTGAGAAATTCGGTGTGTCGCCATGATGCGCGTTTTATTCTTCCATTCACCGAAAATAAGTTGATCACATAATAATTTTTCAGTGTGCGGATCAACAGCTGATAATGGATCATCTAATAAAATGACATCGGGGTTTGCAATCACAGCACGCGCAAAACTTACGCGTTGTTTTTGGCCACCCGAGAGATTAACCCCTTTTTCACCGATTTCAGTGTCTGTGCCTTTAGGGAGTAAATTGATATCTGCACGTAAACACGATAATTGAATCGCGCGGTCTAAAACCGCTTGATCTTGGTTTTCACCAAAAAATAGATTTTCTTTTAGCGTTGAATTTACAATGTAAGCTTCTTGCGGAATATACGCTTTACGATACTTATCAGATAAATAGACTGTTCCTGAATTTGGTGCGATTTCTTTTAAAAACAATTGCAGAATAGTGGATTTTCCTGATCCCACGGCACCGATGATGGCTAGCGACTCGCCTTGTTTTAAAGTGAATGATAAATTGTTAAACAACGTGGTTTTAACATCGTAACCAAAATGTAAATCTTTAACCACCACATGTTCGCCCGCAAGCTCTGCAGGTTCTGCCGTTGGCGCAAAGGATTCGACAGTTTCTGATTTTAAAAAGTCGGTAACACGGCGACCGCTCACGAACACATTCATTAGCCGGCTGATGAAACGAGATAAACCACCGAAGTGATCTTCCATTAATGAAAAGATCGAAATACACGTTAATACAAGAGCTAAATCAATTTTTTCGCCGCGATAATAGTGAATCGTTAAAGCGACAAATAAAACCACGGTTGAAATTGAAGCGTATATTAAACCCCAAAGAATTTCAGATTTCGCTAATTTAAACCGGGCACCGATTTCTTTATTACGAACTGTCGCGACTTCGTCATGAACGCTTTTTTCCCAAGAAAAATACTTTACCACGCGAATCGAATTTAGAATCTGAGTCATCAAGGTCATGCGACTGTCACGTTGGGCCATCATTTCTTCTTCCATGTGGACGAATTTTTTAGCCAGACGCTGAGTCAACGGAATCAAAATCGCCATCACAGCCACAGCGCCGATCGCCGACCAACCGATGTAATAAAATAAGAGCGCCGAACATCCTGTTAATAACAAGACCGCATTCGACAAATCGATCGTGACAATCGCCGCATCACCCAGGGCGTCGGTGTCTGAACTCATAAAGTTCACAATATCGCCGACTTGAAATTTTTGCTTCGCGCGCGAAGAAAGCTTTAAAGCGTGCGTGAAGATTTTTTTATTTACAATATTAGTTGTGACTTGAAAAAAGTTTAGTGTGTGAAAAAAGTAATGTTGAATAGCAATACCATTGCCTGCCCCGCACAGACCAAAACCCACCGCACAGGCTAACAAAACTAAAACATGATCTTGCGACCAATCACCTAATTGCAAACCAGAAATAAATTGATGAATCAAAACCGGAGTCGCAAAAGAAAACAAACTGGCGATGATCTGAAAAGCCACCGAAGTCAGTAATATTTTTTTGTTGGCACGAAACAGGCTGCGATACAGGGTTTTATTTGTAGACCAATCAATTTTGGCTTTGTCGATATCAGGATTATAAGCGCTAAGAAGCTCAGGAAGCTCTAGCTTATCCTTAGCATCAACAATACGTTTAGCCCCAAGGTTGATTAACCCAGAGGCTTGAGAAAAAATAATTTTTCGAAATGGCATCTGACGAGAATGTCAGCTTTTATAAAGACTGGTCAATCTCTGACTTAGTATTTAGTTTCACTGCGCAAGAAAGCCCTTGTGATAGAGCTTTAATGGATACGTTTGGGTTTTGCACCACACGGCTTTGAAGCTTTACAAAGATTGGTTCGCGGATAGCTAAGTTGTTATCCTGCAACACACACTGACGGGCAATGCGAGCTTCTGGATTGATAACAATCGGAGCTTTCACATTCGCAGTCATTTGCGTTGGATCATCTGGAATAGTGATGATGTTCATGAACGTCGGCTTTTGATCACCTTTGATCTTTAAAAGTTCTAATTCATTTTTTGTAAGATTAACTGAATAGTATTGGCCAAAAATTTCAGGCTCTAACACCGGAAACGCGATTGACGGTAATTCGCATGATTGTAGCCACGCAAAGATGTCATCATTTGGATCATCGAGTAGAACAAAATTTCTTAGATCTTGAAAACCTAGAAGACCTTCTGGAAAAGTGATTATATCTTCTTGCTGTAAGTTTACTTGACCGAAACGAGTCGTATTAATTACCACGATCCCCCCATGCTTAATTTTTAAGACACTCGATCATCCTTAACCGGTTAATCAATACTGGCCTTAAATCCACGGGGCATCAATTTTTTTATGCGTTTAACGCCACAAGTTATTAAATTTCCTTAAAAATACAGGAATAGAGAGTTTTGAGCTAAAAAACGAACAAACAGCTATTCAGGCTTAAGCAACTTTGAGATGTTTTTAACTTTATCTGAACTGACTTGAACTGACTGTTGATTTTGATCTTGGATGGCTAAATAGACTTCCTCACGATGGATTTTAGTATCCTTCGGAGCCTCAATACCCAAGCGAACTTGTTTACCTTTAATTTGAACCACGCGGATCTTGATGTGATCATCAATCGCAATGCTCTCGCCTAACTTCCTTGTAAGTACAAGCATATAAGAACTCCTTGTTCCTTCTACTGAATTGTCTCTAATAGACAAAACATCATTCTGATACAAACCTATCGGCTCATATCTCCCTAAACATAACTCAGCGGAAGTCTAGTTAATGTGACTAGCGTAGGAAGTCAAGTAAGCTTTGGCTCAAGAATTTTTGCGAAGTAGAGAGCGTAGCCTCTAAGGTTTGATTGGATTTATTCATTTCTGTCATAACCTGAAATACATCTGCATCTTCAATTTGCGAATTATACGCTTTGTTATCGACGATGCCACGTTGGATGCTTTCACTAGTAGCAATTAATTGATTAGTACGCCCGCCCACTTCGGCGCGAGCTAAGTTTACCTGATTCATAGCTTGGTCTAAAGTTTCTAACGATTCTTGGATACCCAGCTTGTCATCCGTACGTAGAGCGGCTTCTAGACCCATGATCGTTTGAAAAACGTTAACACCACGAGCATTTGTTACGGGGTCGCGCTCGTTGATTCTTTGAACCGAACCCACATTAGCAGGCCCACGAGTTTCTAATTGATGCTCTTGAAATTCCTCTTTTTGGAATTCAGCTTCGATTTGGTCAATTTTAAATTTTTGCAGGTCTTCAACCGTTAACGGAATATTTTGTTCGCGCGATACGTTTCCGCCATAAGCCAAGTCTTCGCCTAAGAACACTTGCGAACCCACAAGGTTGATCGGCATAAACTGACCTTCTAAATTTTCAATCTGAATTTGTCCATTATCGCCGGTATATTTACCGTCTTTGGTAAATGGTGCCTCGGTCGTTTTGTGACCGGCAAAAATATATCTTTCGCCGAAACGACGATTACTTAATTCAACAATCGAATTATAAATTTGTTCTACTTCTGAAGCGATCATCTCACGTGGCATTCCCGCATTAGTGTCATTCGCTGCCTGTAGGGCTAATTCTTTAGCGCGAACAATCACATCACTCATTTGACTGAGAACAGTTTCAGTTGTTTCTAAAAATGATTTTCCTAAGAAGATATTTTTATCGAACTGAGTCATGTTTTGCGAGTCTGAACGGTTTTGCAAAATACGCGACATACCTGTCGGATCATCCGAAGGTTTTGTAATCTTTTTTAAACTTGAAGCTTGGTTTTGCAAATTCGATAGCTCAGTACGATTTTTATTTAAATTATTCAGTACTTGGGCCTGTTGCATTTTATCAGAGACTCTCATAGTTTAACTCCTACAGCCTCTTCAGGTTTAAGATCGTATCAAACATCTCGTCAGCTGTTGTTACTAAACGCGCTGAGGCTTCGAAAGATTTTTGATATTCGATCAATTTTGCCGCTTCTTCATCAAGGCTTACACCACTGATTGATTCGCGGATGTTTTGCAACTGCTCTAAGGTATTACGTTGACTGTCTAATTCACTCGTTGAGCGTTGAGTTAAAATACCAATTTCGCTCACTTTTGAATTGTAGAAATCATCGTAACTGTATTTGCCGTCTTCCATCATACGACGACCTTGTAAATTATGAATTAAATTGGCTACGGTATTATCGCCCGGCGCATTTGGTTTGGCCGCTGCAGCGATACGACTTACATCTTTAACGATATCTGAAGACACCGCTAAATTATCAATTGAAAATGGCTGAGTTTTGTCAGCTAACTCAAAAAAGTTTGAACCTGCAATATTTTGGCGATCATAACCTTCGCGGTGCGCACGATTCACTTCGTTGACGACGTTAAAAGCTAACTCACTTAAGCTATCTAACATACTTTGTGTAGTTTGATCACGCACCTCTAAAGCTGCACCCACTTTGCCTTGTGTAAAGCGATCAGTAATATCTACAACGCTTCCGCCTGGGCTTAGCTCATGCAAGATCTGCATAGCACCATCTGGTGCTGACGCGGTTTTTAATTGCGTAAAAGATGTTCCCGCAACTAATACTGCGGCCTTACCTGCAGTTACATTCACCATTCCGGTTTTTTGATCTTCGGCGTAAGAAATATCTACTTTTTCAGATAATTTTTTTAATAACATATCACGATGATCACGCTCATCATTGGCTGAATCCGAACCGTTGATTTCGATCTGTTGGATCTTTTCATTGGTTTTAGATAATTCTTTAGCTAAAGCATTTACTTCTGAAATAGCAAATTCGATATTTTTATTCATATCGGTTTTAACATCGGCAATCTGGCGATGCGCATCTTGAAATTGTTTAACTAAACCAAGACCAGCTTCACGCACTTGGGTACGAGCTACCGCAGATTCAGGCGTATTTGCTAACTCACGAAATGAATTAAAGAAATTTCCAATCGCGGCATTCATTCCTTTTACGTTTTGTTCATTCACTGCGTTTTCTAAACGTGAAAGTGCCTGCGTTTTTTGATCTAAACGGCTGAAATTTGAATTTTCTGTTTCTAATTGTTTTTCGATCCAAGGATTATTCACACGCGAAATATTCGCCATACGAACACCAGTACCGATTTGATAACGACCTTCACCAACAGAGGGATTAGTTTGAAAATCAACTTTTTGACGAGAAAAGCCTTCAGTGGATTTATTGGTGATATTGTGCGAAGTCGTTTGGATCGCTGATTGATTCAGCGCCATCGCTCTTCGTCCTATATCCATCATTCCATGAATTTTGGCCATCCGTTGCCCCTTTAAACCCGAACAATCCGTTGTTTGGGTTAGTTAAGCTTTTGTCTTTATGACTAAGCTTCGCGTTTTACCAAGTGTCCTGATCCAGACGCTTGCTTGTACTTCCCTTTTTGTTGGTAGGTTTTTTGCGGTCCAGTTAAAGCATCTTTAAAATTTTCTAAAGCTGAGTTTACCGTTTTAAGCGCAGACTCTGCAAAGATCACATTGCCTTTGTTGATTTCGCTTAAACGTTTAATCACCATTTCAAGAGCTGCATGCATGGTTCTTAATTTTTCACCTTCAGCACCGCCGATTTTTTGCGCGATTTCTAGCAATCTTGGCTGTGCCGTATCGGCTTGAACAAAGTGAGCCAGTTCAGATGCATAATTAATACGAGTCGCATCTAGAGCTTTGATTTTGATAATCACTAGCTCTTTAGAGTTATTATTTTCATTAAGCTGTTCAAGATTTGAAGTAATCAACAGATCTTTTTCTTTACGAACAAGATCTAACAACTGACGATAGTTTTTCAACATATCATCAAGATTTGCGATCATTTTCTCAAAGGCTAATTTTCTTAAAGAGACAGTGTCCATTGTCTACCTATATTTCTTTGTAATCCGTTACCGATTATTCGTCTGAAGTTTTTCCGGTCATTAAGTGCTCTTCGACCATGCGTTCAGCAATAGCTTTTGCATCCACTTTGTATTTACCGTCATCAATTAATTTTTGAAATTTTTCAATTTTAGCTTGATCCATATCAGGCGAAGCCATCGCGATTTCTTTTGCACGAGCGATATCTTTTGCACGCGCTGAAAGATCTACTTTTGCTGAATCGTTACTTGCGGCAAATGGCAAACCGTTTGCTTTTTCTGTTTGCGATGCAGATGAAGATGAATTGGCTGCTTCAGATTTTTTAGATTTATCCGCACGAGAAGAATCAGTTAAGTTCAGATTTTGTCCGACTTTGTTATGTGTAATTTTCATCTAAAACCTCCAAAGGTATATTCTCATAGTGTATCATAACTGCACGTCTCAACCAAATCATTCTGAGACAGATTTTTTAACAGTCCATACTAAAGGGCTGGCCGTGCTTGCCAGACCTAAGGACTGTCCCGCCTCTAATTTGTCTCCGGGTGACAAATGACGGGTTTCTTCTGAAGGTGCTCCTTGTGTCATAATGAGACTTTCTAGGCCATTGTCGTGTTTAATGGCGTAAGAAGTTTTATCACCTTCATGTCTATTTTTATTCTGCAAAATGCCCGCCCATGGGGTCTGCACATTCACATTTCGATCAGTGCCTACTTGCTCAGGATGCAGCAAATAAGATTTTTGCTGTGGAGAGTTTATAAGCTCTTCCAGTTTAATTTTTTTATCCGTAGGAATTGGACCATTTGGTTTATCAACCTTACCTGAAATTCCTAATTGGGCGCCGAATTTTTCAGTGAGCTGTTGGTAAATCATATCTGAAACACCAAAACCTCCACGCTGATTACCTTGTGTTGAATATTCGTCGTCTAATTGCTCTTGAAAGATTTTTTCTGCGTTGTTGGCTTTTAAAAAACCACCCTCTTGGATGGTTGAGCGCATGTTACGCATCATTTCTTTCATGAAATATTTTTCATACATGTCTGCGACTTCACGAATTTTCGCGTCGCCTTCTTTTCCTTCATTTTTTTGCACAGCACCCGCTAAGCGTGCTGAACTTAATTTGGAAATATCAGACATTAAAAAGTCTCCAATTCCCCGTGAAGGGCTCCAGCAGCCTTAATTGATTGTAATATTGAGATTAAATCTTTCGGAGTCACACCTAATTTATTTAAGGCTTGCACCAAATCACCAACGTTTGCGCCAGTGTCTAATAAAGCGACCTTGTCATCAATCGGCGTTAATTTTTTTGTTTTTTCATCAACCACTTTTAAAGTGATATTACCGTGGCTTAAGCCCACGCGAGAAATTTTAACTTTTTCGCCGATAACAATTGTTCCCGTTTTTTCATTAATGATCACGCGCGCTTTTTGATCTGGATTGATTTCAATAGCTTCAATCGTCGCCATTAATTCAACACCTTTGTTTTCATATGATGACGGTGTAATGATATCAATTGTGCCAGCATCTTTTGCTGAAGCGTACTGACCGCCCAATTCTTTGTTAATTGTCAAAATAGTGCGTGCAGCTGTTGTAAAATCAGGATTATGCAATGTCATACGATACATTTTACGGTTTGCAAAATCAGCCTGGATATCACGTTCAATCATAGCGCCATTTGGAATTCTTCCGACCGTGGTGTGCACGTCTTTGCCATCACCTAAAACCGAGATTGCTCCCTGAGCTACCGCAAAAATTTCATCATTCCCCGCACGTAGTGGCGCTTGCAATAATGTGCCTCCAACGAGTGAACTTGAATCACCTACGGCACTGACTGTGATGTCTAAAGGATTGCCCGCTTTTGCAAATGGAGGAAGTGACGCCGTAATAATGACCGCCGCTACATTTTTAGAAACGATGTCTTTTTTATCAAGTTGAACACCCAATTTTTCAATCAAGCGCGCAAACGACTTACTCGTAAATTCAGCTTGGGTATCGCCCGTGCCTTTAAGACCCACAACTAAGCCATAACCGATCAATTGATTTTCACGCACGCCGCGAATGCTCGCTACGTCTTTTAAACGAGCTGCAGTGGCATGTAATGATAACAACAATATAACTAAAGCTAATTTTTTCATTCTTATTACTCAGCTTTCTTTAAGTGAACTAATTCAAAATTTCCGTCAAACATTCTTTCTGAGCTGAAAGCTTGATCCGAAAAATCATCGCCACGAATCGTACCATTCACGATTAATTTATAAGGACGATTACGAATAGTTAAAAATTGTTGGCCCGCCACGCGATATTGGTTATCTGGCAAACGCTCTGTAATTTTAATAGGTACTTGTTCAATTTCTTTAAAATTAATTTTATCTAGCTCGGGATTTTTAGGTGGCTCAGCAACGGCCACAGATGCGGGTTTTCTAGAATCAATACGCTGTTCTGCTAACACGGCCGCAGCATCTTCGTTGTCTGCTTCACTTTTAGCTAAAATTGATTTTTTCTCTTTTTCGATATCTGCTAGACGCTGTACTTTTTCTTCTTCTTTTTTCTGTTTAACTTCAGCTTCTTTTTTCTGATTTTCTAATTCGATTAATAAATCTTTAATCGCTAAAGCTTTCATTTGAACATCTTTAAATGCCATACCTTGCACAAGCAATGTCGAAGGATCACCTTCGCGGCGTTTTTTATTTTGCGCAAATAAATAACTTGTTTGGCCTTCCATAACCCATAATGATCCGGCACCAGCATGTAATTCTGCATCTTCTTCAAAACGTTCTTTTGTCATACGTTTGTAATTGCGATCTGAAGCCGGTGCGAAGTTACTTATATCTGAATATTTAGTTAATGGCTCTTTCACCACTTCTTCTTTAACTACGACTTCTTGTTTTGGCCCTTCAAAACCAAAAAAATCGTACATCGTTGCACAACCACTTAAAAATAAAGGTAAAACTAATAAGTATTTCATCCGTGAAATCTCCCTTAACTAATAACTAAGTACTACTCAATTTTTACTATGCCGCGATCAATAATTTTGGCCGCGAACATTTTTTGCGAATCAAGATTTTTAACCTTAATCACATCACCCACTGCACCACCTTCTTCGGCTTGCGCACTGATTGAAATTTCTAAAGCATCGGCACCAAAGATGGCTTTAACCATTTGGCCTTTTCTAAGAATTTGTTCACGTTTTAAATCACGCGAAGCCAACATTTGCCCTGCCGTTAAATAGCGGGCTGCTTGCATACCTACAACTGATCTAACGTCGGTGATCGCATCTTGATAACTTTGCAATAACCGCATTTCAGTTGTTACGGCCTCTTCAGTTATAACATCACCGATTTTTAAGGGACGA
>JAZKGG010000007.1:0-214102 GCA_040386015.1 Bdellovibrionota bacterium | reverse complement strand
ATCTGGCGTTGAAGTCGAAAAAACAGGAATCATCACCGTCGATTTATTAAAATCAACATTCATGTCTAGTTCCCAATCAGTGAGTAAATTTTGCGGTACCGAGTTAATTTGAATGCGGTATTCACAACTTCCACATTTAGCTAACAAATGGTTCATTATTTTACGCTCGATCTCTAAACGTGAAACATTTGATTTTGAACGTAAGATTTTAACTTCAGTCGGCAGTCTGAAGTTTGACTCTAAACCACGAAACTTTTTAATGATCTCAAGTTTAGTGATCGTTTTTGTCTGCGCATTACCTAATTCGATATCTTTTAAATCAGTCAAGGTCGCTTCGCTCAAATTACGGCTTTCAACGATATCATACGCTGTGATTACTTCACGGGGCGATACTTCGACCGCTGACGATAAAGTGATTTCACTTTTAGCCCAAGCAAAGTTTGAAAGAATTAATAAAGAAAGTAGAACTAGCTTTTTCATTATTTGACATTCACTGCTGTTTGCATCATTTGATCAGAAGTCTGCACAACTTTTGAATTCGTTTCATACGCACGTTGTGCTGTGATCATGTTAATCATTTCATCAACAATATTAACATTACTTGTTTCTAACTGGTTTTGCGCTAAAAAGCCGACACCCTGTGTGCCTGGGCGCGCGGATGCGGGTTGACCGCTTGCCGCCGTCGTCGTGAATAAATTTTTACCCATGCTTTTTAAGCCTGCTGGATTAATAAAATTAGCTAATTCAACTTGGCCAATCACTTCAGGCTCTGAACCCGTGTTGTGAATAACGCGAATTTCCCCAGTTGGAGTAGCTTCAACAACCATTGCCGTTTCTGGAATCATTAATTCAGGAATCAATGAATTGCCATTTTTATCAACCACTTTGCCAGAAGCATCTTTTTTGAAGGCACCATCACGGGTATAGCCAATTTCACCATCCGGTGTGCGCACTTGAAAAAAACCATTACCTTCGATTTGAAAGTCTAAAGGATTTGATGTGATTTGAGTTTGCCCTGAGCCAAAATCTTTTTGAATTGAAGCCGTACGAACCCCTAGACCCGTTTGCACTCCCGTTGGCGTAATTGAATTTAAACCTGATGCTTGGCCAGGATCTTTTTGATTACTATATATAAGGTCTTCAAATTCAGCGCGCGATTTTTTAAAACCTGCAGTATTTACGTTGGCAATATTATTTGCAACAACATCGATATTACTTTGTTGGGCGATCATTCCAGTAGCTGCGGTATTTAAACTTTTAAACATATTAACCTCTTATTCTTTTTTTATAAATTAACCTTTAGTATTACCAACTTGATTGATCAGTTTATCGCTCATGTTGTCATAAGCACTGATCGCTTTTTGGGTACCTTCAAATACCCGCTGAGCCATAATCATATCTGTCATTTCATTGATGATATTCACGTTACTTGTCTCTAAAAAACCCTGTTTAAGGCTTGGAGTTTTTATCGAAGAAATTTCGGCGTTCATATTGTCTTTTAACGTGTAATAGTTGTTACCGATTTTTTGTAAAGCGTCTGTGTTGGCGGCGTTTACAACTGAAAGTTTACCGATTTTTGTATCGCCTTCAAAAACTTCGCCACCATCAGAAATATTAATTGCCGCCGTACCGCTAATTCGAACTGTACGGCCCTCAATATTCTCACCAGCCACTAATCCATCAGCGCCTTCGGCAGCTTCCATTAATACAGGGTAACCATCTTTTGTAACTAATTGGCCATTGCCATCGATTGTAAAATTACCAGCGCGAGTAAGTTTAACCCCATTGGGAGTTCCCACTTCAAAAAAACCTGCACCTTCGATAGCTACATCTAGTTTTCCGCCCGTTGATTTTAGACTTCCTTGTTCAAAATTAGTGTAGGTACCAGCAGCATCAACAAAAGCTTTATCGCCGCCGTTTAATTCATAAAAGCTTTCAATCGAGGCCGGCATTCTTGGAACTTTCATGACGTCTTGTTCTTTTTCTAGAGCCGTCAAATATTCACCGAAAGTCTGCTGGTCTTTTTTAAATCCAGTTGTGTTCACGTTCGCTATATTATTGGCGATCGTGTCCATTTTAAGAGTCTGCGCTATCGCCCCACTTAGGGCTGTATAAACACCTTTTAAACTCATTTGTTAACTCCTTTGCGGATCATAGAGATTCTCATTTTAATAGAAAGAGCAACGCCAATGCCAAAAACTTGCTCTAGGTTTTTTGTCTAGGCTTTCAAAAAAATCTACTATCAGCGCCATTACAATGACATTTAAGCGATGTTTGTCGACTCGACGAAAAACTAGTCTAGGAAAAATGACGTCATTAATTTGTCAGCCCGACTATCCTCGACTGTCAAAAATGCTCTCTCGACCTTTTCGCTTGTTCGAAGGCATAATTAAATGATGTTTTTAAGAAATTTTTTCGTCGCGATCATTGTTTTAAATTTAGCTGCTGGCTTGCCTTCTGCTCATGCCGCTGTAGCAATGAAGCCGTTAGATCAAAAACTAAAAACTTTATCCCTTAAAGATAAGTTGAAAATCTTAGAGAACAAGCAGAATGGCAAAACCGAACACTTTATTTTTGATTTGCCAGTGACTTACAATCACAAAGTAAGCTACTGGATTTCTTTTTACCAAACTCGCGGCAAAAACTTTTTTCGTAATTGGTTAGAAAAGTCTTCGAAGTACATGCCATTTATCCAAGCCGAACTTAAAAAATCAGGTTTACCGGGTGATTTAGGTTACATGGTCATGATTGAAAGTGGTTTTTCAGCTACCGCGATCAGTACAGCAAGCGCTGTTGGCCCTTGGCAGTTTATTCCTTCAACAGGAAAGCACTACGGATTAAGCCAGGAATACTGGATTGATGAACGCCGTGATTTACAAAAAAGCACTAAGGCAGCGATTCGTTACATGCAGGATTTATATGCCGAATTCGGTTCGTGGTATTTAGTGGCTGCCAGTTACAACATGGGCGAAGGTGGCTTACGCAGTAAAATTAGAAAATTCGGCACAAAAGATTATTGGGAGCTTGTTCGCCTTGGAGCGCTTCCGACTGAAACTCAAGATTATGTTCCAAAAATTTTAGCAGCGCTTATGATTGCTAAAGCACCCAACTTATACGGCTTTCGTAATTTAGATCCAGAGTTTCCGTTAAGCTATGAGTTTGTTAAAGCACCGGCTGGAACTGATATTGAACTTTTAGCCGATTATTTAAGTGTCACTCGTAAATCACTCAAAGATTTAAATGCTGAATTAGTGTTAGGTTACATTCCAAAAACATCGAAACAACATTGGATTCGAGTTCCAACAGGTTCACTCACCGTGGCACAACAGTTTTTTCGTGATCAAACCAAAAAATTTGCGTTAGATTAGTAGAATGTTAATCGTACAAAAATATGGCGGCGCCACCCTAGCTGATCCTGAGAAAATAAAATCTGCAGCCCGCCGTATTTCTGAATTAAAAAAGAAAAATATCCAAATCGTTGCCGTTGTTTCAGCAATGGGACAAACCACAAATCAGCTGATTGATCTGGCTCAGAATGTGAGCCGTTCACCTAACTTACGTGAATTAGATATGTTATTATCTGTTGGCGAGCGTATCAGCATGTCGTTAGTGAGTATTGCACTCAATGATTTAGGTCATGAAGCGATTAGCTTTACCGGAAGCCAAGCTGGAATCTTAACAGATGAATCGCATTTAGGTGCGATGATTAAAGATGTTAAAGCGCACCGCGTGCAAGAAGCTTTAGAAAAAAATAAAATTGTTATCTTAGCCGGCTTTCAAGGCGTTTCACCTGTAACAAAAGAAATCACAACCTTAGGACGCGGCGGTTCTGATACTTCGGCAGTGGCGATGGCCGCATTTTTAAATGCCGATCGCTGTGAAATACTTAAAGATGTGAGTAGTATTTTTACGGCTGACCCAAAATTAGTGCCCCAAGCACAAAAAATCACACAGCTGAACTATGACCATTTATTAGAAATGACTTACTGGGGAGCTAAGGTTCTACATTATCGCTCGGTAGAATTAGCTAAACTTAAAAAAGTAAAACTGTATGTCGGCCCTGCCCATGATTACAAACATGGGCAAAGCACTGATGGTACACTTATTCATGAGGATGTTATGTTTGAATCATCTAAACCACTAGCCGTTAATTCACATGCTAAAATTATTGAAGTCGCCATACACACCGAAACCCCAGCACTAGCTTTTGAAATTTTATTTCAAACCTTACAAAAATCAAATATCGCGGTACCGCAGATTTTAAATGGCTTTGTAAAGAGTGGTAAAACTCATATGTTATTAACAGCGCCGCCTGAAATTTTAACGGCGATTGAAAATATGGATTTTAATAAACATAACCAAGTAAGTATTGTAAATAACAAGCTTTGTTCTGTCAGCTTAACCTGCACCGGATCGACGTTAAATGACACTTTAATGGCAGTGACAAAAAAACTGCAACAAGACAATATCCAACCAGTTTATTTCATCCAATCGGCAATGAGTTTAAATTATATCGTAGATAGCGCGAATAAAGATAAAGCGATTCAAGCTCTTCACAGTCTTATTAGCACTTAATTTGCGCTGTAAGTGTCAGCTTGATTTAATAACGTTTGTAATTTTACTAACTGAGATTCTTCTGAACGCTCAAAAGTGTCATTATTAAAGTAAAATACTAGAAATAAAGAAACCCAATTAACGATTTCGATATCTTCGACTTTGCCAAATTTGTTTTTCAAAGTGTATTCATTGGTAAAGCGTGACGGGATAACACCTAATGTTAGATACGTCACACCCATGTTTAATTTTTCACCAATCGATAAGCCACTTTTTTTATTACTGAATAAAACACAATGACCTTCGCAGGTTTCGATTTTTTCACTGCGCACTAAGAAAACTTCAGTGAACATATTTTTTGCTAAAATCAATTCGCGAAAAAGCTCGACGTTTTGAAGATCGGCTTCGGTGTGGTTCGCAAAATAGATTTTAAGTTTTTCGGATTTATACTTACCCGACAAAATTGGTGATTGTGCGTGACTTACATTTTTAAGGTAAGTCACGCATGATGAAAAATTTAAAACTAGAAGCAAAATCAAGATGATATTTTTTAACATATAAAACTACTTTACGTTATTTTGGCGGACTCTCCACCGTTATAAATGTGTGATACTGATCATTATAACGATCGTTCATAGTTTTCCAAATGTCACGATTTTTACCACCGTACGTACCCTCATTGGATACTCCGCGCACTCCAGCTTTTGGACGAAATCCATTCACATCATTTTTATAAGCTTTGTTATCTGGTTTTTTTACGGCTGAACCTTTGTTATCTGCTCCGCCACCAAAAAGACTTGCGATACCGGCCTTAGTATTCTGAAAAAATCCAGAAAGACCGCCTTTATCTTTTTCTTCGCCAGCAGCGCCGCCGCCGCCACCGCCTTCACCGGAGCCGCCACCGCCACCGCCGCCACTACCACCACCCGCTGCTACACCAAATGGTGAACCTGCATCGGCGGTCGCAGTACCCGAACCTGAAGGACGAGTCTCATCATATAATCCACTGAAATCACCGTCACCGATGTTAACTTTTCCAGCTCCATTGCCACTACTTCCTGAGCCGAATCCTGGGCCTGCAAAACCTGAAGCTGGCATTGCGATACCAGATCCATTTGGGTTTATTGCAGATATACGACATCCCGCCACTGTTGAATCCGGACTACACCCCACCGAACTAAATGAACAGCCCGCCTGATTTATATTTTGAATACAAGCTAATGGACCAACTACGTTATCACAATTTTCAGTGCTTGAAGCTGTTAACTGACATTTACAAATATCAGCTTTTTGTACCCTTAAGGCTAACTCTTGTAAAAAATTATCAAGCTGACCTTCGCTTTTTTGTGCATCACCTTTACAAAATTTTTCTGAATTATCAGCAAGCTCACGATGAGCAGCTAATAATTCAACTAAACGCGTTTCATGCGCTGTCGTATAAAGCTTTCGCGGAGTTGCATTGTTAAACTTCACTTTACATTCATCAGAATATTCTTGATCTGTTTTTTTACTTAAGGTGGCCACATCTTCACAGCCTTTTTTACAACCTTCTAGTTCTTTTTTGCAACTGTCACGTAAGAAACTTAAAGCTTCAATCGCTGAAGTTCCGGCCGCGCCCATTTTAGCACACGTATCTAAGGCCCCAGTTCCAGCATTTTGGGCGATGATTGCATCTAAACCAATCGAGAGCACACGCTGCGCTTGAGAAATATTTTTATTTACTTCAGGAGCTTCTTTACTACATTTATCAATCGCTGCTTTTGCTTTTTCAGAACAAGTCGCTTTAGCAGCTTTTAAATCAGCAACACATTCATCAAGAGCATTATCATCTACGTTTTCAGTCACTTGTTTTGGTGGCTCAGTCGGGCATTTTCCGCCAGCTTCAACGACAGAATTGTCGACACTACAATGACACTTATCACCCTTTTTCACTGAATCCGCGACGGTACAACCAGTTGTGGCACCATCTATCAATGCTGCTGCATCTGAAGGGCAATTAATTTCTTCAGACGCTGAATCACCTTTACTTTTACACTTACAATCACCCGAATTGTGATGCGCTTTAGCGCCCGCTAAGGGAGCCCAGCGAATATCCATTTTATCGCCTAGGGCTGCCTTACGTTTCAAACACATATCTTGTTTATTCATGTTTAGGCAAAAATAATAACCCAAACTATTCGAACCATTTTGACCTTGTCCCGTAATACCATATTGTGGATTACCAGGATTAAGCGCCGCTTTGTTACATTTTGAATCTGCAGCTTTATCAGAATTCACGCCGTCGATGATTGTGCAATCGTCAGAATTTTTAAGTAATGTTGATAATGAGGCGTTAAGAAATTTCATATGCGAAAGCTTCACCGATCTTGATTCACAGCTTTCTGCAGCATACACTGAGTTAAAACCAAACATAGAGAAAATAATGAATAGGTATACCGCCGTGATATTTTTCATATTACTTCTTCTCCCCACCAAAAAGAAATGTGTCTTTTTGATCTTGAATTTTATATTGTCTGTTCATGACTTTCCAGATGTCTTCGAATTTACCGGCGATTTCTATATCACCAGCAAGCCCGCGCACCATGCCACGAGGACGCCATTTTTTAGAATCTAAACCAGAATTATTTGCACCATCGATATATTTACCAGTCACAGGATTATAAGTGCCTTTATCGTCTTTGCCTTTTTTAAATAAATTACCTAATGCAGATTTCGCCACATTAAATAATCCACCAATTTTTTTACTTGAACTTTCTTCTTCACCGTTGGCCTCAGTCGCTGGCGCGCCATCTGCACCGCCACCACCTGAACCACTACCCATACCCGCGCCACCTGCAGCCGTACCAAATGGTGATCCACCATCAGCAGTTGCAGTTCCTGAAGCATTAGCCCCGATGGCTTCACCATCTGAACCCAAACCACTTAAATCACCAACATTCACAGCACCCACTTCAGTATTACCTGATACTCCGCCGACCGCTCCAGTTGATCCGCCAGTTCCACCGACACCTGCAAAAGAACTTGCGTCTGTCGAATTTACTTTTACATTGTTGGCCTGTTTAATATTTTTACATTCATTACTATTTGGATTTCTAAAACATATACACTTAGGTGAGTTATCATTTACGCTTAAACAATTCAAAGTCGCTTGCGCACAACCAGCCAAATTAGGATTTGCCGCACACTCTGATGGGCCCACTGGATTACTACAATCTTGACCTGAAGAACCTAACCGACACTGACATTGACTTGCGCTTTTCACCGAATTATTCATGTCAGTCATAAAGTCTGACATTTTATCTCGGTTAGTGACAGCTGTTCCGGTTTCACATTTTGCATTGTTATCCGTAATTTTAGCTTGCATCTCTTGAATTTGACCATCAAACAATGCTTTATTCGTGCCGTCCCAATCAGAATTAAAAGTCTCTTCAGCTACACCATTGTAAGGAAAATTCGTACTATTACGATTCTCATCAAACGCTTTTTTACGACATTGCTGATACACGCGCTCTTTATTTGCAGCAATAAATGAATTCGCGTCAGTACAACTTGTTTTACAAGTGCTAATTTCGCCATCACATTTACTACGTAGTTTTTCTAAAGCATAATAACCTGTTGAACTTGCTAGGCCTGCATTTACGCAGTTATCCGTCGCACCAGTTCCCGCATTTTTAGCTTGTGTGTAACCGTTTAATCCACCTAATAAATTTTGCAAGGCACCTAACGAATCGGTGCCTTCACCAACTTCACGTTTTGAATCACATTTATCAACCGCGGTTGAAGCCGCCGCATTACAAGATGTTACTTTTTCTTGAAGTTCACGTAAACATTCTGCCGCTGTAGGTGCTTTAGTATTATTAAGATTTTTAGCCCCATATTTGGCAGCATAATCACGCATACATTTTTGCATACCTGGAGCACAGGCTTTATTAGGAACCCATTCTGCAAAAGCAGATTCATTCAATAACATTGAAATGAAGAATAGAAATAAAATATACTTCATGAATTCAATTCCCTCATGGGAACTTATCGGTCATAAATGATACAGACTTGAGTCTTTGTCTCAAATTAGAACAAGACTTTTTGCAGGTGCGATATAGGCTATTTTAAAGCTAAAAGCGCCTTTTCAAGATCAGATTCACTATTAAACGCTGTCGGAGTAAATCGTAAACCCGGGCCGCGAACTGCATGAAAAATCTTTTGCGCGTTTAATTTGTCTGACAATTCTTTTTTAGTCATCGCACCCTTTGGTTTAAAATTAATAAACGGGGTCGAGTGTATTTGCTCACCTTGATAAGGAGTCACAACTTCATAACCTAAATCGATAATTCCTTCACGCAAAATTTTTGCTAATCTTAAAGCTTCAGTTTCAATAGTTTTAACACCGACTTTTTGAATCACATCTAATGAAGCCCCAAGAGCTGTAATTTCTAAAACTTGTTTTGAACCTGGTTCAAATTTCGCCGCATCACGTTTTGGTTCACAGGCAAAATCAGAAGGATCATCACAAGTGCCGTAAGTGTACATACCGATCACGTGTGGTTTAAATTGGGGAATTAAATTTTTGCGTAAAGCCAAAAAGCCGACACCCACCGGAGCACAAAGCCATTTATGGCTTCCACCCATGACAGCATCTGCACCCCAAGCCCACACCTCACAAGGATGTAAGCCAAAACCTTGAATAATATCAACAAAAACCAGAATTCCTTTTTGTTTCGCCGTTTGAATAACATGTTTAATGTCTTCCATTTGGCTGGCGGCCATAAACTGCACCCAACTAAATGCAATCGCTTTTGTTTTCGGTGTGATAGCTTTTAGATATCTATCCATCGGTGTAGCTAAATTTTGTTCTGATTCTACAATCACAAGTTTCGCACCGGCCTGATCACAAGCCGCTTTCCAAGGGTAAAGATGACTGCCATACTCTTGATCCCACATAACAACTTCGTCATCAGCTTTTAATCCACATGAAAAAGCCACTTGGTTAATCGCACCCGCAGTAGATACAAAAAAAGCAACTTCACCCGTCTCACACCCAATCATGTTTGCTAGGCTTAAGCGTGTGTGAGTCACATCAGCGGCATAATCTTTATCAGTATTATAGCCTTCTTCCCAAAATCGACGCGACCAATAATCGATTTTTTCTCGAGCAGCGCGCGTAATGGGTTGAAGGCCTGCATTATTTAAATGGACTAATTCATTTTTATTAAACTGTGATTTAAAAAATTCTAAACTAGACATGTAAACCCTCTTTGATGAGCTGAATAAGCTCTTGCACTTGAGCATAGTGCAATCTGTAACCTAACAAACACACACGAATAGAAAAACAGCCACCGATTTCGCAGCCACTTAAAAAGATTTTATTTTGCGAATTGATCCAAGCCAAAAGTTTTTTAGTTTTTTCTGTGTTACCTAAATTAAAAGACTGAATTGTCAAATGCGGTTCTGAAACAACTTTAACTAATGAGATTTTTTTAAGTTCACTATTTAAATATTCAGAAAGTTTAATTTTTTCTTCTAAATTCAGTTTAAAGGGACCAATGCCAAAAGCTTTCAGCGGAAGCCAGACACGTAATCCGCGGGGATCGCGTGATAACTCCGGCGAAATATCAGCAAAATCAATTAAACTAAATTGCTCTTCATGAAGACCTGGTGATGGTGGCATGTACGAACTGTTACCTGCATATTGTGTAAATAGATCACTTTTATTTTTAATTAACAAACACCCAACACCGTAAGGAATTTGCAAAGCCTTATGAGGGTCAAGCGCCACTGACTGCGATCGTTCGATCCCGGCTAAGACTTTTTGTCCTTTATCGGTTAACATAAATAAAGCGCCGTAAGCTCCGTCGACATGAAACCAGATTTTATTTTTTTCGCAGATATCTGCAATGGCATCTAAAGGGTCTACTGAACCTGTGTTCGTGGTACCTGCAGTTCCGACAACGGCTATAGGCACAAAATCATTTTTTAGATCTTCAGCAATAGATTTTTCTAATTCACTCGCTAACATTGAAAAATTTTGATCTGTAGAAATCAATCGTAAACATTCTTTTGGAAACCCTAAAAAGGCAATGGCTTTGCCAATACAGTGGTGCACTTGTGTTGAAGCATAAAATCTAGCTTTTGCTAATTCTAGTTTTTGTGAAAATAATTTATTTCTAGCAGCTACTAGGGCCATCATATTCGCTTGGCTACCACCACCTGTTAAAATTCCGGTGGCTGTTTGTTCAGAGTATTTCATCATCGTCGCAAACCAACGAATAACTTCCATTTCTAAAGTCACTAAGCCAGGAGCTAAACTAAAATGTCCAGTAAATTGATTCATTGTCATCGCTAAGGCTTGCGCCGGAGCACTTAATGGATTTGCAGCACCTGCCACATAGGCCATGTAACCAGGATGACCCGGCTGCTGCCCTAATGGCGCAATATCGCTGGCGATAAACTGCACCAGCTTTTCAAAACTTTCTGGAGTTTCAGGAAAATTTTTGGTGGTCTGATACGGCCTGCGATAATCTTTTTTAATATCGTTCGTGTACGGATCTAAAGCCGATCCCATCGGAGACACATCTTTGCGATTGTGTTCAAAATTTCGCACAAATTTTTCAGCAGCTTCATAAGCTTTTTGAATTTCATCTTCAGACATCTCCATAGGTTGCTGAACAGCTTGCCACCAATTGTCTTTTTGCATTTGATCTAATACATTTTCGCGTTTGGCATGCACATATTGCGAATCGTTTTTTAGTCTTACAGCAGCATTGTCTTTTGAACCATCAAGGGTCGCCGCCATTCGAAAGCCCGCATGTTGAAAAAAGTGTGGGCGAAAGTGAAAACGAGCATTAAGACTTGCTTCATGGCCACAGCTAATAAAACTTCCACCTAAAATCATTTGGTGTTTTCCATCAAAACATGGCGTTGAAAAATCATCGTAGAGTTTATTAATTTTAAATCCTTCAAGCGGATTAAATTGATCTTCAGCCCACTGCCAAACATTGCCAAATAAATCATTTACCCCAGAATCAGGACTTCCGGCATTTACTGGGCGAGGTGATGCATGGTGAAAATTAAAATTAAATTTATCAGAAATATTGGACGCTGATTTTTTATATTCATTTTTTTGTAAGACTTCGTCAGCTGGCAATTTTTGTTTTAATGAAGCAAATTCAGCTTCTGTGATTAAGCGGTAATATAGAGTGCTCTTATCTTGCTCTTGTTTCCAGCGGCAGTAGGCTTGGGCTTCGTGAAAATTCACTTCAGCCGGCCAATCCCAAGGCATATCGGTAATTTCAAAAATCGTTCTTAATTTATAATCGTGTAAACCTTCGGGCCCATAAGCCACCCAAAAAGTGGGGCGTTTTGTATTTCTAAACTTACGCCACATTAAACCTTCAGCTTGCCAGTATTTATCTTCTTGATAGGCGCCGCTCGCGACAAAATCATAATATTCGCCGTTACTGATTAGATTTTGAGTTAATTGAAAGTCTTTGGTTTTTGAATTTCTGTGACCGTATTCATTATCCCAACCAAAACTTGGAACGGCATCTGATTTACCATAACTAACAAGTGATCCTGCTTGCGAAGCCCATGTGTTTGCCGGATAATCTTTTCCAGAAACAGGCTTAGCCGACATCAATGATTTAGTTTCATAAAGTGGTGGCCAGTATTTTGGTGTTTCAACTAACTCAATCGGAAGTTCGCGCATAAGCACACTGCTAGTTTCAAAATGAATTTTTTCGTGTTCGAATCCCATGAATAGCGACCACAGTGGGTGTTGCGAACCTATATGAATATTTTTTGTCTTGCGTGTGCTTAAATCCAAATCAGGATGCGTTTGAATAACATTTTTAATCAGATTATAAATTTTTTGACGATACTCATGAACCGCAGCCACATTTGGCCACTCCATTTCATTTTTAGCCATATCATCCCAGCTCATTTCATCCACGCCGGTTTCAAGCACTTTCTCGAGGTACAAATCCACAGGATTATCCACAACTCCAGCTAAACGAAGTTTATTTAAAAATAAAACAGCGGGGTGACCATAATAGAACATTAGCGGATGACGCAGTTGATGATAAGGAGGGCGAATGTAAGTCGATTCATGCTTTAAACTCGCAAATAAAATTTCGGTTAGCGTCCATGTGTTATCAAAATAATCCATCACGTCTTGGCGCGTGCAAATTTCTAAATTAATTAACGGCAACGCCGCTAAATATTTTTTCTCAGCATCAAAGCCAACACATTTTTCAGGATGCACACCTGTCCACCAGCGTTCACCAAATTTTTGCTGCACCTCATTGATTGCACTGCGATCAGACTTGGGCGCAGATAAATTTGGATTACGAGTTAACGAAATTGTTTGCGGGGTGGTAGTTGTAAGTGACATATAGCCATCCTACAATAAAACTGGTATACTCGGCTAGAAACAACACCTCAGTTTTCGATAACTTGATCAACCGATAGGTAGTGACTATCAGAAGGCATGCCATGAAGAAAAGTTTTTTTGATTTTACAGTTAAAGACGCCCAGGCCAAAGACTATGACTTATCACAACATAAAGACAAAGTTATTCTGGTTGTGAACGTAGCCAGCAAATGTGGCTTTACTCCACAGTACAAAGGCCTTGAAGCATTGTATCAAGAACATAAAAATAACGGCCTAGTGATCTTAGGTTTTCCATGTAACCAATTCGGCTCACAAGAACCAGGCACAAGCGACGAAATCCAATCATTCTGTGAAATGAACTACGGGGTAACATTCCCTGTTTTAGATAAAGTCGCGGTTAACGGCAGCGAAGCCGCAGAAGTTTACAAACATTTAAAATCAGAAGCACCAGGAATCTTAGGCACAGAAGCTGTTAAATGGAACTTCACTAAATTTTTAATTGATAAAAATGGCAAAGTGATCGAGCGCTTCGCGCCAAACACAGAACCATCAGCAATCAACGAAACCATCAAAAAAGCACTCGGTAAATAATATGAAAAAATTAATCACCTTAATTTGTGTCGCACTTCTGACAGGAGCTAATGTTTACGCTGAAGCTCCTCAAGCCCAAGACCAGTGTTCTTACGATTTTCCAAATGCAAAATCAGCATTAGACACAAAATCAAAAGACTTTTTGTCATTTAAAAAGCCCGTACGTAACAACAAAGAAAAAGTTCTTACACAAAAAGCAGTTCTCAAAAAAGATAAAGTAAAAATAACTTTCACAACAGGCGGCTGCGCCCACTACAGCTACAGTTTCACTTTCGCAAATCTTAAAGAAAAAGATTTCATGTCAAACGTAGCTTTCTCTAGAGCGATCGAGTTGTTAAAAGCAACGCCAACGACTACCGAGGGCCAAGCTTTAACAAAAACCTTAAGCGAAGCTTTAGAATCATCAGCTATGAATAAAATCTTCAGACCACCAAACTCAGTCTATGAGATTCCCTGCGGCGACGCCCAGTGCAGTTTAGACGCCTCAGTTAAAGGCCAATTAACAACAACTTACAGTTTCGCTCTTTAAGGATTAGTTTTTGAAAATAAAATTGTCTTTTCCGATCTTGGACTATAAAGGATCAATCGATAGATAAAAAAAAGCCCCGGTTCATCACCGAGGCTTCATAACTAAATAACCAGAAACAATTAATTCATTTTATCTTTTTCAGCTTTAGCTTCTTTCGCAGGAGCTTCGGCTTTAGCTTTTTTAGATTTCTTCGGAGATTCCATCTCAACAGAATCTTCATCAGTCACAGCATCGTTCATATCGTTAGTTAATAACAATGCGCCGATACCATTTTTAGCTAAGATCGCAGCTCTTAACTCAGTTTTAGCTGCTGGATTTGCTTTTAAGTATTCTTTAGCTTGGTCGCGGCCTTGACCTAAACGCTCACCTTTATAAGAGTACCACGCACCTGATTTTTCCACCATGTTCGCAGTAACTGCTAAATCAAGGATATCACCTTCCTCAGAGATACCTTCACCGTACATTAAGTCGAATTCAACTTTTGTAAATGGAGAAGCCATTTTATTTTTTACAACTTTAACAGCTGTTCTGTTGCCAGTGACTTCTTCACCATTTTTGATTGCGCCAACACGGCGTACATCTAAACGAACTGAAGCGTAGAATTTTAAAGCGTTACCACCAGTAGTAGTTTCTGGATTTCCGAACATAACGCCGATTTTCATACGGATCTGATTGATGAAAATAACTAAGGTGTTTGAACGAGAAATCGCTGCCGTTAATTTACGTAAAGCTTGAGACATCAAACGAGCTTGTAAACCCATGTGAGAATCACCCATTTCGCCTTCGATCTCAGCGCGCGGAACTAATGCCGCAACTGAATCGACAACTAATACGTCTACTGCACCTGAACGAACTAATGTTTCAACGATTTCTAAAGCTTGCTCTCCAGTGTCTGGTTGTGAAATTAATAAATCAGCAACGTTAACACCTAATTTGCGAGCGTAATTTGTATCTAAAGCATGCTCAGCATCTACGAAAGCAACAACGCCACCTTTTTTCTGAGCTTGTGCGATTGTCGAAAGAGCTAAAGTTGTTTTACCAGAAGATTCTGGCCCAAAGATTTCAACGATACGACCTTTAGGAAGACCACCGATACCAAGTGCTACGTCTAATGATAAAGAACCAGAAGAAATAACTTCTACGTCTTTATGTAATGCATCGTTGCTGCCTAAACGCATGATAGAACCTTTACCGAATTGTTTTTCGATAGTAGAAACTGCTAGTTCTAATGCTTTAAGTTTTTCGCCTTGTGCTTTTTGTTCTTGTGGATTTGCCATGTTTTGCTCCTCTTATATATATGTATATAATAAAAAAATTTATGTAAATTGTTCGCTTAGATGTTCCAACGCTGCAACGGCCGCCGCTTGTTGAATCTCTTCGCGAGTTAATTCTTTATGTTTAGTTACGAATTCGTGATGAAAAATCTGAGTTGCTAACTTCGTACCAGCCACCGCAATAAATACAGTCCCTACTGGCTTTGTTGGTGTTCCGCCGCTCGGTCCTGCTATTCCGGTCACTGAAACCGTAACGACATCTTTCGATGTTGTCTTTTTGATTTGTGCGGCCAATCCTTCAGCCATCTGTTTTGCGCATTCGCTGCTTACAGCACCGAATTCTTTAAACACAGACTCTTGCACACCCAAAAAAGCACTTTTACTTTCGTTCGCGTAACAAACAACTGAACCCCAGAAAACATCTGAGACCCCTGATTGTCGGGTTAACGAACTTGCTAAAAGTCCTCCGGTACAGCTCTCAGCAAACCCCACCAACATATGCTTGTCACGAACAACCTGAACCGCTCTTTTCAGAGCATTTTCCATTCGGGAATCCAGATTTTCAGTTTGCACAGTTGTTGGTATCATCATGCTTAATCCGTAATTACTTTCATATAACTTACACATAAACTTACATATCACTTACACATATGTAAAGAGCTATTTTAATAAAACTATTATAAAGTCTGGGTTTGCGCCCCAAGCCATGGCGTATAGGTGTAAACCATTTGCAGAATAATGTTGCACACTAATCCAGCAGCAATGTCATCAATCACTACGCCGACTCCACCTTTTATTTTTTGATCTAGTTGCCTAATCGGAGGTGGTTTTGTGATGTCGATGATGCGAAATAAAATAAAACCCGCGATCAAACTCTGCCACGTCAGCGGAAGCCAAGTCATCGTAATTAAAAAACCTACGACTTCATCAATCACAATTTCTTTTGAATCATGAGTGTTCGTCATATTTTCATAAGCTTGCGCAATGACAATTGCAGCCACACATAAAAGCAAAGTCACAATCATATAAGTGACGGCATGAAGGTTATTAGCCATCAAATACCAAAGTGGAATTGTTGCTAATGTTCCCCACGTACCTGGAGATTTAGGAAGTTTTCCCGAACCAAAAAAGGTAGCTAGTAAAATTATAATTTTTTGCTTTGTCATAGGAAAAGTTTGAACGAGGATCGGATGTTCGTCTAGTAGGAACTGTGCGCCAGTGTGATATTATAAACATTGTGAAGTTCAACAGCATCAAAAAGAGAATTTTAGCTATTTGCTTTTTAGCACTGATTTGGCTAGCTTGGCACAGCAATATCTCGGTCACACCTATTACCATAAGTGAAGCCACTGTCATTGCAAATCAAAAAAACACTCTACTAAAAGAAAGCATCCCCCCCTCAAAGAAGAAGCAGCTCACAGCACAAAAAACTAAAAACTTCTCTGATATATCGCTGGATGAACAATTTTGTTATTTTAAGAAAAACTTTTCGCTTTTAAAATTCAATGATAGAACTGAGTTTCAAAGCAACAGCGAGATGAACAAAGATGGATATCTTTCTGTCTGGTATATCAAAGACGATTCATGCCCTCAGGGAACATATTCTATTTTCAAATTCAAAGAAAATGGAACACTCCACACCTACTTAGACTGTGAACGAACTGATCAAACCGAAATGTTTCTACATACACATTTTCAATACAACATAGAACCCGCTCCTCAAACGCCCGAACACTTAAATTTAGCTATTAATGGTTATGGCTATTTTGTAGTTATGTGCAAAGATCATAATTTTTATATTACTCGCAAAGGTGAATTCACCTACGTTGATGGACTTTTGCAAAATGAAGACAACTGTTTTTTAGCCGCTCAACATCAAGCCCTCGTTGCATTAGATAAACCTGAAGTTCCAGACGAACGTGGTTGCTTTCAATCGCAAAATATTTGTGTGGCAACAATACATCCCAGCGATTACAACCGCTCTCCTGGAGATCTTAAATTTATAAATCAGGAATATACAAAATTTGATTACTACAAATACCAAAAGACCATACAAAACACTAACCCACACTGGATTTTTAGTGGCGTAAAAGAGCTTCGCTACAATGGCATTTCGACACCTGAAGGATTACCCTCTTGGGAGCACGGAAATATTCACAAAGCGCCGATCATCTGCGATTAACGTTTAACTTGAACTAATCAACTTAATATTGCCGCGGTGATTTTTGGATATCGGCTTATTTAAATTAAGTTTTTGCCCTTGGCTTACGCCATGATTGTAATCACTAGTTGAAATTTGTCGCGATGACGAACGAAGACTGCGTAAGCGTGGAAAATAATTTTGCACATAATCTTCAAGCTCGGCTTCAACTCTAACCATTAAGGCTTTCGCATTACTTTGAGTAGAGACTGTTTGGCCTTTTAGTTTCTGTGCAAATCCATCTAATAAACCAAGCTTCATCGAAGTGCTGTCGTAACTCTTACTAGCGCGTAGTAGAAACTGATAAACATATTCAGCCATCAACGCATTTTCTTTTAAACCAATTACCTCTAGCGCCTGATAATGAGCTAAAGTTTTTGAATCAAACTCTTGAACTACAATCACTTGCACGAAATAAAATTCAACTAACATCGCGATGATCTTTTTCTCGATTAGTGACAAACGTTTTTTACCAGTTGAAATAATCAAGTGAGTGACTTCACTTTTTTGTCCGAGATCGGCCTGCTCTAAATTATATTTTAAATACAACTCATGTACTTTTGTGGCAGCTAAACTTGCTTCGTGTTCGTTGGTTGAAGTGGCCAACGACATTAGTTTTTTAACTTTTTCAATCACTGGATTGGGCTCACCAACGACATGAAAATCTGGATTCTCAGCCGTAAATTCCACTTTTGCAGAACAGTACAACCCTTGGAGTTTTAGTTTTTCGCACGCCTGATGAAATTCTTTACCGTGACCTGATACATCACTGCTCGGATAATTTTCATACACCCACTGGTGCGCCATCTCATGTTTTAAAACACCAACCACATGGGCCCAAGAAAACTTTTGCACCAGTGTTCGTGAAATAGAAATCGCCTTCGTTAAGTGATCGTATTCACCCCATTTACTTTGTGAATCGAAAAGTTGAACATTCGCTAACTGAAATTTCAATTTACGCGCGCGTGCGATTTCTAAAAACTCGCGACGAAGTTCAAAAAGAATAATTTTTTCTGATTCTGAGCGAGGGCGCATATGCAGTCTATTATGCTAATTGTCAGGCCCAAGGTCTAGCTAGAAGGCATCATGACTGGACGAAAAAGTGATTAGAAATCATACTAGTTCAAGTTTATTTGCAATTTTGATATTCAACGAAGGGTTCTCAATGAAAAATTTAATCGCTGTATTAGCGTTAGCAGCTTTAAGCGGATGTGCATCTACTCAACCTGTTGGTGGATTTATTTTCTCTGACGTTCACGGTCCAGTAGCAACGACTCACTTACCCAAAGGTCCTTTACGTGGTGAAGCTTGCGCAACTAGCTGGTTAGGCGCTTACGCTACTGGTGATGCTTCAATCGCTGAAGCTGCAAAAGCTGGTGGTATGTCAATCGTGTCTCACGTTGATCAACATAGCTCAAGCTTACTATTCATCAAAAACACTTGGTGCACAGTAGCTTACGGATACAAAGGCGGAGCGAAAGCTCAATAGTTTTTTTTGCTTTCATGAGCGGGCGGTCAAGTAAACTTCAACGACTGCCCAGCTCAATTTTTCTTCTGACTATTTTTTCTTCTCAGCTATAAAAGCATCTTTGTAACGTAGACCCCAAACACGATCACTTGCGGCTTTATATTTTACACATGCAGTTGGAGCTTCTAAATATATTTATATTTTTAAACTATTAAGCTTTACCAGATTTCGGATTCGCAAGAACTGTCATCTGTTTCATCGTTTTTTCTAAACCATCAGTTGAGCCGTCTAAGAAAATCGTATTGCCCGAGCCAGTTTCAGCAAAGTGCTTAATGGCATCCGTCCACATTGAAAATAAAATAAACGAACTATCAAGGCCGGCGTTCTTCATTTCGTCAGCGGCTTTGGCCATACCTTTTGCCACTTCTTCTCTGAAAAGTGCGATACCTTCACCGCGAAGTTTTGCAGCTAATTTTTCAGCTTCGGCAGAAATTTTAATTGCGATACCATCAGCTTCAGCCGCTTTGGTTTTTTTAATCAATAAAGCTAAGGCTTCATTTTCTGCAGCCGCACGTAAATTACTTGAAGCCACAACCTGAGCCATAGAAGCCATAATTGTTTCATCAAAAGTAATATCGTTAAGTTGCATATCGATTAAGTGATAACCCCATGATCTTAATTCTTCATCAAGTTGTTCTTTAACGGCGTTGACGATGTCTTTACGTAAAGCCAAAATTTCATTTTGTTTCTTTGTAGCTACGAAGCCACGCACGCTGCCTTCAACAGTACGGTTTAACGTCTGCATTAAAGAGCTGAAATCGATAAATTTAAAAGCCACATCTTTAATTGTTTCTTCGCGCTGATCGATCACTGAATATAACAACATCGCTTTAAAATTTACGTTGGCCTGATCTAAAGTGATCGCCTGAAATTGTAATTCGATCGATTGATTTTGCACAGAGACTCTGCGAAAAACTGTTTCGATAAAAGGAATTTTCAAATTTAAACCTGGGTACAAGATACGGCGATATTTACCGAACATTGTGACGACACTGATCGTTCCCTGATTTACGGTAACAAATAATCCACCGACGACAGACAACACAACTAACGCAATAAGAATTGTTGTAATACTTAATGATTCTAACATGACCACTCCCTTAATTTAGGTGTGATCATGCTAGCTTTTATTTTTTACTTTGGCAAAAAGGTTTGTAAGTACTCAAGGTATTCCCATGTCATATCTTTTAAGCCATCAAAGATTTTTGCATCCGTATCGGCTTGCAATGCTTTTAAGTAGTCTTTGCCGCCTTTTTGTTGGCCATGCATATAGCCTTTGTACCATGCATTATAATGCGACAATGCTTCAAACTCAGCAAACTGGCTCATAGTTTTAGCTTTATTAGCGTAGTCGTAAAAATAAATTGGCTTTGGACGAAGCACAAATGGTTTATCTCCGTCGATATTCACATTCACTTCTTGATAGCTTTTATCTTTACTGTTCTTACCTAAAACATGAAAATCTAATACCTCTTGCAGGGTCATACTTTGTGCTTGGTAATTTTTAATTCCAGATTCTGAATCTTGTTTTAATTCATAAATCGTATTGCGACCGTCTGCGCCTTTGACTAATGCCACAAAACGCAATACGCCGCCTTCGCCGTTCACAGAGCCCGAACCGCCACCTTCTTTTTCACGACCGCCTACATCCATAACTTGCATTCCTTCAGGCAAATTTCTGCGAAATACTTCCATAATTAAATTATACGTTTTTTTATCAGCGATTGGTGTTGAACGTTCGCCATCGTTTAACAATTTATCGCCTACAGAAAATTTTCCAGCTTTTTTTACTTCTAAATTACGAAAGTCTTTTGCCGACATATTTAAAAATTCTGTGATTAGAGGTGGAGGATTTACATACTCTTTGCCCTTAAGACCACGCAAATAGTGCTCCCAAAGATCGCTAGCTTTCACTTTTTTTACGCTATCAACGGCTTTAATCGAAATTAAAAATTTAGCGTAATCTAAAATAAAGGGGCCTGTACCCGCGTCATCGTAATCTAGAGATTTCCATTTCACTTTGCCATTCACAACCATTGGGCCGAAGTTTCCATTATGTGGGTCGCCGTCGATCATACCTTGATGTCTTAAAATATCTTTAGAAAGAAAGTTTACTGAATAGGATTTAAACCAAGCCCAAGACTGGGGAGCATTACTGCGAGCCAATTTTGTGAGTTTATCTGAACCAATCGCCAACTTGACTTCTTCGTGGGCAACAGGCGCTTTTTTGCTCTCAAATAGCTGTCCACAAGCGAGCGCCGAATAAGCCGACTGGCCCAAAAACAATATAGCGAGAACTGAGTGTCTCACATTGAAACGCACGGCTAATTTCATAAAACCACCTCTTATTCTAGCAATTAACTGCAGCTTTCAGACCAAAGGTTGCAGCAGCAAGTCAGGCCTATAAAAAAAAAATTAAAACCAGTAAGGTAGAAGACTATGAAAAATACTGAAGTTAGAAGTGCTTTTATTAATTATTTCAAAAAAAATGGCCATACCCCTATTTCAAGTTCTAGCTTGATCCCTGAGAACGACCCGACTCTACTTTTCACGAACGCCGGTATGAATCAGTTCAAAAACTGTTTCTTAGGATTAGAAAAACGCGATTATGTAAAAGCTGTAACTTCACAAAAGTGTGTTCGCGCTGGTGGTAAACATAACGACTTAGATAACGTGGGCTTCACAGCACGTCATCACACTTTTTTTGAAATGTTAGGTAATTTCTCTTTCGGCGATTACTTCAAAAAAGATGCAATTCATTACGCGTGGGAGTTTCTAACTGTTGAATTAAAAATTCCCAAAGAAAAATTATACGTCACTGTTTTTTTAAATGACGATGAAGCCGCCGACATTTGGCACAACCAAGAGGGCGTTTCTAAAGATCGCATTTTTCGTTTGGGTGAAAAAGATAACTTCTGGAGAATGGGCGATGTAGGCCCGTGCGGACCATGTTCTGAAATTTTCTACGATCACGGTTCAGATTTTGGAAAAATCGCAGATCCTTTTGAATCGATCAAAGCTGGTGAAGATCGCTACGTTGAAATCTGGAATTTAGTATTCATGCAATTTGAAGAAACAGCTCCAGGTGTAATGAATCCGCTTCCAAAACCATCTGTAGATACAGGCTCTGGTTTTGAACGTTTAACAGCCGCGGTGCAAGATTGCTGGAACAATTACAACACCGATTTATTTCAAGAAATCATTATAGCTGGCCTAACTAAGGCTGGTTCAAAATTAAATTATCCTGAAATGATTAAGTGGGAACGCGCGAATATTAAAACTTTAAATTCAGATGCTAAATTATCAGAAGAGCAAAAACAAAAGTTCGAAGAATTAACAGCGGTACGTGTATTAGCCGATCACTGCCGATCGACTTCATTTTTATTAGCTGACGGCGCTTTGCCATCAAACGAAGGCCGTGGTTATGTATTACGTCGTATCATGCGTCGTGCAATTCGTTACGGTAGAAAAATTTCTACTGACAAATCGTTATTAATCCCTATGTCAGAGGCCCTTATCGTTGCAATGGCCGATTTCTATCCAGAATTAAAAAATCGCAAAGACCATATTCTTTCAACAATTAAAGACGAAGAAGCTCGCTTCTTGCAAACTTTAGATAACGGCACAGTGATTTTTCAAGAAGAAATCAAAAAACTAAAGGCTGCTGGATCAAAAGCAATCTCTGGTGAAACAATTTTTAAACTTTACGACACTTATGGGTTTCCGGTCGATCTAACAGCGCTTATGGCTGCCGAACAAGGCCTAACTGTGGATGAAGCTGGTTTTGAAAAAGTGATGCAAGCTGCAAAAGAAAAAGCAAAATCATCATGGAAAGCTAAATCATTACAAGCTGATGAAAAACATGTGATCGAATTCGGTCAAACGCATTCGAAAAATCCGACTAAATTCATTGGTTATGATCGCTTAGTTTCTAAATCAAAAGTATTGGCGCTATCTAACGGCTCTAAAGAAGTCACTTCTCTAAAAGCTGGCGAAACTGGTTATGCTATTTTAGATCAAACTCCGTTTTACGCTGAAGGCGGCGGTCAAGCTGGTGATCATGGTTTATTATTATCACCAAATGTAGATGCTAAAATTCACGACTGTATTAAGCAAGGCTCAGTGTTCTTACATCAAATCGAAGTGATGACAGGCGAACTTAAATCACAAGAAGCGGTGAACGCACACGTTGAATCCAAAGAACGTCGCCAAACTGCAAGCAATCACTCAGCAACTCACTTAATGCATTCAGCATTACGTTTAGTGTTAGGCACACACGTGACTCAAGCGGGTTCATTAGTTGATAGCTCAAAAACACGTTTTGATTTCACTCATAACAAACCCCTTACTTCTGAAGAAATTAAAAAAATTGAAGAATTAGTAAATATTGAAATTTCACACGCTCACAAAGTCGAAGTTGAAAGTATGTCTCACAAGGCGGCCATCGACAAAGGCGCAATGGCGCTATTTGGCGAAAAGTACGGTGATGAAGTTCGTGTATTAACAATGGGTCAACCAGTGCTTGCAGCAAATGAAAAACCATTTTCAATCGAACTCTGCGGTGGCACACATGTGCATAACACAGCTGAAATCAGAGCTTTCAAAGTGATATCTGAATCAGGCGTAAGTGCCGGCGTTCGTCGAATAGAAGCGATCACTGGTGATGCGGTGATTGAATTATTCATGAAAAATACTGAAGAAGTAAAACAAGCGCGCCTTGCGACGGGTTTAGCTTCAGACAAATCAATCGTTGAATGGATTGAAGCTAAAAAAGATGAAATTAAAGATTTACAAAAACAAATCAAAAAAGCTCAGTCTGGCCAAATCAACGTCGATGAAATCGCTAAGACTGCGCAAACTTTTGCAGGCGACGCGAAATATGTTTTTGCCGATGTTGCTTTAGACGATCGCGATGTATTAGCTCAGATCACAGATCAATTAAAAAATAAAATCCAAAAAGGTATTGTGATCGTGATGGGATCAGGTGAAGCGACTCATCCAGTAATTATTTCAGTTTCTAAAGATTTAACATCTCAGTTTCAAGCCGGAACTTTATTAAAAGATTTCGCACAAGTTCTGGGTGGCAAAGGTGGCGGCAGACCTGATTTTGCGCAAGGTGCAGTACCTGACCGCTCAAAAATCAAAGAAGCCAACAAAGTTGTACAAATAAAATTAGGAATTCAATAAAGTAGAACGCCGCTTCCGAAAAAGGTACGGCCTACCAATTAATTGCTACAACCTAGTTGCGGCAATTGGCCTCTGACAGCATCAATCCAGTTCTTTAGTGAATTGGATTGATCGCCACAGAAATCATAAATGCCACCTGGGCACGGGTGTCCACCTAATCGAATAACTTCATTACTCGTCACAAGCTCTGCATACGGAAGGATAACTTGTGTTGTACAAATCGTTTGTGGTGGTGCAACTGGCGATTTACAGATATCCGAGTTAGAAATGATATTTCTAACTTCAACCATTAAATCTTCAGTCAGACAATACGTTGCAAAAGTCTCTGCAGCCTCGTCGTACTCAGCTAACACGCCATTTTCCGGATCTAAAGAATATTGCACATTTGTCATCACATAAAACGTATTTGCGCTTTTTTGCACTTCGGATTGTTTTCGGCTGGCAAACTTAACTTGTTGAACTTGAATATCAGACAAACTGCGACGGCTATCTTCAGTCTGGCCTTCAGTCTCAACTGCAGTAAGATTTTTCTGCGAACAGTTTTGATACGAGAACAACAAAATGATAATTAAAAAAACGATGGATGGTATTTTCATTTTCATTTTCTGGCCCCTTTTCACCTAGACTACTTATCGTCATAAATAAGACGCTTCTGAATGATGAAAAGGTACTTTTTGAGACAAAAAGATGCCAGGAAGGCATTTTTTCGCGTTAGCCCCGAAGGGCTGAAGGCAGGAGCCTGAAGCAAAAAATAACTCCCTCAAACGTTGGCAAAATTACCTGATCTGAGGGAGCTATAATATGTAATAGAGAATTTTTGCTATTCAGAGCCCGGACAAAAGTCCGGCCTCTGAAAAACCTGTAAACTAAGAACCGTGCGCGGCTTCTGGCGCAGCTGCTGTTGTTGCAGCGGCGTAGAATTTCTTTTTCAGATCTACTTCAACTTGAGCGACTGTCGCCTTTAATAATACTTCAAACATCTCTTCTGGGTTGATTTTGTAAAGCTGAGATAAGCTTCTCAACGTATTTAATGGCGGATGAGAAATGCCTCTTTCCCAGTTCGAAATAAATTGAGAAGTCGAATAACCTAAACGTTCAGCGACGTCTTTTTGTGATAAACCCGATTGTACGCGTTTTTCTTTTAAAAACTTAGCAAGGATCTCTATCTGATTTGTTCTCTCTGTTGTTAACATGTGTGCTCCTTCAAGTAACCATTCTATAAATAAAACCTCAATTATAGAGTATTTCTGAGGTCTAACCGGTTACTTGAATACAGTTTAGCAACAGGAGTTGATTTAATAAAGTAATATTGTCAAAAACCTGTTAAGTTTTCTACACACAATCTTATTTAAACCTCGGCTCAGTAAATGCCCACTAGTTCCGCAAACTTACCGCACCACGAATATTTCCCAATCTTGCCGGAAACAGCCAGCGACCTACGTCAAAACTAGACCATAGACCAGATAAATCTCGTAATGAGACAAGAATTTTTAACAAAAAAATTCAACCCAACAAGAGAACGCAGAAAGAAATTCTCCGAACGAAGGCTCTCCGTAGAGCAAAGATAAAAAAACCCACTCGTATGAGTGGGTTTTTTCGAAACCATCTTTGGAATGATTCGTAGTCTTGCCAGCGTAGCGGACAAAACGATTAACGTTTTGAGTATTGACCGCGACGACGAGCACCACGGATACCGTATTTTTTACGTTCAACCATACGAGGATCACGCGTAACAAATCCAGCTTTTTTAAGTTCACCTTTGAACTCAGGATTAAATAAAATTAAAGCGCGAGTAACACCGTGACGGATTGCTCCGGCTTGGCCTGACTCACCACCACCAGCAACCATAACTCGTAAATCAAATTTACCAGCTTGGCCTAATAGTTCGATAGGTTGCATGATCACCATGCGAGATTGTAAACGAGTTAAATAACTATCTGATTCTTTACCGTTGATAGTTACTTTGCCTTTACCTGGTTTTAAGTAAACACGAGCAGAACTCGTTTTTCTTCTACCAGTTGCATAAAATAATTTTTCTGCTGCTGCTGCCATATTCATTTACCTTCTTATTTCGTAGTCTTAACTTTGATTGTAAGCGCTTGAGGTTTTTGAGCAGCATGAGGATGCTCAGCACCAGGGTATACTTTAAGTTTTGTAATTAATGTTTTAGAAAGTTTGTTAACTGGTAACATACCTTTTACTGCATCTTCGATAATGAATTCAGAATTTTCTGCTCTCATGATCTCAGCTGTTTTTTCTTTTAAAGATCCAAAAAAGCGAGAATGTCTGTAGTACTTTTTTGTGTTCCATTTGTTACCTGTCATTTCAATTTTGTCAGAGTTGATAACAACAACAAAACCACCAGCGTCAGCATGCGGTGTGAATGTAGGTAAGTTTTTGCCACGTAAAACATTTGCTACGTGTGTCGCTAAGCGACCTAATCTTAAGCCAGAAGCGTCTACAATGTACCACTGTCTGTCTGTTTCTTCAGTTTTTGCGTTCCAAGTTTTCATTTATATCTCCAAAGATAGAATGAGTGTTTTAAAGTTGACGGCACCTATTGTCAAGGTCTTGAGGATAATAAACTCGCATTAAATATAGACCCCTGGCCTCGGCTGGGGGACCAGCCTTGCGGCGGTCCTGTGCCATTAGGATTTCTTGCATAGTTTCTGGCTTCCAGTCCTTGCGAAATGCCAGTAATTGCGTTCCCACGATATTTCGGACCATTTGTTTAAGAAACCCTGAACCCGTGATCGTAAATTGAGCAACCTTTTCATTACGCCATTCCCACTTAGCGGAGTGCACCGTGCGCACTGTATGAGGCACTACAGTGCCTACAGATTGGAAGCTTTTGAAGTCATGCTCACCAATAATATATTTAGTGCACTCATTGAAATAGTCTAAATCCATAGGCTTGCGCATCCACCCCATATTACGCGCATTGATCGCGCTCGGCGTGTGAGTATTTAAGACTAAGTAGCGATAGGTTTTTTTATCAGCCGAAATCGTTGCGTGAAATTCCGGTGGAGCAATCCACGCTTTTTTTATAACAATAGACTCTGGAAGTTTTGATTGCAGGGCCCAACCTAAATCCCAGCCAATTAACTTCTCTTCAGGGCGAGTTGTATCGAAATGGCAAACCTGATTAAGCGCATGCACACCAGCATCAGTTCGGCCTGAGGCATTTAAATTAATTTCGTGTTTAAAAATTTTTTCTAGGGCCTTAGAAATCGTCTGGCTGACGCTGGGCTTGGTGTTGTTTTCATGAGTGGCTGTCTGACGTTGCCACCCACAATAGTCAGTTCCGTCATAGCTTACGATAAATTTAATTCTAGGCATGCAGAGCTTGTATTATAAGTACGAGACTAAGTCATTGATCAAAAATCAAAGCCCATACCGCCCTGAATGTAGCCGTTTTCTAATGAAAAAGCTTCAGAGCTTACGCTGATAAATTTAAATTCGGCACTTAGCCAAAGATTTTTAATATCGTATTCGGCTTCAAAATCTGATCCTAAATCTCTATCTAAGGCAGAGATATTTAATAAAGCGCCGCCTATCGCATAAAAACCTGGGGCTCCGACACCTTTAATATCTGAACTGTCTTCACGTTTTTCGGCCAAGATCGTGTAAACTCCGCCGCCCCCCGCATAAGGCACTAAAATTTGGCGATCGCGGTATTCAAAACGGTAAACAGCACCCGCAAAAAGTGGAACTGTTAAAAAGGTAAATGATTCGATTGATTCAGTATTTAAATCTGAAACTAAGCGCCCTTGGCCTTGAGCATAACTTGCCGATATCCCAAGTTGACCCCCTAGTTTGCCGTAATTAACGCCGCCATCAGTAAAGAAAAAATATTCGTACAAATATTCAAAACCCATGCCTGAAGCGCCACTGTAAATATCATCAAAAGAAATCGCTTGGCAGTTTTGATCGTTCTCGTCACAGATTTCTGATTCAACATCTGGATTAGAAACCATGCCTAAACGAACGTGGCTTGAATGTTTTGCATTTTGCAGTTCAGGTTTATAGATATAAACGCCGTCTTTATCAATTTTGACTAACCCATCAGCTTCAGCACCCGGTTTTTGCACTTTTTTTTCATTCGGAAAAATCTGCGCGTATGTTTGATTTTGCACGAAAAATGCTAATGAAAATAACAGGATCCAAACTTTCAAATGCATGCGGTTTCTTAAACCAAAACTTTTCCAGATCTGCATAAAAAATTTCAATTGGCGAACGAACAATAACGTCATCACAACTGATAGCAAGGCGAATAAAAAGCCAAATTTAAGACTTAGAATAGAGAAAAAATAAAATGGATACAATAACACGCGGGCTATAAATCGTAACACTTCTGATTGCCCGATAAAATTAGCCGCCGGTGGGCTGTATTCATAATACGCTTTAATAAATTCACGGCCAAAATCATAGGGAATTAAAAAATGATTACGAAACCGTCTGAACGTTTCAACTTCCAAAGCCATGTCTGATCCGAAAGCTGCGGTTGAAATGAAACAGCTTTTATCATCTAACAAACCTACAACCTCTGAAGGAGTCCCGCAGTTATCGGCGGGAACTCCACCAGTGGTTAAATAAAAAATATTTTGTGATTTATTGATATTACCCATGATTAAACAATAATCGCGGTAATTGGTAAAACCGTCTAACGTCGCATCGATACTGTAATCAGTTTTATCATAAGACTTAATGATCGGTGGATTTGTGCCGGTTGAAACGTTGGCAGGGGTCAAAGCTTGGCCTGTTTGATCTTGATAAAAGAACGCAACCCCGAACCATTCAGGCGCATCCGCAGGAATTAATGGCGTCGATGAAGATAAAATCACATCGCGCATAAATAGCTTTTCGTCACCGCCAACATCTAAAGCAAATCCACACGCACCAAGTTTTGAATTATCCGTCGAAGTACACACTGACTGTTGCGAAGCTGCTGTTACAGTAGAATCAACAAAATGATATTTTACGGGAATCATTTCAACTTCATCGTCAGAATCAATATCACCGTCACCGTTTTCATCAATACCAACCACAATTTTTCGTGAAGCTAAAAATGCAGTTCCGTTAGTCAGACCTGGGGTTTTGATACATGTTGTGTTCGAAAAATTAGTGTCTATTTGGCAAATGTTACCCCAGTTGAAAGCCACTGGAATCGTTACTGTAGAACTCACCGCAGCGGCTGGGATTGTGCCATCGATTCCAAGTGGAGTGCGATCAGCAGTAGTAGTTTCGGTATAAACACGAACTTTTCTACCAGCTGCTGGAACCGCTGTGCCGATGCGAACTGTGATTCCGATGTTTAAAGTGCCGTTGACCGCTGTTGGATTACAGGCCTTAGGCGGAGTCGATGTATCAGTGCAGGTATTACAAGTTGTCGTTGTTGAAGGGCTTGCGCACGTGCCGGCTAATCCACCGTACAAAGTCACGTTACCACTGCTATCGGTTTCAGTATAACTTCCACCCGTTGCATTGATAATATCAAAAGTTGCAGCCTGCAAATTTTGAACAGTGCAAAACACTAAGGATAATAAGGTAAGGATTAAACTACGCTGCAACATCACTTTAAATATTGCAGCATAGGAGGCTAGGGTTTGCTAGGAAAAAATGCGTTCTGCGATTTGTAATCCGTTTAACGCCGCACCTTTTTTAAGATTGTCAGAAACCACCCACATTAACCAGCGATTTGGATTGTTGCGATCTTGATGAATACGGCCAACAAAAACTGGTTCTTCTCCAGAAACATCTAATGCTGTTGGATAATCATCTTGCATAACTGCTAAACCTTCAAAAGATCCTAAAGCGTTGATCACTTCCTCTTTTGAAGCCGATTTTTTTAAAGTAACCCACACCGCTTCTGAGTGTCCGTTTAAAGCTGGAATACGTACTGTAAATGCAGACACTTTGATGTCTTTATCGCCCATGATTTTAACGGTTTCATTCATGATTTTAGTTTCTTCAGTACAGAAACCATCTTCACCAAAGCCACCAATTTGCGGGATACAATTAAAAAGAATTTGTTTAGGAAAAATCTTAGGTTCATGATCAGGAGTTTGAAAATTCTTTGTTTGATTTAATAATTCATCAAAACCTGGAAGCCCAGCACCACTTACCGCTTGATAACTAGAAACTGTCACATCACTTACGCCGAATTTATCTTGTAATGGCTTAAGGGCTACAACTAGCTGAATCGTTGAACAATTTGGGTTAGCAATAATTTGTGGTTTAGAATTTTGATCAAGTAAATTGCCATTTACTTCTGGAACTACAAGGTTAATGCCTTCATCCATACGAAATGCATTTGAATTATCGATAGCAAATGCGCCAGCTTTTACAGCTTGTGGAGCCCATTCTTTAGAGATGTCATCACCTGAAGAAAAGAAAACCATATCAAGGCCATCAAAACAGCCCGGTTTTAAAACCTGACAAGCCCATTCTTTACCCGCTAATTCAAGCATTACACCCAATGAATTTAGCGAAGCAAACGGGCGAAGCTCTTCAATAGGTAAAGCATACTCTTCTAACATGTTAATGAAAGTTTCACCGACAACGCCAGTGGCGCCCACTAAGCCAACTTTTAAAGCTTTTTTCCAAGGTTTCATTAGTCGACCTCTTCTTGTAAATCTTGTTCATTTGTATTCGCTGGAGCATAAACACTAGCAGGTAATGTTTTACGATTTTTTCCCCAACGAAAAATTCCAAAAACTGCGCCAAGCGCTGCGTAACCGAAGAATAACACAAACAGCATCATCTCAGGACGAAGTGCGACGACAAATAAAACAATCACTCCAGCGATTAAATACCTAAACGGCAGACGTTGTTTTAAATCGATATCTTTAAATGAACGGTATCTAAAGTTAGAAACCATCACAAATGCTAATAAAATTGTAACGGCTAATAAAGGAATACTGCCTTCAGCCATCCAGCCCATATCTTCAAACGCTAAATACGCTGAAGCGATAATGCCGGCAGCCATTGGAATCGGCAAACCTTGGAAATAGTTTTTTTCAACCACGCCCACCTGCACGTTGAAGCGTGCAAGACGTAAAACTCCACACGCCGCAAATAGAAAGCTTGCCATGTAACCTAAACGGCCAAATGGTTGTAATGCCCAAAAATACATTAATATTCCGGGAGCTACACCGAAGCTGACTGCATCACATAATGAATCTAGCTCAGCACCAAACTTTGAAGTGGCACGAGTTAAACGAGCTAAGCGGCCATCCAAAGTGTCAAAAATGGCGGCAATCACGATTGCGATCGCAGCCGTTTTATATTCTTTTTGAAACGTGCTGATGATTGAAAAAAAACCGCAGAATAAATTTCCGATTGTGACTAGATTGGGTAAAATGTAAACATACATGCCCAGGCGTTTGCCTGTTGATGTTTTTTCTTCAAGTTCATCGAATTGATCAACCATAATAAATCCTATGCTGTTATTTTAAGTGCTGAAAAATATTAAAAAAAGTAAAAATGAAATACATACCAATGCTGCTTAATACTGGCATCGTAAAATTATCATCAATTTTAGCAATCGGAACTAATTCGGCCAATGCGCCGATCAATCCTGCAATAAGGCTCACAATCAGAATGTAATCGCTGATATTTTTTAAATATAAGTAAATAAATGTCGCAATAAAACAAACCGCAAATGCAGCTAGAAAACCTTGCACTGATTTATGTCCAAAAATTTTGTCTTTACCGTAACGAATTCCCACATAGCTAGCAATGGGATCAGCAAAAGCTAGAAACAATAAGCTTAAACCTACAATTTCTGGTGGAAACAAAAAGCCGATAAAAATAACGCCTGTTAATAAGTACGTGGTTCCTGCGGGGCGATCGAGTTCGTTCTTACGCATGATCGGACGAAACCAACGAGTTAGAATACGATTTAATTGCGGATTGTATAAACGAATTAAATCTGCCGGGACAAAAACGAACCAACCAATAATTAATAAACTCATACTTAACCAGAATGGCAATAGCGACCAACCGATAAAGAAAATGCTCACGCCCGTCATATGCCAGATTTTACGAGCAATATGAACGTCAGAACGTTTTTTTAAGTCACCTGCGTAACTGTTTAAATTTTGAGAACTTTGAGTGTCATTCACAACTGCATAAAATTATGTAAAGGCAGCGGCGCTGTCACCCAAAAAGCGGTCTAAATGGCTAATTAGCCTATTGAATTCGCTGAATTTTAAAAATTTGCAGTTTTTTTTGCCCGTCGTTTAGGCTGATTTCAAATTCGAGGTGATTTACACCCTTATCCAGCTGAATAAAATCTGAATTAAATTGGGTCTTACTCAGCTTAAATAGCTGTGCATTGTAACCATTCGTTTTGTTAATAAGCTCAATGCTTTTCACCAGATTCATTTGTTTAGCACAATGTGAAAGTTTTAAAATCACATGCCCAGAAGAAACACTCGCCGAACTGATTTTTGAATTCTCGGCAAACAGCTCTTGGCAATCTAACGCTAAGGTAGTTTCAAACGGCGTTGGCTTTTTGACTTCATCCACAGAGAAAAATATAGGTGTATCTTGAACAATCTCGACGGGTTGAATCGAAGCTGGTGAACGACCTGAAAAGCTTGGCGTGCGAGAATCTGGTTTAAAAATATAATAACCGCTCACAGCTGATGTCACCATCAAGCACAGCACAGCTATGATTATACTTTTATGTCGGCGTCGCAGATTATTAATCACATTATCTTATCGGTTCTGGTCTGGTTGAAATTGAACTCAGTTGAGGAATTGTTCTCGGCACAGTGTCTCAATATAAAACAAGACTTTAATGATTTCGCCCCATTCTGGAACAATTTTAGGCCAAATAACATGGCACTTCGATTTGCTGCTTATCTGTAGGTTAACCACGAGGAGGAGTTTATGAAAAATGGAATTTCTAGTTTAGTTACTAAGTTAATAGTCACAATAGCGTCATGTACTTGTTTTAGTTTATCAGCCTTTGCCGCTGAAGATGATTCTGGTTTTTTAAGTATGAAGAAACCTAATATGTTTACTTCAGAGTATAAACCACACTTCGGTCTTCTAGCTGGGGTTGTGAATCCTGAAGGTGATGGCGAAGAAGAATCTAATATCGGTTTAGACATCGGCTATGCCCCTACGAAAGAAAATTTCACGTTAGGGCTTGAATATGGATTCACCCAATTCGGTGAAGGTGAAGCTAAAGAAGATATTCACAATGTTTTAGTCAAACCGGGTTATGCGTTTGGTGGAGACACAATGCTTATTAAACACAGTTGGGTCGCTTTAGGCGTTGGTGCGTATTTAATTGATAACGATACTGTGTTGACAGCTTCACCAATGATCGGTTTCGATATTCCGGTAACGGATCAAAATAAAGAATATATCACGCTCGGTGCAAATGCTCGTTTCAACTTTGTTGAAGAACAAGATGACGTTGATGAAAACGATTCAGCGGCCCTCAATGCGGCTGTTAAATACTGGTACTAACGATAAAACTAAATTCTAAGAATAAAAAAGGGTGATCTAACTGATCACCCTTTTTTATTTTCATTTGTTATTGAACTATTATTTTTTATCAATGCTGATGGCGAATTTTTTTACGCCAGCGCCTTTAACAATATCTAACACCGAAACCACTCGGCCATGCGGAACATCTTTATCAGCCGCGATGATCGCTTGAATATCGGGATTTTTAGTTACCTCTTCTAAAGCTTTTGCTTGTACTTGCACGTCTTCAACCGCTTCACCATCTAAATTTAATTTTCCATCACTACCAATAGTGATATTTAATTTAGAAGGCGTCGTGGCTTCGCCAGAGGCTGCTTTCGGTAGGTTAACATTAATTGACGGCTTCATAATCATAGGTGCCGTAACCATAAAAATAATCAATACAACCAGAATAACGTCGACCAGTGGTACGACATTAATTTCTGACATAATTTCGTCTTGGTCAGCTTTAAAAGCCATATTTACCTACTTAGTTCTTTTAGTGTATGCGATACCAAGTTCTTTAACCGACTCAACGCTGTTGATGATGGTACGAACTTTACGCGTAAAATAATTAAAAAACATACCGGCTGGAATGGCCACGAATAAACCCGCTGCTGTCGCAACTAAGGCTACCGAAATACCTGCCATAACCGTTTGTTGACCCGCCTCAGGTGACATCGCCAAATCATTAAACGCTTTCATGATACCTAATACTGTACCGAATAAACCGATAAATGGAGCGTTTGATGCGATCGTCGCTAACACCGGAAGAAATTTTTCAAGATCAGGTTTTTCAGTTAAAATGAAAGTGTTAAACACTTCAGTAAAACCGGGCTCACCGTTTTGTTTAAAATGTTTTAAGGCTTGTCCTGCCGCACGGCCTTCGATTGAAGTTGGATCTTTCGCGATATCTTCATAATCACTGACCGAGCCCGTTTGCAAAGCCATACGTACGCGAGCGCGCACGCGTTCACTTTCGGCGGCGACTTTTTTTAAAGTCATAAATCTTTCAAAAATCATAGCAATTGAAATCACACTCATTAAAACCAAAACGAATAAAACGAATTGATCTGCGTAATGAGCTACGGCGAATATTTTGTCAGTGAACATGAATGGCTCCTTTAGTCTTTACATTTATTACTTAGTCATTATGATGTTAGTTCATGAGCGGGTCAAAAAATCTCAATTATACTCAATATACCAAAGTCTGGGCCCGACCAATTTTTGTCACTGTTTTGTTTATTATGTTGTTATTTGTTCAACTTCTTTTCCAAACGTCTTGCCAAAGTGAAACAAAAAAATCTGTGTTAATTCTAGCATTTGACCAGCTCGATAACGAAAGATTGAACTGTTCTGAAGAGAAAAACGACGATAATTCTGGTTTCGCTCTAATTTGTAAAGAGTTCATGCGCTTTACCCATGCTTACACCACTTCATTACAGCCTGCTGCGGCGATCGGCTCGGTTTTGACTGGGCAGTACCCACTCGTACACGGTGTACATCGCAGTTTTGATTTGTTAAATCCACAAGTTAGAACCACTCAAGAAGCCGCCTATAACCAGGGCTACCGCACTGGCTTTTTTGCAGGCAACCCGCATGTACTTAAAAAGACTGGCTTATCAAAATACTTTGATACCTTTGACGATTCTGCGGCCGCCCAGTATTCAAACCAAATTATCAAAGATTTTAAAATTACTTCAGAAAATTTTCTTGATTGGCAAAAAGAAGATTCAACTCCTTTTTTTGCAGTCATCACGAATTCTGAGATTGATGCTTTAAACGAACTTGATACGACAACGACAAACCTTGAAAAATTAGACGAAAAACTTTTTAACTTTATCAACGAACTTAAAGATCGTGGCATCTGGGATAAAACTTATGTTTACGTGGTGGGTTTACGCGGTAGCAATAATTATAACCGCTTAAATGAAACGGCTTTTTTAAATTTACACTCTGAAAACACACTCGTGTCGTTATTAATAAAACCTCCACGCATGCAAGGTGATGAAGGTATCTCTTGGAAAAACGACATCCCGATTAACTTGGCTGATGTGGGTTATACACTTAAAAGTTTTTTTGGCTCTGACGAGCCCTCAACACTTGATGGCTTTTCACTTTTAAATCTAAACCAATTTTATAGCGAAGCCTCAGATAGCATCGCAAGTACTCGCCAATTATTAGTTGAAGCTTCTAACGCATGGATTAAATCACCCTTACAATTAAACTTTGCCATCATTAGCCCGACGTTATTAATTATTGATCGCAAAGATGAAACCGAAATTTTTAATTTAGCCACCGACCGATTTGAAGTGGTGAATTTGAATAACAAAAAGAATACCGAACAAGATATTCCAAGCATTCGTCGTTTATTTATGACGAGCATCACACCCATTGATGACAATGGCACGACAATGGCTCGTGATTATTTAAAAAACACCTTACCAGCCGCTGATTTTTTCTCACTCAAAGTTTCTGAAAATCACCCACTGTATTTATATTGGCTAAATCAGCAGCTTAAAACTAAACAAATCGATAAATTAGATCTAACGAAGCTAGATATGGCCTACTCTGGCTGTTTAAATCTGATCAGCAAACCACCCACCAGCCTTTCGCAGCTGAAATCTTGTCATGATAGTTTATTTATTGATTATTTAAAGTTTAAACACGCAAGTCTTTTTGGCCTAAACCCAGAAAAAGCAAAACTAACTTATGAATTAAGCCGTAAAAAATACTTTGAAGAAATCAAAATCTCTATTTGGAATCTAGCTTTAGAAAACATGTGGGGTTTATATCAGCCTAATAAAGCCTGGTATCACCCTTTGATTTTTGTCGACCCTATTTTTGTACTTTAAATTTAATCGAATTGATTAATGTGAGCTTGCCAATAAGTATGTTGGTCAAACGTTGAACTGATCTGAATCGCCTCTAAATCGCGAGTTGATACCGAAGTGCATTTAATATCTACTTCACGTTCGACACCCAATAAATCTGTAGGCAAAAGCACTAAATCATCTAAAAACGCGCCTGATTCGAACATCGTAAAGTTTTTATCTTTTTTTTCTGCCGAAAAAGCAAAGCGGCCGACTGAACCGATACTAATTTCTTTGTGATGTTTATAACAAATCGCAATTTCATAACCTTGTGTGTATTTTTCTTTGTTATCCAAATATATAGCTTCATTAGCTAATAACAAAGCTATGCGCACTTTATTTGCTAAAGACGATAAACTTTCAATGTAATCAAAAGGTGTTGTGACTTCTAAATCTGCATCCGCAGCCGATAGATATCTAGAAATCTCGTCGACAGCTTTTTGCTCAGCCTCTGGCCCACTCCATAAGCGAATGTAAACTAGTAAGTTATCATTTAATAAACTATGCACTCGCGTTTGTGGAAATTTTTGTTCGCCATTATGCGAGTTGATTTTTGATTTCACGATTATAACAATCCATAACGTTTAAGTTTAATGAAGGCTTTACGGTAATAATCGCCATCTTCTAAGTCAATATCGATAATTTTTTTCCATTTATCTTTAGCGCCTGGGCGGTTGTCAGAACCATCCACATAACCAAAGTTTTCATCGATGATCGACTCTTGGTACATGACTTTGACTTGATTACGTAAATCATTCGAATAACGCTCGATCTTATCTTTGATAGTTTGATTGTCTGGATCAAATTGTAAGGCCGCACGTAAAGCCATAATGCCTTCTTTAAATTTACCGTCTTTTAAATAGAGTTCAGCACTTGAAATATTATTTGCATTACGCTCTGCTAATTTTTTCTCGATAAATCTAATACGCGTTGCTGATATATCTTTTAATCCATCTGGGTCTGGCAGTTCGCTCGCGATCACCTCACGATAAGCTTTAATAGCTTTTTTAGGAAAGCCCGTTTCATGAACTTTTTCAGCACGCGCAAAAATTTCTTTTAATTCTTCACGCTGTGTTCTAGCAGTTCGCTCAGCTTCTTCTTTGGCTAAACGATCACCGATCGTTTTTCTAACCTGACTTAACATTCTATCAACATCGGCATTTGTTGGATCATTAATAGTTACTGGCGCTAAACACTCTTGTAAGCCCTCGGGAGTTGTTTCGGGCACGATCGATTTTTCACACTTTTCTAAAGTCGCCTTGATCAAGGCTTGTAATTCAGCTTGTTCTTTTTCGCGACGTTCTGTTTCTTGTTGAGTTAATAAAGTTTGTTCACCGTTTAAGGCTTCAGCCTCATAAAGTTTTGAATCTTTATACCCAAGTGGCATTAACTTATGAATATTATCTAAGTTTTCTTTAGCAATGGTAAAGGCCTGCTGGCGCAAAGCTTTTTCAGCATTGTTATACCAAAGATTAATGTTTTCGCGCTCTTCAGGTTTTAAACGAGATAAAGGGTCATCTGGATTAAACGCTTGTTGTTGTCCCGTTTTTTGTGGCGCTGGCGCATTGATCATATCACTCAAAAAATACATTCCGACCAAAAATAGAGCGATCACAGAAAAGAAAACGGGTTTGTTATTTTTAAATCTGTTCCAAGCTTGTACGATCGGTTTAGGTGGCGGGCCTTGTTCTTGGGGCGGCGCCCCACCTTGCATGTTGTAGTAATCACCTTGCATCTGATCTGCTGGCATTCCAGTAAAAGGACTACCCTCTGGATTTATCTGATCTTGGTAATAACCTTGATCAATTTCTTGCGGGTAATTCATATCTTGGTTTGGATCGTATTCACCCTCAGGCAAATCATCTAAAGCAATTTCTTGAGCATCATCAATAGCGGTTCCGCCAGCCATTTGTAACGGCGGGACTTCGATGCGCTCCATACGATATTGAAAATTGGGATCATGAAGTTCGAAATACATGGTGTTATCAAGTACCGTGATCGCATCGCCTGATTTTAAAGGCTGAGGATCAGTATTTGAAATTGGAGAACCATTTAAAAAAGTTCCGTTCACACTGGTTAAATCTATAATCGTGTAAATGCCGTTAATTTTTCTGACTTCAAATTGACGACGACTTACCCGTTGATCTGGAATAATAATTTGGCACGAAGGATCACGTCCCGCAGCCCATACATCACCTACCTCTAGACGAAGCATTTCGCGAACAGCACCGTCAGACGACATCATTTTGATATAAGGAACTTGCTGAGCAACACCAATAACTGTGCGTTCATTTTCGCCAGCTTCAGGCATCTCATTGCCGTTCACATTATCGCTGGCCGAATCTGGAACATCACTAAACGTAAATTCATAAGGAGGAATTTGAAAAATTTGGCCATGCTCAAGCGGTGTTGCTTCAACTCTTTGGCCTAAAGAAAAGATTTCGCCAAAACGCGAAAGTGAAGTTAATACCCAACGGCCTTCTTCAAATTTTAATTTGAAATGTTCGCGCGAGATCCCTTTTTCAGGTTGCAAACGAATATCACAACTTTCCTTACGGCCACCGACGTATTCACGATCAGGGCTAAGGTTTAAGTCACTGAGTTGTGCTCCCCTTAATAATACTTTCAATCTCGACATAATTAACGAATTCCCTCAGCTGCCAGTTGACACTTTTCTGACATGCTTTGGGCTGTTTGATAACTTTGATCGTTGTTTTTACCCTGAAGCATAATCAAAACCTGCTGGTAATTAGCCAGGCACATTTTAAAATTATGCTTCTGATAATAACTTTCTCCAAGTGCTAATTTCGCTTTTACGATTTCATCGAAGCGAATTTTTGCTAAATATAAATGCCTACGGGCCATCACGTGACCTGAATCAAGATTTAATACCACCTGAAAAAAGTCTAGGGCACGAGTGTAGTTTCCTAACTGAAAATCGCGCATCCCTTTTTGAAAGTTCTCTCGGATACGTAAATTGGTCGGCGAGTTATTTTGTTCGAGTTGGTTTTTACGTTTCAGGTCTAGCTCTTTTTCAGTGACCGAATTTTGTTTAAGAAGATATTCATCTTCATATTTTAAAGTCGACTTAATTTCTGTCGGTTCGGCCTTTTTAGGCTCTTCCATATTTAACCAATAAACTAGACTAAGGACTGCCACACCTACGATTAAATAAAATCGCACTTTTGGATCTGCTAATAACCCACCACCCGCTTTTTGTGGCTTTGCTTGTCCTAAATTAGCTTGAGCATATTGCTGTTGCGGCATCGGGCGTTGCTGCATTTGCTGTTGTTGCATCGGGCGACCTGGAGCCATTGCTCCGCGCGGTTGCATTTGCTGGTGTCTTTGTGCCGGCACCTGTTGGCGATTTGCTGGCGGAGACATTGGTTTTTTACGAAGCGCCGGCTGTTGTGCTGGAGCTTTTGCTTGTGGCGCCGCCGGCATCGGAGGCGAAGCTTCAACATCTATTGGAGGTGTAGGAATTGCTGGTAAACCCATGCGCACTAATTGTGGCAACGGGGCTACTGGCGAGATTTTTTCAATTTCAAAAGCGATTTGAATTTCTGTATCGCCTAGTACGAAAGTAGAATCATTGATCAACTTCCAACGTTGAATTTCTTCTGCACCAACCATCACTTTATTTTTTTTGCTCAGGTTGATAATTTCGATATCTTGGCCAACCACTTGTAAACGTGCATGCTGACGGCTAATCTGCGGATCATTAATTAAAACGACCTCATTCTCAGGACCACGTCCTAAGGTAAACGAGCTCTTTGCAAGGTGAAAAGACTGCCCTTCGTGCGGTCCTTTCAGCACTTTCAATTTAATTTGAACTGCGGGGTTAAGCTTTTCAGCCGTCGACATCTAGTGTATTACTCCTGATTCACCTTGGTTAAACTCACAAAAAAGTATTCTGGCGCTCCTGAACTGTCTAAGAAAGCCTGTAAGAAAATTTCACATTCAAATTGAGAAAATGGAATTATATCTTTATGCGTTTCATAAACTAATTCATGAGCTCGTCTTATTAAATTTTCAAGATTTTGCACCATCGCCTGATCTGTGATGGTATTATAGTTTTGCTGTACCAGTACTTCTGGAGCTGTTTGCACTAACGTTGCAAATTGCTGATTACAAGAAATGATTAATCCGTTAGCCCCAATGACTGCTGCAGGTTGGGTTAACATATTGACCATTTGTGAAAATTCAACATCACGATTTTGGCTTGGCTTGATTGTTTCTAAATCACTTAAACCATTCCACATACGATTTAAAATTAGATTTACATTAGCCACTGCTTTTTGTAATTCAGGGTAATCAAAGGCCACCTCAGTGCGATCTGATTTTTCACGTAAGGCCAAATCAATTTGTTTGTTCAACTGACGAATTGGAAACTCGATTAAACGCGAGAACAATAAATATAAACCAACACCAAATAAAGCCGAAATCACTAACGTTTGCATGAATAAACTGACCACACGGCCATCATCAACATTTAATGAACTGATATCATAAAAAACGATCGCTACATATTTAACCGTCGTTTCACCAGATATTGGATCATAAGCTGCGATTGGATGACTTGCACCGATAGTGTTATCATCAACCGGAGCTGCCATTGCGCGCGGCTCTTTACGCGCTTGAATCACAAAAGATTTCGACATATCACGGCCAACTTTTTCAGTCGGAGCTACTACCGAACCATCTGACTGCATAATAATGATAGCTTCTTTAATACCATCTTCTTTTAAAGCTTCGCTGACATTTAAGTTATTAATTTGTCCTGATAACAAAGCCTGTTCATTAATGCGCGCCATCGCACGTGCCACACTTTTCGCACGTTTTGCGGCTTCATTAAAATTAGATTCACGTAAAATTGTCGTTAAAGGAAACATCGAAGCAATCGTCACAAAAACCACGAATAGAATCATCATTCCTAATAAGACTTGTTTAAAAGGAAACACCACCGACATTTTATAAAATACCGGCATCACTGCATTTTCCATGTAATCATCAATGCGCTCACCCAAAGTTTTTGGCAATTCAGCGTGAGCCGTAAAATTATTCTGCTGTGAAGCCGCACCATTCATTGGCTGGTGATACATTTGCGCTTGCATCGCCGCCCCGCCTTGCATCGGATATGCAAGAGGCTGCTGGTTGTACATTTGTGGAGGCATTTGACGTTGTTGTTGTACTGGACGAGGACGCAAAGCTACTGGACGAGTTGCCGCCGCTGGTTTTGGACGAATATCCGGAGACGGAATCACATCCATGATCACATCGAACACGCTGACTTTATCACCTAGCTTAATAATTGAATTCTGAATTTTTACACCATTTACGAATGTTCCATTACTTGATTTTAAATCAACCACGATCACTTTATCTTTATAGACATGAATCTCGGCGTGTTCTTTTGAAATACCACCCGAAGTGATTTTGAAATCACAGTTCATTCCCCGACCAAGCAGGTTTTTTCCCATTTTTAAATCAAAAATCTGTCCGGCTTGTGGGCCGGACAATACTCTAACTGACCACATATAACTGATCTCCTACCTGAAGGTTCCACTTTTGCGCACAACCTGCTGCAGTTTCGAAAACTGAAGCTGATTTCCAATATGGACCCACAATCTTATAGGGTTTTACACCTGATACGATTTTTTCGATTTCCATTTTTTTATTTACGAAAATGCAATCAATAGCAAAACTCATAAAACATGTATGAATGTTGTTACAGGGCTTAATCCAAAGCGCGCTATTAACAGCTAAAGATTTTCGACCCAGCAAACCTTTACCACGAGCAAAAAATGATTCGGCCAGCTCTAGATTTTCAATCAGAAGCTCAGCTTTATCGCCGTGTTGTATTTTATAAAGTTTCGCCATTTTCATTTCTTTCCTATTTTCCGTAAACGAATCCTAAAACCACTGGGCCAAACACCATGATAAATACCGCTGGTAGAATAAATCCCATTAATGGTAATAAAATTAATTGCGAAGCTCGCGCTCCGGCTTTTTCTGCACGTACAAATCTTTCCATGCGCATTTGCACCGATTGATCTTTTAACACTTGTGAAATACTAGCGCCTGTTGCTTCAGCATCGATTAACACCGCCACAAAACTTGTGATCTCGGGCATATCTAAGCGTGCAGCCATTTCTTTTAACGCATCAGTTTTTGACGAACCGACTTTGATGTCTTTAAGCACCGTATTTAGTTCTTCAGCTAAAACAGAATTCGGATCAGCCACTTTATCTACGATTTTTTGAATCGCGCCAAAAAAATCAAGGCCGGCTTCAACTGATAGCGCCAATAGATCAATAAAAAATGGCATGTCGGCTTGCACACTTAAAGTTCTAGCTTTTTTCTGCGCCTTACAGTGCATTTGTGGCATAAACCAACCAACCACTCCAAGCAGACATAAAATCAAGGGCGAGAATCCAAGATCCAAAGAAAAATTCATGATGTTAAGAAAAATCGGAAATGCGATTCCTAAAAATAATTGGTAACCAATAAATTCATCTTCGTTCATCTCTGCCGACATACCGCCAGTTTTGATCAGATGACGAATTTTTTTACGGTATTGTTCTGATTTAAATTTTGTCGCATGTTGCAGAGTGAACTGATGCACCATTGGACGACAAAGATTGATGATTCCATTTTTTGATTTGATGGGTTCTGTACCACTAGCCCATTGCAGTTGCGCTTCGCCGGGTTTGCCCGCCAAAATGGAAGTCATGAAAAGATAAACCGCCACACCCGCTAAGATGAGACCGGTAAATAACATGAGTTCAGCACTACCCATAGATCCTCTTTTGGTTTAAATTTAGTTGAATGAAAAAAATTGTCCTAGCTTCGCAATCTCCACGCCGCGCAGAAATTTTAAAAAAAGCCGGTTATTATTTTGTCTCATTCCCAGTCTTTATATCGGAAATCCCGAATGAAAACCTAAGCTTAGACGAGCAAATAATCGACATCGCAAAAAGAAAAGCTTTTACCTGCCTAGACCAATGTCCTGACAAAAATCCAGGCAATATTATTTTGGCTTCAGACACGATGGTTTGTTTAGAAAATTTAGCGATCGGAAAACCTGAAAACGAACAGGATGCTTTTGATACTTTGAAAAAACTTTCAGGCAAAATGCATGAAGTAAAAACTGCAATCATCCTTCTCGACCCACAGACAAAAGACTTAGTGTCTCATATCGAGACTTCACAGGTGTTTTTTAAAAATTTAACTGATGAGGCCATCTGGGATTACATCAAAACTGGTGAACCCATGGATAAAGCGGGCTCTTACGCCATTCAAGGTTTGGGGGGAAAGTTTGTAGAAAGGTTTGTAGGAGACTACAACAACGTCGTGGGCTTACCGCTCACCGCCTTAGAAAAATTATTTGCCCAGAAAAATTGGAATTTTGAAAAATCAGTACTGTCTGCAGTCAAAGCCAAACTATTACCTGGGCAGAACTTGCTTGCAGTCAGCAAACTTCAGCCGTTAGAAAAAATTCGCGAATTGGCTAGTCAGGGTCAACGTGCTTTTGGTGAAAACTACATTCAAGAAGCTTTAGAAAAAACCGAAGCCCTGAAAGATCTAAATTTAGAATGGCACTTGATCGGCCCGATCCAAAAAAACAAAGTAAAATATCTAAAAAATAATTTTGCCTATTTACATGCCATTGATTCGCTAGAATTAGCCGAACTCGTCTCAAAAAAAGCTTCTGAAATCGACCATGTGCAAAAGATTTTCATTCAAGTTAATTTGTCGAACGAGGCCACTAAAGCGGGTTTTGATGAAGCCACCGTAATTTCTGCTTGGCCGCAACTGAAAAAACTATCAAATGTTAAGATTGTGGGGCTTATGACCATGCCGCCCCTACAAAACGAGGCAGAAGATAACGAAATTCATTTTAAAAAATTAAAAAACTTGGCCCAACAATTAAAAGCAACTGAACTTTCAATGGGAACAAGCCACGATTATCACATCGCTCTCAAAGAAGGTGCGACATGGATTAGAATCGGCACGGTTTTATTTGGCGAACGGCAAAAAATACAGTAGCCTAACGAGTATGACTCATCCTTTACTTAGGTCTTACAAAATTGGTTTTATCGGCGCAGGACACATGGCTCAGGCTTTAATCAAAGGAATGATCGAGTCAAAATTACTCAGGCCAGATCAAATTTATGTTTCAAACCGCACTCCGGGTAAACCACTTAAATTAAAAGAATTATATCAAATCGAAATTCGTGAACATAACGAACAAATCATTGAAGAGTGCGACATCGTTATTTTAGCGATGAAACCACAAGATCTTCCCGCGGCGATGGCAAATTTAGTATCAGCATTTGATGAAAATCAAATCATCATTTCACTAGCTGCTGGAATCCCCATGCACTCCTTAGAAAAATTAATTCCGCAAGGTCGTTTAGTTCGCCTTATGCCAAACACGCCATCACTCATTGGTCGCGGAGTTTTAGGATTACTTGCGCATAAAAAAGATATCGCTGTTATTGAAATCACAAAAGATTTATTTTCAGGTCTTGGCGTAATTTTAGAATTAGATACCGAAGACCAATTTGATGCTTTAATGATTTCTTGCTCAAGCGGTACAGGTTTTGTTTTTGAAATGATGATGTACTGGCAAGATTGGATTATCGAGCATGGCTTTACACCTGAACAGGCTAAAGTAATGACGATTGAAACTTTTGTTGGCGCATCACTTTTAGCTGCACAATCTGTTGGTGTAGACATCGAAGAGTTACAACAACGCGTAACTTCTAAAAAAGGCGTTACTGCTGCAGGTTTAAATTCAATGCGTGAACTAGAGATCGAGCGTGCTTTGCGCATCAGCTTTGAAAAAGCAGCCCTTCGTTCACGAGAAATCTCACGCCAGACTTAGAAGGTAGGCCGTTACTTTTTGGCATGCGCCGCATTGCAAAAGTGGGCGAATCTATCTAAAGCCTCTACCTCATGCCACAATTTGCGAACTATTTAAGAGATGCTATTAAATTCGAACTTCGTAAGGGAAACTCTCTATTTCTAGTGGATGAAAGCCTCGCATTTCTTCGCTTAAATATTTTAGTAACCATGTTTGACAGGGAAATGGGTACAGCTCCAAATACTGGCATAGCTTACAGTAATACCTCAGGCGGATTGCGCCAGACTTAGACTGCAAATATTTCTTTAAGGCCAACTTGCCAGTTTAAAAAGCGTATATTTTGATGTTCAAATTCATCTTGCGAGTTTGAAAGTACATACTTTCTAGCGTTAGGAAATTCTTTAGAAATTTTTAAAAATGCTGAAGCATCATCAGGCTTAATGTTTTTGTTAGATTTAATTTCAATTAAAATCATCGGGCCTCGTGGAGGCTCAATGATAAGATCAACTTCAACATCATCTTTTGTTCGTAAATATGAAAAGTTCCATCTTTTCTCAAGGGCCTCATTTAATTTAAAAAATTCATTAATCAAAAAAGTTTCGAATAAATCACCGAATTCAAAATTTCCCGGGTCTAAATCTTCCTCCAATAAATTTCTTAGCGCCCGAACGACTCCTGTATCAAAAAAATAAAATTTACTTTTTTTAATCTGTCTTTTTCGAATAGAATGATCATGGGGCTCTAAATATCGGCCAACTAATGTATCACACAATATTTCAAAATGTCTTTCAGCTTGTGAATGAGCAACACCCGCATCTCTTTCAATTTTAGCATAGTTTATAATTTTTGAATTACTTTGAGCTGCGCTGACCAATACACGGCGAAAGGGATCTAGATTTCTTACTAGCTGTTCAGCCGCCACTTCTTCTTTCAAATAAGTTTGCACATAAGAATATAAAGAACGTGACATATCCTTACTATCAAGTTTTTCATTCCATAATTTGGGCAGTAAGCCAAACTTCAAAGCTTTTGATAAATTAAATTGGTCTCCTAATTCTAAACTTGAAAACGGCGCTAGCGAAAAAGAAGCCGCACGGCCGGCCAGCAAATTAGCACCACCGCGTTTAAGCTTTCGGCTGCTTGATCCAGTCAAAGCAAATTTAATTTTATGCTCTTCAATACCTTGATGAACAACGTCTAAAATTCTTGGAATTTTCTGAACTTCATCAATAACAATCCATTTTTGTTTTTCTTTTTTCCAAAGATCCAATAAATAATCAGGATTCTGTGCCAGATTAAACTCAGTTTTTTGATCTAACAGATTGATCCATAAAGGCTCAGTATCGATAAAAAACCATTTAAGAAATGTCGTCTTGCCTGCACCACGTGGGCCAAATAAGAAAAAACTTTGTGATTTTGATGGGTTACACATTCTCTTAATCATATGCGCAAATTGTACGCCATTATGCGCATATGTAAAGGTATTTTTTCACCCCAACCCTTCTTAAGTACAGTTCTTTGGACTCGACTATTTTTTAGGGCAAGGATTGCCTATACTAACATAGAGAAGCACGGGTTCGTAATTTGATTCATGGAGGAATTAAATGAAATTTTACCCAACTGAAATAGTAAATAAGACCTTCGATCGCAAGATGATGGGCTTTGATCCTGAACAAGTTGTAAATTATCTAACGATTATTGCTGCGCAAACTGAAAATCTTGCACAACAAATTCAAACATTAACTGAAGAACTTAAAGAAAAAGAATTACAGCTTCACGAGTTTCGTGATCGCGATAATGTCTTACGTAGCGCCATCACACAAGCGACTAAGTTATCAGATCAAATGAAACAAGAAGCTGAACACGAATGTAAATTAGTTATTGCTGACGCTCAACAAAAGGCAGAAACAATCACACGCGACGCCAAAGATTCTTTACGTAAAATTTATAACGAAATTTCTGATCTTAAAAAATCAAGAATGCAGTTCGAAGCAAATCTTAAAGCCATGGCTCAAGCGCACTTGTCTTTATTAGAACAAGCTGAAACTTACATGCCGAAAATGCGCATGCAAAACATGGATCTTGAATAACAAAATAAAAATCTAAAACCAAATCGCCCCTCCCAAGACGATTTACAACATGTACGACAACACAATCTTAGGAAAGCCCCCCTCGGGGCTCATCTCCTCGCTGTGTCAGCAACATAAAGAACACTAAAAGGTTATGCTTCGGCCTGATCTGGACTGTATGTTAATTCCAGTGAATGATAATATTTAAAGTGGAGGAAGTTTATGAAACTTTTATTATCTGCCTTATTGTTAGTTTTATCTTTTAGCTGTTCTCACCAACAGCAAGTCGCGCAAACACCAACAAACCCCCGCTTTCCAGCATCAGATGCCGATAGCCAAGATTTAGCTAAAATGACGAACAGTCAGTTACTGGGTTATGCTGGTAAAAATATTTTGCGCGTAACCATTGCCTGCCCAGTAGCAACTAACACCTTAGTCATCACAGGCGTTGCTGAAACACTTCCTATTTTTTCGGCTTTTGCCTCTATAGGAACTGCAGTTGGAACAAACTTTGAATATAGCGGTACCAGCAGGGATAAAACAGCAACAAACTATGTAGGTGGTTCAGCAAGCGGTGTTGTTGTCGATTTAACTAAAATTGGTTATGCTTTATTATTTGAAGATTCAAATAACTTACTCGATGAATCTTTTAAAAATGCGAAGTCTTCTTATCCAGCGACAAAACACTTAGCACAAAACTTTTATGGCGTTGACGGAGATTGCAGCTTAGCAGGTCGCCGACTTGTCGATACATTAACAGTAATTCAATCTCGTAAATTAAAATAGATAAAGAACAGAACTGGTATTAGTTGATATACCAGTTCTGATTATTCGTGTGGTAGTTGCTGCAGATTTCTTCTGGCAGCTCTCCCACTTCATAATGTTTCACTAAATAATTAGAATTTAATAAAAGCCTGATCGCTAGTTTCACGATAGCGTGAAATGAATAAGCGACCAGGCTAATACACTTCAAAACGCTTTTCCAAATTCGCCAAAGCTCCTCCGCGTTTGAGTTTTCCCAATTTTCGTACAGTGCTAAATAATTTTTAGCGTTTTTCATAAAATATCCTTTTTGCTCTCGTTTCCGAGCGCGGTTAAATAAAAATAATTGATGTGTTTTTGAATTTTGAAGAATGTTGGTTCGCCTTGCGGCTCACTTGAAAAAACCCACAACGAGTTTTAACGATAAGGCTAATTATCGCGATTCATTCTTTAAATTTTTTTGGATTCTCTTGTTTTAGAACAATTCTGCTAGAATTGAAGTGCCATAGGAGAATCGGACATATTAACAATCGTTTCAACGGCTGTAGTAAGTCCTAAGGCGTGTGTATTTATATATGTAAACATGTGATTCTCCTTTCATTAAGAATATAAACAAATTATCACAAAATAAAAACTTGTCATTATTTATTTTGTGATAATTGTGATAAGAATCACTACTGTAGCGAATTGCCACTTTGATCCTCTACTGATTCTTCTTTTTCTTTTTAAGCTTCTTTAATTTGATTTGATAGCCCAACTGATCCAAATCGCTTTGTGTACTAGGGTTCACGCTCGAGCCAGTTCCATTTTGGGGCGCGGGTTGTTGCTCTTCTTCTTCTTCAATGGGTTGAACGTAATCATCGTTACTTGGATCAACTGATTTAAAATAATTTTGATCTACACCATCGTCAGTGCTTTCTTTAAAACTGTTATCCACAGGCTTTTTAACTTTTTTTGCACGTTGCGAACGACGAATCACTCGTTGCTCTTCAAGATCATCACCGCCACTGCCGTAATCTAGTGTAAAGGTCAGTGCACCGCCAACGAAAAAACCCTGTGACGTATTTGAACCTGTCACATCAGCACCGCCGTAGGCTTTAAATTTAATCCACTCAGTCATCGCAAAATTTAAAAATACTTCTGCAGCTAATGCATTTGGATTAATTGAATAAAACTTTCTACTGCCACCGTTTACACGTGTCGTGATTAAATCACGACGAGACGCCGAGTTCGTGAACTCATCATCTTTTACAGAACTAAAACCTTCAACTACGGCTCCAAGGCCTAGTTCAGAAAAGCGAAATTCTCCGCCCACCCCGTAAGTTAAAAGAGTTGATAAACCCTCTGAGCGAATATTTGCGCCGATGTAGGTGTAGGGATAAAAACTTCCTAAATCCAATCTCATGATCAGTGTGGATTTAATTTCAGAGGCTCCGTTGCTGTTCAATGAAGAATCAGTAGCGGTTTGTACTTTTTCTATTGCATGTGAATACTCAAAATCCAGGATCGTTTGAAAACTTTCATAATTTAGCAATCGGTAGTCAGCGCCCACATCCAGACGATTAAACGTTGAATTATTGCGGGTATTAATTGGGTCAACAGACTCAGAAGAGCCAACGTTTCCGCCTAAACGCACGCCAAGATCACGAAACATTCCCCAACGTAATTGCGGGCTCACATCGACAATTTGAAAGCTATTTTCAAAGGCTAGATCTGTTTTCTCTCCGCCAGAATCAAAATTGGCCGTGGTTTTATAAAATTGCGTGTCTACGGCCAAATCAAACCGTTGCGGGCGATAGACCTGATAAGGATCAAAAAACGCCCAGCTTTGAGCAGTTGAAAAAAGTGTCAGCGATAGAACGATGAAATTTACCTTAGAACGTAGTGTATTTGATGTTTTTTTCATAGCCACACCAGTGTAACCGAGTTTATATATGAAGAGCAGATGTCAAAGGTCTAGGTCCGAATGAAAAAACCACTAATCGTTATCTTCTTTACCGTATTTATTTACCTTCTGGGTTTTGGAATGATTATTCCGGTGCTTCCGCTATTGAGCATCCACTACGGGGCCACGGCTTGGGAAGCTGGGCTTTTAATGTCTTCGTACTCTTTAATGCAATTTGTCTTTGCACCCTTTTGGGGAAAACTTTCTGACCGCTATGGCCGCCGCCCCATATTACTATTTTGTCTATTCGGCGAAGTGATTTCATATTTAGTCTTAGCTTCATCACGTTCTTTAGAAATGCTTTTTGTCGCCCGAATTTTAACAGGCTTTTTTGGCGCTTCGATTTCGACAGCATCGGCGTATGTTTCTGATGTGACGACTCAGCAAGATCGTTCAAAAGGTATGGCCCTCATTGGAGCAGCTTTTGGTTTAGGATTTTTATTTGGCCCAGCTATCGGCGGAGGTTTAACTGTTTTTGCCGAAAGCATTTCAACTGATCTAGGCTTTATCGCCAGCTTTTCATCTTACGGTGTGGCCTTACTTTGTTTGGGCACATTTATTTTTGCTTATTTTAATTTAACAGAATCAATTAGTGCTGAAGTGCGCGCCAAAAACAGCGCCATTAAAAGTAAACGCATTTCAAATATGCTGCATTATTTCAAAACTCCTGTGATCAGCCCGCTGATTACAGGTTTTGCACTAACAACATTGTCGATGGCCATGATGGAAGCCACGCTTGTGCTGTATATGAAAGATCGCTTCAACTGGAGCATCAAAGAAGTCAGCTTTGGCTTTGCCTACATCGGCGTTATCATCGTTTTCACGCAAGGTTATTTAGTCAGAAAATTGATTCCCCGCTTTGGAGAAAAAAATCTTTTACGCGTTGGTTTATTTTTAATGGCCGTTGGTTTTGTCGGCATTGGCTTAGCAGAAAGTATTCCGATGATGGGCGTCGTGATGACGTTCTTATCGTTAGGAAATGGCTTAACAAACCCGGCAATTTTAGGAAGTGTGTCTTTACTTGTTCCCGCCGAAGAACAAGGCGTGGCGATGGGCACAACACAGAGTTTATCGGCTTTAGGCCGCGTGATTGGCCCTGCGGTGGGTGGCTTTTTATTTCAGAGTGCCGCAAAAAACTCGCCTTTTTTATTAGCCGGTGGTCTTACATTTTTTGCGTTATCGATTGTTTATATGATTTACCAAAGTCTTCCTGATCACGGTAAAAAGGTGGTTGGATGAGCTACAATAAAATCGGCTACTACCAGCTCAATAACCTGATCGAAAACCGCGTTCCGTTTTTATTTTTTAATTTTGGGCCTGATGTGGGCCCTTGGTACAAATCTATTCAAAAACTGCACGTCGAAGCTTGGCAGGTTATGCTTGATGAGAGCCAAATCCAAGCCGAATTAGACAGCCGTAAGATCCCTAAAGACTTTGCGGTTTTATTATTATGCCCTGATGGCAAGCAATCTGTGCGAATCGCCGAAGATTTAGAAAAAAAAGGTTATACAAACGTCTATCTGATTGATGGCGGTTATCAGCAAATGGTGACTGATCGAGGCTAATTTGCTATCGTAGTTGTCTTACTGAAAGTGAGCATCAAACAGATGACAAATCCAAGTACGTTAGCCGACAGATATAATCCACAAGACGTTGAAGCTACTGTTTATAAACAGTGGGAAGACAAAGGCTATTTTAAAGCCCAAGATCAATCAACAAAGCCTCCGTTTTCAATTATTTTACCTCCTCCAAACGTCACTGGCTTTTTACATTTAGGCCACGCGCTTGATCACACCATTCAAGATTTATTAATTCGTTGGAAACGTATGTCTGGCTTTAATGCCATGTGGTTACCAGGAACTGATCACGCAGGTATCGCCACACAAACTGTAGTTGAAAAAGAATTAAAGAAAAATGGCGGCGTTACTCGTCATGATTTAGGCCGTGAAAAATTCGTAGAAAAAGTTTGGGAATGGAAAAACGAATACGGCGATCGTATTTACAATCAAATGCGCCGCTTAGGTGATTCATGTGATTGGGATCGCGCGACTTTTACTTTAGATGAAGGCGTATCAAAAGCCGTTCGTAAAACTTTCGTATCTTTATACAAAAAGAATTTAATTTATAAAGGCCAACGCTTAGTTAACTGGTCAGGGCCTTTAGAATCTGCAATTTCAGATCTTGAAGTAGAGCACAAACAAGTTAAAGGAACTCTTTACCACATCAACTACCCTGTTGATGGCACAGGTGAAATGCTAACCGTTGCAACGACTCGTCCTGAAACGATGTTAGGTGATACAGCCCTTTGTGTTCACCCTGATGATACTCGTTACCAACATTTGATTGGTAAAACTGTTACTGTGCCGTTGATCAATCGTAAAATTAAAATCATCGCTGACGCTTATGTGGATCTTACATTTGGTTCTGGAGTTGTGAAAATTACTCCGGCGCATGATTTTAACGATTACAAAATCGGTAAAACTCACAAATTAGAATTTATTAATATTCTAACTAAAAAAACGCTATTGAATGAAAACACTGGTGTTTACCAAGGTTTAAAAGTTCAAGAAGCACGTAAAAAAGTTTGCGAAGATTTAAAAGCTTTAGGATTGCTTGTAAAAGAAGAACCACACATGCATTCAGTGGGTCACTGCTCGCGCACAGACGCAGTCGTTGAACCATTTATGTCTGAGCAATGGTTTCTTAAAATGGAAGAGCTAGCAGTACCAGCTAAACGCGTGGTTGAATCTGGCACTATCCGTTTTGAACCTGAATCGTGGACCAAGGTTTATCTTCACTGGATGAATATCATTGAAGACTGGTGTATCTCGCGCCAATTATGGTGGGGTCATCGCATTCCTGCATGGCACTGTCATGATTGTGAAAAACACACGGTGGCTGAAACTGCGCCTGCGCACTGCGATCACTGTAACAGCACTAAAATTTCTCAGGAAGACGATGTATTAGACACTTGGTTTTCTTCTGCCCTTTGGCCATTTTCAACAATGGGTTGGCCAAATGAAGATCAGCACGCTCTTGAAACGCAAAAAACGTTTTACCCAACAAATTACTTAGTAACTGGTCACGATATTATTTTCTTCTGGGTTGCTAGAATGATCGTCATGGGAGTTGAGTTTAAAAAAGATGTGCCGTTTAGAACAGTCTATGTTCACGGCCTCGTTCGCGATGCTCAAGGCCGTAAGATGTCTAAATCTTTAGGTAACTCGATTGATCCGATCGATATGATCGATAAATACGGAGCCGATGCTTTACGCTTCAGTTTTTTAGCGCATTTATTTAGCGGTAAAGATTTTAAATTCTCTGAGCAACGTTTAGAGGGCTACCGTAACTTTATGAATAAAGTTTGGAATGCATCACGTTTTGTATTATCTAATATTGCAGATATGCCGATTCCGGCTGAAGGCTTAAAGGCTATGCCTGCTAAAGCGAATATCAGTTTGTTTGACCAATGGATTATTTCAAAACTAGGTGCTACAGAGAAAAAAGTGCAAGAAGCGCTAGAGGCTGAAAAGTTTTCTGAAGCCGCTTTAGAACTTTATCAATTTATCTGGAATCAGTTTTGCGATTGGTACATTGAGTTTACAAAACCAATCGTATCTGGCCAAAATGTCGAACAAAAACACGCGACGCAATTAGTGATGGCGCATGTTTTAAATCGCATTGTTAGATTGCTTCACCCGTTCTGCCCGTTTATCACTGAAGAGATCTATGCAAAACTTCCGTTAAAAGCTGAAGCGTGCATTATCGATAATTACCCAACAGTGGCCAATGATCGTGAATTCTTAGCTTTCGGCAGTAAAAAAGCTGAACACGAAATTGATATCGTAAAAGAAGTGATCACGGCGATTCGTAATATTCGTGGTGAAAACCGCATCAGCCCTGCCATTAAACTTAAAGTTCGTTTAGGTGTAACTGATGAGGCCGTTTCAAAAACGTTAAGCGATAATCGTACGGCCTTAATGACTATCGGCCGTTTAGAAAGTCTTGATATCGGTGCTGATGGCGATTTAATGAAATGTGCTGTAACTTCGGTATCGGTAAAAGACACACAAGTAAAAGTCATTATCCCGCTTGAAGGTTTAGTTGATTTCGACGAAGAGTTAAAACGTATTCAAAAGACGATTGAAAAATTGGATAAAGACATCAATTTACTTTCGAACAAATTATCTAACGAGAAGTTTGTGGCAAATGCTGATGAAGATGTGATTGCGGCAGATCGATTATTATTAGCACAATCAAAAGTGCAAATCGTATCGCTAAAAGAAGCACTAACTCGCTTTCAATAAAAGGTGCCAGGCCGTCTTTCTTGTTGCGCTGCAACCAGAAAGACGGCCTGGCACCCAGAAACTATTCGAAAATAAATCCTACACCCCATTCATAGACGTAAGCCACTTTAGGAATCACTGTGCGTGAATAGTGCTTCCACTGCGATTTTGGTTTATCAGAGAATTTATTCGACTTAGCTGGAATACGTTTACCTTTATAATCTTGCGGAATCACTAAATAGAATAATCTTTCAGTGTGCACTTGTGATTTATCATCAAAAGTTACTTCTAAGGGTGCTGCTTTATCTAACTGTGCGCTGGCTTGTGGAAAAACGCAGTAGCGTAACGCTTCAGGAATTTTAACTGACCAGTATTCGGCAAAATCAGTTCTGGCTTCGTTTGGAAATTCGTATTTTTTTAAGCCTTCCATCATAAATTGAAAGATCTCTTTACGGGTTCCGCAAAAGCCTTGGTTGTTTTGCAAATGATCATCGTTGATACGAGCATCGTAGAATAAATACGGATACCAAGTATTTTCGTTGTAGATGCTGCCTTTACGAAGCTCGCCGCTAATTTCTTTGCCTTTAAACGAAGGCACTGTAGCTAAAAAATTAAAGTTCTCATCGGTAAATTTTAATTTAAATTTTCCGTCGTCTTTTCCAGAAAAATAGATGTTGGGTTTTCCCATAGCGATATTGCCGTTGTGCGGGTAAGAGTTACCGCTACAGCCATACATGCTCCAGCCGCAGGGAGAATAAAATGGCGTGCTAAATTGGTTATAACCCCACCCACCCCACCACGGCGATCGCCATAGGTTATAGCTCATCGGATTAAATCCTTGTGGCAAACCTTGCGAAGTATCAATAGTCATCGCGGGTTTTCGCGGCGCCATCTCTAATTTTACATTGATTGTGTTATTCGGAAGATCAGAAATTTGAATGATGTCTTGGAAAGTACAACCTTCTTTATTAACGGCATCGATTTGAAAATTACCGGTTAATAAATGCACTTGGCCTGTGCCATACATCGGAACTTCGAGCTGGTACAAAACGACTTTATCCTGAGTAATGACAACTTGTGAAAGACCTTTGCAGGTTTGATTTTCAGTTTGTAATTTAAATTCGATGATTTCAGCTTGGGCTGCGATAGAAAATAAAACTGTGGTGTAAATTATAAAAAGCTTCATGACTCCTAGTTTATCGAAGTCATAGCATTTCCACAGAGGGTAGCTGTACAATCTGGTTATAATCTGGACTTTAGTTAATACGTTCAGGTTCCGAAGGTTTTAAAGCAGTTTACTGGCCAGAACGAGCTTAATTTTAACAGGCATAGAAACCCCATCGTCTAATCAGATGACATCTAGTTTTCGATATTTGTCACTTCGTGAAGTTAATGCCTGTCAGAATTATGACAGTGGAAAAGCGTGCAAAATAGTTTTAAAACAGTCTTTAAGAAAAGGGTTCGGCCCTGCCGACCTCAGAAAGGAGATCCTATGAATAACTTAAATATGTCATTAATGGTTGTACTTGCTGCTCTTATCGTAACTCACATCGTGATCGCTTAAGGCGATCACGTTTTATTGAACACACTGACAGTTTGAATTGATGGCGTCTAAGCCAGTGCAACTGACAGTTTTTCCGTCTTTACTTAATGAAAAAGATTCGATCACTCCAGATCTTTCAACAAGCACGATCTCTTCGCCTTCTTGAAAGTACACGCGACTTCCACGTTCGTTTAACGTCAATTCTGCTCCACCACGTAAATAATTAATATAATCATCTGATGGGTTACGCGCTTTTTCAGCGTCTACAGTCTGCATTTCAGGAAAACCCTGATCGTTGATATGATATAGCTGCACATACTTAACTGGAGCGTTTGGATTTTCGTAATTCACCTCGGTGCGAATGCGCTTGCGGCTGCCATCAGCACTGTGTAAATCCATCTGAGTCCAATCATCCATTTGCACCACAAGTTCGCCAATGGCCGGTCTAAGACTAATTAACAGGTTATCGTAAGTAGGTTCGATTGTTAGATTATCAATCGCTGGATTGATCTTTAAACATATGCCGATCGTTTTTAAGTGTTCGACAAAGTTTTTTGAAATCGCATCACGAGCGGCTCCGGCTTTTAAAGCCTCAGACGGAGCTGACACGGCCGTCTTCGCTATTTGCGCAGCTTGGGCTGCAGTCACTTCATCATTTAAAAGTTTTTTGTTGGCCGGTACGCCGTATTCAGTATCTGAATCGATTTTATTTTTTCCGATATTTAATTTTACAGTCGGATTATCCGCAAAATAAAAAAGAGCCATCGCTAATAACGTGGCTCCAATTCCTAATACTAAATCTTTTCTCATGTGAATAAGATTACTCTTATTTTACTTAATAGCCTAATGCTTTTTGCATTCTTAGACGGGCCTGTGGGTCTCTTCGCGATGTTCTTGCGGGCTCGTTTTTACGTGTCTGGATTCATGTGCTTATGAAACCATTACTAGAGGCCAAAAGTAAAAAACGCATAAGCTTTGCGAAGCCCTGCGTTTTTTTGCTTCAGTAGCGATTAAAATCTATTTGATTAAGCCAATTTCACGAAGTCTTTGCATTAAAAACTCGTGACCAGTGATATCTGGATATTTAGCCCCAGCACCGCGGCATGAAGGCAGACAAGATAATAAACTTTCAGGATGTGGATGCATGAAGAACGGCATTGAATAACGAGATTTATTCGTACCATCTTGCGGGTTAATCACGCGATGAGTAGTCGAAGGAATCACCTCATTCGTGATACGCGCTAACATATCACCCGCATCAACGATTAGGGTTCCGAAATCAGATTCGATATCTAACCAAGTGCCATCGCGATCTTTTAATTGAAGACCTGATTGCGTAGCTGCCGGTAAGATCGTGATAAAGTTAATATCTTCGTGAGCTGCGGCGCGGATACAACGAGGATCAGTGCCTTCAGGAATTGGTGGGTAATGAAGTAAACGTAAGATAGAATTACCTTCTTGCACCATATTTTTAAAATAAGTTTTTTCTACTTCTAACGGATAAGTTAAGGCTTCCATCATCTGGATGCCGGCAGTTTCTAGTTGCGAAAATAATTTTTCAAACACCGGGCGAAATTCAGCAAGATTATCATCTGGCCAAATATTTTTTGGATAGTATTTAGAAAATTGGTGATCATCTGGAACTTCGCGGCCGACGTGCCAAAATTCTTTTAAATCCTTTACTTCAGCGCCTTTTGCATGTTCAGTTCCGAAAGCTGTGTAGCCACGTTGACCGCCACCTTTTTCAGAAATGTAAGAGCGTTTAGTTGCATCCGGTAGCGCGTAGAATTTTTCTAAAACTTCGTAAGCTTGTTTTAATAAAGCTGGGTCAACATCGTGATCTTTTAAAACGATAAAGCCGTAATCTTTGATTCCGGTAAATAATTGTTCGATGAATTTTAATTTATCGGTTTCAGAGCCACGAGTGTAGCTACCAAGGCTTAATGTTGGAACTTTACGTAACGTTGATTGAGTTTTATTATCCTGCGTTTGCATGAGACTCCCCTAACCTTTTATTTATTCAAACCTAACCAATAAACCACAATTTGAGCAAAATCTCTAGAGAATGGCGATGTGTTAAGCAGGGTTTTGGCGATTTTTCAGGGGTGTATAGGGGTTAGACAGTATTATAGACGTTATGATCATATATATATGTACATAAGTATGGTTTATGATCATATATAGATGATCATATAATTGACTTATGATCATCTATATATGATCATATATAGATGAAACCCAATAAAAAGGCCCAGCATCAGCAAAGACAAATCCTTGATCTAAAACTGAATGGCTTTTCTACTCGCCCTACTATTAAAAAGGGTTGGGTTAAAAGTGTTCGAAATGCTTTAGGAATATCAAGTAGGCAATTAGCTGAGTTAATGGGTGTGACTCAAACTAACATCACCCAACTAGAGAACGGCGAAAGTAAAAAAACAGTATCTCTTAAGAGCTTAAGCAAAGCCGCAGAAGCGATGGATTGCGAACTAGTATATATGATCGTCCCTAAATCTCCCAATAACTCGTTTGATGAGTTATTAGATCAAAAAGCGGTGGCTTTAGCGAAAAAAATTGCTTCTGGAGTACCCCACTCTATGAATTTAGAAATGCAAGAAGTAGATAGCATCACCACTCAAGATCAGATTAAAAACTTAGCTCACGATTTAAAACGAGATCTCGACTCAGGATTATGGAAAAAATCTAAAAAATGAAATTCACACCTGAATACCTTCCAGGAGCAACACCACTTGATCCCAATGAGATTGACGGCTTAATTCCCGATATAAATAATCAGGGCGAACTAAACACTATGGAACAACAGAATATTCTAATTGGAAAAAACTGGTGCTTAAAATATAAAAAGGAAATCTTAGACGAAATTTTCGTTCGTAAACTACATAAAAAAATGTATGGCGATGTTTGGAAATGGGCAGGCACTTATCGCATAACTGATAAAAGCATTGGTATTGATAAAAATCAAATTTCTACGCGAGTCGTAGAGTTGATGAGAAATACTCAAACTTGGATTGAATTTGAATCTTATCCTTGGCGCGAAATTCTAAGCAGATTTCATCATCAGTTGGTCTTTATTCACCCATTTCCGAATGGAAATGGTCGCTATGCACGGCTACATACAGAACTTTTAGCTGAAAAATATAATCAACTAATCCCCACATGGGGTGCACGTACAAAAAAAGATCGTGCAGAATACATCAGCGCTTTAAAAAAAGCTGATAATAAACAGTTTGATCGTCTTATTAAGTTTATTGATTCTTGAATATTAAAAACTAAATTGTAAGTTTTCTCTTAAGCTCATCGAGTGTGATTCTATCTACCTCATACAATTACAAGCAATAGGCTCGATCATAAGCGATGCATCCCAAATTTGTGCATGAATCACTCCACTATCATTTTCGACAATATTATTCACATTACAATGACCAATTCTTTGGCCTTTGTAATAAGCAATAGCAAAATTCTTTACAATACCATGTTCATCTAAATTTTTTCTTAGATTTTCGATAAGAATTTCTTTGGGCGGCACCTTCTTCTTATCTGCTCCGAATGATCTTACAAATTCTTCAGAGCAATTACTTATATAGTCAGCTATAAAAGCAATATCTTCAACGGTACAACTCTGAATGGTAATATCATCTGGATTAATTTTTTTCATTTTTATTACCAATTATACTTTTTACGAGCCATTAAACGGGAATTTCTACGGTAACATCGGTTCCCACTTTACACACGGAAGTTATCGAAACATAGCCTTCCAATTTTTTAATCCAAACTTCCGAGATGCTTTGGTCAGCAATTTATAAACTGAACATTTGGTACGAAAACTCCAGCTGGTCACAAATAGAATTCATTTATGCTCTTGGTAGTTGAATTCGTACAACCGTGCCTTCGTTTAGTCGACTCGAAATTTCAAGTCTACCACCAATTTCTTCCAAGACTTTCTTTGCATGAAAAAGACCTAATCCTGAGCCAGAATTAATATGACTCTCTTTTCCAAATGAAGCACCTTTTTGTCCTAACTTTTCTATCAAGTGAGAAGGAATACCTTTTCCGTTATCGGCTACTGCAAATTCAAAGTTATTCTCGTACGAATTAAAACTACATATAATATGACCTGCCTTTTGATCAACTGCTTCAATGGAATTATTAATTATATTCGACAAAATTCTTTCTAGATCAGATTCCTTTATTTTAACAATCATATCAATTTCTTGATCGATATGGTCTAGTTTCAAAAGAATACCCTGAGCACCCAAAGTAACATTTTTTTCATTAATAATTCTTTGAATTAACTTTGATGGATTGTAATTATGATGGTTTTTACTTTGCGCAGAGCTCTTATTTAACAATTCAGAGGCAATATTATTTATACGTTCTACCGCCTGCTTGATTAAATCTTTCTTTTCTTCTGATTCATCACTAAAAATCGGTATAATCATATTTAATACTGATAGAGGCGAACGGATATCATGAGCGACCTGTTTTGCCTGAATAGAAAGAGCCTCGTTAATACTCGCTATTTCTGACAACCTTAATAATTCTTTTTCATTTTTTACTTGCTCTTCTCTTATGACAATTCGTTTTAAGAAAACAGCAAATACAGAACTCAAAAAAACAATGTATCCAACTATTAATAAGTAAATATACATAAGCTCAGCAGATGAAGAATATACAGACATACGCAACTTCGAAAATTGAGCTTGCTGGATATTGCTAAAAAAACCACGATGTACAACCATAAAACTGCCACCATTATGATGCTTGCTAGGAGCTTGAAAAACTTCTCCCGTCGAAAACACTGTTCGTCCGTCACTATCACTTACAACGAAACCCTTAATATAAGAATCATTGCCGATACTTCTCTGTAATTTTGAAAATGAAGAAATGTAATTTCCCTGATCTAACGACACTCGTTCAGTATTTAACCAAATTTTTAACAAGTCAGAGGTAGCCTTCTCAAAAAACTCTCCCATGAAGACAAAGCAGGAGCCAGACAGCACTAGGAATGCCATCAACATCAAAATTAAATGTTTATTTTTAAATACATAATCGTTCAATATTGCCGCCCATAAATACTGGCTGATTTTCAAAATAACATCTATGTAAATAAATTAAATCCGAATGCTCATGCTTGACACAAGTATCAAGCACTAACTCAGGAAGTTCGATAAGTTTACTACCTATACAATGAAGTCTATTTTCGACTATATGATTTAATTTTCCACTCGCAAACGAAAACAAACGCTGCTCATAAAAACTTAAATTAGAATGCGCTATACTTTGATTGTTTTTGGTAACAAACAAGTGTCTTAAAAGTTCGCCGTAAGCTTGGGTATAGCGGCGATTATCGCCTACTAAAGAGCATGCTCCGCCTGTGACATATCCGCCATTTATAATTTTCGCCAAAAAAATTGATAAACATTGATTTTCTGAAGAGTCTTTTATTTGCACTTCTTTTATATATTCTAAATTAAATTGATCAATTAAACTTTGCGTACCGTTGATAGCGGATGAAGTTGGTGAAATCGAGAATGAGATATCTAAATTATCCCACCATGTTGCCCATAAATATCTTTCTACAGCTTCATTATAGGCATTTTCTCTACCTCTAAGTGTCGCGACATTAATGTTTTGATCTAATATCGGAAAAGCTGCGAATCCGTCCGATCGACCATAGCTGGTAATACTTTTTTCAGGTGTATTTTTGGATAATATTCTTTCGCAATGTTCAGTTAACGCCTTCAGGAATGCTGTTTCTTTATCTTGGTCTATACCCATTCTCACTGACTCAGAAATATACTCAGATGACTTTGTATCAAAACATGAAACCAGAGTCCAGCCAAACCACTCAGCGGCTTCAATATGCGCCGGCATTAAGTTTCTTGCTTCTAATTCTGATAAGTAAAAACTTAAAACATCCATAAACTATAACGAAATTTGCCATGGGGCTGGAGATGTTATCGCTTGCGGCAAATTTAAACTTTGAGTGCTTTTGTTGGTAATATATAGCCTTCTGAAATGCACTAGTGGCGCAATAATAGAAGAATTAAAGATGTGTTTATTTAAAGTTTTAATTTGTACATTAAGTGCAGAATCAACAGATTCATTTTCGATTTTTTCTAATAGCGAATATAGCTCTTTATCTTCCCACGCAAATGTCATGGTTTTATGTAAGTTTTTGGTAAACCACATACTAATATCACCAACTGGATCTTGAGCCCAAAAACCAGACGCACCAGCAATGACAGAGATCTTATTATCTAAAAATCCGTTCACGATTTCTTCGTTCTTACTTTTACTGACAATCTCAATATCCATTTCAAGAGATTTAGCCGCTCCTAGAATTGCTTTATAAATAAATGGCATTACGGGAGCTTTATCCGTGATTAATGAAATTTTCTTGCCCTTGAAGAAGGATTTATAATCCTCTAAACCTACTGAAAATTCATTTTGTTCTAAATACCCAGGTAGCAATGGGGAAAGAAGACTGCGTTGAGAATGTAATCCCATATTCATTGAATCTATTTGCTGCCTGACTAATTCGGCAAAGTAATTTCTATATTTCGATAAATTAAATAATTCATTTTTAGTATTAAATCTGAGCACACCGAAGCGCGATGCTGCCATCCAATGAAGTTGCGCGTTTTCTAAAGCGCAGTTTAGATTTATGTAGTCTAATTCACTTACAGCAACAATGTCATTTCTAGCGATGTTTGACTTGCAAAGGTCTGACAACTTTTTAAATTGGAATGTAATAGATTTTGCATTGATTTCTTCTGCACCCGCGATCACCAGATCTCTTTTTTCAAAAATTATTTCTTCAGTTGATTTTGTCGCAATTCGAAAATATCCGCTAGCAGGAGCCATTCCACAAATAAATTTTCCAGACGTTAAATCAATGCATTTACTAGGTATGATCGAAAAAAGTTCCAAACATAATCTGAACATTGGATTTAACATTTTTTTACGAAATTTAATTATTATTTTTGAGCCATAAATTTCGATTCCTGCTGGAAAACTCGAAAGTCCATTCTGAGCAGTACTCCACTCTTTAATTCCGATGATATCTTTAATCATTGGAAAATCGGGTTTAAAATACCCCATTCGCAATATTGAAAGCAAAATATCTTGCAACTGAATTACGCTACCATCATCAAAATAAATATCGTTCTTTTTCTCTAAAACCAATGTGCTTGTCTCAGAATCATAAGAGTATTTTTCAAAAACACTGCTTTTTATCAAATTATTTTTATCTACTTCAAATGGAGTAAAATAAAGCATGCGCATAACCGTTAAATTTTGCGTCTTATCTGCATTAAGTGGATCAAACGAATCCGGTCCAGCTGTTTCAGTAATTATGTAATTAAATTGCAATGGATTTACCCTTGTCTTCTTCGTTACTAAAAAAATTATACCGACGACTAATAAAAAAGCTACAAGTAGTGCTTTTTTAGAGATCATCCTGTGTTCCGTTCGTAATTTTAGCTGGCGCGACTTCTACTATAACAACTTTGTTTTTTAATTGTGAATTAAGCTTTTTAATTAACGACTCTAAATTCTGATTATTTTCGCTTTTTTTAACAACTACTTTTGCTAGAAGCCCTGAAGGATCAAAATTAATAGTATAATCTTTTGCACCAGACTTACTCAAAACTTTTTGTAACTGTGCCATAGCTTCAGGATTCTCATCAGCGTCTACGGTCGGAACACCTAACGTTACTAATAAATTCGAATCGTCCACATGGTGCGCATAAGCCGGACTCGAAATCCCCAAAATCGTTAAAGTAGTATTGATAACTTTACCTAATATCTTCTTATTCATATAACCTCCCCGTGGTCGATTGAGACTATACGACAAGCTGGTTTTAAAGACGAGTGATGCTATAATAAATTTTTATTTATGAAAGTATTTACATTAGTGTAAATACTTTTGACAGAAATCAAGAGCGGATAACACCGAAAGCTCTTTGCCCCTGTTTTATCTGAACACACAAGGATTTTAAATCCCCTGTTCGTAGGATGCCATCATCATAAGACGATGGTCTTGATTACAAATCAAGATCTAAGAACGAACGTGCAGCATGCTAGATCTCTAAATACTTCGAATTACAATAATGATTCCAAGAATCATCACACTTTAAAAATTCTAAGTAGACGCCGATATCGCAAATACGTGGATTTGGTCATGGCGACCTCCTTTCCGGATTCTCAGATATCACGAAAAAGCTGCCAGGTTATCCACCTTGCAGCTTTTCATTTTTTACACCTAATTAAATTTAATTGCGAAAACTTCAGCTTGCGTTGAAGAAGCAAAGCGAAAATGAACATCTCCATCGTAAAGCCTAAAAGCATGTTCATTACGGTAAGGTGCATCGCTCTGCCCTTCGAAACCACGATAGATCACAGGACGAGGATCTTGCTTGATAACTCCGACAATCACAGATTCTAATTCTGGTTTCGCTAATCGCGATGACCATTGATTTAAAACACCGCGCGCCTCTTCAGCGAAATTCACTTCAATCGCAGAAACCTGATGTTCATCTTTCGTAGCCCAACCACCGCGCGCTTCAGGCAAAGACTCAAACTGCGGAAGATAAGGTTTAATATCCAAAATCGGAGTACCATCCACTAAATCTAAACCACCAAGATAAATCTTTCCGCCTTCAATTTTTTCAACCGTAGCTAAAGATAATCCCAAAGGGTTCGGTCTATGCGGAGATCGCGTTGCAAACACGCCAATCGTGTCGCCCTTTAATCGGGGCGGATGAACTTTCGGGTGATATTTCGTATTCGAATTTAAATGAAAAACAAAACTTACCCATACATGCGAGTACTCTTCTAAACCCTGCAGCGCAAATTCAGGCTGCCATTCAGAGCTGATCGTAAGCTCCGACACAGTTTGCTTCACCAAGCCCGATTGCCTAGGCACCCCGAACTTATCGGGGTAACAGCTTTTAATAAAGCCGATCGGTTTAAAGGTGAAAGTCGTATTTGCATCGCTCACAAGTGATTTATATAGAAGAAAACTCGGCCGTGCGCAACACGTAAGCACCTAATAAAAAAATAACTTGATGCCTGTTAAAGGCCAAAGCAAAACTAGGCCTGCTTAAAACTAGCAAAGGGAGCCATTTTTATGTCATCTAAATTATTTTCGTCATTAGCTGTTGTGAGCTTAATATTCAGCGCGCAAAACGCCCTGGCTTGGGGTGGCCGCGGTCATCACCAAATCTGTGAAGCTGCAGTTCACTTAGTTAAATCAAAACCACTTAAAGATTATTTATTAAATAAGCCGCAAGTGATGGGTCACCTTTGTAATATTCCTGATACTTACTGGAAATCATTATCGGCCGATGTTCGCAAACACGGAGACCCAGGTCACTTTATTGATGTCGAAGTATTAGGCCTTGCTGTTAAAGATGTTCCGACAGATTACAAAGCGATCGTTGAAAAATACACAGGCAAAGAAAACTTGCATAAACGCAACACGCGCATTCAATCGGTTCCGAAAGATCTTGGATCTAATTGGTGGCGCGCCGATCAGTTTTACCGTTTAGCTTTAGCACAAGCCGAAGAAGTCGCGATGCAACCAGCTCCTGCATCTAGCAAAGAAGAACAAAACGATGAATTACCATTTAATAAAGCATTTTATTCAATGATGGTGAACATGGGCTTAATGGGTCACTTTGTTGGTGATAACGCGCAGCCGTTTCACTCAACTTCTGATTACGATGGTTACGAAGCTAATCATGGTGGAATCCACGCTTACTACGAAGAAACCACAGTGGCATTTTTTGCACCAGACATGCAAGATCGCATCGTGAAAAAAGCAGCGACTTTAAAAAGTGCAAGCTTCATGAAAGATAACTTATCTGTCGTCGAACGCATGCGGGCTTTATCAGAGCTTTCGTTTAAAGAAGTTAAAACAGTTTTTAAACTTGATCCGGTGACGGCACCTTCGACATATAAAAATGAAAAAGGAATCAGCTTAAAATCAGCAGCAAAACGCCAACCCCCAGAAGTTGGCTTTAAGAAGTTCGAAAAATTACAAATCGAACAAATGGCCAGAGCCGCTTTATTGTTGGCTTCTTTCTGGGATAAGATTTACTCAGAAGCCGGATCTCCTGAAGTGAAAGCTTACAAGAGTTACAAATACCCATTTACACCTGATTTCGTAATGCCCGACTACTACGATGTAAAAGCAGAAGACGAAAAGAAAACGACAAAATAGTTTATAAATTAAGAATGAAAATTAAAATCCCCGGTAGAAACTCTATCGGGGATTTTTTTTGGCCTTAGCAGGCTTGTGGCGAAGTGTTCATTGCGAACCGTTCACTTACTGATGTCAGAAATAGAAAATCGCCCTTTGAGGCGATTAGCGTGAAATTCGCTTTCGATTTTGCGCAAAAAAAAGGCCCGGTAGAAACCGAGCCTTTTTTCGAACGTTTTCTAATTTATAATTAGAACGCGTAAGTTAAACCAACAGTACCGAATAATGAATTCGCGTTAACTTGTTGAGTTTGAGTAGTACCAGTTAAACCAGTTAATGAACCGTCTAATGCAACTTTACCAAGTTTTAAACCAGCACCGATAGATGCTAATGTGCTGTTAGCTCCTGGAGAAAGTTCAGCAGTAGTTACACCAGCTGCTTCAGTTTTTTCGTTTTGGATAAGTACGTTTTGTTGGATTGATCCACGTAGAGTTAACCAAGTAGCTGCATTAGCTTCTAAACCGATGATGAATGGTAAAGATAGTGAAGTATCTTTAGAATCAGCAGTGTCATCTTTAGATAAGAATGAATTTAAACCAGCACCCCAGAAAAATTCGTTGCCGTCATTTTTCATAGTGTTGATAGCACCAACAGTGATGTCAGTAGATTTAACTTCAGAAGTTCCAACACCAGCGTCAGTAACTTCATATCCGCCCATTGCTACGTCAGCATAAGCGTACATATCAGAAGAAACCCACATACCACCGCGTACGGCGATGTTTGATTTACCTTTAAATTCGTCATTTAAAGTGCTTGATTCCCATTTGTCAGTTAAACCTAAATCAACAGTTGCATCCCAAGTAGAAGTAGCAGCACCGAATTTTAATCCAGTTGTGCTTTCTTTAATCTCGCCAGCTTTATCGTTGAAGTTAGAGTAAACTAAAGTACCAGCCCAAGCGATATCGCCAGCTTTCATACCGTAAGTTAACTCAAGTGGATTTTGTTGTCCGATAACTACTAAAGTACCTGTGTCAGCAGCAGAACGTTGACCAAAAGATCTTGCATCATCGTGACCTAAAGATAATGCCCATTTAGCATCACCAGCTGAACGGATCATTAATGCTTCAGTACCTAAATCAGCAGTGTCTGCGCCCGGTACTAAGTTAGTTTTACCAGATTCGATAGTTACTGAATCAGAAACTGCAAAAATGTCTGCAGGTTTGCTGTATACAGAAGCTGCATCTACTAAGTGAGCTGCATTTCCTAAAGAAGTAAGTCTTGCGCGAGTTGCGAAAGCAGAAGTTGAAGCTAAAACGATCGCTAATGTTAATAATGATTTCATTTAAATAAATCCTTTCAAATTACATGTTCGATTAGAACATGTAAGTTAAGCCCACAGTTGTTAATAATGTATTACCGTTTAAAGCTTGAGTAGCAGCGCCACCAGTTAAACCTTGCAATGTACCATCGATAGTTACTTTGTTAAATTTAAGACCAGTACCAACCGCAGCAACTGTATTGTTTGCGCCTGGAGCTGTTTCAGCAGTAGTTACGCCAGCTGCTTCAGTTTTAGAGTTATTGATTAAAACTGTTTGAGTTAATGAACCACGTAAAACCATCCAAGAAGTCGCTTCAGCTTCTAAACCAACGATAACTGGTAAAGTTAAAGAAGTAGTTTCAGAATCAGAAGTTTTGTTTTTAACCATTGAGTTAACTAAGCTAGCACCGTAGAAAAATTCGTTGCCATCTTTTTTCATAGAATCAACAGCACCTAAAGTGATTTCAGTAGAATCAACTTTAGCCATCTCTGTAGATGTAGTGTTATTTTCCATTTTTGCACCAGCAACTACAACTTCACCGAAGTAGTACATGTTGTTCATAGTGTAACCAGCGAAAGCAGAAACACCGATAGTGCCTTTGAATTCAATTTCGTCACCAGTAGTAACACCCGCTGGAGCGATAGTCGCAGCAGATTTACCTTTAACAGTGTTTAATAAACCTAAACCTAAAGAGAAATCCCAAGCGCCAGTTAAAGCACCTAAGCGAACGCCCATTGAGCTTTCTTTAGCTTCGTTAGCTTTATCATTGAAGTTAGAGTAAACTAAAGTTCCAGCCCAAGTCATATCGCCAGATTTCATACCATAAGTTAATTCTAATGGATTTTGTTGTTCAACTAATACGTTCATAGTTGCTAAAGGAGCACCAGCGCCACCAACTAGTAAAGCTCTTAAACCGAAAGCAGCAGCATTTTCAGATTTGTGGCCTAAAGAAAGACCAGCTTTAGCATCGCCCATAGAGCGTACTAATAAACCTTCAGCATTTGCATCTTGAGTAGTTGTAGCTGTTGAACCTGATTCTAGGTTAACAAAGTCACCCATTAAGAACATTTTTGCTGGATTCGAGTATACCGATTGTGTATCGATGATGTGTGCAGAGTTACTTAAAGAAGTTACTCTCGCGCGAGATGCGAATGCTGTAGTTGAAGCTAAAGCAATTGCAATTACTAATAGTTGTTTCATTGTTGTTGTCCCTTTCGTTAATAATCGTTTCGTTATAAAACGCTAATTTTGTTCTAAACTTATATGATGATGGTAATAAGGTCATAAGTCCTGCGCAACGGGAAAAGTTTTGTGACCAAGGTCGCGCCTATATTAATGTGTTTAAATTATCGCTGTTTGTGGTTTTGTTGCATCAATTGTAATCCACGGGTCAAAAGTAAATTTTTAAGAAAGTGACTGGTTTTTAGAGTTTATTTTTTTCACATTAAACACCGACTTTTGTCTCTGAAAATCTTGTTTGATCAATAAAAATTGTTGTAGAGCAATTGCTCTTTATTCGGGCGATTTTTTTCTGATGTCGATTCAATGATTATGTTTCAATTAGACTTTTTTGTGGTGCAGCGATTGCGGTGTGTTATTTTCGGGACTATAGTCTAGGAATTCTTTCTGATTTTGGCTTTTACACGGTGCTCGCCGCTTTAAGATAGGCATTCTACGCCCCTGAAACAAAGTTTTGCGTTTATTTGTGTCTGTTTGGTTGACTCCCTTCATCCAGATTTTTTGTTGGAGCTGTCTATATATAGGCGCTAGACTTTATTTAGCTGAAAGCGAGTATTAACAATATAATGAAAAACAAAACTGTTCTCCGCCTATTGCACGGTACAATCAAACGACACCCCGACGGCTTTGGCTTTTTTATTCCGGAAGACGTAGAACATCCTGATGTTTTTATTCCTGCCCAAGCTATGAAAACCGCAATGACCAACGATAAAGTTTCAATCACAGCTGAAAAAGAACGTGATGGCAGATTTCGCGGCGAGATCATGAATATCAATGATCGCTCGCAGAAAAAAATTGCTGGAGCGTTTTCAATCTGGAATGAACGCTACGGCATTATTAAAGACGAAGGTAAAGGCTGGGGAAAAGATTTAAAGATCCCTCTAGATAAATCCTTAAAAGCTAAAAAGGGCGAATTAGTTGTAGCCCGCATCACTGAATATCCTGATAAAGGCGAATTCATGGGTGAAGTGGTTGAAATCATCGGCGATATCAAAGATGCATTAAATGATATTAAAAGAGTCGTCATCGCTCAAAATATTCCTGAAGACTTTGCTCCTGAAACTTTAGAAGAAGCGAAAAAATTCTCTACGAATCCCACTGAAAAAGATTTCGAAGGCCGTAAAGATATCCGCAGTCTCAATATCATTACTATAGATGGAGCTACGGCAAAAGATTTCGATGATGCTGTTCATGTTGATATGGATGGTCGCGGATTTCATTTAATAGTAGCCATCGCCGATGTCAGCCACTATGTAAAACCTGGCACTTCAATGGATAAAGACGCCTATGAGCGCGGAACTTCATGTTATTTTCCAAATTTCGTGATTCCGATGCTACCTGAAGCTTTATCAAATGGTTTATGTTCTTTAAACCCTCACGTACCCCGTTTAGCTTTAGTCGCTGATATGCACTTCGATTTTACCGGAGTCATGACTGATTCTACGTTTTATGAAGGTGTTATCGAGAGTAAGGCACGCGTGACTTATGGTCAGGCGCAAGAAATTGTCGATAATCCTGATGGGACAAGCGAAACTCATAAAAAATTTGCGCACGTCAAAGAGAACATCATGCGCTGTGCAGATTTAGCCAAAGTATTAATGGCTAAACGTTTTAAAGAAGGATCACTTGATTTAGAAGTTCCTGAAACTGAATTAGTGATCGATGGAGCTGGCGAACCCGTTGATGTTATTAAATCAGAACGCCTATTTGCCCATCGTTTGATTGAAGAGATGATGTTAGCTGCAAACGTTGCCGTGGCAAAAGAATTTGCTAAAAAAGATATCCCAGCTATTTTCAGAACACATGAGCCACCCGATCCATTAAAAATTGCCATGCTTGAAAAATTCATGAGCAGCTTTGGCACAGAAATTCATTTATCAGGTGAGCGTTTACAAAAAAAATTAACAAAAGCCTTGCATGAATTTACAAATGAAGTGCAATCGCAAGTTATTCATATGTTAACTCTGCGTTCGATGAGCCAAGCTAGATACACTTTAGAAAATATTGGTCACTTCGGTTTAGGTTTTGATTATTACACTCACTTTACCTCTCCGATTCGTCGTTACCCGGATTTAATCGTTCACCGCTTGTTGAAAAACATTTGTGGTGCTCCTGGTGGTTACCGCTTAATGGCTGATGAAGATATACAAACTGCAGGAACTTGGTTATCTGCCTGTGAACAACGTTCGGCAAAAGCTGAACGTCAAATTCAGGCGATTAAAAAAGCCCGCTTTATGACTAAATTAGTTGGTAAAGATTTCGACGGCATGATCAGCTCAGTAACGAAGTTTGGCGTATTCGTTTTACTTCGCGAATATAATATTGATGGTTTGATTCGTCTTGATGATTTAGGTGGAGATAACTGGGAATTCGACGAAGAAAACCTACGCTTAGTCGCTAAACGCTCAGGCGCTAGTTACAATTTAGGTGATCGCGTTCGCGTGACCGTAAGCTCAACTGATATCGACAGTGGCCAAGTGAACTTTCTCTTAGAAGGCGCTACTGAATCTAAAGCTACAGGCAAAAAAAATAATTCTAAATATGCTCGTGGTAAAGACGATTTCAAAAAATCTGGCCATAGAGGCGGACGCAATGACCGCTCTGAAAAGTCAGATCGCCCAGACAGATCTGGTCGCCCTGAAAAAGGCGGCGATCGTTTTGCCAAAACAGATAAAAAATTTCCGAGCTTTCAAAAAGATAAACCTGCTGCGGGAAAACGCGGTGATGAATTTCGTCCAGCACGAAGTGCTGGCAATCAACCGGCAAAATCTCAAAAAATGCAGGCGATTCAAAAACACGAAGGTCGTTTTAAACCATCACCGCCAGCTGATGACCGTGGTGAAAAACCAAAAACACCAGGTGGCCAGCAAGTTATTCGCCCGAGATACGCAAATTTATCTGACTATTTAGATCAAATGGCAAAAAAAGGAAGCAACAAAGATGACAACCACTCATCAAACAAGAAGACAGGACAGCCCACCTCGCAAAAATCAGCGAAGTCTGGCGATAAGTTCTCTTCAAATAGGCAAGACTCTAAAAAACGTGACTCGCCTTCGGACGATTCTCGGGGTGTTCGCAAAGCACGGCCTTCGAAACCTGGTCGAAAAGCTAAATCTAGATAGTTTCATTTCATCAAACAACAAATCGTCAGAAGAAAAAGAACTTTTGACGATTCCCCAGCGTTTACGTTTAAGTTTTGAAGAATTAGGGCCTACTTTTGTTAAATTCGGCCAATTATTAGCTTCACGTCCCGATTTAATTCCTGATGATTACATTCAAGAGATGTCTTTATTGCATGATCAAGTGCAAGAGTTAGATTTCGCAACGATTGAAAGCGTACTCGTTGAAGAATATGGCGCTCATTGGAGAAATAAATTTCAATCCATCAACGAAAAACCAATTGGCGCGGCCAGTATCGCCCAAGTTCATTCGGCAATTTTAAATAATGGTGATCAGGTTGTATTAAAAATCCAGCGTCCTGGTATTGTTCAAAAAATTAATGACGATTTAAATGTTCTTTATTTTATTGCTGAGCTTTTAGAAAAATATATTCCTGAAACGCGCGCATTTAATCCTGTAGCTATGGTGGATGAGTATTTTAAAACTCTAGAGCTTGAAACCAACTTCGTTGTTGAAGCTAATAACATCCGCCGCATGAAAGAAAACTTTAAAGATGACCCAACAATGGTGATTCCTCAGGTTTATTTCGAAATAACCACAGAGCGCGTATTAGTGATGGAAGAACTTAAAGGCAAACCCCTAAGTAAAGTTGAATCACTCCAAGCGCTAGGCATCGATCCAGATGAAGTGATCAAAAAAGGTTTAAAAGCTTATTTAAAAATGGTTTTTATCGACGGTTTTTTTCACGGTGATCTTCATGCCGGAAATTTCTTTATCATGCCTGATGATAAAATCGGTTTGATCGATTTCGGTGTCGTTGGCCGTTTAAATTCAAAAACGCAATCAGCGATTGTGAACATGCTTTTAGCGCTTTCAAAAGAAGACTACACACGCCTGGCTTACGAATACGTGGATCTTGCCCCGTTCTCTGAAGATGTGAACGTCGATCTATTTGCTAAAGATCTTCAAGCGGTCATTGCTCCTTACTACGGATTAACTCTTAAAAATGTAAATGCGGGCAAAATTTTGATGGCTTCAGCAGGCATCGCCGCTTCGCAGGGTTTAATTGTACCTACTGAAATGATGTTATTTTTTAAATCTATTATTTCAATTGAAGGTTTAGGTTCTAAAATTTCAAAAGACTTTGATTTCTTAGCCTTTACACTTTCACAAGTGGGCGAAGTGGCCCAAAGCTTCTTCCAACCTGTGAAAATGGCGAATGAAGCCAGTCTACTATTTCGCGAATCAAAAAATTTCTTAAGTGCTCTACCACGCCAATTAAATTTAATTTTTCGTAAAATGAATTCACCGGATTACCACACAAAAATCCAAATCGATGGTTTACCGCATTTACAAAAAACGATCTCGAATTCATTTCACTTATTATTTTTAGGTGTAATTATCGCTTCACTGATTTTAGCAAGCTCGATGATCTACGCTATGTCTGGAAGCATTCCAGAAATGTGGTTGATCGCTGATATGCCGGCATTTAGTGTGATCGGCTACATCGCTGCAGGGGCTTTAGGAATCGTGGCTTTCTTTAATTATTTACTTCGCGATTAATCAGGTCTTAAAAATGCAAAAGCTGTTAGACGGATAACCTAACAGCTTTTTAGTGATATCAGACTTCCGAACATGCGGAAGGAGGTCTGATATGCGTAAACCGAATTATTTACATTATCGTCGCCTTGTAAACCCAAATCCTGAGCAAAATAATTAGCTCTATATTTTTATGAAATTAGCGCCAGAAGTGGCACATGTATCCATCTGGATTTTTTTGCAAGTAATCCTGGTGGTAGTCTTCTGCACTCCAGAATTTTTTTAATAACACGATTTCGGTCACGATGAGCTTTTTCCAGATCCCACTGGCTTCAACTTCCTTAGTTACTTCTTCAGCTGTAGCTTTTTGTGCCTCAGAAACATAGAAAATCGCCGAACGATACTGAGTGCCTATATCATTACCCTGTTGGTTCACAGTTGTTGGATCATGTAATTTATAAAACTTACGAATTAAATCAGCGTACGAAATCTTGCTTGGATCAAAAGTGATCTTTACAGCTTCGGCATGGCCCGTGGTTCCGGTTTTAACTAATGTATAAACTGGATTTTCACCATTGCCATTACAATAGCCAACTTCTGTTTCAAGAACTCCGTCTAATTCGCGAAGTAACTCTTCAACACCCCAAAAACAACCGGCGGCGATCACTGCGATCTCTTTCATTAGCGGCCTCCACCCATTAAGCACATTAATTCAAACATTGTATCCACAGCTGCTAGGCCTGTGATCTGTGAACTATCAAACGGCGGACAAACTTCAACGATGTCTGCTCCAACTAAGTTATCAATCTGTAGGGCGCGCAAGATTTGTTGAGTTTCATAAGTCGTAAGACCTCCGGGCACAGGAGTTCCTGTTCCTGGAGCGTAGGCAGGATCTAAACAATCAATATCAAAACTGATGTATGTTGGCCCTTTAAATTTCGGTAATGATTTTAAAACCTCAGCTAAAGGTTTTTGTTTAATATCATCGACTGTTAAAACTTTGATTTTATGTTTTTTAATAAAATCTAAATCATCAATCGCCGCTAGTGGCCCGCGAATGCCGATTTGTAACATGTTTTTTGGATTCACTAGGCCTTCTTCAACCGCGTGGCGAGCAAATGCCCCGTGATGGTATTCACAACCCCAAGCTGCTGGGTAAGTGTCTAAATGCGCATCAAAATGAATAAAATTTAATTTTCCATATTTTTTGTGCATTGAACGTAATAGCGGAAGAGTTGTCGAATGGTCTCCGCCGATAGAAATAAATTTTTTGCCATGTTTTAAAATATCTGCAGAAAATTTTTCTATATTTTTGTAAGTTTGTTTTTGATCAATGGGCACAATCGGACAATCGCCAATATCAGCAAATTTTAATTTTTCAAACAAACTCATGGCGCGTGTCATGTGAAAGCCACGGCCTAAGCTTGAACACTCACGCACTAACGTGGGCGCAAAACGGGCTCCAGGGCGGTAACTCACGCCGCCGTCATAAGGTGTTCCAAATAAAGCGACGTCGAAATCTTCATTAAGATCTGCCACAGGTAAGCGAAAAAATGTTTTAATTGCTGAAAAGCGGGGAAACTCGCGCCCACTGAGTGGTTTATAGCGATTTGGCGCTGCTAAAGTTTTAGAAGTCGTTTTTGCGGCTGATGTTTTGGTCGGTTTTTGTGCTTTTGCCATAGAGGAATATCGTATATAACTTTCACATGACAAAGCAATTTGAAAAAGATCGCGATATGCTGATCACATGGTATAACGAAAATAAGCGCGTTCTACCATGGCGCAATCCAACAGGTTCACGAGGGTCAAAAGACCCCTATCGCATTTGGATTTCTGAAGTCATGCTGCAACAAACAACTGTAACTGCAGTGATCCCCTTTTACGAAAAATTTATGAACCGTTTTCCGACGGTGCAAGATTTAGCCAAAGCTTCAATTGAAGATGTTTATGAATACTGGGCAGGCCTTGGTTATTATTCACGCGCCAGAAACTTACATAAAGCAGCGTTGCAGTTTGCTGAAAATGGTTTTCCAAAAACCGCAGCAGAACTTATCGAATACCCAGGGCTTGGGCCATACACTTCGCGCGCGATCGCAAGCCTTGCTTTCGGCGAACAAGTTGGGGTGTTAGATGGAAATGTGATTCGCGTGCTCAGCCGCAAATACGGTATCCAATCTAATTGGTGGGAAACTAAAGAGCGCCAAAAACTACAAGACATCGCAGATATCATGGCAAAGACCAATTTTAATTCTGAATTAAATCAAGGTCTCATGGAATTAGGCGCGACCGTCTGCACACCTAAAAAAGTCATGTGCTTGATGTGCCCGTGGAAAAAAGACTGCGTCAGTTCAAAAAAAGACCTGATCCAACTTATTCCGCGCAAAAAACAAAAAGAGAAATTTCAAATCTGGGAGTGGACCTTCAGCGTTTCAGAGCAAAATGAACAGATTTATTTAGAAACTAACGAAGAAACCCCGTTTTTGAAAAAGCTCATGCTTCCGCCATCAAAGGCAAAGCTTGTGACAACGAAACCGAAAAACTTTGATTTTAAGCATGCGGTTACAAAATACGAAATCTTCGTCACTCTTAAAACAGGTAAAACAAGCAAGGCATCAACTGGACTTTGGGCTAAACGCTCAGATATCTCTAAAGTCAATCCCACAAGCTTAATGAAAAAAATCTTAAGTCATATGGAAAAATCAAGGTAAGCTAATTCTATGCGATCAATCATCCTAGTTATTCTATTTCCTCTATTTGCACAGGCAGCTCCGCTTCCAACGACGGGTTCTTCTGCAGTTAATTCTCCTAAATGGAATACGGCTTTCTCGCAAATGGGCTTTTCTTTTAAATTAGTCTCAGATGAATGGGTGTTTTTAGAAAACCCATCGCAAAACCGCCTGCCTGCCAACCAACAGATCGATATGGGCTTTAAAACTTTATCTGAATCTGCGCGCTTAAGCTTAAAAACCGAAACTTACCGCGGTAAAGTGAACCTTGAGTCTTACGCTAAAAAGTATTTACGTGATTATAATCAGTACGGCTTTGAAGTGATTTCTAGCCGATCGATCAAAATTAATAATATTCCGGCTGTTGTTATCGATTTAATGCAAAAAAATAAACTTACACAATCGCGCCAAATTTTTTTGGCCGCCGATGAAAAAATCACCATAGCCAGCTGCATAGATAAAGCAGATTACTTTTCTATGACATCAAACATGTGTAACCAACTTATAAACAATTATAACTGGCGCACAGTCGAAAAATAGCGGAAAAATAATCAAAAGTGACAAAAACCGTCTCTGAGAAAACAAGTTTGACATTGTCGAACTTGTCACTACTTTCGAGTAAAAAAGTAGTGACAAAGTTTGCGTCTATCGGCTCCACACTCTTTCATTTATTCTTCGTCCAACCCCAAGCCCAACCCTTTTGGAAGGACGACGTTATGAAGAACTCTTTGAAAACAATAATTGCTGGTTTAGTACTAGTTACTGCAATCACAACTCAAGCTCGCGTGATTACTAGTTGCTCTAGCGAAGGTTATGACGGAGCCTTAAAAGGTTCAAGCAACATGCATTCAAGCATGCCGATCGCTTCTGTTTCAAAAGTATTTACTTCACTATGGGCTGCTGAACGTTTAGGTTTAGACTACCGCTACCCAACTCAAATTTACTTAACTAAATTAAATGATGGAACACACAATGTTCACTTACGTGGATCAGCTTTTCCTTACTTTGACCGCGTGATGTTTTACTTCCTAATCGGCGAATTAAATAAACGTGGTGTTAAAGCCATCAACGAATTAACTTACGATGAAAACTTTGAGTACGCTTCAATTGTTAGATCAAAAAGTGATCTAGTTCACTCGAATGGCGAGCAATCTGAAACTGAAATCATGCGTGAGTTGCGTGCTGATGTGGAGGATTTAAAATCTCGTTACGCTAGTTATTTAGCTAGAACTCAGCCTTTAGTTAAAAACACATTACCAAAATCAGTATCTCTTTCAGTTAAAAATATCGCTGCTCAGTCAATGAAAGTGTTCAACGCAGCAAATGCGACATCGACATTCATGTTACGCTCTTCTGAATTGCACCGCACATTAAAAGAGTTAAACCGTAACTCTCACAATTTCGCGGCAGATAAAGTTTACGAGCGTTTAGCACGTACAGAAAAATTCAGCTCTTATTTAACTACAGTTGTAGGCGCTGCTGACAAAGAATTTTCATTCTACAATGGTTCTGGTTATCCTGAGTATGTTGATGGCCGTAAAGTTTATAACTCTGCAAGTTGCCGCACTGTTGTTGAGGTGATGAAACGTTTAACTCAAATCGCAACAAAACAAGGTAAAGCTTTACGTTACGTTTTACCATTAGCCGGTGCAGATTCTAGATCAGATGGCAATTCTACGGTAACTAACATTTACTTAGCCAATAATACGGATGAGTCTGTATTAGCCAAAACGGGAACAATTTCACAATCGGTTTCATTAGCTGGTGCTGCTTTAACTCAAGATGGCGTTGTCTTTTTTCACGCGACGTCTTCAACTCAAGATTACACAAGCATTCGTAACTTCTTAGCAGGCATCATCAAATCTAACGGCGGAAAAGATCCAGTAGATAATTACAAAGCGCAAGCTTTTGTACCCTTTGATGAAAACTCGATCCAAGAGGTTATGTAGTAATTATTTCGCAAGATCCATTGGCTCAAACGTGATTCCATTTTCAAGTTCGCTGGCCTGAATACCGATTTCTGATAATCGGTATTCAAATACGAATTTTTTCCGCGGACCTTTTTGACAAGAGCCTTTTGATAAAGTTACTCCCAATGAAATCACCATATCGCCTTCATCATCTGAAGCAGATACTAACTGCCCTGCCCACTCATCAGGGTATTTGTTTTTACATGGTAACTTAAAAGTCAGCTTTAGTCTTTCACCGATAACTTCGATTTTATTCGGAGCAGCCAGATAGATTTGTGTTGGCACAGCATAAGCCACATTCAGAGTTACAAACGATAGAAGTACTGATAATAATTTTTTCATTGGGCGCTCCTCATTATTTAGTTAAGTTACAGTAAATAGAATCTTCATGTGGATCATTTTCGTGGTCCACTTCTGCGATCTGAACCTGAAAACTAGTAATCACATCATTCTCAACATTAAAGCTAAGCGATTCATATAAATCCACGCGGTAATCATCTTCTTCTTTTAACAACGTCGACTGGCTGATGTTGTAGTCAATCGTGTCATCATATTTATCCATATACACTTTAACATCTTTTGCCGCAGTTAAAACGATTTCCATAGTTGATGGATCCCAGTCTTTGTACTGCTGAGTCGCTACGACTTTTAAATCACCGTTAGCTAACCACTCAGTATTAACTGAACACTTATAGTTTTTGCCCTGCGTTCCTGCGCGCTCCATATTAGGCAACACTTTCACCATATCTGTAAAAGTTAAGTCTTTTGCAAAAACTGAAGACGATCCTAAAACCACTAAGTTCATTAGAATTAAATGTTTCATTTCTTTTCCTTTATTAAAAAGTTTTTTCCGTTTGTATGGTCTAGTTTATAAGCTGCTTTGCATAAAAATTAAATTAGAATGTTTACAATATAACATTCTAATTATTAGAATATTAATCAATGGATTATCGCTATTTGAAAGTCTTTATAGAGGCCGCGCACAGCCTGAACTTCGCTAAAACCGCTACAAAGCTGGCTATTGCCCCCTCTGCAGTAACGCGCCAGATTCAGCTGTTTGAAGAATCAGTCGGCGAGCCTTTATTTATACGCAACAATCGCAAGGTCATCCTGACTGAAAAAGGATACGAGATTTTAAATCTGTCTGAACCCTTAGAACGTTGGACTACCGCTCAAGGCAGAAGCCTTGTGCGCATTGCAGGCTTAACAGCCGCTCTAGAACACTATTTCTGGCCGAAGCTCAGCCCTTCCCTTATTGAATCGGTCGACTTAGATATTGTGGAAAAGACATCCACCGAAGCTTTAGAGCTGCTGCTGCAAGGAAAAATCGACATGGCGGTGGTCAATCGCAAAGAGGAATCAGCCCAGATCAATTACCTATCCTTGGCTTCAGAGAGTTTTTCTTTAATCTCGAAACAAAGGATAGCGCTCAACAAAATCACTGAACATCGCTGGATCTACGGCGATTCCGGTGATTTATTAAAGCAAGTTTCTGGCTCTAAGAAGAATCAGAAATTTATTCGCGTGAGTTCTATTTATCAGATCTACGATCTCGTGGAAAAAGGTGTGGGAATCGCGATTGTTCCCAAAACCCCACTGCTTGATAAACGTAAATTTCACTCTCAAGAAATTTCTGCGCGCAAAAAAAATCTCTACTTAGCCATCCCCGCATCTTCCAAACTTCCTAAGGCCACCGAAGCTGTTATTCACTCTCTGACTCACTAACAAGTTTCTAACAAATCTAAGCTCTCTTTTTGCATTTAATTCCTCTGGTATACACAAACGTTAACACGGCAAATATGGTTGCTTTGACTTAAGGTCAAATAGCCCTTTAATGGCCTCTGGCCAGAAGTTTGACACTATGAAAAAACTATTTTTTAATGTTCTTTCAGCTTTGATCACCACATTTGCCTTAACTTGCACCGCTATGGCTGCTGGCACTTACATCGAAGGTTATGAACCAGATCCAGCAAAACCTGAATCACGTTCACACAAAATTTATTTATTAATCGAAGATGGCAAAATCACTAAAAAATCAACGATCCCATTTGAAGTGTCTCGCGATATTAAAAAAATCCTAGAAGCAGACATCGGCCGCGTGATTTTATCTTCTGGTTTTATCGACTTACACGGGCATTTAAAATACAATGTGATTCCCTTATGGTCTGAAGCTCACGGTCAATTCGGTAATCGTTTTAACTGGCGTGGTCTTCCAAGTTACAAAAAGAGTGTGACTGGGCCGTTGAATAACCCTGCCTTAGGCGGAGCCGCAGATAAAGATTCTTTATATTGCCAAACTTACCAGTACGCTGAAATCAAGGCCTTAGCCGGCGGAGTAACCAGCGTTCAAGGTATCGGACAAGATGACACGTGCACTAAAGGTGTTTTAGCCCGCAACGTAGAAATCGAAAGTGACTACGGCATTGATTCAGATGCACGTTCAAGCATGGAAATCGTAAATCAAGACGGCGCCAATTTATTTCAAGAAAAAGTTTTTCCGACAGTTATTTCTGAAAATAAATCAGTTTCTGAAGTCATCTCTTCGATGTTAACCACTTCTGGAACATTTAATTCGCGCCAAACTCAGTTTTTAGAAGGCGTGCAAAAATATGTTAGCTATCTTGCTCGTATTGTTACAACGGGTGATATTAGAAGCTTGATCGTGCATTTATCAGAAGGTAGCTCAAAAGATGCTTACAATAAACTAGAGTACAAATTCGCCAAAAAATTAGGTATGGCTGAAAAAGGTTTAGTGATTATTCATGGCGTTGGTATGGATGAAAAAGATTTAGCTGATGCTGCCAGCAAAGACATTTCACTGGTGTGGTCTCCGTTTTCAAATTTAGTGTTATACGGCGATACTTTAAATGCTGAATTAGCTTTAAAACAAAACGTAAATATCACTTTAGGTTCTGATTGGACGCCGTCAGGAACAAAAAATCTATTAGACGAAGTTAAAATCGCACGCCGCTACGGCCAATCTAAAGGCATGAAATCATTAACTGATAAAAAACTTTTTGAAATGATGACGATCAATCCAGCTAAAGCTTTACGCTTAGCCGATCGCTTAGGTCGCCTAGAAGAAGGTTACTTAGCCGATATCGTTGCCATTCGTTTAAAATCACGTCACTCAAACCCTTACACGCAAATCGTAACTGCCCAGCAATCTGAAATTAAGTTTGTGATGGTCGGCGGTGAATTAAAAATTGCTCAGAATAAATTAGCCGAACTAGAAATCAACGCTGATTCAATCGTAACGGCTGACGAAATTCAGGCTCATGCATCTTGTGCTAAGTATGCTGAACAAAAGGTGATGAACTCTCCGCTTAAGTTATCTGAATTAGTAGCAAATATGAAATCTGTGTTTCCGCAACTAGACTCGTTAACTTCGTGTAACGACGAGAATTATAAAACAGTTATAAAAAATCTGTTTTCAAAAGAATGGTCTGCGCAAACACCGGCTAAATCTAACGACGCTAAAAACTTTGATAAGCTAACTGAGCAGTTAGAGACATTAAATTAATCCTAACCAAATCTTGAAACATTTTCCTAGACTTTAGTCTTTAAGGGTTATGTTTCAGGTCTATGAAAAAATCATGAAATTCCATAAACTAAAAGGGTTGTATTAACAAAATTAAGGAGACCCTTTATGCAATTCAAACCAACAGCGTTGTTACTCGCTGGTGTTATGACTGTGGCTTCATGCACGCATGCACCTTTCACCCCATCACAGCGTGACCCTCAATCAGTTAATGTCGCATTACCTTTTGATCCTCGTCGCGGTTCACCAGCAGAATACGATGCAGGAGCTCCTGCAGATTCTAAATGGATAGAACTTTTTGGAACAACTCCAAATTACCGCGCCTTAGGTATCGAAGCGTTAGGTGGCACAGCTAAATCTGATGAAAAATTTCGTTGGGAATTTGGTCCGATGTGGTATCGCGGTCGTTTAACTCCTGAAAGCGTAAAAGTTTTTGTCGTTGGCCAAGAAGGCGCACAAGATGAAAACGTTTCTAACCGCGCATTTACGGGTTCAACTGGAACTCGCACACAAAGATTTTTAAATCACTTAGGTATTCACCGCAGTTATTTATTCTTAAATACTTTCGTTTACACAATCAACGGACAACTTGAAGACGATCCTCGTTTTAAATGGATCGAACAAGGTGAAGAATCTCCGATCGTTGATTATCGTCATAAATTATTCGATAACATGATGGTTACAAATGCCAATACCGTAGCTCTTTTCATGGGCGTAGGTTCTGGCGGTAAAGCGTCTTTAGCCACATGGGTGAATGCTCGCGGTGGTAAATGTTCGGTTTCTTACGAATTAAAAAACTGCGATACTCGCGGAATGAAAAAATGGTTTAAAGACAATCGCGGTATCGAAATCAAAAATGATATCTTAGCAATCGGTGTTCCGCATCCGGGTGGCGCAAATCCAAATCTTGGTGGCGACGCGGCGATGGAAAACATCAAAGCCGGCTTCTCTGGTGCAGCTCAACGTGTAGCTTCTTACAAAGTAACTAACAAAAACTGGTTACCACAAGATATCGATGAAAAAGCAACTCCTGAAGAATTAGTGGCGCGTTTACAAGCGGGCTACACTTATAAAGGTTATGCACCCATTCCTTTTCGTGACTTTGCATTCAATACAAACTGGAGAATGGGTTCTGAAGGCACAACATCAAATCGCTGGGGCGCAAATTCAATCCAAGTTTATTCTGATGCTGGTGAATACAATGATAAAAACTCACTATTTCCTAAATACCCACAGGATTTAGATTCAGGTTTAAATGAAAAGAAAACAGCTTTGATCGGCATGGGACCTCGTGATTTGCCTTACGAATCTCCTCGTTATAATGCAAAAACTTGGTCAGCGGATAACCCAGATTTCGACTACGGTCCTTGCGGCTATTTACGTTATGATCGTCATGCTTGTGCTTTATCAGAGGCTTTAGTGTCTTGGCCAAACATGAAACAATTAGGCATCAACTACATCAGTCATGATTCTTTCGGCTATTTCGGAACATACCGTGGCCGTGGCAAAGGCGCTCAAGTTTACGTGGTGATGGATCAAACGTCTCACGATGACTTCTTCTCTGCCCGCGCAGTGACAGGGGCAGAAGGCCAAAAACTACAAGCGATGCTTGCAAAAACAGGTGTTGGCTTAAATTACTTTATCCAACGTTCGTTACCGGTTGATGCTCTAGGAGTTAACACCCCTGAATTAATCGCGGGTGTAACAAAACCTGAAATGGCGGCAACTTACAGACGTATTTATGAGGCTGTAGCTAACAATTCAGATATAAAAGCTGTTATTGCAGTAGGTCCTTTAGCTAAAGCGATTGTTGATGGTCTTAAACTTAGCGAAGTACAAATTATCCAATTAGATAATTTAGATTCAATCGTTGCTGACAACGAAGCTATCCGCCTGATAGCTCAAGCATTAGGAACTCAAGCCGGCAAATATAACGGCGAATTAATGACAATTCCTCGTGAAGATCTACCGTACCATTCACGTTGGTGGATGGGTTCATCGGGCGATCGTGGTTATCGCGGTGAAAATTACTCGCAAGGCAACTACTATAGAGTGTACGCCCCGCAATGGGTTTCACGCTTATACCCACTTTCTTTAACAGCTGAAGAAAAAGCTGACTTAGCCATGAAGCTGAAAAAACACGTTAAATAAAAATTAACGAAAAAATAAAATAAAAAGGAGCTTTAAGCTCCTTTTTTTATGCCTAAAATTTGCAAATTTTTTTAATCGCCATCGTTGTAGATTAATTTTTTTTCTGAACAAACTTCTTTGCCATCAGCTAAGATTTTCACTGTATAGCTACCCTCTTGCGTGGGTGCTGAACCTAATTGTTTAAGAAGGTCTAATTCAACGACACGGTATTTTTCATCGTGCGTAAATGGCATAATTTTTTTAGCTTTAGAAGTTACCGTTTTAGCTTTGCTGCTTGTTTTAGATTCTAAGATCACTTCGGCATTGGCCGGAGCTTTATCAGTTAAAACTAAACCTTGAAAGCGGCTATTACGGGCCCAATCAGTCATTTCAAAGATGGAATGCTTTTTTACGATCTTACCATCCACTTTTTGCGTGTATTCGCTATAAGATTTCACAAAATCATCACAAGCACCGACAGCCATTGCGCTTTGAGCATGTAACACTAAACTTAGTGACGCTAAAATTATTGAACTTCTGAACATACTTGTGGATCCACCGTTAAGTTATTGCAGGCGCCCTGCACTTTTACATTAGAAGCTTCGAAGCAGACATGTATGTGATTGCTGTGAGCTGATCCGCCCCATGAAATGCCTAGATCTTTGTTTTCATTCATTAGTTTTCGATCGCTGTAGCGAATATCGGCGCCATGTTTTTTTGCCAATTTTAAGAACTCTGCAGTTTTTGCGCGGTCATAATCCCTTGAGCTTATCTGGCGACCGGCATCACGAAATGATCCCGTGTTAAATGGACGAATATCAATACATTCACCGCGCGTGTGCTCTTTGTGACCATTAAAAATTGGGCGCGTTGAATGAGAAATATCACCCCAAGCAATGCGGCAGCCCGCATTATCATTCGGACAAGCTGTCTTTTTCCACTCTTGTGCTACGGCCACTAACGAACACGCTGCGTGCGGAGCTGCATAAGTATCAACTCCCGGCGGACGATCTGGTGTGTAGTGATGTGTTCCGCAGAAACCGGCATTGCCTTCGGCTGGCATTTGCATCAAGCCACGATTACATTTGTAATCAGATTGTTTTGGATTCGGACATTTTTTTGTACGTTGTAACTCTTTAGCAAAAGTTGCAAATGGGCTCGGAACTCCAGCCGCATTTTCTGCAGGGCGATTAACGAATCTTTCAATCTGCCGAGCTGCTTCTGCAGCTTTTTTATCTGCCGATTTCTTGCCGCCAGAGGCTTCTCCTTGCTCGCAATCAGTACAGTCTTTCGGTGTACGCGCTTCAGTCAAGGCCTGGCCTTTCACTTTTGGTAAAGTATTGAAATCAATATCAGGCTTTAAATAACTTGCTGAAACCCAACCTTTAGTTGGACAACCAGGCGGAGGATTTGGAATTTCGACCTCTACCCAACGACTACGTTTTTGCACTTCGCCGATAATATTTAATTTCGTTTTCGCAGGAAGACTACAAAAATAGGTGCCATCTTCAACACTCGGTTCTTTACGTAAACTTAAACCAGCCGTTTCAACGATGGCTGTCTCAGTAAATTTATCCACAGCTTTTACAGCAGGACGAAGATAGTTGATGTAAACAAACCCATTCATCACACCGGCACAGGGCCCTGATAAAACTTTGATTTGCACACGCTCACCATCGGGAGCCACGCCAGAAACTCCAACCACATCACCTTTAGCTAAATTACAAACTTGATCCCCGTTCAAATTACGAACGATATAGTTTGAAGTCAGCCTCATCGCTGGTACTGTTGCACTATTTTCTTGAGCTAACAAAATAGACGGCAGAGCCGCCATTAACAAAATGATCAAAGTACTTTTTTTCATACACTCTTAGTATAAATAAAATTTAAGTAAATAACTTCTTGAAAAACGATTTTACAGAGTTAACTAGACCGGTCTGAGGTACAGGTTTACGGTGCGATCCCGTGCGCTTATGCACTAGGTGCGCGGGCGTTACACCATGCGATTTACCGTGATCGCGTTTGTTATCATGTTTAGGTTTACCCTTACTATGAGCATCGTGTTTAGCTGAGTGATCATGTTTCACATGTGCACCATCATGTTTGGCGTGCATTGGTTTTTTATCATGTCTAGGCGGACGATTGTCTGGGTGACGTTCATCGCGTGGCCCGCGGTCTTCACGTGGGTGCGAATGTTTTTTCGGGCCATCATGACGAGGGCCATCACCACGAGGTGCGTGCGGTTTGCCATCGTGGTCTCTGTTGAAACCTGATTTGCGATCGCCACCACGTTCTGGGCGGCCACCTGATCTGCCACCTTGTGGTTTACGATCAAATGATTTTTTAAATTTTGGTTCATGATCAGTAAAAACTTTAAAGTCTTTAACTAATTCTGTGTCTTCTAAATAACCAACATCAATTTTCTTTTTTGTGAACTCTTCAATGCGGTATAACGATTCAACGTCACGATCGCTCACCAATGAGAATGCTTGACCTTCTTTACCCGCACGTCCTGTACGACCGATACGGTGAACGTAAGATTCACAATCCTGTGGTAATTCGTAATTCACAACTAGATCAACATCAGAAATATCTAAGCCACGTGCCGCCACATCAGTTGCGACTAATACATTTTGATTATTTGATTCTTTAAATTTTGAAATCACTAAAGTTCGTTGCGCTTGTGACATCAAACTTGAAATCCCCATAGCAGGAATTTGGTTATCTGTTAAAAAATGAGCTAAACGATCTACGTTGTTTTTAAAGTTTGTAAAAATAATTGTTTGCGTTGGATTTACTTTTTTGAAAATCGAAAGTAAGTACTGAGGTTTTTCAGCATTACCCACGTGATAGATCATATCTTTTACGTTTTCAGCTTTAGCCACATCTTTTGAAATGTTAATTTCAACAGGCTCAGAACCGAATTGGTAAGCAGTATTTAAAACATCAAAGTTTAAAGTGGCCGAGAAGACTAAAAACTGACGGTTACGTTCGATGCGGCTTAAGATGTATTTCATATCATCTTTAAAACCCATATCAAACATACGGTCAGCTTCATCAAAGATAATCGCTTTTACTTTTTTGAAATCAACATGGTGCTCTTTGTATAAATCAATTAAGCGGCCAGGTGTTGAAACCATGAATTGTAAATTACCTGATAAGGCCTCTTTTTGTTTGTCGTAACCAGTGCCACCGTAGAATGTTGCTGATTTTAATCCAGTGCCCGCTGTTAACTTAACAACGTTTTCGTGAATTTGATCTGCTAACTCGCGGGTTGGAACTAAAATTAAAACTTGGTTAAAAGCTTTCCAGTCTTTAAAAGCGCGTTCGTGCTCAGGATCGATTTCAGCTTTTAAAATGCGTTCAATAATCGGAATTAAAAACGCGGCCGTTTTTCCTGTTCCTGTTTGCGCAAGACCTGCTACATCCTTACCCGTAATGATGGGTTCGAAAGCTTGCACCTGAATTGGCGTTGCATCAACGTATCCAAGGTTTGTGATGTTAGTTTGTAAGCGGCTGTCTAGGTTTAGATCTACGTATTTCATGAACCTTTTTTGTAAGGCTTTACAGAGGAGTAGTCACGTTTAATATTATGCGTTGCTTGAGGCTACAAATTGACGAAAGGCTTGAACAAACTCTTCAAATTTTTCGTAATGCACCCAGTGCCCTGCCCCTTTAAGCTCCACACCTTGAATATTGGGATTCACTGCCAGCATTTTTTCATAAGTTTCCTGTTTAAGAATGTGCGAATTTTCACCACGAATTAAGAGCACCGGCATTTTAAAGCTGCTCACTTCAAGCCAACGGTCTTTTAAATGGCCCTCGCGCACAATTTCAAACACGGCGTGTTTAGAAAAGCGCCAATCGTAACTGCCATCAGATTTTTCTTCTAAGTTTGCCTGCAAAAAAGTTGAAAGCACCGCAGGAGGCTCTTTAGACGGAAATGCTTTTTTAAATTCATTGTCGAAAAAATATTTAACGGTCGATTTATCAGCAAATGGAGTCGGAATATACCCCAACATGTTTTCATAATAACCAGTCATGGTCGAATCTGAATCAGGACCCATGTCTTCGATCGTCAGCGTCTTCACTTTTTCAGGATACAAGTTGGCAAAAACTATAGCATTACGCCCGCCCATAGAATGCCCAACTAAGTGAAAGCTATCCCAACCAAGTTCTGCCGTGATTTTGTCTAAATCTTCAGCGAAGATCTCAGGGCTGTACCCAGATTCAGGTTTGAATGAGCGTCCATGGCCACGTTGGTCATAAATCAAGCACTGAAAATCATCTTCTAAACGATTAGCAATCTTTCGCCAATTTGCTGCAAAGGCCATCAAACCGTGAATGAAAACAACCCGTTCTTGTGTGTTGGTTCCCAGTATTGCGTAATGAAAGTTGGATAAAAAGCTCATTTAATTAAAGTAAGTACTCGACTGTAACCCATTCCTCAATTAAAAAATAATCTGATATATGTCGATCCAAAAATTTAAAGATATTTTACGAAAAGCCTACGCGGACATTGATCCGCAAGCGATTGGCATTATCAAAAAACTAAAAGACAATAAATTCGATGGTTATTTAGTAGGCGGCGGAGTCCGTGATTTATTAGTTGGCTTAAAACCTAAAGACTTCGATATCGCCACGAACGCGCTTCCAAGCGAAGTTAAACGTAAAGTGCCTTACAGTTTTATTATCGGCCGTCGTTTTAAATTAGTTCATGCAAAACGCGGTGAAAAGATTTTCGAAGTCGCCACTTATAGACGCGAAGCTACACAAGATGAATTAAATTCTGTCGATTCAGATCCCGCAGTTTCAATGACTGCCGATAATTTTTTCGGAAACTTAAAAGAAGATTCTTTTCGCCGTGATTTCACGGTGAATGCATTATTTTATGATCCGTTATCAGAAGACCTCGTCGATTACTGTGGCGGCCTAGACGACATCGATTCTCGCACCTTACGCGTAATTGGTGATGCACATGTGCGCCTTAAAGAAGATCCAATTCGTATTTTGCGGGCGATTCGTTTATCGCAAAAATTAAGTTTTAAAATCGAAACCGAATTACGTAAATCAATTTTAGAAAATATCGAAGAACTTAAAAAAACGGTGCTTCCTCGCCGCAGAGAAGAATGGCTTAAATTTTTTCGCTTATACAACCCTGAACTAGCTCTTTGGGAAATGCATGACCTTGGAGTTTTTAAAGCCGTGATTCCGGGATTTGAAGCGCTCTTTACTGATTCTGCTAAAGTTGAAGAATTTTTAAGTTTATTAAGACGTCTTCAAGTTGTTGATATCAACACGCACGACCCGATCGAACTTTTCGGAGCCGTTCTTTACGCCTTTTTAATTGCTGAATACGGCTATAATTTTAATATCAACGAAGTTTCAGAGAAAAATAGCTTTCAGATTTTTTGTAAAGATGAGCTGGGTGTTTTCAAAGCTGAATTAATCGCGATTGAATTATCAATGCAGTTCATTCACGCCTTAACAAAACACGATCAGTACTTAAAGAAAGGTGAACGCCGTAAACGCGCACTTTTAGCAAATCATCATTTTGATTTAGCTTTGAAATTAGGATTGATGTCTGGCGAATTAACCGCGCAAGATTTCGTATTTTGGATGCGAGAAAAAGAAGAAGTTCTGTATCGTCCACGCTCTGAAAGACATTACGAACACGATACAGAAGATTTAACTGAGGAGTCTGTCGAACAAACTCCTCCTGTAAAAACAATTTCTAACAAAATTAACGAACCTCTGTAGGAGTCACAATAATATCGACGCGACGATTTTGTGCGCGACCTTGTTTTGTGTTATTCGGCGCTAAGGGTTTATCAAAACCGAAACCTTCAGCCGTAATTTGATCAGCTGTAATATCGGTATTATTCGTTAAATACGCGGCTACTGCATCTGCGCGCTCTTTAGATAATTTCATATTAATTTCTTTTGAACCAGTCACATCAGTGTGGCCTTCGATCATAACATCTTTTGCGTCAACTTCGCTTAAAAGATCTTTCACTTTTCCTAATACCGGATAAGCGGCAGCTCCGACTTCTGATCTGCCTGAAACAAAGTTTCCTGATTTTAAACGAATTAAAATTTTATCGTCTTGGCGATACACATCCGCTTCATCTTTAGAAAACGTTTTTTGGGCTTTCGCTAATGTTTCATCAAATTCAGCTTTACGGCGAAACTCTTGATTTTCGTTTAAGGCTCCAGCTAACTGGGCATTGCGATCTTTAATCATTTGTGCACGTTGTTCGGCCGTCATTTCAGCTTCAGATAAGGCTTCTTTTTTATTTTCGATATCTAAAGCGATTTCTTCAGTACTTAAACCTTTAGCTGAGCGAGCTGTGTTTGTAACACGTAATAATTTTTCTGCTTCCATGTTGGCGTCTTTGGCGGCCACTTCAATCGCTGAAATATCTTGGCGATTATTCGCCAACACAGTTTGTGCATCTTTATATTTAGTGCGTGCTGAATCTAAACTTTTAGGTGCGTAACTTGAAGCTTGATTTTTTTCAGCCATTTCAATCATACCTTGTGCACGACCTAGATATTTACTTTCTAAAGATTGTAATTCTAACTTAGCGTAATCTTTTTTTAGCGAGTCTCGTTTAGATTGCGAGATGTCAGAAAAAACCAATGTGCTCTTGCCTTGCTCTGATTGTTTAAGAGCTTGGCTTTCAAATTCTTCGGTGACATTTTTAAAGTCAGAGTCGACTTTTTTAAGATCACGCTCACGAAAGCTTGCAGCGCCAGCAGTCATCGCGGCATCACGTGCTGCCATCACATCAGAAAATTGATTTTCAGTTAAGCCTTGAGCTTTGTTCGCCTGATTTAAAGCGGCCCGGCCTAGCCCCACTTCTTTTAAGATCTCGCGCGAGGAATCATTTTTTGAACGACTTTTTTGAGCTTCGGCTAAGTACTTTTCAGCCATCTTAAAAGATGTTGGTGCCGCGACATCTGCCTGTGTCGTTCGAGCCGAACGAATGTCTTGCTCGAGACGACTGATCTCGTTATTTGGATCGGCATCGGCTGCAAATTCAACGGGCGTTAAACTTGTCGCGCACCCTGCTAGAAGCAGAAATAGAAATGTGATTGTGGTTTTTTTTAATAAATTCATGTGAACCTCCGAATGTTAATTTTTCGAAGTAAACTACGGTGCAAGTGCTGCACCATATTGATCTCGCATGTATTTAATTTGAATCAATTCTAGCAGGCAACTTGCCCCGCAATTAACCCAACAATTCAGTCGCAGCTTTAGCAATCGCTAAGCTGTCCATACCGTGTTTACGATATAGATCAATCGCGTTGTAAGCACTTTGTCCGAACTCACCTTTAACACCTAAAGATTTCATCGTGATAAATTCACCCGCTTGAACCAACTGATGACTTACAAATGATCCTAAACCTAGAAGCACTTGGTGATCTTCAACCGTAACGATACGACCTTCGCATTTTTTAACTAAAGGTTTTAATGCTGAAACATTTAATCTGTTTAAAGAGTTTAAATTCACAACAATTGAACCTACGCCTTTTTTCTCAAGCTCTTGTGAAGCCTTAATTGCCTCGCCCACTAAAGATCCAGAAGTCACAACCATCACGTTTTTTGCGCCAACGATATGTTGGTGTACGATTTGTGGTTCGGCCGCCTTATAACTTAATTTATTTTTTTCTGTCGAATAAGATTTCGGAAAATTTTCGCGACCTAAAAAGAAAATGCTTGTGTGTGGAGTCTTGCCAGCTTCAACAGTTTTAGCAAACGTCTCGATCACTTCAGTCATGATCGCATCAGCTTCTTCACTTGTAGATAGATTGTATAAATCAACGCCAGGAATAGTTGCTAACATCGACATATAACTTAAAGCTTGGTGAGAAGCCCCATCAGCCGCATCTTGAAAACCTGTGTGTGAAAATACGCCGATTAATGGCGCTTCAGACAACATCGCCATTGTGATCGGTAAGGCGCCTTTAGTAACACCAAATTGTGCAAAAGTATCAACTACGGGAATATAACCTAGTTTTGATAATCCGGCTGCTGTTGAAACCATATTACTTTCTGCTACACCCACATCCACTGAGGCTGCAGGAAATTCTTTTCTAAAATCCGCCACACCAGTTGAACCTGGTAAATCTGAAGTGACTGAAATTACTGGTAAACCTTTTTTAAAACAATTAATCATCGCTTTAGCGATCCCTTTTTGGATTTTTTCACCAGTATCGGCAACAGCATTAGCTTTAATTTGTTTTTCAGTTTCGTTTAATTCAGTAATCCATGTTTTAAAAATTTCTGGATGCGTGATGCCTGCATAAATCTCTTCTAAGAAAGCTGGCAATTCACTCGGTGATTTACATGGAAAGCCATGGCCACCGCTTGCAGATTCTGCGGTCTTTTTAGTGCCAATCCCTTTTACGGTTTTTGCCCAGATAGCTACGGGTTGATTTGGATTTTTTTGCGCAAGAGCTACAGCTTCTTCAATAGTTGTTAAACATGCTTGTAAATCATTACCTTTTTCAAGTTTGATTAATTTCCAACCTAAAGCTTCTAACGATTGAAACGTTGGATTCATTGAAAAGGCATCGGCATCAATTCGACCCGATAATTTTGTGTTGTTATCACTGATAATTAAAACAAACGGGGCACATTTTCCTTTAGCTGCAAGGCCTGCAACAGCCGCCATGGCTTCTTTGGCTTCGCCTTCCATTGCGGCACCATCAGAAAGTGTGCAAACTGTTGTGCGATTTGATCCCGCTAACTTTTCAGCTAAGGCTAAACCTTGTGATTGGGGAAACGCTGAACCTAACGGACCATTACTCATGTAGACGCCTTCAGGAAATAAATGCGCTTCACCATGACCAGTTAAGTTGGATTCGATAGAACGAAATTTTTTCAGTGAATTTAAATCAAGACCTGCCATTTTGTAGTTGGCTTTTAAAGCATACAGACCGTTTTCACAGTGGCCAGCATCATTGATCACATGAAACAAATCAAACCATTCACGTTTTTGTTTGTCGGCTTCGGTGAAAACATACCCGTGTAACGCACTCCAAAGTTCGGCTAAAGCGGCAGGACCACCGTAATGCGAAGCTGCTCCGCCCAAGACGGCATTCATGTCCATTAAAGCCACAAGAGCGCGGGTGGCATTAGGATCAGCAAGGGCCACAGTTTTTCCGTCAGCGAGTTTTGCATCGACAGAAAATTGCGGTTTTGTTTGAGAGTGTTTGGCTAAGTGAGTTTTGACTTGTAGAGGTTTAATTTGTATCATACACCTTTTTTATGTCATCAAAACTATCTATTCAAGAACTCCGCTCACTTCCCAAAATTGACTTGCATCGCCATATGGATTGCTCAATGAGATGGAGCACATTGCTTGAAATTGCGACAACTTTAAAGATTGAGATTCCAAAAAACTCAGCGCAGCAACGTTCACACTTTTTAGTGACTGAACCGATGAAGGATTTAAATGCCGTTTTATCCAAGTTTTTAATTGCGCAAAAAGTTTTAGGCTCTGAAGAAATTTTAGAACGTTTAGCCTTTGAAGCGTCTGAAGATGCTTTTAACGATGGCGTGCGCATTTGCGAAATGCGCTATGCCCCGACGTTTATCGCCGATGGCCACAGTTCATTATCGTATGAAAAAATTCATCAAGCGTTCGTACGTGGTTTAAACCGCGCAAAAAAACAAATGCAAATCGCAACCGGCTTAGTTTGCATTTTACAAAGAATCTTACCTTTAGAAAAAGTAGCCTCGGTTACCGATTTTGCGATTGAAAACAAAGAAAGTTTTATCGCGATCGATCTTGCCGACAACGAAGCCGGCTCTGAACCAAAAAAGTTTGCCAAAGACTTCGAACGCGCAAAAAAAGCAGGTCTTCATATCACGGTTCACAGTGGTGAATCACCTTCGCCAGACGCTGGCAAATGGATTAAAGACTCGATTGAAATTTTAGGTGCTGAACGCATCGGTCATGGTATTCAAGCCATTCACCATCCAGACGTGCTGAAAATGTTAATTGAAAAAGATATTCCTTTAGAAGTTTGCCCGCACAGTAATTATTTAACTCAAGCTTTTGCTAGCTACCAAGATCACCCACTGAAAAAACTTTACGATGCTGGAGTCCCAGTGACTTTGAACTCTGATGACCCCGGAATGTTTGCTTCAGTTTTAACAGATGAATATGTTATTGCTCAGGAACACCAGGGTTTTGGTTTAAAAGAATTTGCTCGCTGTAATGAAATCGCATTTAACAAAAGTTTTATTTCCCTAGCTGAAAAAACGGCGGCATTTAAAGGATAATTCGTGGCAAAAACGATCCGCCTTGGGCCTTTTTCTGAACTGCAGATCAATCAAATCAAAGCAAAAATTGATCCTTTAGGCCATATTTACAAAATTGATATTGATCAAGACCTTGTCAGCAAATATCAACAAGAAATCGCCAACAAAACTTACTACGAACGCCATCAAACTCCAGTCACACCACTTGGAGAATTTTTATTTATTGAAGTCGGCTCAGAATCTTTATTAGTGATCAAGAAATATTTGCACGAATTAGGAATTCCATTAAAAGCTGACGCCGAATTTTTGCCCGATAATGAATTGTTTTGTCCGAAATGTGATTACAGAACCATCGACCTCATGTTATGTGCTGAACATCGCCTACCGTTGGTGGATTATTTTACTAAAATTAGATTAGAACAACAGGATGGGTCGAACAAAAGCAAGTTGACTGGCATTTTTTTAATAACAATGATTGTGATTTTATTATTAATCGAAATTTACAGATTACGGAGCTAAGAAATGAGTTCATTTTCTAAAGATAGTTTTTACCCAGAAATTAACGCCTATAAAACAGAAATGTTTAAAGTGTCTGAGCTCCACACATTGTATGTCGAACAGGCCGGAAACCCCGATGGAATTCCTGTCGTGTTTTTACACGGGGGCCCTGGCGGCGGGATCAATCCAGATCACCGCAGATTTTTTGACCCCAAAAAATTTCGCATCGTTTTATTTGACCAGCGAGGTGCCGGAAAATCCACGCCGGCTGCTGAGTTAAAAGAAAATACAACTTGGGATTTGGTTTCTGATATCGAAAAAATTCGCGAACACTTAGGCATTCAAAAGTGGATCGTGTTTGGCGGCAGCTGGGGCTCAACGTTAGCGTTAACTTACGCTATTTCTCATCCAGAAAGAGTTCGACATTTGGTTTTACGCGGAATCTTTTTATGCCGCCCTTCAGAAATTTACTGGTTCTATCAGCAAGGTGCTTCTGAAATTTATCCCGATGTTTGGGAGAGTTACCACAATCACATTCCGGCTGAAGAGCGCGGTGATTTTGTAAAAGCTTATTACCAACGTTTAACTGACGAAAATGCAGACGTGCGCCTCAATGCCGCCAAAGTGTGGAGCAAATGGGAAGCCGCCACTTCAAAGCTTTTCGTCGACGTGCAAGCAATCGATGATTTTGATGACCCCACTTACGCCCTTCAATTTGCGCGTATCGAGTGCCATTATTTTATTAACAACTCCTTCTTCAAAACCAACAATTGGATTTTAGAAAATATTCAGACAATCAAACACATTCCCTGCGATATTATTCAAGGCCGTTACGACGTAGTTTGCCCTGCAAGAAGTGCATGGGATCTACACCGCGCTTGGCCCGAAGCCCGCTTAAAAATCATTCAGGATGCGGGTCACGCAGCCGGCGAGCCAGGCATTAAAGCCGCCCTAGTCGCCGTGACCAACCAACTATAAGCAAATCTTAGTCGGCCATAAGCTTTACTTATACTTCTTATAGTTTTTAATGTTGTGACTCCGGTTCCAAACTGGGTTTTATTGCGCCTACAGAATTTGGGTCCTCTAAGACGAAAGCCATCAAAAAGCTTACGTCGGATGAGGGGCATCCGGGGGGATCTTAAATTCGGTGAAATGTTCTAAGGGGGACACATGAAAAAAGAAATGATGAAACAAGCTGCCGCAGCATTAGCTTTAATAGCTTCTGCACTATTCGCATCATGTGCGCCGCAATCTCAAAGCGCTCCTTCTTCATATTTAGATGCTAACGAAGTTGAGAATTCAAATATAGTCGGTGGCCAATTAGCTGATTCTAACTACCAAAAATCTCATGGTATCGTTCAGCTGAGAGTAAAAAAAGTTCTTAAATTTTTAGGCAAGACAATTACTCTTTCAGAATCAGTATGCACAGGCAGCCTTATCACTCGTGATATCGTTTTAACTGCGGCTCACTGTGTATCAAGCAAAACATCATCAGATAAAGTAGATGTGCTTTTTGGATTAACAGATACTAAAGCTACTTTGATTGCAGCTAAAGACTGGATTATCAACCCAGAGTACGTTCAAAGTTCTCAAGATGATGATATAACTCAAGTTTGGAATGACATCGCGATTGTTAAATTATCAGCTGCAGCTCCTGCTGATTTTAAGGTAGCTATTTTACCAACGGCTAAAACTATTGAGCAGCTACTAGTGGGTTCAAAATTAACTTTTGCGGGCTACGGCATCACTAATGCGATTGTTCGCGACTACAAAAAAGATCAAAACGGAAAGCCTGTTCTCGATAAAAACGGACAACCTCAAGTGGTTGAATTTGCTAGCGAAGGCTCTGGCACTTTAAGAAGAGTTTCTGATATGGTTGTAACTCACATTACATCTGATCAAAAAGAAATCTCATTAGATCAAAGAAATTTAAAAGGGGCTTGCCACGGAGATTCAGGTGGGCCCGCTTTATTACAATTACAAGACGGCACTAACATCCAAGTTGGAGTTACTAGTCGTGGCACTAACAAATTAGGTAACTGTCACGAAGGAGTTATCTACACGGGCGTATTTGGCCAACAAGACTTTATCAATAAAGCTGTTGCGCAGGTTAATAAGAAGTAAAAATCTATATCAGCCACCGGAAGGATTTCAGATTCGGTGGAATATTCCAAGGAGGAAGATATGAAAAAAGCAGCTGCAGCTCTAGCTATTACGGCTATCGCATTATTCACATCATGTGCGCCACAAAATCAAAGCGCTCCTAATTCATATCTAGACTCAAATGAAATCCAAAATTCAAATATTCTTGGTGGTCTATTAGCAGACTCTAGCTTTCAAAAAGCTAACGGCATCGTGCAATTAAAATTGATCAGCGATATGGGCACATCAACTTGCACAGGCAGCCTTATCGCGAGTGATATCGTGCTAACGGCAGCTCATTGTATAGCTGATGGAGGTTTACGTAGTATTGCTGTATTATTTTCATTAGATGATCTTAAAGTCACTGAAGAGCAAGTGATCTACGCTGTTAAGGGCGTGGTTCACCAAGATTTCATGCCTACTGATGATAAAACTCAAGTTTGGAATGATATCGCCATTGTTAAATTAGAAAAAGCAGCCCCTGCTGATTTCAAATTAGCGGTTTTACCTAATGCTGAAACTATCAAGCAATTAACTAAAGGTTCAAAATTAACTTTAGCTGGTTACGGCATCACAAACGCTGTTATCCGCAAACTTTTAAAAGACAAAAATGGCAAAGTCATTATTGGTAAAGATGGCCAACCAGCAACGATCGAACTTCCAGGTCATGGTTCTGGCACATTAAGAAGAGTTTCTAATATTGCTGTGGCTGGTATTACAGCTGACCAAAAAGAAATCTCATTTGATCAACAAACTTTAAGAGGGGCTTGCCACGGAGATTCAGGTGGGCCTGCTCTATTAAAATTAACAGACGGAACATACATCCAAGTTGGTGTAACAAGCCGTGGAACAAACCCTTTAGGTAACTGCAACGAAGGCGCTATCTACACGGGTGTAGCTGGTCAACTTGACTGGATCGCAATTGCGATCGAGCAAGTGAACCAACCAGCTCCGGTAGCTAAAGCTAACTAATAGAATCGATTAAATCAGCCACTGCGGAAGGCTGATCAAACAGAACACGATGTCCTGAATTAAAAATTCTTTCATAACCTGAAAGGATTTTTTTTTGTTTTAAATCTTCGGCAAAGCTTGTGAATTTTTGATCTTGATCACCCACAGCCCAAATCACTTTGTCAGCGTGTTTTACTAAAACTGCATCTTTATTTTCTTGGTTTGCTAACGACAGTGTCGTAAAGCCTAAAGCTAGTTTTTTAATGTCAACATCGCGAGCATCCCGCATAAGTTCGCGGCCATTGTCTCTTTTAAAAACGTCTTGCGAGTTCCATTCATTCCAAAAATCATTCCAAGGTAACGTCGCTAGTTTATCTTTCCATTCTAAGTCGTTTAATTTACGCGCCTGCTTGTCAGCTGCACTGATTAACCCAGGATGAGCACTCAAGAAGATAAACTTTTTAAAGCGATCAGGGTGACGCTCTAATAGGTATAACCCCACGCGCGCGCCCAATGAATAGCCTACAAATATCGGCTGTGTTTTTTCAGGTATAAAAGAAACTAATCGATCGGCTAAGACCTGAAATGACGTTAAATCAATATCACCAATCGGTGATTTGGGAGCGAATAATTCTGGAGTAATCCATTCGTGGCGTTGGGTTAAGGTTTGCACCTTGTACCAGTCTTTTCCTCTACCTAAAAATCCATGTAATGCTAGTATGTGACGGTTTTGCATGCTTCTTCCATAAGTTTCCATACAGCATTCGATTGCTGTTGGTCGGTTTGAATTTCAATCACAAAATTTTTCGCTTCTTTTTTTGCGATCAGTTGTTGAACTTGATTAAGATCTGCGACATCCACAATTTGAAGGTAATTCCAACCAAACATCTGTGCCCACCCCTGAAATTGAATATCATGGGGGTTTAAAAACATATCTACGTTAAATACTTTTTTAAAAATTTGGCCACCTTGATTATTAATAATCACCAAACATTTACGCGAATTTTTGTTGTCATCGCGATTAATCGCTAGCGCTGCAAGGTCATACATCGCAGTCAGATCGCCGATAACCGCCCATGAAATCTCAAATTGATCAGACCAACCTAAATATGTTGAAATCTGACCATCTATTCCATTAGCACCACGGTTACCATAAGCGTCAGGAAAAGCACCTTGCGAAAATTGATCCCATTCACGAATTGGTAATGAATTTCCGATATACACGGGATTATATTTGATAAGCTGACTTAAAGAAAAAACAAAATTCTGCTCTGAATTTCGAAACTCAGTCAGCGCCGTTACTTTTTTAGCCTGTAGTTGTTGATTTAATTCTGTGAAATCGGCTTTTCGATATTCGGCTGAATTTAATAAAATATCTAAATTTTCAAAACCTGTTTGTAACGATCTGCGAGCTAATCCTGAAAAAGGCAGTTCTGATACCGATAACACAGGAATCTGCGCATATTTTTTTTCTAGATCACGCCAGAGACGTAAAGTCGGAACCCCGCCCACGCGAATCACTGATGAAAATAAACCTTTTTCTAAAAATGAGCCGAATAAGGATTCACAGTTATTTAGCTGTAAGTGAGCTAAATCGGCATCACCCAACAATCCAGAAAGTGATTCGGCATAGTGGTAGATCTGATATTTTTCTAAAGTCGCTTTGGCTTGAGCTTTTTCAGCCAATGACAGCTGACTTAAAATCACTAATGGATTTTTAAATAATTTCGCTTCGTCGCTGTATTTAGCATCGAAAGCTTGCGGTTTGAAGGATTTAATTCGATTCACTTCAACAAATTTATTCGTTATCAGAGAAAAATCACCGTCAATTAATGGTTCATCAAAACATAAATTAAAATGTAATGGTTTTTTTGCATCGAATTCGATTTTTAAATCAGTCTGACTTACATCCCAATCATAACATGAATGCACGTAGGAATTAAAAATCCCCGCTTGCTCTATGGCTTGCGGCGCGCCTGAGCCGCGGTAATTTTTTGGCCGATCTGCACTGATCACGATTAAAGGTAAACCTTGGTAATAAGCTTCGACCACCGCAGGTAATAATTCTGCCACGGCAGTGCCAGAGGTTGTCATGATGGCCACAGGCTTACCACTGGCTTTGATCTTACCTAAAGCGTAAAATCCGGCTGAACGTTCTTCGAAAAATGATTTTACTTTAAACGCGCGACCTTCAAGCCCCACTACCAGTGGGGCATTGCGAGCGCCGGCACAAACGATAACCTCGGCGACTTCGAGATTAATTAAAATCTGATAAAAATGAGAAACCAGCTCAGCGTTTGTCATGACAAATTCTATTCAACTTGATTTTACAAAATCTGCAACGAAAAAGCTTCGCATATGGCCTTCTTTTTCGTCTGTAGCTCTTGCCACTCATTAGTTTCATCACTTTGCGCAGTTACACCGCAACCGACAAATAAATTCACCCGATTTGTGGTCCAGATCAGTCCACGAATGGCGACGACCACGTGAGCAAAATTCTGACCGATCACTCCAAATGGAGCTCCAAAAAATCCGCGCTGGCGTTGCACATTAAACTTTGAAAATTCTTGTGCTAATTCAGGTTTGCGTGGATAAATTCCTAATGCAGCGGTTGGATGTAATTTTTCAACCGCTAGAATAAAATCCTGTTGTTGTAAACACTCTTGCGCAATTTCGGTTTTTAAATGACTTAACGTTGGCAAAGTTAAAATTTCGGTTTTACCGACTGAAATTTTACCTAAACGTTCACGAATATCATTAACTACAAATTCATGCTCTTCGCGAGTTTTCATATCAACGTCTGACACGTGCTCAAAAGACTGATCATTACTCCAAGTTCCGGCTAAGGCCATCGTTGAAAGTTTTTTTCCATCCCATGCCGCTAACAATTCAGGAGTTAATCCTAAAAATCCGCCGCCCTCATCCCACAGGCCATAAATAAATCCAGGACGATTTTTTTGTAATGATAAATACAACTGATAAGCAAAATTAAATTTTTCTTTAATCGAAAATTCAAATTTGGTGGCAGGAACCGTTTTCTGTAACAACTTTTCTCGGAAATTTTTTTGTGACCAGGCAAATTGCGCTTCAAAATCACTTTGATGATTATCAATTAAAGATAATTTTGTCGCTTTCGCTAATACAAATTTTTCTAAATAATTTTTAAGCTCTTCACGAGTCAATTGCAGCGTTTTCTCGACACTGAAAAGCCCTTTGTGAGATTCAGAATCCTCTAGTAAAAAGTCCCAAAACTGAGGACTATAAACGAAAAGCTGATGGGAGTCGTCGGCCCTAGCATTAAAAACAGGCGTTCGCGCTCCCAGAAGCAATATAAATTGATCTGAGGCTGTCTGAAGTAGCCCTCCAGCAGTTAAAAAGTTTGAACTAGTTAAATCGTTTATGTTAAGGTTCTTATCCACACTGGCATCTATTGTAGCAAAGGCGTTCATGGTCGTACAAGTTGGTAATATTCAAATCGGTGGTCCCCAATTTACTGTAATTGCAGGTCCATGTTCTATTGAGTCAGAAAATCAATTTATGACTACCGCAATGTCTGTTAAAAATGCTGGCGCCTGTATATTACGCGGCGGCATCTGGAAAATGCGAACCTCAGCTAAAGCTTTTCAAGGTTTAGGCTCTGATGCGTTTGATATTATTAAAAAAGTAAAAGCCTCAACTGGCCTTGGGTTAGTTTCTGAAGTGACTGATATTCGTCAAATCGAAGAGATCGCCCATCTTGTTGATGGTTACCAAGTTGGTGCGCGCAATATGCATAACTACTCATTGCTTAAAGAATTAGGCCGCCAACCAAAGCCAGTTTTATTAAAACGCGGTTTTTCGGCCTTTATCGACGAATGGATCAAAGCTGCTGACTATGTTATTTCTGGCGGCAATGAAAACGTGATTTTATGCGAACGTGGTATTCGTACTTTCGAAACCGCAACTCGTAACACGTTAGATCTTAACGCTGTTGTGTACGCAAAAAAACATACTCAATTGCCAGTGATTGTTGACCCTTCACACGCAGTTGGGATCGCTGAACTTATTCCACAACTTTGTTATGCTTCAGCAGCAGCAGGGGCTGATGGCTTGATTATCGAAGCTCATCCAAACCCTATCGAGGCTTTATCTGATGGGCCTCAAGCTCTAACGCTTGAGACTTTCGATAAAACGATGAAGCAATTAGAGCGCGTACTTGCGGCCTTCGATCGCCGTTTACAAAAGGCTTGAGACTTTATGCAAAAGCAAACTCGTCAATCTCCAGATCCTGAAAAAATTCGTTCGATGTTTTCTAAAGTGGCAGCTAAGTACGATAAAGCTAATTCAGTTTTATCAGTCGGTATTCACCACTTATGGAGAAAAAAATTAGTTTCACTTAGCGGAGCTAAACCTGGAATGAAAGTTCTAGACTGCGCCACAGGTACTGGCGACCTAGCGATTGAATTTAAAAAAACTGTTGGAACAACTGGCGAAGTGATTGGTACTGATTTCTGCAAAGAAATGTTAGATCCAGCTCCGGCAAAAGCTAAAGCACAAAACTTAGATATCACTTTTGAATTAGCTGACGTCACAAAATTACAGTTTGAAGATAAAAGATTCGATGTCTCATCAATCTCATTTGGAATTCGTAATGTGAATGATCCAGTTCTTGCGTTACAAGAATTAGCCCGCGTGGTTAAACCTGGTGGCCAAGTGATGGTTCTTGAATTCGGACAAATGGATTTTCCAATTGTATCGGGATTATATAATTTTTATTCTGAAAAAGTTTTACCTAAAATCGGTGGCTTAGTGACTGGCCAAGCCGATGCTTATGAATACTTACAAAAATCATCAGCCGCTTTCCCATGTAAAGAGCAATTCATTGATTTAATGAAAAAATCTGGCAGCTTTTCTGAGATGTCATTTACACCAGTTAGCTTTGGTATTGCGTATATCTACAAGGGTACAGTTAAGTAATTACTGACAGTTAATTTTATAATTAGGGTAATACTCCGGGCGATATTCAAAGTGCATCGTATCATAGTGGTTCCACTTGCCACCCCAAATAAATCCGTTACGTTCAAAGATCGCAACTACCGTTGGGTGAAAGTGTGGTGTTTTGTTCGAAATGTAGTGAATGTTTTCGTAAGCCACTTCGCCCTGAGACACCAAGTCAGGATTACGTGCTTTTTCATCCCATAACCAGTACTGGGCTTTGATTTGCGGCACAACTAGATCAATCGATACGCCGAATGAATGTGTTGATAAACGGTTTGTGCCGGCGATTAAACGCCAGTTGAAAGTTCCGGGTTTCACTTTTTTAGATAAAAAGTCCTTTAAAAATTCACCAATCGTTGTATCTGATTTCATAGCCTGTTCGATTTCATCAGAAACTTTTTGTAAAGCTTTAGCTGCACCTAACTTTTTTTGGAACTTCATTTTATGACCTAAAAAAGTAATTGGCGTTAAATTTTGTCTAACGGCATCTTCACTATCACCGAATACCGTTTTTAATAAATCTTCTGAGCGCAATCTGCCTGGATCATTGTTGGGTCTTTTTTCAGGTAAAGAGATTTCACCAGTTTGGTAAGGCACCATCAAAATTGAGGCGATATCCATATTGTTCATACGTGGATAAAATGAAAGATCTTGCCCATCAGTACAACGAACGTAGGCATTAGTTTTTGCGAAATAAAAAGACTCCCCTTTAACCGAGAGTTCTATGCCGCAGGCATTGTATGTTTTATAGATAATTTCGCAGTTTTTAATAGCTTGTGTATGGTCCAAGGCGGCAGCTTTGGTGGCAATAATTGAAGTGGCTAATAGAGCTAAGGTTTTAAGGGATTTCATATTTATCAAACCTAGCGATAACAGTGCCGCCTTAAAGCGAACTAATGCCTTATGAAGGCTACGAATTGTATGAGTCTTTTACATTGGGTCCCTGGTGGGCATCGGCACTGATTTTTTTGTAGAATGTAGTGTGCATATTTTTGACATCTTTTAAATGGCCCACTTTATCTATACAATGGGCCAATGAAATCGATTTACTTTATTCTTTTTAGTTTAGCGTTCTCAGTATCTCACGCCCTAACACCGGCATTTCCTGCACCAACAAGCGGGATATTTTCAAGTTATGAAATCCTTAATTTTAAACTTACGGCACCGATAAGCACCCTACTCAAAGCCAAAGAGCTTTCGTTTTTTGCAACTAAAAAAGTTGTCGTTGAAGGTACGCTCTCTTACACCGACCACAAAAACAAAAACGTTCAGATCCCAGTAAAGATAAATATTAAAGGATTCACCTCAACTCAGTTCTGCACTCTTCCAAAACTTGAACTCAAGTTAGATAAAACATTAAAAAAGAATACCCTTTTTGAAAACATCAAATCCATCGACCTTCATACTCATTGCATAGAACAAGAAGATACAAAAGCGTTAGAAGCCGTTAAAGTTGCTTTTAATGCCCACCGCGAAGCGATGCTTTACCGCTATATGGATATTCTTGAAATTCCGGGATTTCGAGCCCGCCCGATTATGATGGAATACCAAGACACCGACGCCAACTCGATTATGCAGGCGAAGTCAGGTTTTTTATATCAGGCTTTTTTTCTTGAAGACTATGGTGATTTTAGAAAACGAAATAATTTAAAAGCCATTCGTGGGGTAAATGATGTGACTAAAACCGATACTGACCCGACAGATACTGAAAAACTGGCTTCCTACGTTTTCTCGCATGTTGAACAGCATCCAGCGGTTGATCGCGACGATGTCGCTCGCGCGGTGCTATTTCAACACCTTATTGGAAATGGCGATTATTTCATTCAAACAACTTCTACAGGCTACCGCGATGGCTCGCCGACTGATGAAAACCTATGGAATATGAAGATCGTAGAAAATACCGACGGCAAATGGATCACAATACCACAGGATTTTAATTTTTCGCTCATTCTGCTAAATTATCCAGTTGTACCGTCTCTTGAAATGGTCACTTTTAATTTAGCATCACCAGAAACACAGATTAATCTGTATAAATCTTTCGCCAACAAAAAAGCAGAGCTGATCAAGGCGACTGATTTACTACAAGCTGAATCAGTGACAATGAAAAATCACCTTGAAAGGGTTTTTCAAAATATCGAAAGCCATCTTCAATAATTGTTAAACTCTATCCGTGCGGCTCCACAACCAGTGGTCTGCTAATAAATGCCAACAGATAGCTTCAATCACTGGAATCGCGCGCGGAATAATGCACGGATCGTGGCGACCTTTTTTTGCGATATCTTTAATGGATGACGTGGGTTTAAAGCCCACACGAAAAACAATATCCTCGCCCGTAGTGATTCCACCCCGCATGCCTCCATAATTTAGAGATAACATTTTTTCATGAAATTCTGTGCCCTTAAGTTCTGTACCTTCAAAGCCAGCACCCAATTCAAAACCTGCTGTCGCTCCCAATGACATCATCGCCTGAGCCAAATCAGCTTTAAATTTATGAAATACGGGCTGACCTAAATTAGCAGGAGCTTGCGAAATACGACATTCTACGACGCCACCGTAACTTTCACCTTCGGTTTTTGCTTTTTCTAACAGCGTTTGAATATCTTTGGGTAATTCATGTGATGCATCTGCGATTTCGATGTTTCCGATTTTTTTTGCGTAGGCCATGACTTGAATTGTCGAAGACAATTGCTGCATCAGCATTTGTGCAAAACTTCCGGCAATAACACGGTTTAAAGTTTCACGTCCAGAGGATCTACCCCCACCACGATGATCGCTGTGACCGAATTTATTTTTCCAGGTGTCGTCGGCGTGCCCTATGCGTGCTTCAGATTGAATTTGATCATAATCGCCAGAACGTTGATTTTCATTTTTTACCACTACGGCAATAGGTGTGCCTAAAGATTTACCTTCATAAAATCCGCTTAAGATTTCTGGAAGATCCGATTCATTTCTTGCTGTGACAAATGCATTTTGTCCGGGCTTACGACGGCTTAAATTTTTTAATAATAAGCTTTCGTCATATTTAACTCCAGCGGGCATGCCATCAATCACTACACCGTAAGCTGAACCGTGGCTTTCGCCAAAAGACATCATTTGAAAACGTTGACCAAAAGTATTTGCAGACATTTGAAATTACCCTTCCGCCATAAGATATTTAGCCCAAAACTTAAATTGTTTTTTGGCTTGGCCATAAAACATTTCTAACCCCGAAAAATACGCAGCTTGCGATTCGCGTTGTGCATATTCAAGACCCATTGAGTTTTCGACGTAATTTAAATCTAAAATATATTTCGGCTTCCAACTGGCTGGTGGCAGTTGAACACCTGTCACTCTTGGTGCAGCCCAGATCACAACATCTGGTACAAACGAATCCACTTTTTGATCACGCCGTTCGCCAGAGCGTGCCGAATATTCGACCGCAGCAGGTAACACTTCTTTTAAAGCGCTAATGACCCCGGCGCCGCCCCAGATCGCGATTTTTAGATTTTTTAAATCTGGAATATCTGATTCATCTACCATAGTTTCAAAACCATCGGCATCACTTGAAATTCCCGCCCAATGAAGATGTTGAAAAAATAAGGAGTTAATTCCCACATCACTTGAACTTACACCAATAAGTTCTGCAGCTTTTAGCTTTAACGGCGAAGTGACCGCCGCAAAACGTAAACCTAATTCCTGCAAAAATGAAATTCCTTGTGCAAAATCATCTTCAGTTAAGGGCACAGCTAAAATCATCCCGTAATCTAAAAGATTCGGGCCTTGGGTTGCCGGCGTGCGTGAATGGTGAATTGGATCACCAAGAACGGCTCCAAATTGCTTTTTAGGATTTTGACTTAGTAAATATTCGTAAACACTAGGCTGATCATCAAAGTCTTTTAAACCTTGAACAAAGTTAATCTTTTGTTTGGCCCAAGATAGATTTCTAAACCAGCGCCAGCGGCTTTTTACACCTTCTGGTGAACGTGGCAAGAAACTACGATTTTTAGAATCTTCTTGTTGCCATTGATAACCGATAATTAATTCATCCCACGAATTGACTATGGGGCAAAATTTTAAATGTTTACCTTCGGGCTGTTGCTGAATCAAAGCTAGCGCCTGAACAAATTCACCTTCATGAAGTGATATAATTTGCGCATTCACTCCAGCGGGAATCGGACCACACTCTAAGGCCCAATCGACACGCAATCCACGCAGCTCTAAAGCGCTGACTAGTAAGCGTACAGAAACTAAAAAACGTTTATCAGTATAACTTTCAGTGATGCGTTTAATATTTTCAACGCTGAAAACATCAGTGCGTAATTCAAATTTATCTAAATTAGGCCAAAGTTTTATTTCTTGTTCATAAGACAAAGTGTAATAAGCATTGTCGATTTTAAAATCTTTTTTAAAAATCGATTCTTCGATCTCATCGCTTTCGCATAAACCTTCTGGCAAATGATACACCCACGAGGCCATTTTTCTAAAATTTGATTCGCGCGTGTGATAGCGCTGAATAGACTCTTCCAAAGCTGACACTTCAGGATTAAGACGTGGGCGGTTTAAAAAAATACGGCCATCAGCATCAGTTCTGCGGCTCACATAAACTACTTCAGCATCGGTTGGTAATAATTCTGGATTAAACCCAGCGCCGACTGAAATGCAGTAGTCTTTGCCAGTGGTCAGTTCAAGAAAGTATTTTTTTTCTAATTCACGAAAAGCGGCTTCGCCACGCGTATTAAAAATATCAATCAGTGCTTGGTTTTCTTTTTCAGCAATCACAACATCTAAATCTTTACCCGGTATTTCAGAAAAGTACTCTGCATGACGTTCTAATAAAGATGATTTACCAACTCCGCGGTGGCCGATCAAAATTCTTTTCATACTTCTAATCCGGTATGTTGGTAAAACTGCGGATAACTCTTGTTAATCACATCAGGATCTGTGATCTGCACCGGAAAACCTTTTAACTGCAATAATCTGGCAGCAAAAGCCATGCGGTGATCATGATCAGGGTTAAATTGAATTAAATCTTTGTGACGGTATTTAGCCACAGGGTTACCGTGAATTTTTAAACCGTCATCTAATTTTTCAACAGCAAAACCACAGCGCTGCAATAATTCAAAAGTTTTTTCAATGCGATTTGATTCTTTATGCACTAACTGATGGGCGCCGTATAAATGACTGCTGCCTTCAGCAAACGCGCATAACACGGCCATGATCGGAAATAGATCTGGGCAGTGTTCAAGATTAGCTTTTAATGAAGACCATTGTCTTTGTTCAGAAATATAAAAATTATTTTCTTCAGTAACAAATTTGATCGCCATACGTTTAAACATGGCGACAAAGTCCATATCAGGTTGCTGCGAAAACTTATTCCAGTTCGTTAAATGAACTTTTCCGGCCAACACTGCCGCAGCAGCAAGGCTTGCAAACGAACTGACGTCGACTTCGCCGTGAAATTTTTGTGGCAAAAGCTTTTGTCCGCGAGAAACAAATAACTCATCAATGGCAAAGCCTAAGCTTGCCATCATTTTTTGCGTGTAATTAAAATAACCTTCTGAAGTCACTTTTGATGTTTCAATTTGCAAATCAAACGGCAAATGCACTGAATTTAATAATACCGACGTTAAAAACTGACTTGATTCACTTGAATCCACCGCAAGTACTAAACAGTCATCGTCAGAGCGCCAGCCCTTACTTTCAATATGAAACTCAGTTTTTTCAGCATTGAAAGTAGCGGTTACGCCAACTTGTTTTAAAATAGTGATCAATTCATCTTGCGGGCGCGAAAATAATTTCTTTTCTCCGCGTAAAACAAAATAGCCAATTTCACGCGATACCCGTAAGGCTAAAAAACGAAAGGTCGTACCGCCAAGGCCAACATAGAAGTCTTTTTTTCCAGCCTTAAGATCGGCTAAACATTTTTCTAAGAGCAAAACATCTTGAGCTTTAGAGCTACCGATAATTTCTAAGCCGGGCTCGTAAGACCTAAGAATAAGAGCACGATTCATCCAGGATTTTGAAATGTCCAAACTTCCAGTGAATGAAAAACTCATGCATGAAACCTTTGTCTTTCAAATTCAGTAACGATTTCATTCACCGTTTGTTCAGCGACAAACACATCACCCGGTTTTTTGATAAATATAAAACGTAAAGATTTTTCTTTAGCTGCCACAGATTTTTTATCTTGGCGAAGAGCTGAAAGAATTTTTTGTTTTGAAAGCTTATGAGCTTTGGCAAACTCTAATTCGCCGTGTGGCATATCAGTGATTAACTGAGTGAGCTGGATAAAGTTCTTTTGCGAAAGCTTTCCTAGGTGAAAACTCCAACGCGCTGAAAAAACCATTCCCATCAATACGGCTTTACCGTGCGATAAGCCTAGTAATGATTCATACACATGCCCCATCGTATGACCTAAATTTAAAATATGACGGTAGCCCGTTTTTTCAAAAGGGTCTTTGTGAACAACTTTCATTTTAGCATTAATAAATTTTTCTAAGTTATTCCAGACAAAGTCTTCAGTAAATTTAATTTGGTTATAAAGTTTGGGCTTGTTGATCAGACAGATTTTGATAATTTCGCCAAACGCTTCAGTTAAACGCTCTTCTGGCTGATTTAATAATAACTCTTTAGATAAAATAATTTTATCTGCGGGGTATATCGTGCCGATTTGGTTTTTAATATGATTTAAATTTAAACCGTTTTTACCGCCATGAGCTGAATCTACGGCGGCTAACCACGTTGAAGGAATTTGCACTAACGGGCATCCACGTTGGTAGGTCGACGCTAAAAAGCCGGTAAAATCTCCGACCGAACCACCACCAATGGCTACGAACTGTAGCTTTTGGGTAATTAAATTTTGTTTTTGCCAAACTTGCAGCTGATTCAAAACTTGAACGTAGCGCTGCATAGTTTTTAGCGACTCGCCAGCCTGAACTGGCAATGCGAGCTTAAATTGGGCAATCCATTTTTTAAAAGATGAACTTTTTAGCAAAATTCGATCAAAAACCACCACAGATTGGCATTCTGGATTATTAACCTGAGCTAAAGTGGGAAGTCCTGAAACCTTAATGATTTTGGCGTCTTTAAAACTGCTGTTTTTCACTCTTTGAACATAGTCTGAATGACCTAGGCACGCAACAATGTCGCGCTGAAAGCGAGCGTATGATATTGAGCATCAGGCCGTGCCATACAGCGAAAGAAAACCTATATTAAAAAACGCAATAAAAATACAAAGAGGAGATAGCATGCAAAAGATCAAAGTAGCTAACCCAGTGGTTGAGCTCGATGGCGATGAAATGACAAGAATCATCTGGAAATTTATCAAAGATAAACTAATCCTTCCTTACTTAGATATCGACATTAAGTACTACGACTTAGGCATGGAATACCGCGACCAAACTAATGATCAAGTCACAGTTGACGCGGCTGAAGCGATCAAAAAGTACAACGTGGGTATCAAGTGCGCGACGATCACTCCTGACGAACAACGCGTAACTGAATTTAAATTAAAACAAATGTGGAAATCACCAAACGGAACAATCCGTAACATCCTTGATGGCACAGTGTTTCGTGAACCCATCATTTGTTCTAATGTGCCCCGTTTAGTTCCTAACTGGACAGCGCCAATCTGCATCGGTCGTCACGCGTTTGGTGACCAGTACCGTGCAACAGATTTCGTAACTAAAGGTAAAGGTAAATTAACAATTACTTTTCAACCTGAAGGTGGCGGCGACACGATCACTCACGAAGTTTATAACTTCAAAGGCGATGGCGTAGCATTAGCGATGTATAACACTGATGAATCAATCACAGGTTTTGCCCGTTCTTGCTTTAACCAAGCATTAACTAAAAAATGGCCTTTATACTTATCAACTAAAAACACGATCTTAAAAAAATACGATGGTCGTTTTAAAGATATCTTTGAAAACATTTACCAAACTGAATTCAAAGCTAAGTATGAAGCTGCTGGTATCACTTACGAACATCGTTTAATCGATGACATGGTTGCCTCAGCTCTTAAATGGAATGGTAACTTCGTATGGGCTTGTAAGAACTACGATGGTGACGTTCAATCAGATACTGTTGCACAAGGTTTCGGTTCTTTAGGTTTAATGACTTCTGTATTAATTACTCCAGATGGTAAAACAATGGAATCAGAAGCCGCTCACGGCACAGTGACTCGTCACTACCGTATGCACCAACAAGGCAAACCAACTTCAACAAATCCAATCGCTTCAATATTTGCATGGACACGTGGTCTTGAGCACAGAGCAAAACTTGATAACAATCCAGCTTTAGATAAGTTTGCAAAAACTTTAGAAAAAGTTTGCGTTGAAACAGTTGAAGCCGGCTTCATGACAAAAGATTTAGCAGTTTGCATCTACGGCGATAAAGTTCCTGCAGATAAATTCATGAACACAGAGCCGTTCTTGGATAAAATCGATTCTAATCTTAAAAAAGCGATGACCTTATAAGGTAGGCCGTCCCTTTTTCGGGAGCAGCGTGCCACTAAAAACTAAAAACCCGATGCTCATCACATCGGGTTTTTTATTATCTAAATGTCGTGAACTATCTATCCAGCGTCTTGAGCTTCCCACTGGCGGTACTGCAGATTTCTCTCAGCTTGCTCTATAGCATCTAATCGCTGACGAGCATCTCTGATTTTATCTTGAATTACTTTTTCTTTTGCTGGGCGAACGGATGCCGCTTCACCTTTGACAACATTTAATTCTTGATCGTACTTAGAAAGTAAACCATTTAAGCGTTCTCTTTCTCCGGCGATATAAGACTTAGCTTCAGCCTGTCCGCCTCTTTTCGAACGTGTTTGAATATTTCTTTCCGCAGCTTTTACTTGCGGTGTTGTCGCTACTTCTTTCGGAGTACCTTGAAATAACTGAACAGAGCCATCTCTAACTTTTTCTACCGGAGTCGGTGATGCCGGTTTTGGAGCTAAAGCTTCATCTAGCAATTGTTTCCTAGCTAACAGATCGCTCTGTGTTTGCAGAAGAGCTGCATCTGTTGGCTTAGCAGCTAACTGTGCTTCAACACGTGCGAGTTGTGAGTTCGTACGAGCTAAGTTAACACCTAAATTACGAGTTGGCGTTCCTACATAAGGATTCCCCGTCGGATTTGCTGTCGTTGGTTGTACTCGAGGTAAAACTTGTACCGGTGGTTGTTGCGCCGGCGTAGTTGTATAACTGTAAGTTCTAGCGTTTCCACCAGCAGCATCTCCTGAACCAGTTTTTCCACTAACCGGGATCGTCGTTGATTTACCCGACATTGAAGTCGGCGTAACTGGTTCAAGTGGGGCACCTCTCGCAGAAGTTGCAGCTGCTGCCGCCGCATCATCCACAGCACCAGAGACACCAGCTGCAGGAGCAACAACGACTGGGGCTGCTACAGCACTTGCCGTAATAACTTGTCCGCCTCTTTTAGCCGCGATATTTGCGACGACTTTTTGACCAGCGCTAAATCCCGCAATGATCGCTTTATTTGTGATCTTACTTGGTAACGCTAATACTTTACCCGTCACTTTAGCAGCTGTTACAACTGGAGATAACAGTTTTAGTGCTTCTGCAGCTCCTCTTGCGAACGGACTTCCTGCTTTCACGATGAGTTTTGCAATTTTCGAAGTTTGCATCGTCATACCGACGATCAGAGCTCCGGTAGCCACTTTCTTTCTAGCGAAAGCTTTTCCTTTACCGGCTACTGCCTCGGTGGCCTTCACCGCCTGACTCATTCTCGCTAGCATCTTCGCGCCCTTTGCAGTCGACTTTAATGCCGTTTTCATAGATGCAGCAGCTGCCTTAACTCCAAGTTTAGCAATTTTAAATATATTTCCAATAAGTGCAGGCGATGCTAAGAAACCGATAACCTCGCCGGCATTTTCACAATAATATTTAGTTTTAGCTTCAGCATTTAAACAGTTTGTTAAATCACCGCCTTGCACGCCGATAAACTCTAAGACCGAATTTTTGATGTGTTCGAAAAATTTCGCACGTTCGTCTTTATCTGTAATAATAGCCCAAATTTGAGCTCGAGCTGCGACAAGTTCGCCAGGTAATTTAAAAAAGCCAACTACACCATCAAACATACCCTTGAAAACACTTGTGACTAATCCAGCAATACATGAACCTGCTGTTTGCATTCCGCTTGCTTTATGGTTCTTATCTGTTTTAGCTAAACATTGATTGTAGGTAATGCCAGGATAACGCTCGCGCACGAAGCCCATTTCTCCATCAGTTTTCGCATCCTTAGCTCCGCAGCACTGATCGTGCTGTAGGTACTCTGCAAGGGCCACTTGGTCTGCCATATCGGTATCAACAGCAGCTACTGCTTCGCCACAGCCTTCAGTACATTCAGCTGCAGCTTCCGTAGTCGTCGGAAGTTGTGCAATGTCTTCTTTTAAATCAGCTTCAAGTTCTTTGTGTATGTTCTCTAAAAATTTTAAACTGCGCGGAGTCTCTGGATCTGGACACTCTTTAGGATTTTCTAAATCGCAACCTTCAGCAGCAGCTTTGGCTTGCCAAAATCCTGCTTCATCTTGCGCGGATTTATCATAGAGCTCATATAGGCATTGTGAACGATCGGCTTCACCTTTTTCTAGAGCACTCTTTAAATCATCTCGCAATTGTTTAAAGCGAATAATTCTTTCACCAGGAGCAGAATCAAAACTTCCTACTTTTAAATATTTTGATTTATCAGCGCTAGCACATTTGTCAGCAGCTTCGGCTTGAAAACCAGCAGTCATTAAAAAACTAAAAATACAGGTTTTTATTAAATTTTTTAAAAACGCCATATCTATTTCACCTTAACGATTTGGATGTTTTGGTAATCAGTAACAACCGATTTGATCACGTCGGCGCTGGCTGACTTTGGCCATTTAATCGTAGCTAATACAGTGCGATCATCTGCCATAAAATATTTATCAATCATTGTGTATGTGCCGCTCTTAAAATCTTTTTCCATCTCAAGACTTAAACAGGGAACACCGTCTTTATGGCAGGTGCTTGCTTTCGTCAATTTAGCTAATGGCGTGTTAAAAGCATCATCGATGAAATTTTTAGCGACCATCAATTTATTAGCGTAAGCATTGATTTCAGCTTTTGAAAATTCAGACTTCATACTTACGGATTCAATCCCTAAAGTCAGAATAATGCGCGGATCTTTTTCTAATTTATAAACTTTGTAACCTGTACGCAGTGCCGACGATTCGAAATCCTCAATCCAGCGTTGATCAGCTTGCAATACATACTCAATCGGACGATCTTTTTCCTGTCCACTTGCTGATAAGAACCAAACTAGGCCGAACACGAAAGTCATTGAAATTAATAATATTTTTCTCATTACACCATATTAAATTTAGCTCCCTAAATATGATACTAGACCACTTCCGCTTCTGTACTTAAGACTACGATATGGGCACTGTGTCTGGGCTATCGTCTAACATTACACACACCTGTCTATCGTTCTATATTGTATTTTACGTAAAAAGTAAATGTGACGACCACTCTTGCGGAAATAGTGGATAAACCTAACAACTTTCCATGTTCAATCACTTCCGGATTTTAAGTCCGACCTTGGTCTTGATTACAAATCAAAATCTAGGAGTTAACGTGCAGAATCTAGATTGCTAAATACTTTTAATCGTTATGACAATCACTAGGATCATCATAATTATTCTTAAAATCTCTTTAGAAATATTTAAAAGGCGACGATAACGTAAATAGGTTGATTTACGCATATCGGACCTCCTTTCCGCAAGTTCGGAAGTCAGATATCACCAAAAAGCTGTTAGGCTATCCCGCCTTCAGCTTTTTGCATTTTTAGCGCCAATTACTATTGTCTACTGACGAATTATTATCAAAGATAAAGAATGCCCTATGTATTATCTCCCAAAATTGTACTGAACTCTGAAATGATGTGGATGGAAGGTCCAATTTACGAGACTGAAAATCTTTATAAGATTCAAGACGGCAAACTACCTCCCGTAAATTATGACTTACATAAAATTAAGCCTCATAGTCTAACTCATGCCGAAGGTTCACTTCACGTTTTGGCTAATGGCAAATCTGTGGACCAATATGAAAGTAAATATTTTTATGGTTCGTGTTTAGTCATCAAGATTGAAGGCAATAACTATCAATCCATTAATCCGGATAAAGGAATTTATCATTGGGAGGTTACTAAAGAAGAATTAATAAAAAATATTCAAAGAGTGACTGGATCAAGCACTTTACGTCAGGATAAATTAATTCTATCTACTCAGCACTATCCGCTGAACAAACAAGGATTCCACGACCCCAATTATGTTTTAACCTTGTCGCAAGCAGCCGCTGAGTATCTTATTTCACACCCAAACTTTAATATGTATGGCACGTCATGGAAATCTTCTGATTTTATGCCCGGCAGTCCTAAACGACCTATCCATAAAACTTTATTTCAGCAAGCTATTATATTTGAATTACTAGATGTTAAGAATGTACCTGAAGGCGAATATTTCTTCGTAGGCTTTCCACTTCTTTTAGAAAACTCGAGTGAAAGTCCGGTAACTCCTGTTCTGTTTTCAAAAAGTGAGTTAAGATAGCAACTGTCTACCCTAACACCACTGTGTCGAACTTCTAGCTAGTCTAACAAATCTATAGCATCACAATGAGATACACCGAGCATGAGCATTGCTAATCGAATCTATATGCTTAAAAACTTTCGTCAGTTTTCTCGCTATCCTTCAAATTCTTTTTGCCTTATCGAAACGGATTCGCGCTTAATCAAAGCGTACTTCGTGGATTATTCAAAAAAACGGTCTTTACTATTTAGGTGTGCAGTTTATGGCGTTGATTTCGCGCTAGTTTGTTTTTCTTTCAGAAAAACAAAAGTGTAAATCGCTGTAGGAATTAAAATCCACACATTGCGATAGTGAAAATTATAAAGAAACCATAGTAATAAAGAAAAAGCTGCCATGAAAGAATAAATTTTTACATAAGCAATCGCTGTTTTTTTTCGAAGATAACATTTATAAAAAGCCCAGGTGTGTAAAATTACAATAATCGCGATGGTCATAACTGCCACCACCATCACCATTCTTTGCATCAATTCAAAAAAATATGGTGATTCGATTATTGCGGGATCTAAATCAGGACGCAGAGTCGCGATATCTAATCCATCAATCGTGCGTTTTATATATTCTGGTCGAGTCATATAAAAATAAGAAACTATGGCTACGATCATGTCGGTTAGCCATAGAATCAAATTTCTTTTTTTATTGTCAGAAAAAATCGCAAGTATTGGCATTAGCTTAAATGATCTCGTAAACCATCGCTAATTAACTGTGTTGATAAAATTAATAATAATAAACAAAGACCTGGAATCCACATTAAGTGCGGAGCTGTCTCCATTAAGTTTTTTGAATCGGCAAGCATGGTTCCCCATTCAGGGTACGGTGCTGGAATTCCTAAACCTAAGAAGCCTAAGGCTGCTGTATTTAAAATCGCTTCCGAACAACAAACTGCTGATTGCACCAGAATCGGTGTTACACAGTTTGGAAGTAAATGACGTAACATGATACGCACATCACTTGCACCCAAAGCTTTCGCAGATTGGATATATTCTTTAGCCATTTCAACCTGAGCCTGTGAGCGCACCAAACGAAACATCGTCGGAATAGAAACTAAAGTGACTGAAATAATCGTGTTCGTTACACTTGGCCCTAAGATAGCAACAACGAATAAAGCTAATAATAAACTTGGCATCGCTTGTAATGCATTCATCGATTGGTTTAACACTTGGTCAACACGTTTACCGTAGTAAGCCGCAAATAAACCTAAACCCGCACCAATCACGACAGCAATACCGCCAACGATTAAACCAATACCTAGCGAAAATTGCGCGCCGATCATCAAGCGTGAAAGTAAATCACGACCTAAATCATCAGTACCTAAAAAGAATTTTCCGCCGACAGGTTGCAAAGTCATGCCATCAAAAACTTCGTTATATGCAAATGGTGTCCAGAAAAAAGAAACGGTAAAAACCAAAACGAAAAACGCGAACAAAATAGTTCCGTAAAGTACGTTTTTGTTTCTGAATAATTTCTGTGTAGCAGTGACTGCCATTAGCCACCCCTTTGTTGATCGCGCATTTTAGGAGAAACCATTTTTACAGATTCATCCGTAATCCAGTTCACAATAATAACAATTAACATCGAATAGAAAACACCAGCTTGGACCACTGGATAATCGCGAGCTTCGATAGATTTAATAATCCATCGACCCATACCCGGCCAAGAAAATAACGTTTCGGTTAAGATAGCCCCAGTTAACAACTGACCCATAGCGAGTCCGATTGAAGTTAAAATCTGCGGCAGAGCATTTTTAAAAATATGTTTAAATAAAATTTGCTTGTACGGAAGACCCTTAGATCTTGCTGTACGTACATAATCCTCTTCAGCCACATCGATAATCGAAGCACGGCTTACACGCACGATTAATGCTAACGGCACCGTTCCTAATACGAAAGCTGGAAGCACTACGAATTTACACGCAGATACGAAAGCATCCCATTGACCTGATAATAATGTGTCGAGAAAGTAAAATCCCGTCTTATACGGAACATCAAACATCACATCAATTCGGCCCGAAACCGGAAAAATTCCAAGCTTAACTGCGAAAAAGAAAATAACGATTAAACCCCACCAGAAAATCGGCATGGCAAAACCCAAAGTCGATAAACTGACTGCGCCGTAGTCCCAGAAAGAATTTCTTTTCACCGCAGCTAACATTCCTAAACCAAGGCCCACAAGCGATGACCACAGTAAAGCCACGAAGGCTAATTCTACAGTTGCTGGCCATAACACTTTAAATTCGCTAAGTACGGATTGTTTAGAAACGGTAGATTCACCGAAATTACCGACAAGAGCATTAGCTGAAAATTTTAAAAACTGGATTGGTAACGGTTGATCCAATCCTAAATTTTTTCTGATTTCAGCCACGCGCTCTTCGCTGGCTCCGCGTTCACCAATAATGTGTAAAGCAGGATCGCCAGGGATCAGCCTGATGATTGAAAAACTCATCAAGCTGATAAAAAGAAAATAACCTATAACTTTTAAAAGACCTTTAAGTATCGCCATTATTTCGACAATGAAACCGCTTCAAAGTTTTCGTTACCAAGCGGGCTGATTTTGTAGCCTTGTACTTTAGCAGACATCACTTTGTTTTGTTTTGAGTGAGCCACTGGGTACCATGGTTTTTCTTTCGCGAAAATTTCCTGGGCTTTCATGTAAAGCGCCGTACGTTTTGCAACTGCTGATTCTTCTTTAGCCTGTTGTAACAAGTTGTCGAATTCTTTATGGCACCAACGAGCGTAGTTTGAACCCGCTTTAACCGCTGTACAGCCTAATAATACGTTCATGAAATTATCTGGATCGCCGTTATCGCCAGTCCAACCGAATTGGATCATCGCGTGGTCACCCTTTTTAGATTTCTCTAAGTAAGTTGGCCAGTCGAAAGTAACTAGTTTAACTTTCACACCGATTTTAGCTAAGTCAGCCTGAACTAACTCACCTAATTTTTTACCATTCGGTAAATATGGGCGAGCTACTGGCATTGTCCATAGTTCTGTTTCAAAACCATTCGGAAAACCAGCTTCTTTTAATAAAGTTTTAGCTTTTTCAACATCGTAAACTTGCTCAACAGTTTTGTTGTTGTAAGACCACATTGTCGGTGGAATTGGATTTTTCGCTGCTAAACCCTGCGCTTTATAAATCACATCTAGGTATGATTTTTTATTTAACGCTAATGAAATCGCTTCACGAACTTTTAAATTATCGAAAGGTTTTTTCTCAGTATTAAACGCGATGTAAGACACGTTAAGGCCCGCTGCATTTTGAATTTTAACTGCTGGGTTTTTAGATAACGCTTCGATATCTTGCGGTTGCACTTCACTCATGATGTGACATTCGCCAGATTTCATTTTTTGTGTACGTACTGTTGAATCAGCAACGATTACGAAAATTAAATTTTCGATTTTCGGTTTGCCTTTCCAGTAAGTTGAATTCGCCGTGTACTTGATTGTTGAATCTTTTTGGTAAGATTTGAAAACAAATGGACCAGTTCCGATAGGAGCTGTTTCTAACGTTTTTAAGCCTTTGCCAGATTTAATTAAAGATTGCGCGTACTCTTCTGAAAGAACTGATGCGAAATCCATTCCTAAGTTTGCTAAAAACGGTGACTCTGGACGTTTTAATTCAAAAACCACTGTGTAATCGTCTGTTTTTTTAATGTCAGCGATTAAAGCATCTAATTCCATAGCTTTAAAATAATCATAAGAAGCTGCCGGAATCGATAATGGATGTTTAGGATCTAATTGAGTTTTGAAAGTGTAAACCACATCGTTTGCATTGAAATCACGAGTTGGCGTGAACGCAGCGTTTGAGTGAAACTTTACGCCTTTACGTAATTTGAAAGTGTATGTTTTGCGGTCTTTTGAAATTGTCCAAGATTCAGCTAAACTTGGGATAACTTCAGTTGTGCCTGATTTAAACTCAACTATACGATTGAAAATCGCTTGCGAAGAAGCGTTCATGCTTGTTCCGTCAGTCACGATTTGCGGATTAAAAGACGATGGACTTCCCTCTGTACAAAAAATGAAGTTGTCTGCAGCTTGTGCGAACAATGGTAATAACAATGCGGCTAAAAATAACTTTTTCATTAAAATCTCCCCTTTAAACATTTTGAAAACTCTAGTAATGTGGCACAGAAATGAATCTGCTTCAACTCTACAATGCATCTAAACAATACGGCTCAAAAATCCTTTTTGATAATGCTGGCTTTTCGATAAACCAAGGCGAACACGTTGGCGTGATCGGTCCCAATGGAGCAGGCAAATCCACTCTATTCAAAATTATCGTGGGTATAGAGCATTTGAATACCGGTGAAGTGACAAAAGCTAATGGTTTACGCATCGGCTACCTCGAACAGGAATCTGATTGGACCGTCGATGTGAACGCAGAAGACTATCTTAAAGACAACTGCATCAAGCCAATTTGGGAATTAAAGCAAATCGGCCTGGGGCTGGGCTTACAAGAAAGCCATTTTAGCGGAAAATTGACACAGCTTTCGGGCGGCTACCGTATGCGCATGAAGCTTCTTTATCTTATTGGGCTTGAGCCAGACATCATGCTTTTGGATGAGCCGACGAACTTTTTAGACTTAGAAAGCATTCTAACCTTAGAAAACTTTCTCCAAAATCATAAGCAGGCTTTTTTATTGATTTCACATGACCGCGAATTTTTACGTCGCACGACCGAATACACTTTAGAGGTCGAAGCCGGTGATATAGTTAAATTTCCGGGTCATATTGATGATTACTTCGAACAAAAAGCTGAACTTAAACGTTTACTTGAAGCCAAAGCCGTACAAATCGAAAACAAACGTAAACAAATTCAAGATTTCGTTGATAAATTCAGGGCCAAAGCCACAAAAGCGCGCCAAGCACAAAGTCGTCTTAAAAGTTTAGATCGCTTAGAGCAGGTCGAAATTAAAAAATTACCTCCGCGTGCAGTGATTAACTTACCTACAGCTACGGCGACTGGAAAAGAAATTTTATCTCTGACAAACGCTAATCTTGGTTACAGCGCTGACCGAGTCATTTTAAAAAATGTAAATTTAACGATCGAACGCGGGCAAAAAATAGGAATTGTTGGTTTCAACGGTGCGGGCAAATCTACCCTTTTAAAATCGATTGCTGAAAAAATTCAGCTTATCACTGGCGAGCTCAAATGGGGCTATCAAGTGCGCTATTCTTACTTTGCTCAGCATTTAGCTGATGATTTACTTGATAACGACACGGTCTTAGATGCCCTTCAACGTAAAGCGCACAAAGATAATATGGCCCAAGACTTTTTAAATATGGCCGGCTCATTATTGTTTTCAGGCGATAGTGTATATAAAAAAATTAAAGTGTTATCTGGCGGCGAAAAAACACGCGTGGCCTTAGGCCAAGTGCTTTTACAAAAAAATCCGCTGTTACTTTTAGATGAGCCGACGAATCACTTGGACTTCGACACCGTGAACGCCTTAGCCGTGGCGCTTTCTGAATTCAACGGCACAGTCATTCTGGTCAGCCATGATCGTACATTCTTAAAACAAGTGACCACACAAATCGTAGAAGTCAGAAATGGCACGATCGAAAAATATCTAGGCTCTTATGATGAGTATTTATGGAGTTTAGAAAAAGGAATTTTAAGCGAGCGCATCGACACAACTGAAGTTGTGGAAAAAGTTGCGACTAACTCTGATAATCAAGAAAAAAAGTTTAATTACAAAGAAGAAACAAAGCGCTTAAACAGTGAAATTAAAGAATTCGAACGAAAAATTCTTAAAACCGAAGAATTATTATTTCGCCAAGCTGAAAAACAAGTAGAATTAACGTCTTCTTTAATCACCGCTCAGGGCCAACAGGCACAAGAAATCGCCAAACAGGCAGCAGCTATTAGCAGCGAAACCGAAAAAATGGAAGAGGCTCTCATGACCCATATGGAAAATTTAGAAATCAAAAAACAAGAACTTGCTGGGCTTGTCGGTAAATAAGTTGAATATCTTGTAAAAGCGAAATGGCGTAAGCCCCTTTCGCTTTTTGCATTTAACGGCCCAAGTTTTTACCCGCAGACTGCGCGAAGACCTTTTGCTAACTGTTTAATAAACTGATTTTCGACATCAGATTTTCTTTTTACAATATAAACATCTGTTTTAACTAACCGACACCCTTTAATTCCGAGTCTACGAACTAAACGACGGGATTTATCGACATTTTTATTATGCAACTCCACTATAAAGACCGGAAAAAAACCAGCAGCTTTTTTCTGACGACAAAGTTCTAATGCCGTTTCTAAAAGTGTCACGCGGTATTTAACTTTACGGGTAAACACATCATCAGGCCAACCATCAAGGCCGCGCACACGTGAAGGCGTTCCTGTAATTGGCATTACAGGAACTACATATGGAAAATCATTTTGTGCTAAGTCAGGAAACGCCTCTGGATGCGTATAAACTCCCATATCAATAGAAGTAATTTTCAAATGTTCTAAATCCGAATGCGGAACCGGCATATAAGTAATACCGACATCAACCTTTTTATTAGCCACGGCTTCTTCTAATTCACCGGGCAATACTTCATGCATCGTTAAAGTCTTTTGATCCCAATCGATATGGTTTAAAAAATCCAAAGCATAGGTCGAAAACACTTCAAAAGCAGCAATCTTAATATCCTTACAGCAACTCACATCACGGTTTTCAATTTCACCTTTTAAGTTCTCAAAGTCTTGAATCAGTGTCCGTGATCTTTCAGCCAAACGCTGACCATGCTCAGTCAATATAATCTGTCTTCCAACGTGGCGAATTAAAGGCACCCCTAACTCTTCTTGTAAAAGCTTAGTCACCTTTGATAGCGCAGGCTGAGAAATGTTTAAAAGTTCTGCTGCACGGCTCATAGAGCCGGTTTTAGCGATCGTCGTAAAATAGCGTAATTGTTGTATATCCATAAGTTATCAATTTATTACTATATATTACTTTTATTATGCAAGCATTTTTACTAGAACTTGTTTTATCCCATTCAATTAAGGATCGGAAATACCACAAAGGAGAATTGCGATGAAGCAGATACTATTATGCGCAGCTCTTGCATTGGCTTTAGCCAGCCAGTTTGCAGACGCCGCCGCATCACTAACAAACCCTCAACAACCTACGAGCCCAGCCGCCAAGAAATTTGTGGTGCATGAATGGGGAACTTTTACATCAGTTTTAGGATCTAACGGCCAACGCATTGGTGGACTTCACCATGAAGAAGAAGTTTTACCTTCGTTTATTATCGGCCGCGATCTTTTAAGAGAGATTTCTTTTATTCCAGGCGGTACAAAATGTCGCCCATCTAAAGGAATGCCGGTCTGTGATGATTACCCAGATGCGACTTACCAAGTTCGACCTGAAAACGTAACGCAAAAAATGGAAACACCTGTTATTTATTTTTACAGTGAAGATAAAAAACAAGTTCGCGTGAATGTTTCTTTTCCTCAAGGGATTATTTCTCAATACTTTCCAGCTCCGACAAATTTTGCTCCAGCTATCGGTAAAATCGAAGGTCTGCATGGTGGTTATACTGCATTTGATGTTGAAATCACGAATGAAAAACTTCCTTTGCCAACTGTAGAGCACGGTAATGTTTATGCACCAGCGCGCGATGTTCCGGCAGCTAACTATGTTCGTTATGGAACACAAAATGAAAAATTCATTTTCTACCGTGGCCTAGGAGATTTCGCTACAAGTCTGAATATTACTTCAGCTCACGGTGGTATTACCTTGAAAAATAATGGCTATGCAATTTCAAGTGTTATTTTACTTGATGTTACATCTTCAACAGGTGCCGTGAAATCATTAGGCGAGTTGGCTCAAGGTACAAGTTTAAATCTTAACGATAAAGATTTAACTTATTTCCGCGTCTGCACAAAAGTTTCTCGCGCTGAGTTCGAAACTCAGGCTCAGGAAGTTATCGTAAACGCGTTAATTGCTTCAGGCTTATACCGTGATGAAGCTCTTTCAATGTTTAATACTTGGAAGACAAGCTACTTAAGATCACATGGCTTACGTGCACTTTATGTTCTTTCACGTGCTGAAACTAATTCGTTATTGCCATTGAATGTAACACCTACACCGGATGAAACTGTGCGTACTTTAGTTGGTCGAATTGAAATTCTTCATGCAGAAGAAGAACAACAGATGTTAGAGAATTTACGAGCAGGATTACCGTTAATTGCAAAAGAAGATCGTTTTGCTGAGCCGAAATTACGTCGTTTATTAACTTTGACGACAAATGTTTCTGAACAAGCAGAAATTAGAAAACAAATTAGTCTTTTAAATTAGTGAGTTATTTAAGATCCGATATTCGGCTCCTTTCTTCGAAATGAAGCCGGAATATCTTGAAAAAGCGAAATGGTGTAAGCCCATTTCGCTTTTTGCATTTTGAAGACCTAAATTTTACGTTTATATTTTACTGACTAGTTTTTACTTTTTTCGACTGACTTGTTGAGCCTGTTGATTTTTTATCGGACGAAGTTGATTCAGGGGTTGAGCAAATTCCTAGCGAAACTTGTGCGTGATGACTTAAATGTCTTTGTACTTTGTTTTCTGTGTACTTGTTTTGGATGACTTCCATACCTTTTTCACTGGCGCGCACATCGTAATAATCTAACTCTTCGTTACCAGCTACATTAAGCCTTACTTCTAATCTATTACTATCAGTTTTTCTTACTGTGATTCCTGAAGTGCCATAACGTTTTACAAGATTTCCGAATTCAAAATCATTTTTGATAACGCACTTATTTAAATTCAACTTGTTAGCTTCATCTGCGCAGCGGTATATATTCCATGTTTGGCCATTACGCACAAACATATATATTCCAGAGACTAGCACTTCTAAATTACCAGGAATAGTTTGCCCAGTTAAAGTTTGTTCAGGCTTTGCGACGACTCGTATAAGTTCAACATTATCACTATCGACTTTAATTGATTTCGGCTGGCAAGTGTTGGCACGAACAATTGAAGAGATCAAACCCAAAGCTAATAAAACTAAAATCATTTTTTTCATACTTTGAGTTTAAGCGTATTCTGATTACCAGTCTATAGGTGCTAGCCCTTGTGCCTGTAACCATGTATTAGCTTGTGAAAACGGTTTAGAGCCAAAAAATCCACGGTGTGACGATAACGGTGATGGATGAACGCTCTCAAGCACCAGATGCTTTTTACGATCAACAAATGCCGCTTTTTTCTGTGCATACGCGCCCCATAAAATAAACACAACATGGTCGCATTCACGATTTACGACTTCGATAATTTTATCCGTGAATGGCTCCCATCCTTTTTTTTGGTGAGCCGCCGCTTTACTTTCTTCAACAGTCAGAACAGCATTTAGTAAAAGTACACCTTGTTTAGCCCAACGCTCTAAATTTCCGGTTGTTGGAATTTCTTTTCCTAAATCAGATTTTAATTCTTTAAATATATTTTTTAATGAGGGCGGAAGTCTTACACCCTCTGGAACAGAAAAACTTAAACCGTGCGCTTGCCCTGGGCCGTGATAAGGATCTTGCCCTAGAATGACCACTTTCACATTTTTCAAATCAACTAAATCTAGTGCGTTAAAATATTTTTGCGCTTCAGGATAAATAACTTTACCGCTCTCGTATTCTTTTTGCAGAAATTTAGAAAGAGCCTTCATATAGTCAGATTGGAACTCGGATTGTAATTGATTATGCCAGCTATCAGAAAGTTTTATGTTTACCATATACCAAATTGATACAATGACTTAGGTCGAGACACGAGCGTTAATTTACTGCAGCTAAGAAAATAATTAATTTTTTTGCACACTTAGACTTCTGAAATAGAGAACACAATGCTAAAATAAAATAACAGATATGGGAGGACTCTATGGCTCGAAAAGTGCAAAACAAACAGACGGCTAAGAAAAACAAAACCCACCTCCAAGGAAAAATGGCCCTTACGGACACACTGCATCTGATTGAGACAGATCTGGAAGTAAAGTCATTTATCTATCAACAAATCAACGAGTTCACTCCTTACGTGACGCCAGAAACCAACGTCATCGTATTGGCACGCAATCCTGAGGATGCGTATGCAGATGAAGAGCATGCGATCGCAGGTGATGATTCTAGCGAAGATCATTATCCATTTCGTATTGCCATTGTTTTAAAAGAAAACGAAGCCACCATTGAAGCAGAGGGTTTCGGCCGTGATATTTATGATGCGATTACAGCAGCGTCAAAAGCGATGTTGCATCGTCTTTGTGAAATTCATGAAGAAATAGAAAGCCCACAAGACCGCTTAAATGCAATTCAACAGGCTTGCGAAAATCCACAAGTTCATTGATAATAAAAAAATTATTTCAGATCGGTTTGCACAAGCTGACCGATCACATCTTGCAGTTGATCAAACACGCGGCTGCCCGCAGGCAAATCAGGTTTTAATTCAGCAGTTAGTACCGGAACTTTTTGCTCAACCCAAAGATATCGGCCAAGACTCCCCGGAAAATTTCCTAAACGACGCCAAGGTAAATAGCTGTAATTCGGTGCTGGCACTTTGGGGCCATCGTAATCTAAAACATTCAGTGGCGTGTGAACTGAAATCACAAACTGGGGTTTAAATTCTTGAATATGGCCCATTAAACAATTCACTTCTGGCTCGCTCCCCGCTTTTTCGCCTGGATACTTGCGTGCAGAACTTTTGGCGTCGTTCTTCCAGTATTTAGTAGCTTCGGCCTCCCAATCAGCTGTGGGAAAATTACGATTTAAATCCACACCAGAGGCATTAGTACGACTTTTTTTAAGTGCACCATCAGGATTAGCTACCGGAATAATGCGCCAGTTATTACGCGGATCAATTTCTTGCACGCGCTCAAACCAATAACGACCTAAAGAGCCGGCCCCGATTTCATCACCGTGAATAACACTGATGACTAAAATATTTTTTGCTTTAGCGGTTTTACCTTTTTGATCAATATGAAAAATAGGTTTTCCGTCGACAGAAGCACAACCTTCTTTTTGCAGAATTTTTTCACAAGATTTTTCAAGATTAGATTTAGTTTTATAATTTTTATATTTACCTAAAGCCTCGACACACCACTGAGATAAAGCCTGAGTGCCAGACACAGCTTCAGTTTGAGCTATAGAATTCATCGAAAATAAGTTTACTGTGATCAAAATGAGACTGAAGAATTGCATTCTCAAAATATGACCATATCTGTGCAAAAAAGTCCTCATGTTTTTCTTTATTAATCCGATAGGTAATTTATGCCGAGACCCGACTTTAGTTTAAGGAGATACATAGATGGCCAAAAAAAGTAGCGTTATGTTAGCCCTATTATTCATAGCAAATCCGTTTGTTCTATTATTTTATCAGAACTGTTCTTCTGCGCCGAAACAAACTGTAAATGCGCCTGATCATCGTGGCGATAAAAAGCCCGCCAGTCTGGATAACAAACCAGGCCATGGTCCTAAAGAAAAATTATAAAAATAAGCTATTGACTTACATATTTCTTACACTGTAAGTTATGTGTATGAAGAAACATGCAAACTTGCCCCTCCCCCCCTTAACAGCCAAAGAGAAATCAGTCCTGCAATTTATCGAGCAGGAACTGATCTCTAAAGGCGTATCACCTTCTTACCAAGAAATCTGTGATCACTTTGGCTTTGCATCTTTTAACTCAGTTCAAAATTACTTAAAACAACTGAGCACAAAAGGATATTTGCTAATTCCTCAGAACCAAAAACGCGCGATCCAAATCTTGCACTCTGCAAATGATTTTCAAAAAGATCTCGCCAATAGATTAAATTTAGTGAAAGAACCTTCGAAGAGCTCCTTCGCTGGTCAGTCTTCCCAAAGCCCCCACGGACAAGATTCGAAGGTTCTTCCTATTCCTTTTCTCGGCCGCGTTGCTGCTGGCTCACCGATAGAACGTTTACATGAAAATGAATTCATCGATGTGCCTGTACATTTTATGAAATCACCGGGTGATTATTTCGCCTTAAAAGTTGAAGGCGATTCAATGATCGATGAAGGTATTTTTGATGGCGACTTGTTAGTTGTGCTTTCGCAAAAAAATGCCAAAGACGGCGACCTTGTTGTGGCTAGTGTTGAGGCTGAATCAACAGTGAAACGCTTTTACATGAAAAAGAATCCAGAAATCTCAACAAGCACAAAAGCCGTTGAATTACGCCCTGCTAATCCTCGTTTAACGTCAATGTGGTATGCGCCACAACAAGTTGATATCAAAGGTTTAGTTAAAGCGTTGCTCAGAAAATACTAACTACTTTAAATAAACCAATACAAGCAAGTAGTGGTTTATTTAATAAAGCCCTGGGCAGTTTGACCTAAGTCTTTTAGGTAACCGCGCACAAGATCGTAGTCTTTATCCGAAGCAGCTTTAAAATCAGTAATATGATACATTCCCAGTAATACAGTCTTACCTTCATCAGTTTTAATATACTTAATTAAAGCATCAGCGAATTTCTGTTTTACTTCTTCAGGAATGTCTTTTCTAAAGACCACCGGATCGTTCGGAATCGGCCCAGTTAATTTTAAAATTTTAATTTTTTCATAAACATCAGGATACTCAGTGCGCAAAATCCAACGCGCATCTTTCGGTGTGCCGTCATCATCTGGTGGCGTGTAAAATGTGGCTCCGGCATCAACTTGTTTTTGGTAAACGGCGCGCACGACAGTGTCATGTTTACCGGCGAACATAAATTCTTTAAGTTTTACGTTTTCGTGTTTAAATAAACGCAGCGGCAACAAATAACCAGAAGTTGAAGCTGGATCAACAAAGGCAAATTTTTTGCCATTCAGTTCTTTAATCGATTTAGGCCCATCCGCGCGGGCAATAATTTGCCCGTAATATTCATCACGGCCACGGTTCATTAACTTTAAACGCGCTTGTACACCGTATTTCTCATTCGCTAAGATATAACCGAAAGTATTAATGATAGCCGCATCAGCACGCTTTGAGCCAAAGGCTTCAACCAGCGCGATATAATTAATCGGAAGTTCGATTTGAACGAACATTCCGGTTTCTTTTTCTAAAAAAGCAGCTAGTTTTATGCCTTGTTCTTTTAAAGCCACAACGTCTTGGGCAGGAACGATATAAAACTTAAATGGGTTTTTCTTGCTGCCTAATTCATTAGATTGAGTACAGCCTGAAACGATAAAAACCGATGCCAATAAAGATAACAACACACGTAAATTCATGACTTAACAGATACCTGAATATACAACAAAAGCAAGAGGTACATGCATATGGTAAACATCAGTTCAAAATACACAGGTCAAAAACACTGCGAAGCCACACACGGCCCATCAAGTTCTCAAATTCAAACTGACGCCCCAAAAGACAATAACGGATTAGGCGAGACTTTCTCACCTACTGATCTTTTAGCTACCGCTGTTGGAACATGCATTCTAACGACAGTTGCTATTCATGCTGAAAAAGAAAATATCTCTATCGTAGGCGCAACGTCATATACAGAAAAAGTAATGACTCCGCCTCCAAGAAGAATTGCTTCATTGAAAACAATCTGTAAGTTTCCAAATACAATTCCAGAAGAATTCAAAAAACGCATTCCTGAAATAGCCGAACAATGTCCAGTTAAAAAGTCGTTACACCCAGACGTTCAAGTTCCAGTTGAGATTCTGTTCGTATAACTATTATTTATTACCCATAGGTAAATCCACAATCTGTGTGTTCTTCGTCGGTGTGATGTGAATATCTTTAGGTAAAGACTTCTGAATCGTCTCAATCAGCGATTCTTTAAAAGCATGACGCTTAAAATGTGTGTTGTGAATAAGACTTACTTCACGCGTTGGCACAGGCGTCGCAAATTCTTTAATCTGTTTACGATGGGCAATATCTTGCGCCGCTAAAAATGGAAGCAAAGTAAAGCCGGTCTCTTGATCGACCATACGACGAAGAGTTTCAATACTGCCCGATTCAAATTTAATATTACGATGTGTATCAGTCGCTTTTTTACGATTTTTACAAATAGCTAACGACTGATCACGAAAACAATGACCCTCAGTTAACATCCAAAGTTCATTCGAGTTCAAATCAGTTTGTTGAATTTTAGTTTTCGAAGCTAAGGCACTTTTTTCAGAGGCATACACCAAAAACGGCTCATAAAATAACGGAGTCGATTCTAAACTCGCGTCTTCAATCGGTGTTACTAATAAACCTACATCCAGTGATGAATTTTTTAAACGCTCTAAGATCTGTTCAGTTTGTAATTCTTCAACATGAATTTGCAATAACGGATGTTTAACGCTGAATTTTTTTAAAAATAATGGCAATAAATAAGGCGCTAACGTCGGGATTACCCCCACAGTCACTTCACCTTTAACTTCGCCGTTATTGTCTTGAATAATTTCATGAAAATGCTGGCTTTCAGTTAAAATCACGCGGGCTTGCGTAACTAAGGCTGAACCGATTTTTGTTGTGCGCACGGGTTGATGACTGCGATCAAAAATTTGTACACCCAATTCTTCTTCTAACTTTTGAATTTGCATCGACAAAGTAGGTTGAGTGATTGAACAACTTTCAGCCGCTTGGCCAAAGTTTTTAAATTTATCAACAGCAACAATGTAAGTTAATTGGGTCAGTGTCATCATGAACCTTCTATTTAAATAAAATCGGAATCGTCAAAAATGATTTTTTCTTCGCTTTTGGAAATCGCATCTGAGTAAAAAGACTTTTCATTAATTTTTTAGTGTGAAGAACTTCTTTTTCTTCATGCACCAATGAAATTAGCGTGTTCGTCACTTCTTGATAGCTCACAACATTTCCTGCTGGTGAAATTTCTAAACGTAATGAAACTGTTCCGTGTGATGGATTAAGCTTGGCAATCTCTTCCGAGAAAACAAACATCGCCTCCGACAGAGGTTTTTGCACCTGTGCCGTTGTAAGACCGCCCACCACATAAGGACGAGGTTCGACGAACCAACCATGAATCACTAAACGGGCTTTTTGTGGATCGCGGGTGCCTTTAACCTCAGTTACTCCGTGTGGAAAACGCGGATCAAACACAACTAACTGATTAAAGTTCGCAGGAATACGATCAACAAAACTTTGGTATTCGCGATCTTGCTGATCTTGAAAACCCGGCCAGTAATCCAAAACATCTGGTTTCATAATTAACGTTTCTCCGCCGCGAAAAGCCTTAGGATCAATCGTTAAAGAATACACAAAAGCCCACGGGCCGTGGGGCACATCAGAATGTAAGTTCTGATAACAGCCATCCACATAATAGCTCATCCATGGGGGCGAGATATCATGACAGCCTAAGTTTTCACGTCCCCATTGCACTAATTGAGAGTGAAAATTTTGATAAATCTTTTTGGTAAAATAATAAAAAGCAGGGGTTCTAATTAAATGATACTGATCTTCGAAATACCAGTAATCCCACACAAAACGTTTATTATCTGTTGTGCGTGGGTCAGAGAAATTCTGATCAAATTCAGAACGAAGATTTTTAGCTTCTGGAAAAAAATTCTTATGAACCGAAAAATGTTTCATTTATGCTTGGGCAACTTTTTGTGAAATACGGCCAAATAGACTTTCACCTTTGTCATTGAACATTTCAATTTCAATAGTGTCGCCCACTTTCATAAATGGAGTTTCAGCTTTTCCATTGTTGATTGTTTCTAATGTGCGTTTTTCAGCTAAACAGCTTGAACCCACAGTAGGATCTTCGTTAGCCACAGTGCCGCTGCCGATTAAAGAACCAGCTGCAAGATCACGAGTTCTAGCCGCGTGAGCGATTAATTGTCCAAAATGAAAATGCATTTCTTTAGCGTTCGCTTTACCGAAAAACTTTCCGTTATACGTTACGTTTAATGGCAACTGCACACGGCCATCTTTCCAACTTGCTCCAAGTTCATCAGTTGTTAAGGCTAAAGGCGATAGGGCTTTGTTGGGTTTAGATTGAAAAAAGCCAAACCCCTGCGCTAACTCCTCTGGAATTAAGCCGCGCAGGGAAACATCGTTAATCAATACGAGTAACTTAATGTGATTAAGAGCTTGTTCAGGAGCAACTCCCATCGGAACATGGTCTACAATCACACCCACTTCAGCTTCAAAATCCGTACCGTGAGCGAAATCTGTTTGAGGAATATCTTCGATAGGATCTAAGAATCTTCCGCTTTCAGCTTGATACATCAAAGGTACTGTTAATAAAGTTTCAGGTAAGGCCGCATTACGGGCTTTACGCACAAGTTTAATATGATGGATAAATGCTGATCCATCGGCAAAAAGCCATGTGCGTGGTAGTACTGAAGCAAAAATGGCAGGATTTGAAGCCGCTAGGCCTGCAACACTTCCGCTATTTAATTGGTCGTAACGTTGTTTTAATTGTGGTTCTACAACTGACCAGTTTTCCATAGCTTGTAATAAATTCGGTGCAATATCTTTAACTGAAGCAAAATTTCGGTTATCGCGACTGACAAGAACTAATTCACCGTCTTTAGAATTTTGCGTCTTAAGTGTTGCTAATTTCATGAGTCCTGAATCCTTTTATATCTAGTCAAATACGAATAATAAGTTGGCGCCGACACCACGCGAAGCTTTAAGATTCTGAGCAACTTCGCCAGAATAAGTTTCAAAAAATAAACTTAAACCAAAATTTGGAGCCATTTTAAATTGCGCTCCGAAAGTCATCGGCATAATTGATGATTTAATATCAATTAAAGTGCAAGATCCTGTATTCGTTTTACACTCATCACCTAATTTAGTTGAGAATGATGGACCAAAATAGATTCCTGCGTAGTCTTCAAATTTAAACATCACTTGTAAAGGAATATCGAAATAAGTAATTTTACCTTCTTGTGTTAAAAGACCTGCAGAAAATTCATTTTTAAAAGTACGTTCTGAATACATTAAACCAGTTTTTAAACCAAAACCTGAAGAACCAAAATCAAATACGATCGAACCACCGCCTTGAAAAGCGTTTGATTGTTTGTTCGATGTCGAAGTATCGGCATCCATCGTGTTTAATTTGAAACCTACTTCTAAGGCAGGCATAGAGTAAGCAACTTCAGCATGGGCTACCGAAGCCATTAAGATCAAAGACACAGTTGTTAATAACTTATTGAACATAGTTCCTCCAATTAAGCTCAGCTTACTCCTGTCATTGGCGAGCTGCACGCAAAAACCATTGGTCTCTAGTCGAGCAACACATTGGCGACCTGCGACATCTGTTGGAGTTTTAGTCACACCCAACCAAACTAAGGCCTTATGGATAAATTAGTGCTTTATAATTATTTTCGAAGTTCAACATCGTACCGCGTGCGCTTAGCCTTAGAAGTTAAAAAACTATCTTATGAGTATAAACCTGTGCATTTACTGAATAACGGTGGCGAACAGCATACGGCAGAATACCACGCACTCAATCCCATGGGAGGAGTGCCGACGCTAGTGCATGGAACAAATGTGATCGGCCAATCGATCGCCATCGTTGAATATTTAGACGATGCTTTTCCACAAAGTTATCAACTGTTTGCAAAAGATCCGTATAAAAAAGCATTGATCAAACAGTTTTGTGAAAATATCAATGCCGACACACACGCTTACGGAAATTTACGTACGCTGCAGTATTTAGAAAAAAACTTTTCGGCTAATGATGAGCAAAAAAACACATGGACTCACACATTCACAATCACTGGTCTTACCGCTTGTGAAAAAATGTTAGAAAAACATTCGGGTCAATTCTGTTTTGGTGATGAAATCACGGCAGCTGATGTATTTTTAGTGCCGCAAATTTTTACAGCGAACAGATTTAAAGTTCCTCTAGAGAATTTTCCATTGATTACTAAAATTGTAAATCATTGCAACAGCCTTGAAGCTTTCAAAAAAGCGCACCCATTTTGTCAAATCGATACGCCGGCTGAACTTCGCACTAATTAATTGGTGGTGGTGCTGGTGACAGTACCGGTGGCTCTGTTGGGGCTGGCGGAGTTATCGGCACCTGTGGTTCATGCAATAAAATTTCACCCCATTTATCTAATGTTTCATGAATCCATGGCATAAACGGATGCAGTAAAATCAAACTACTGCGACCACCGCACACATCATTACGCGGTCCATAGCCAAATGAATTTACTGAAGCGATTTGCAATTTGTCTCCGGCGCGCACCAGTCCTGGCCCACCCGAATCACCAAGACATATTCCGCGCACACCATTATTTTCAATAACAATTGAACTGAGTTCGAAGCCGTACTCGGCACGCGAAAGGGTTACCTTGCGCAACACTGTACTATCAGTGTTATTTGAACCGGTAATTCCGTATCCGTATAAAAGTAATTCTGAATGTAAAGTTTCAGGCGTATGATTAATTTCATAAACAGGATAACCTGGTTTAATGTCTGCAGCTAAATGCACTAAACCAATATCAGGGTTTCCGCTATTCATGGTGTTTGGATTATAGTCAGGATGATATTTAAAATCGACGGCGCGGATAGTATCGCGACTAAATTTAAAACCACTGGCACAAGTGACGTCCGCATAAAAAACTGCAGTGACTTTTTCAGCGCGATCCAAACAGTGGGCTGCCGTGATTAAAGTGCGTGACGTGATTGGCGTGGCTGTACAAACAAATGAATTACCCGTATTTTTTTCGGTCGCAATAATCATTGCTGTCGATTTAGAATCAGCATCAGTCGCCAAGACTCGGCTGCCACCTATGATATCGGTTGATTCAATATAATTTTCGCTTAATTTAATTTTTTCGCAGCCGTTGTCTTTATCGCCTTGATCCTGCGCTACAGGCGGAGCCGCGACAACCTCTGATTTTTCTTTTTGGCAGGAGAAAATAAACAGTAATGAGAACAAAAGTATCCACACCGGTTTCATCTGGGGCTCCTTGGTGGGGTGATTAACCCCGAATAGACGATCTGCATTCCTTATTTTGATCTGCAGATCGCTTTAAGCCCATAAAGCAAAATTTATTCCGGTGATCCGTTATCTAACCAAGTTCTTAAGACTTGTTCTTGTAAAGCCGTTAGCTTTTTCTTAGGCGGCATGTCGCGATCTTCAAAAACGCGCACAAGAATTTCTGATACAAAATTTTTAGTGTTTGCGTAATCAGCAAAACTTAAATCCAAACCTTTATTTTGATGGCAACCGGTGCATGAACTATCAAGCACCGCTTTTTGTACATCGGCAAAGCGTACAGCTGGCTCTTCACCGGGTTTTGGGTCATTCAAGCCTGCTTGTGGTAAAACATCTTCTAAACCACCGCTGGTGCGGCTGTAGTCACAAGAAAAAAGAGTAAATGCTGTTACTACTAATAAAATGTTTTTCATAATCATCACTCCTTAGCAGAGAAATTAGCTTTTAATAAAAACCACACGTCGCCCATGCCTTGACCTACGCGATCACCAGGGTTTTCATCGCCAACATAATAGTATAATGGGTGGTGATCAAGAGTGAGCTGCTTTGTACCTTCGTCTCTAGTAATAACGCCAAAAGTTTTTGAAGCTTTTACTTTTTCAACCTCCTCTGGTGTCAAACTAGCCGCAGGCCATGCTTTTAGACAATTGCCTTTGCAGTTAGAAACATCCGCTGTGTCAGAAGTGAAGATGTACAGTGACATGCCTTTAGCATCCACGAGCACTAAATCAGTATCAATACCATCTAGGCTTTGTTGAGCTTGAAGTGGTAACATCCCTGCAACTGAATAAGAACTAATAACTAAAATTAAACTTATTACTAATAATTTCATAAAATGATCTCCTACCCGCTTAGGGATAAACCAAATATCGCACTTCTTGTTTAATTTAGTTATTTAGTATTTGGAATATGTGGTATTCTTTCAATGAATGACAAAAGAAACCCCGTTTAAAAAAGAATATCAGTACTTTAAAACAGCTTGCGTGACTTTAAACCTCAGCAAAGCGGCAGAAATCCACGGCTTGGGCCAATCAGCCATGTCAAAAATCATTCTGCAATTAGAGCACGGACAAAAAGCTAAACTCTTTGAAAGAACTTCACGTGGCTTAAAGCTAACGGCGTCAGGCGCTCATTTAAAAGAAGTGATCGAACATTTAGAAAACGAATGGCTTAAAACGCAAAATCAGTCAAAATCATTAGCCATCTGGCAACAGCGTTTAACTATTGGCTATCACCCGGTGATCGCACGAACTGTTTTACCTGTGCTGGCTCCGGCGCTTTACCAACAGAATATCGAATTTGAACTGACCTCGGTGTTTGGCACTTCTACCGAGATCACACAAAAGGTAAATCGCCTGGATCTAGATTTAGGATTTGTAATTAATCCAATCAAAAATCCAAATCTAATTCCTAAAAAAGTAAGATCTGAACATGTTGCTATCTATAAGAAAAAAAAGAATCACGTGCTCATGATGTATAATCCAGATATGTACCTAGCGCCAAAAATTATTTCAAAACTGTCACACCAATATAAATTAGTTCCGGTACAAAATTATGAAGTGATTGCAGCAAGTGTTGCTGCGGATTCTTGTTATGGAATATTACCCAGTCCTATTGCTGAAGCCTACAATCTAGAGCAGATTGGCCAAGTGCTGGTGAATTTTGATTTATGCCTTATCGTGCACGAATCAAAATTTCAAACCAGCGACAGAAAAAATTTAATCCAATTTGTAGCTGATACTCTAAAGGGACTCTAACGCCGACTAAAAATAATAATGCGTCATCAACCAAGCGTAATCGCCTTCATCCTTAAGTGAAGAACGCTGCTCTTTCGTAAAGAAAAACTGAAAATCAAAATGCGGGCGCGGATACCAAATCACACCTGGTCCGTAACGATATAATTTCGTACCACCGCTATCGACATTAGCTTGATAGTAATCATTCAAAAATAAAACTTGAAGACCCTTAATAGCTTCGTAACCTGTGCGCTGAATGGCCGCGATACCGTTCGTTTCTGATCCGCCTTTAGGTTTAGTGTTAATCTGATCCACTTCAGTTAAAGTCGACCATTTCTCGCTCCAGCCTAAATGCCCCGTTAAACCAAAAACCTGTTTCTGACGAACATCACTTTTTTCACGTAAACCCTGAATTCCAATCTTAAAACGCTCAGCGAAAACTTTACTCCCGGTGTAAGCAAATCCTTTATCATTATCCTCGGTTAAATCTTTACGAATATTGTATCCCGCAAATGAAAAGTTATACTCTTCACCTAACCAAAAAACTTCGGCGGTATTTTTATCTTCGATACTGATTTTGCCACCGCGATACGATAATGAACCCATTTCTAAACGGGTGCGCGTTGATAAATTATGATCCGGTAAATTGATACCAAAGTTGGGTTGAAAACGACCTATTTTAAAAGTTAATTCATCTGTTGGTTTATATAAACCATAGATACGGCTCATTTTAGCCAGCACATGGTTATAATGTTCTGGTTCTTCAAAATTATACTGACCTAAAAAACCTACAAGAGCCCACTTCGGCTGGATGATTCCCAGTTCGAAACCAATTTGCATATTGATATAACGGCCATCAACATTAGTTACACCAGTTGATCTTTGCGTATAATCAGTATGCGCTTGCACCCCCCGGTAATCACCACCAATCGCTAACCATTCATCAACAGACGATGTATCTACAGCACCGTGAAGAATGCCTTCTTCGCCTTTGTAAGACCAGGTACTAATTAATTCTGCAGATAAATTGCGCCCGTAAGGATTCAACACCCCACCGCCACTTGGTGATATATGGCAAGCCGTGCAATTCACGTAGCCATGTTTAATCATTTCAGGAAAAGCCCACAGGTTTGGTGCTACTAACAATGAAATAATAAAAACTAATTTCATTTTGCTGTTCCTTTAAGATTGGTTTTTACGGTTACAGATTCTGCAACTTTAACGCCTAACCAAGTTGGTAGGGTGTCTAAGTGATCGGTAATATTAAAAGTAAACTCAGCTTGAGCCGAAACAATTTGTGCATATCTACTGATATTCGCAATACCAGCTACTTCACTCGATTTTCCATGTAAGGTAAATTTACCTTTGAAAGGAACTGTAGTTACGACATCAGTTAATTTTGAAACTTCAGTAGGTAGTTCTAGATTAACAAGTTCTAAAGTAGCTTTTGGAAATTTATCAACTTCTAGATATTTATTTTTCAAATGGTCATCGCGAAGATCAATTTTTGTCGTTAATTTTGTTAAGTCGACAGTTAAAATTCCGTTCACAGTATTTTTAACGGCAGTTAATGTGCCTTCTGCGCTTTGTGCTTCACCATTAATTTTAATCATCGCAGGTTTACCAACAGCTAGAAATTCAGTTTTTCCATCTGCTGCTTTGAATTCAATGTTTTCACTTTTTACAGACTCAATTGTTTTTATCGGCTCTACAGCTTTAGCCGAAGTTTTGGCTTTATCTGCTGCATTTACAGCGATCGCTAAAATAAATGTTAATAAAAATACTTTCATGGCAAATCCCTTCGAAAAGCTTTCTTACCAAAGAGATTAGCTAGGCGAACTGAAAATGTACAAGTCATGATTTAGACGCGGTGTAAGAATTTATTTCTTACTAGCGTCTTGTAACGGAAGATCAGCGGGGTGGTACATTAAACAATTTAATCCGGTGGACTTAGACTCGTCACCTCATCTTGAGGCATTTTTTCATGCTCATCCTCTATCAGACGCGATGTAGGAAAATAAAACTCCACTTATCAATGACTGGCACAAAAACAAAAACCAGCATCGAAAAGTTAACCCACATAAAAAAAGCAAACCATCGTTCTTGCCCGTTTGAGCGGTAAAGACGAAAGAATTCTTTCATTAAGAAAAAAGCGAACGGAAATATTAATAAAATATATAACCAGCTAGTTTGTAAGAAAAATGGCGACGCAATCGCGACACCCACATAACAAAAAGTATAAAGGCCAATATGAAATAAAGTTTTTTGGTCACCTAAAGCTACAGGTAAAGTCGGAATTCCACCCAGCTTATAATCATTTTTATATTTTATCGCCAACAACCAAAAGTGTGGCATTTGCCACAAAAACATAATTAAAAATAAATAGAGCGAGTCTAATGTAAAAATATCTGGATTACAGGCTGCATATCCAATCGTGATTGGCAAAGCCCCCGGAACCGCTCCCGGAACTGCTCCAAACACCCATTTCGGCTTCCAGATGTAAGTGTATAATCCATTGTACAGCACAACTGATACAATGCCTAAGCCACCCGCCATCGCTGTTAATGAAAACAACATCGCTATCCCTAAAATGATTAGGGTGATTGATAAAATTAAGGCGGCTGCAGGTTTTAACACACCCGTAACGAGTGGACGAGATTGTGTTCTTGGCATCGCACGATCAAGTTCGATTTCTTGCACTTGATTTAGTGCCAATGAGCCTGAACTCAAAAAATAAAGTCCGCCAACGAAGGTTAAAAGATGAGACCAAGAAAAAGGAGTTTCAACAAAATAGCCGGTCGCATATCCTGCTAAACCGGCTAAAAGTACGAATATGACTATTCCAAATTTTGTAAGTTGGGAATAAATCTTAAACACGGGAGTTTAAAGAACTCCAGCGATAAAGTGACGAGATAAAATATCAATGATTGAAATTCCGAAAAGCACTAATAAGAAAATAAATCCTAAAGCAAAAACCACTCGGTTTTCCATGCTTTCGTATTTCAAATGCATGAACCAAGCCATTACTAGAAACGCTTTTACACCGGCAATTGCGAAAGCAACTAGCGGAGCAGCGGGGCCTAAATACTGACGTAATGAATGGGCCGCGATTGTTAAAAACGTTAACGCAAATAAGGCTAACGCCACTTTCATGTAAACTGAAAATGGAGTGATGTGATGCTCATCTGGAGCGTGAACTTTTTGTGAGTGACCGTGTCCGTGACTTTGTCCCATGTCGTTCTCCTATCCAACCAAGTAAAGTAGTGGAAATAAAAAGATCCAAACTAAATCGACGATATGCCAGAAGATACCAACACCTTCTACAGCCGTATAATAATTCGGGTTAAAGTCGCCACGAACAGCGCGAATTAAACACCAAGTGATTAAACCCATACCCACTAAAACGTGGATACCGTGAAGGCCTGACATACAAAAGTAAAAGCCAAAGTACATTCCAAGGTTTGTCGAGTTAACCGTCGCCAGTCCTACTTGCGTTAAATGTTCGTTTAATTTAGCGATGTCTAATAAATTTCCAGGATAAATCCCCATATGAAACTTATGCGTATATTCAAAGTATTTAATAACCATGAAGATCGCGCCACAAAGAATTGTAATCGCTAAAGACCAAACAGCTTTTTTGATTTGATTCATCTGAATGTAGTGAATTCCTAAAGCCATTGTTAATGACGAAAAGATAAGAACTAAAGTATTAACGAAACCTAATTTCCAATCTAAGAAACGCGCGCCTTCAGCGAACATCTCAGGATACATCATGTGAAAAATCGCATAACCGACAAATAAACCACCGAACATCAAAATCTCGGTGACCATGAATAACCAGATCCCCATTTTCGCCGTATCAAACTGATGGTGAGCGTTTTTAAAGTGCTCCTGAACAGGAACACCATTAATCATCTTACTTGTACTCATATGGCCCCTCTGTAACGTGTGGTTCATGTGAAAAGTTGTGTGTGATTGGTGGAGATTCAGTTTGCCATTCTAACGTTTTACAACCCCAAGGATTTGCTGGAGCTTTTGCGCCTGAACGCAATGCTTGAATAATTGAAACCAGACCGATTAAAAATCCGATACCGATTAACCAAGAACCTACTGTCGAGATTTTATTTAATTGTTCGTAAGCCGGAATGTAATCGAAGTAACGACGAGGCATTCCCATTCCACCTAAAATAAATTGTGGAAAAAATGTGACGTTGAAACCAATAAATACAAACACGAAAGATGCGCGAGCTAAAGCCTCGTTGTACATTTTGCCGAACATTTTTGGAAACCAATGATAGATCGCGCCCATTAAGGCCATCAATGTTCCACCCACCATAACGTAGTGAAAATGCGCTACGACGAAATATGTATCATGAAAGTGAACGTCGATTGGTAAAACCGCTAGCATAATTCCAGTCACACCACCGATCACGAATAAGAACATAAATCCCATCGCGTATAACATAGATGCTGTGAATTCGATTGAACCTTTGTAAAGAGTCGCAAGCCAGTTAAACATCTTAATCGCTGTCGGAACCCCAACTAGCATTGTTAAGAATGAAAAGATCACACCGGCAAGTTCAGATTGTCCAGAAACATACATGTGATGTCCCCAAACGAAGAACGAAACGCCTGCGATACCTAAAGAAGAATACGCAATCGCTGTGTAACCAAAGATCGTTTTCTTAGAGTAAGTTGTTAATAACTCAGAAACGATACCCATCGCTGGTAAGATCATGATGTAAACCGCAGGATGCGAGTAGAACCAGAAAAAATGCTGGAACAATACCGGATCGCCGCCAAGTTTAGGATCAAAGATACCCACACCGAATGCACGTTCCATGATTAATAATAATAATGTGATCGCTAAAATCGGAGTCGCTAGTACTTGAAGAATTGAAGTTGAATAAATCGCCCAGCAAAATAATGGCATTCTGTGAAAAGTCATTCCAGGAGCACGCAATTTGTGAATTGTGGCGATGAAGTTTAATCCTGTTAAAACCGAAGCCATACCCATGACGAAAACTGCTGCCACCATTAAAGAAACTGAAGCGCTCGTGCGGATTGAATAAGGTGTATAGAATGTCCAACCAGTATCTACTTTATTTAAAAACATGGTTGCGATAGCCATAGTTGCACCCGTCATAAATAGATACCAACTCGCTAAATTCAATTTTGGGAAGGCCACGTCTTTTGCACCGATTTGTAACGGTAAAAAGAAGTTACCAAAAATTGATGGAATCCCCGGAACGATCACCATGAAAACCATGATTGCACCGTGATAAGTTAAAGCCTGATTGTAAGTGTCGCCATTTTTGAAAATCGCGCCAGCTACAGCTTGGCCAGCGGCATTCACATTCGGTGCAAACAATTCTAGTCTTAATAACAGAGCGGCAATACCACCTACTAAGAAGAAAAATAAAACTGTCACAAAATAAAGAATACCAATTCGTTTATGATCCAATGATGTAAACCATGACATCAGACCTTTTTCAGCATTTATATAATTACTACCGTGAGCTGCGTTTCCCATTTGCTCCCCCAATTACTTAAGTGATTTGATGTATTCAATTAATGCCGTAACTTCGGCTTCAGAAAGCTGACCTTGGAAAGCCGGCATTGCTGAACGTGGTCCAAAACCTTTTGAGATTTGGGCCTGCGAATTAAGAATAGATTCACGTATATAGTTTTCATCCATCGCTACTGTTGCACCATCTTCAAGAGCTTTTTGTGTACCGAAAGCTTGAAATAAACTTGGACCGATTTTAACGCTTGGATTGTCGACGTTGTGACAAGAAGCACAAGCGCGCGTGTTGAAAATTTTTCCACCACGTTGAGCGATCGGTAAAGTTGAAATTTCAGATTCTTCGATGAGCCATTTATCGAAATCTTCTTGAGATATAACTATTAATTTAGTGATCATAGCCGAGTGCGAAGTTCCGCAGAACTCAGTACAAAACACATGAAATTCACCCATTTTATCTGCTTTAAACCATAAAGCCGTGTAACGACCAGGAACTGCATCTTGTTTTACACGAAAACTTGGAATGTATAATGAGTGAAGAACGTCTTCAGCAGCTAAAACAATTTTTACATCGCGGCCCACTGGCACAACGATATCCGGCGATTTAACACCGTTTTTGTATTCAGTCATCCAAGCCCATTGACGTCCAGTCACATGAATTTCTAAAGCATTTTCTGGCATTTTACGCATGTCATGGTAAATGATCCATCCCCATGCAAACACCACTAAGAAAATAATCAATGGAACCACTGACCATAAAACTTCTAAACGAGTGTCGTGAGTGATGTAGGCAACTTTATCGTTGTCGCTTTTGCGTTTATATTTTACCGCAAAATAAATCATACCGCCGATTAAAATCGCACAAGAGATAAAGCTTGTAGCAATTAAAAATCCGTACAGATTATCAACTCTAGTTGCGATATCCGAACCTTCGGTGGGCATGAATGTCGAAGCATTCGCCCTGTTAATTAGACTAAATAACCACATCATGGCTACACTTTCTCCCTTCCCGCTTTGACTAACATAGGCGTTAGCCAAAAGGCCAAGATAAGAACCATCACGGCTCCCGCGAGTTGGACAACGCGAAAGACCTGAAGGCCGTACTTGGATTTATGTTCATCATACTTGAAACAAAATAAAACAACTGAATCTATTAAATTGCCGATCTTACCATTTGAAGCTTCGTTTAAAGCTAGCTTCATATCTTTGGGTTCAAATTCAATCCCGTGTAAATATCTAGAAATTTTTCCATCTGGCGTGATCACGATGGCCGCCGATGCGTGCGACCATTCATTGGCCTGTGCATTCCAGCGAAATTGAAAACCTATACTGTCGGTTAGTTTTTTAATTGTAACTTCATCAGCAGATAAAAAGTGAAAACCACCTTCAGTGCCGGCACGGTTATACATTTTCATATAGCTGGCTTTTTTAGCCTGCGCTAATTCAGCGCCTTCTTTAGAATCAAAACTAAATGCGATCACTTCAAATTTATCGCCCGGATTCCAGTCGATTTTTTGTAAACTTTCAACAACACCGTTGAAATGAAAATTACAAAGCCCCGGGCAGTTAAAATAAACTGGGCTTAACATTACTGGTTTGTGTGATGTGAAATAAGAGCCTAAAGTTCTTAGCTGGCCGCTTTCATCACGCACTTGTAAATTTAAATCGATCGTTTCGCCTAAGTGCTCTTTGATTCCAACACCTTTAAGCTCATCGGGAGTGTTTGCAGAATTGGTTTCTTTTTGTACACCTGTGTATACAGGAAGACTTGGTGGCTCCATAACTTGAGCTACCAAGTTCAAACTGAATAAAAAAGAGAGTACAAAAGTTTTTTTCATTAATTAATCAGCAGTGGCTGCGAAAGTTGCTACGTCTTCTAGTTTATCTGTAGATTTTTTGTTTGTGATGGATTCAATAAATTGAACCACAGCCCAACGTTCATTTGCTTTAAGCGTCGCTTTAAAAGAAACCATTTGAGTTCCTGGTAAACCGTTTTGTAAAACTTTGAAGTGACCGATGTAACCGCCCCCAGCTTTCCACGCACCTTCAACTAAGTTACGTGAATTGGGAATACCACCAACAAGGTCACCTTTAGCTCCGTGACAAACAGCGCAGTTTTGTTTGAAAAGTTTTGCACCAACAGCAAGAACTTGTTCGTTAGCAACCCATGGTTCTTTAACAGATGCTAAATCGAATTGAACTTCGCCCGGTTTTGCTGGCGCAGTTACATTTTCTGCAAGATCGACACCTTTGTTGATGTAAACGATATAATAGAAAAAAACGAAAACAAAAACGACTGAGCCCAGTAAGGCAATAAGTCCACCGCTGTTGTGATAATCTTTTTGTGATGACATAGAAAGGCCACTCCTTTTCACGATCTGAAGGTCTTATCTTTTTTAGGGATATTAAATACTTATATAGTAATTAGATAGTTCGATCAATTTAAAGATTGAAAACGAAATGAAAGCTGACTGCGCAGCATTTAGGCAAACTGTTTCAATTTTTATGGGGCTATTTTTCAATCGTAATTTTGTCGGTCACATCATCGGCTGGAGTTTGCGGCAATGTTTCACTGCTCTCACCAGAACTTTGTTTTTTTTTCGGCTTTTTCTTAGGTTCAACAACCTTCAAATACTGATGTTTTATGTTACGATCTAACCTTCTGAGCTTTGCTTCAACACCTTGTGGCTTTTCTTCCACAGTTTCGATGCCATCACGCTCAGTATCTGTGCGTTCATACTTACGCCCAACATCTAGACCTTTTTCTGGAAAACGCAAATTGTACTGATTTAAAAAACGCAAATAGTTAGCCTCAGAGGCCTTCATTGTTTTGGTGGCCTCATTGATTTTGGCCAAAGACTCTTTTGATAGATTTTCTTGCATCTCTGCAGAGTGTTTTAAATCTTCGAGTGCTTTTTTGTCGTTTTCAAATTTAATTTTAGCAGTTTGAAGGTCTTTTTGGGCTTTTGACCACTCATCATTTTGCACCCCCGAATAAGTCACGGGTTTTGCCGGAGGAACTTTTTCAGCTTGGCCACCACTGGCAAATGCTTCACAAAACACTGCTGTTGTCGCAACTAAAGTTAGTCGTTTAAGCCAATACATTTTGTTTCCATTTCATATCGACATCAATAAATTGAATTCGGCGTGCAAGCACAAATGCTTGTACCGGAGTTAAATTTTTAAAATGACAAGTGCCCGTTCTGATTTCTCGAACGAGATCATCCGGGTGCCAACCAAATCTTGAATCATCAATGGCTTCACGCAAAAGCTCTTGAGATTGTTTGGTATCAAGGCCAGTGATTTCTAGATCGTAACTGATTCCGGCTACAGAGGTTTGCTGATTACCGAAAGCTTCAATTTCAGAGGCGATGGATGCAAAATCTTGGGCGATCGAAGCTTGCTGTGGCGATGGCGACTCTGATTCAACAGACTGAGACTCGTAAGAAAAATTTTCGATCGAAGGATTTTCTGTCGGAAACGCTTCGATAGGCAAAGGTTCAGGCTGCATTTCAAAAGCAGGTGTTTCAACAGGAGCAAGCTCAATAGCTGGAACTTCCATTTCGGCCGATTGAGTTTCAAACTCATCAGCATCATTTTTATCTTTTTTCTTTTTCTTTTTTTTCTCGGGGATATTTTGGTTTTGCAGTTTTTTTAACTCTTCAGCTGAAGGCTGATCTACATCGCCGTATTCAGGCGTACCATCAAAATTAATAAAGTAAACGCTTCGACACTGAGGGCAGGTAAAAAGCGCCCCCACATCTTTATCTTGAACGCTGACTTCTTTTTGACAGCTCGGACATTGCATTATCTTTTCTTTCGGCGATCCGCACGATTCGTTGGTCGATCATCACCACGCGGCGGGCCAGTTACAATTTTGCGCTTTTGCGAAGCTTCTGGCACAGTTTCAAGGCCCGAACTCGCAGGAGAAGAGAACGCGGCTGATTCATCAGGTGCCGAAAAATTTAATTCATCCATATCGGTTTCTTCAGGACGCATTCTTTCAATGGCTTCTTGCAAACCTTCACCCATTAATTGCACACGCATGATTTTTTCAACAGATTCGCCCTTGATGGCATGATTTAAATTTTCAAACGCTTGAAATGCTTCTTTTTTATATTCGATTAAAGGATCTTTTTGGCCATAAGCGCGAAGATTGATACCTTCTTTGACTTTATCGATTGTGTACAAATGCTCTTTCCATTTTTGATCGATCGCATTTAATAAAATCATCTTAGCGATTTGCTCATAAAAAGGACCCATTGATTTTTTCTGCATATCATAGATTTTTTTAACATTATCTGTGATTTCAGTTTCAATCGCAGGAGCAAGTTTACCTTCAGCATTTACGCGAAAACCAAATTGCTGCATTAAAGCGTTATTTAAACCCTCTAAATTCCAATCGTTTGGTTTTGCACCTGATGCAATAAAACTATCTAAAATATTAGAAACAACATCACCTAAGTAATCTAGAATTGTGCGTTCTAAGTCTGTACCTTCAAGGATTTTGCGACGTAATTTGTAGATCGCAAATCTTTGTTGGTTCATCACATCATCGTAATCAAGTAAATGCTTACGAATATCAAAGTTGTGACCTTCGACTTTTCTTTGCGCGCCTTCAATAGCATTAGTCACCATTTTATGAACAATTGGTTCATCTTCTGGAATATTTAACATTGTCATGATTTTTTGAATGCGCTCACCGTTAAAGATTCGCATTAAATTATCTTCTAGCGAAAGATAGAACATTGATTCGCCAGGGTCACCTTGACGACCAGCACGACCACGCAATTGATTATCAATACGACGTGATTCATGGCGCTCAGTACCCACAATGTATAAACCACCCGCTCTTATTACTTCTTGTTTTTCAGCTTCAACTTGCGCTCTATATTTTTTTAAGGCCTCTGCGTATTCTGGAGTTGATTCATCATCTACAGCTTTTTTAGCCAAAACTTCTGGATTACCACCCAAGCGAATATCAGTACCACGACCGGCCATATTTGTAGCGATTGTGATTGAACCTTTACGTCCTGCAAGAGAGATAATTTCAGCTTCACGCTCGTGATGTTTTGCATTTAAAACGTCATGACGAATGCCTTCATTTTTTAAAAATCTTGAAATCGCTTCTGATTTTTCAATCGAAGCTGTTCCCACTAAGACCGGCTGACCTTTAGCATGACGTTCACGAACATCATTGACGATCGCTTTATATTTAGCATTTTCAGTTTTAAATACGATGTCTTCTTTATCATCACGACGAATGGGTTTATTTGTCGGAATAACATTTACACTTAAGTTATAAATTTTTCTGAACTCAACCGCCTCTGTATCAGCCGTGCCTGTCATTCCAGAAAGTTTATCGTACATACGAAAGTAATTTTGGAAAGTGATTGTCGCTAAAGTTTGATTTTCATTTTTGACATCAACTTTTTCTTTAGCTTCGATAGCTTGATGTAAACCATCAGACCAACGACGACCTGGCATTAAACGACCCGTAAATTCATCCACGATCACGATTTCGCCGTCTTTAATCATGTACTCAACATCTAAGCGGTAAAGATTATGCGCGCGCAAAGCTTGGTTTACGTGATGAAGAATTTCAATATTTTGTGGATCGTATAAATTATCTAATTTTAATAATTTTTCGACTTCTTGATTACCCTCTTCAGTTAATGAAGCTGATTTTGATTTTTCTTCGATCGTGAAGTGTAAATCTTTTTTCAAGAATGGAATAATTTTATCAATTGTGTAGTACTTATCAGTCGATGCTTCCGCAGGACCTGAAATAATAAGTGGCGTACGCGCTTCATCGATTAAAATCGAATCGCACTCATCCACGATGGCAAAATGCGGTTTACGTTGAACATAATCACCTAAATCAAATTTCATATTATCGCGAAGATAATCAAAACCAATTTCATTGTTTGTACAGTAAGTGATATCTGCATTGTAAGCTGCACGACGCTGATCATCAGATAAACCGTGAACGATAACTGCCGAAGTTAAGCCTAACCAGTTATAAATTCTGCTCATCTCTTCGCAGTCACGACGAACTAAGTAGTCATTCACCGATACAACGTGAACACCACGGCCTGTAAGCGCATTTAAATATACAGGAAGAGTGGCAACAAGCGTTTTACCTTCACCGGTACGCATTTCGGCAATACCGCCGCGATTTAAAACTACTCCACCGATCATTTGTACATCGTAGTGGCGCATGCCCAATGTGCGTTTTGAAGCTTCACGACAAACAGCGAAGGCTTCTGGCATAATATCATCCACCGTTTCGCCTTTAGCTAAACGAGCTTTGAATTCGTTAGTTTTATTTTTTAATTGGTCATCCGACAACTTAGCCATCTCTGGTTCGAAAGAGTTGATTTTGTCCACGGTTGGTTGGATCTTTTTCATCTCGCGATCGTGATGAGTGCCGAATAATTTTGCTGCTATTTTTTGAAACATGTATGCCGCCTTAAGCCTGCTAGGTTTTACAATAAACTAGCTTAGATCTGAATCAGGCTGTCGGCAAGGCACGATATATAAAACGTGCAAGGCACGATACATAAACTGGCCCATAAAAAATGACCCCCATAGAGCCAATCTCTATGGGGGCTAGAAAACCATCAGGGAATGATTGTGTTTTCACGAACCAGATTTTGGTCTGGCTCAATACTTAAAAAGGCCTTAATTTTTAGCTTGGTTCTCTTTTATTTGGCTTACAACCAACGGAGAAACCAATTTAAAGACAGTAAACGATTCTTCTTCAGTGCTGTTTCTGAACTCAATTTGCAAAACAGAACTTAGATTTGAAATTTTTAAATCGGTCACTGGTACCCATTCAGGATTTTGTTTTTGTTGCGCGTTGAGATCTTGCAACTGATCCATCGAGGCTAAAAATTCTTTTTTCTCGCCAGTGATCACGATTTCAGAGCCTGAACCAGTTAGGGTTGCGATTTTTTTATTCAGATCAGTGACCATAGTAACGACTACACCCTCAGTCATCACCCGACCGATTTTTTGTCCATCAGTTGTAAAAATCTGACCATCAGCAGACCAAAGAAGCTCTTTGCCCGCCAATTGCGCACTCATTTGATTAACTAAGCCTACAGATGCAGCATTTTCTGGAATAACAGTGATTGTTTTAACTTCGCCCGACTCTAAAATCTGCACCTTAACCATACCAGTGGCTGGATCAATCTCGGCGGCCACAAGCTTTTCTTGTGCGGTTAGAACGTGTGTTTGCAAACCTGCTACGCCATTCTCAGGGCTCGTCACCGTTTCATTGATATCAAAAACCAGAATGGCACGCTCTGCGCCCATAAACGTCCCTTTGATTTGCAAATTTTTTAAAGAATTAAAAGGAACCTGATTTAAACTCCACTCAAGATTGCTGGAAGCAACCTCATCTTTTAAGTGGCTTTCTGAAACCATCACCAGCTGATCATTTTGTTTTGTAACAATAGATGCGGTGATCTGATTCGCCTGCGAAAGTGAATGAAATCCTAGAATAATGGCTGTTAGTAGTAAAAGTCTCAAGTGGCCCCCCACAACTTTTAAAGATTAATCGTCGTGGAAATTCATTTACAAATTTTAGGCCAGAATTTTTTTAGCTGTACTGAGTTTTACGACAAGCTCGCGCTAGAGTAAGTCTTTAAAGAAAACATAAAACGTCACTGAGATTGAAAAATTGTTACTCAAAATTCAATTGCAGAAATTTTCAGACATTCACCTGTCTAAAACCTTCGTAGATCGTGATCGCCACCGCTGTCGCCAGATTCAAGCTTCGCACAGGACCTGTTTGTGGTATCATATAAGCACGGTCTAAATTAGCCATAAGTAAATCAGGATCCAAACCTTTTGTCTCTTTGCCAAAAACTAACCAATCGCCTCTTTTAAAGTTCGCTTGATAGATTGTTTGTTCTACTTTATTTTCGATATAAAAAATGCGGCTTTTATCTTCGACTGAATTATACCAATCGTTAAAACCTTCGTGGATTTTCCAAGAAAGATGTGGCCAATAATCAAGCCCCGCCCGTTTGACTTGCGAATCAGTGATTTCAAAACTCATGGGTTTAATTAGATGCAGTTCACAAGTCGCACCAACACAGGTGCGACCGATATTACCAGTATTTTGTGGAATTTCTGGTTCAACAATAACAATTCTAAATAGTGGATCGATCGGTTTTAAATGGTCCATGAATCTCGCTTAAGTTTTGAGCTATCAAACGAGATGGTTATAAACCTCTTTACCTAAAGAACTCAACGCCAAACGACGACCCTTATCTACGATCAACTCTAACTTCATCAATTCACGATAAAGAGTTAAATCGTTGATCGGAATAATATCGCGACCCTTAACAGCACCTAATTTAAGCACATAAGTTCTTTGCTTTTCAGTAAGTTGTAATGGCAATGGTTGCTGTTGTTCTAAAGATTGCTTCCATAAACCACCAGCAATAACTGCTGCTTTTGCTGTCAATTTTTTTGGATTATAAAAATAAACTTCGGCCGTATCTGTTTGACCTGAATTTTTTGTGATCTGTGCTTGCATGCGGTAATGCAAACCTTTGTTAGGATCAGCTGCTTTTACTCCGTGCAAAGTATCCATTAACGCCAACAGAGTCGCATCCACGTTTAATTCAATGATTTGACCATGAATCGTGGCAGTTTTTTCTTCAGTGATAATGGGAAATCCCACAGGTAAACGATAAGCTGTTGCCTGAATCGTCGCCGGTTCATATGATATGATAAAAGGCATTAGTTTCTGAAAATGAAACATACCCTCGGTCCAAGAACCGATCATAAAAAAACGCATTGTCGTCATTCATCCCCCTCTGACTTGTGACTGCAACTAGTTAATTTCTTAAAAGTTGGTGTGTTGTAACAGACACAGTTGGCTAAAGTCTATTTTTAAAATCGCATTATAAAAAAAATTATCTTTTTGTTAAAGATCCGCCAAAATTTGACCCTGTGAAAAAAATCGTTAAAATGAATTCATCTTGAGCATAAATAGGAAAAAAATATGGCTGGAAAAATAAAAAACTTTAATCACAATCTTTGGTACACAGAAGCAGACGGCATTATTACTATTGGTATTAATGATGAAGGTCTTGAAGACATCACAGAAATCAACACGATTGATTTACCTCCCGAACAAGAAAAAGTTGAAGCTGATACAGCTTTCGGAAGTGTAGAATCTGACGATGGAACAATTGATATCGTTTCACCTTTTGATGGAACAATTATTGAAATCAACGCACAAGTTGTCGAAGACCCTGCAGTTCTTATGGAAGATCCCTACGAAGAAGGTTGGCTAGTTCGCATTGAAGTCGCTGGCGAAATCGATGATGAAGAGGAAGAAGACGACGAAGACGAAGAAGATGACTTCGATGATGAAGACGAAGAATCTGCTGAGGACGATGAGGAATAATACCAGTTATTTCTTAACCTGCGCCATCATCTGGGGATTAACTTGGATTGCGATTAAATACCAACTTCCCTACGTTGATGGCAGTGCTGCAGTTTTTTACCGATTTATCTTTTCAAGCAGTGTGATGTTTATCGCCTGCTACTTCGCGAAAATTTCAGTCTTAAAATTTACTCGCTCGCAACACTTTCGTTTTGCAGCCCAGGGTTTATTTATCTTTTGTTTAAATTACCTATTAACTTACTGGGCGACTTCGATGGCCACTTCAGCCTTAATTGCCTTAGCTTTCACTTCGATCATTTTTTTAAATATGTTTGGTGCCCGAATATTTTTAAATATTCCTTTTGAAAAAAAAGTCGTGTGGGGTGGAGTTTTATGCCTGTTCGGCATGGCCTGCATTTCTTGGAATGAATATTTAAATCTTGGGCTACACCCCAGTTCACTGTGGGGATTTTTAATTGGTTTATTATCTACAGCTTTTGCTTCAGCAGGAAATATAATTTCTTATCTAAATAAAAAAGATAATGTCTCGATTTCAGCAAATAATTCGTGGGCCATGTTATATGGCTCGGGATTTTCGTTGTTATTCTGTTTAATTTTTAGCAAATCACTTCACGTTGAAATCACCTCACCTTTTGTGATTTCATTTTTCTATCTTTCAATATTCGGCACAGTGATTTCATTTTGGGCTTATTTTAAATTGATTGAAAATATTGGTCCGGCAAAGGCAGGCTTTACTAGTGTCGCTTCACCGATCATTGCGTTGATCGTTTCAACTTTTCTTGAAGACCTAACTTGGAGTATCTATTTAGCTTTAGGAGCTACTTTTTGTATTATGGGGAATGTTGTGGCTTTGATTCGGTATCCGAAGCCACCACCTGTGGTAACGCCCCTTTAGGTTCACCCTTCATAATGCTACCAATTGCAAATGCTAGTTCTGCGATAATAGGACCTAAAAATAATCCAGAAATTCCAAATACGGCTAAAGCACCAATCAAAGTTAAAAGCGAAATTAGAGGATGAATTTCTTCTTGGGCACTTAAGATATAAGCGCGAATTACATTATCGATGCCGCCGGCAATGCCAAGTGCAATTAACATTACTATACCGTGACCCGAATCACCTTGAATAAAACAAAAGAGTGCTAAAGCCGCCGAAACTGGTACCGATCCTACGACCGGTATGAACGACATGAAAAAGGTAAGAATAAAAATAATCAGCAAACCATCGAAACCCGAAATCGAAGCCCCTAAGGTTACAATGGTTGCCTGAACCGAAGCTACGATGATCGTAGAAAAAACTACGGTATAAGAAACCTTTTGCAACAAAGCGATAAGCCTAGCTAAAGAATCTTCAGATAAGATTCTTCTTTCTTTAAACCAAGATAAAAACTCGCGACGTTTAACCAAGAAAAAATACAATGTAGTTACAAATACAAACAGCTGTAACAAAAATTCAGGAAGTTTAGTCACCAGCGCAGTTAACCAAGGAAGCACAAACTGCAACGCTTTTGGCAAAATTGACTGCACATCAAAACTTTCATTCAGGTCAAAATTAAAACGGGTCGATAAATTATTAACAAATCCCCAAAGTTTACCAACTGTAACTTCGATATTTTTGTACAGCGGAGATTGGGCAATAGCATCTTGTTGAAGATTTGCTAGATTTAAAATGCCTTTAGTCACGATCAATGTCAGCGGAACAATGATAATCAGAATAAGACCTGCCACCATAAAAAAGATTAAAAGTTTTTCTCTGTCTACTTTATTAAGCCAGCGATTTAACAACGGCGTCATAGCCATAGCAAATAAAGCCGCTAACAAGAGAGCTGTTTTAAACGGCCAGAATAGCACAGCAAAAGAAATGTAGACCGTCCATAAAATCAAATACTTAAAAACAATTTCTTTATCATTCATGAATAACCTCTATTGGCTTACAACTTTAACATTAAAATAACTACTTTGGGAACGACCTAAATTGTCGCTGACCGACACTGAATAACGGCCCGGAAGGTCGGTTTCAAAGAATAAGGGGTCGCTTTTATAAGAACGCCCGACATAATTTTTATTTACGAACCAATCTAAATATTGACTGTCAGACTCAGAAATTGCACGCAGTTGGATTTTTGGCTTTTTAAGCTCTCCCTGTTGCGTTTGAATTAGGTATTCAATATTTTCTTGTGGGCTGGTGATACTAATTTGGCCCAGGCGACCACCATTGTCATCGCATGAAAATTTTTTATCTGACAAGGTGATTTTTTTTAAGCCCGCTTCTTTATAGACGGCGATCAAGTCATCGGGCCACACTTCGACCACGCGGCTTTGCGCTTGCAAAAAAGCCTCAGGCTTACATGATATTTTCTGGGTTTGCGGATCTAGATAAACTTTGCGATGAATGCTACAGGTTTCAATCGATGAAACTGCGGGAATAAAAAGACTGGTTTCAGCTTTATGGCCGCAGTTTTCAGTGACTAGTTTTTTTGAAACACTGCAGATATGAACTGATTTAACATTTAGACCAACTGGTGAATCCCAAATCGGGCTTTCATGGCCCCGCAAATACTGTGGTTTATTGCGAAGGTAATCATAAATTTGAAAATACAAAGGTGCTGCCATATTTCGCCCTACTAAGGCTGGATTCATTTCGCGATCATTATCACCAAACCAAATCCCAACGACATAATTACCAATTAATCCTAAAGTCCACGCGTCTTTATAAGATTTTGAAGTTCCCGTCTTCCAGGCCAAAGGCATCGCTGTACGAGTTAGCTCGTGCAAGGTCGCACTTTCACTGCGGGGATTTTTTTTCAGCATTTGTAAAACAATGTAAACAGACTCAGGGGTTAATATTTGCTGGTACAAAGATTTTTGTTTTTTTACAGTTACATTTAAATCTGCATACTGGCCTTGATGAGCTAACGAAGCATAAAGCTTCATCAGATCTAGTAAACTCATTTCAACACCGCCCAGCGGTAAAGACAGGCCGTAAAACTTTTCATCTTTAAATCTAAGCGAGCTTTTACCTTTCATAAAATCATAAAAACTTGGCTGAGCCAGCTTTCGCGCTAAATCGACAGCTGGAAGATTACGACTTAAGATTAAAGCCTGATCTGCACTCATTGGCCCTAAAAATTGTTCATCAAAATTTTCTGGATTTAGACCCGCAAATGTCATGCGTGTATCTTTTAATAAAGTTTTTTCGTGAATCAGGCCTTGTTGTAAGGCCAAAGCATAAATAAAGGGCTTAAGAGTAGATCCTGGAGGTTTTAATGAACGATTGGCATCAATCTGCCCTTTGATTTCAGTGTTAAAATAATCACGCGAACCGATATAAGAAATAATTTCGTTTTTAGTAGTATCAACAATAACAAGAGAGTAATTTTTAATGCCCGAACGAGCCACTGTTTTAAAATAGGACTCAGCCAAAGTTTCGATATTTTTTTGCAGCACACTGTCTAAGGTGGTTATGACTGCTTTTTCTTCGACGCCACGTTGTTTTAAATACTCAATAAAGTGAGGCGCATTAAAGGCCAAATGACGTTTTTTCTCATTCGCCATTGTGGTGAATTTTGTTGGGTTTTGCGGAATCTGCACCAAAAATTGAATTTGTTCGTGAGTTAGTTTTTCGCACGAATTTTTAAAATGAAAAAAGCACGCGGCCCCCACACCTTCTAAATTTGATCCGAAGGGCACCCAATTTAAATAAGCTAATAGAATTTCTTCTTTACTATAAATAGCTTCTGTTTTTAGCGCCTGAAAAATTTGTAGAAATTTTCCTGATATCGATTTCGTTGTTTCAGGATATAAAAGCCTAACCACTTGCATAGTGATCGTTGAAGCGCCTTGTTTTTTACCACGGCTTAAAAAAGTTTTATAAAATGCGCGACTTAAGGCAAATGGATTCACTCCGGGATGATAGTAAAAATACTGATCTTCTTTATTTAAGAAGCCTTCAACTAATTTTGGGTTTATTTCTTTGTAGTCGGTAAAAAAACGGTATTTTTCATCACCCGATAAAGTGAGACGTAATAATTTACCGTTGCGATCATAGAATTGCTGTGACCAAGTTTTTTCGGCCAACAAGTCACCAGAAAAAAAACCTGGCAGTGCTGCGGTTATCCCGATCACTGCCCCTAATAATAATAAAAGATTCTTTTTATTTAACTTCAATCTGCCCCGAATCACCTTGGCCTATTAAATCTGTGCGGTATAACCCTTTAGCGTAAATTCCTGGTACTTTAAAACGGCCTTTAGAGACCGCTTTTATTTTATAAGTGTATTCGACCATATCTTTACTGATCGAGGCATAAATGTTTACGCGATCTTCACGCACATCAACTAAACTTGTATACATTGGGCTGATTGAAGCTGTTTGTGCGTAAGCCCGATTTAATAATAATCGCATCGGCCAGTAAGCCCCGTCTTCGCCTTCGATCTCTACTTCGCCATCAGAGGGGGCACCAGCTTCTTCGCCGCCTTCATCACCTGGAGTGTCTGCATCGCTGGCTTTACGAACTGAATCCATCACCACTTCAAAGCCCGCTGGTAATAAATCTGTGATCACAATAGATGACATGTCATCACGGCTAACTCTGGTGCGAATTTTAACTGTGATTTCTTCGCCAATACTCACTGAAGTCGTAGTTTTACCCTCGGCATTTTCAAAGCTTCGCGAGATTTCAATGCCTTGATAGTTTTGTTTCATGGTTTCATCTTTGTTAAATCCACCACTCACATAACTTAATAAAACCGGTGCACCTGTATTTTGAATAGTTAATGTTTTATAAGTTTCTAACAGATCAAATTTTTTCTGCCCTTTGATGTCTGCCTTTTTAACGTTTGCATCGATCGCTGTGAAATTGATTTTATCAATATTCGCAGCTGCAGATCCTGATTTCATTAACGAATCTAAGCTCATTAATAAATAACTGGCCGAATAGGTATTCAACTGGCCCTTATTGGCTTGCTCGATCACACTAAAAAATGCTTTTGAACTAAATACGTCGTTGGCCTTATCTGGAAAATGCTTCACCGTGATCGCAAAATTTTCAAAAAGTTCAGACTGCGGAAAAATATAATTTGTCTCTATGCTAACAGCTTTATTTTCTTGGCTTAAACTTACGGCTTTTTGACTTAAATCATCTTGCATAGCCATTTTAAAGCTGGCTGCTAAATATTGAGCCGCAGCTGGCGAAAAATCTTTTTTCGCCGTTTTATCTTTAATAAGCGTTGCCATATTCTTTAAGTCATCTTTAGGAATAAACTGCGAGCGCACTAATAGATAGATCGCTTTGGCTTTACGAAATAAATCTGTTTTAGACTGCGTTTCAAAGTAATCAGTTTTTAAACTTTGGGTAAATCGCTTCCACATATCTTCAGGAATCGGCTCGCTTTTTTCCTGCATATATAAAAAGATCATCCCTAAGTGCAACGACACATCCCAGTTCGGAGTGCCTTCACCCGGGTAAAGTGCAAAGGCTCCAGAAGTGAGTTGGCGTGCACGCAGCAAGGTAACCAGTTTATCGATTTTTTGTTTTTCATCTTTTGTCTTATCACTTTTTAACGCTAACGGAACTAACTGACTGGCAATTTGTTCAGAGCATAAATAATCATTAATTTCATAAAATGCGGCAAAAGGTTTAACTAAATCATTAATAGATGTATGCACTTGAACAAAGTTTTTTCTAAACTCAGGCTTTTTATCGTTTTGCACTGCAATTTCAAAAGCTTTATCCTGCACAATCATCCATTGAATGTTCTGCTGGTACGGAACCGCTGGTCGATTAGAAACTTGAATTTCGACTTTTGCCTTTTTAATACCGATGCCCGCAGTTACAGTAATTGGATGTGAACCCAATTTGTCTGTCGCTTTTAAACGAATATTAAAACTTTTTTCTTTATTTTCTGGAATCGTAACGTTTTGCGCACCTTTATCCAAAATGACAAAACCAGCTGCACTTTCAACATTCATTTCAACTTGAGCTTCTGCACCGCTGCCTTTAAGCTGATTTGCGATAATGAGGTTAACTTCAAATTCATCATCTGGCGCAGTAAAAGTAGTGGCTGTGGCATTAATAATAAAATCGCCGCGCACATTAACATCAACACTGTCTGAACCTAATTTTTTATCATCAGCAGCCACGACCATAACTTTTAGATTACCGTTAAAATGATCTGGCACTTTATACTGAAAGCCTGACCACTTATCAGTTAAATCGACCACACCTACCCAGTGGGCCACCGGAGGTAAGTTTTTACGTTTAAACGGATTAAGACTGCGTCCTAGATTTGAGCCTTCATCGCCACCAGCAGCTTTTGACAACACTTGATTAAAATCAGGCATCACTAAATCTAAAATCTGATACGTATTAACTTGTAAAGCTTTTTTCTGAAAAAAATAATTCAGCGGCGTCGGTAATTTGTAATTCGCCACCTGCAAAATACCTTCATCCACTAAATAGATCGCGGCTTTTGTATTATGTTCAGCTTTAACTTTAAAACTTAGGGTTTCGCCGGGCTTAACCACTTCAGGAGCGGTGATCTCAACTTTTGAACGACGGGCTTCTAGATCAATGGCAAAAGTGGCGGCGCCGTAAGCTAACGGAGACGTGTAGATTTCTTCAGATTTGGCATCACGAAGCATAGTTACAACAATGTAAGCTTGTCCTTCTAAGCCTGCTGGTATTTGGATCTTTTCAACCGTGCTTTTGCTATTAGTTTTAAACCACTTGCGAGCATAAACTTTATCACGCTCGATAGTGATTAAACCTGCGCCGACGTACGGTGATTTAATCTGCACTTCGATTTCTTCATTCGCTTTATAATCTTTTTTATTTAGGCCTAATTTTAAAATTGAAGATTTTTCTAAACCACGTTCGATATCTGCGGTTCCAACAACATTAAAAGTTAAACGATTAAGCTCGGTTTTTTGTTCATCTTTAAAAACTAAGATGTACTCACCCACCTGGGCAGTTTCAAGTTTAAACTTAGTTGCTTTAGCCGCTGTTTCTATTTTATAAGTTTTTAAGACTGTTTGTTTATAAACTGTTTGATAAGCAAAAGTTTCATTCGGAAGCTTCATTAACACTGAAGTTGGTTTTTTCTCGATAAGCTCAACTTCAATTTTATTTACGGCCACCCCATTTAATTTAGAGTCCACGGTTAATAATTCAATTTGTGCAGCAGCATCTTTTTTAATGAATGATAAATCTAATAAATCTGAACGATACCCCAGTAAATAATCTTGGTCTGAAATAAGCTGGCTTAATTGTGACTTAACGCTTTTTCCGCCCTCAGTTTCAAAAACTTCAGAATCTACATACAAGCGGTATAAAGATCTTTCTAACTGATCAAAGCTAAGCTTCCATTCAGCTTCACCATTATCGTTAGTTTTAACATCTTGTAAGCTATCATTAATTTCAATTTGTGAAGGCTTCGGTACGTTAAAATAATAGTCTTTCCATTTTTTAAAATACACATCAGTGGCTTTGATACGAATTTTTGAACGTGCTGTTCTTTCGCTGGCTGGTTTTCCGTAAAGATTAAAAGCTGTTAAATTCAGTTTTAAATCTTTCGGTTTTACCCAACCATCAACTTCAGTTTGCGATAATGTCGTGCGCACTTTAATTTGATCGGGTAAAAACTCTTCGACTTGAAAAACCGTGCTACCGATCATCACCAAAGATTTATCAGGCTGTTTGATATAGGCCATAATCGAATAACTACCAGTTTCAAAGTAATCTTCAGTTTTAAAATTTACACTTTCGATTTCGTTTGAACTAACTTTAATAGTTTGTTTAAAAACTTCTTGTCCCGTTGGGTTCGTAATTACAATATCTACAGGAATTTGTGAAAAAGATTTACCCCAGTTTTTTGAACGTACGATGATGCCGAAATCTGCTTTTTCACCCGGGCGATAAATACCACGATCCGAGAACATATAAGCATTTAGCTGATCTGACTCAGATGAATCTCGCGCTCCTCCGATATCAAACGAAGTCAAATCCAGTTCGCGCGAATACGAATTAAATGGCACAAACGAAATGCTATCTCCATATTGTGCCGTGAAGGCGATCGGTTCTTTATCGTATTTAAAATCTTTTAGATTCGGAAATTCTGCAGAACCATTTGCTCCGGTATCTAAAGTTAAAACATTAATTCCATTTTGACCTAAGACGCTCACCTTCGCACCAGCGACAGGTAGTCCCGTACTGACGTTTTGCACGAACACTTCGTAACCACCAGCTACGGTTTTTTTCACGATCAAACCTAAGTCAGCTAAAATCACAAAACGACGATCATCAACATAAGCAGCAGAGTCTTTTGATTGCACTGAAATTAAAAATAAGCCTTTTTTGCTTCCCGTTAAGTAAGCTCCTAGATTGATCGAACTAAACTGCGTTTTTTGCGGGTTTTTATTAATTAGCGGAATATCCCCACTGAAACGCTCAGCAATGCGATCAGGGCGAATATCATAAATATCAGGCTTAGAAAATTCATACACCAGCGCCGGAATTAAATGATTCACATGTTCTGGGCGAACTTGGTGAATTTGATAATTAATTTTATTTAAATTACGCGAAACTAAAGACAGCTGCTTGCTGCCAGTGAGTGGCAATAACGAACCTTTGCCCATAATTTGTAAGTCTGATGGGTATTGCGGAACCGTAATTACTTTTTCAAAATCATCTTTTAATTTAAAGCCACCAAACGACGTGGTTTCACGTGGAATACGCACATAAAGCGCACGCCCTGGGTTAGAATTAAATTTGTATGAATGTTCTAGCGAAACTAACTGCTCAGAAGGAATTGTTGTTAAAGTTAGTTTTTTAGATCTTTTCATGACATCTTCAGTCACTTCAGAAGCGCTTACCCATGGATATGCCGTGCTCTTTTTTTCATTTTTATCTAAAAGAAATGGCAATTCAAAAACTTCGATCGATTTAAATAATTCTTCAGAAGCAATTTCAGCTATATTTTCAAAACGCAAGATCTGCTCGGATTCAAATTTTTCATTGCGTGCGATCACAACTGAAGCATTCGTAATTTTAAAATACTCATACAATGATGGCACTTTAATCGATGCATCAGCTTCGGCAACTGATTCGCCCCCTAGCAATGAGGTAAAACCTTTTTCAATCACATAACGATAAATGATGTTACTGTTGGCGATTTTAAGATTTGCCGATTGCACATACATACTTGATTTGTATTCATTAAACGAAACTGAAAATTCTAAATTCGAACGACTTTCAATGCCATTCTCACTTTTTTCCATAAGCTTTAGACGCTTTTTCACCGACTCTGGGTCAACCGGGTAATTAAAGTGAAATGTTGCGATCACTTTTTTGTTTTCAGCAAAGCGAGGATCTTGGTTAAAGGCGCTGTTTGCGCCCGAGGCGCTAACCGCAGCAATTTCAAATTTGAAATCATAATCTTCTAATATAATATTTGGTCCAAGAATTTTTTTAGAAAATGTACCATTAAATTTTTGTCCAACGGGCCAATCCAATTTACCTTTTTCTATGAGCGGTGTAAATTTTAATTCTTTATCTGAAGCCCAAATCCATTGGCCTTTGATTTCTGGATTTAGTTTAATGCCTTCGGTGATGGGCTTACCGATCATGTCAACTGAAGCTGCTGACTTACTAAAGGTAATGTATAAAGCGCGTGGCTCGGGGCGCACAAAATCGTAATTATAAATTGGCCCAACCCTAAATGTGACAGCATTTGGTTTTGGTAAATTGTCATAATAGCCTTTTGCTAAAACAACTACGACGACAGTTGCAACAATAGAACCTAAAGTAATTAATAACTTTTTAGTCTGTTCAGGGTTCTTTTTTAAATGATCAAATATTTTTTGCAACCAAACTGGTTTGGTGTAATTGATGTTTCCGAATATTTGGATGAATTTTTTCATTGAACTTCCTGTTGTAAATCTTTGCCCCTCTATTTAAGTACAACTTTAGTCGTTCGGGTATCTTTATAGCTAGTCTTTGGTGCAGGGCGCGCAGCAGCCCATCGTCTAGAAACCCAGACTCGAGCAATTTTCAAATCAAGACGAAATTTGTGATGTCATCGATTTCGATTTATAATGATAGCTAGGTGTACAGTTTTAAAAGGATTTTACTTATACTAATTCTGGCTTTGCCATCAATTTCGCTCGCGCAGCGAAGTGGCAACTATTCGTATGGAATCATGGCCCTGTTCGGATCAGGAAAAATGGGCAACGGCGATTTAAATAACTTAGCCCCCGATCGCACGATGGAGTATTTTCCAATCGCTGGATTTTTAGGTTATAACTTTAAAAAATTAAGGCTCGGATTGAATTACGAATACGTTGTCGTTAACCAAGCCACTAGCCCATCCGAAGTGAATTTCACTAATCTGACTGGTAAAGAAACTAATTTAGGTCTTCGCATCGAATATTTCAGCGGCAAATACAGCGGCGGAATCATCTTAAAGCCCAGCAGCAGCTATTCATTAACCAAAACTACCGGAAACGGCGAAAGCTCTTCTTATAAGAGCAACTTCGGTTATGGTGTACAAATTACGGCTCAGATACGCAAAGAAATCGGTTTAGTTTTTGATTATTCAGCGACAACTTATAACGAAAGTTTATCCGATGAAGATGTCGCCATGAATAGATTTTCAGTCGGCATTATTTTATCAAATTTTAAAAGTGGGAGAAATTAATGTTTAGTAAGTTAATTTTTATCTCATTAGTATCCTTACTTACAATATTTAGCCTTACGAACTGCACAAAACTTCAAGAAGTTGAAAGCTTTGCTCCTGGTGATTTGCCCCAGGCAGTTATTGGCGGCATTACGGCTAATGGCGGTGGTGCTCTCTATTGCAGTATTTCTGGTGGTTGCCCAATACAGATAACAGGCACCAATTTCTATAAAAAAGCACGCGTGTTTGTCGGCAGTTATGAATGTGATGACGTTGTTATTTCAGATGATTTTACAACTATTGATTGTAATGTCGGCCCCGGACAAAATGGTGTTTATGATATTTCGGTTAAAAATATCGATAATCAATTCAGCACGATCGATGCTGGAGTTTCAGCAACCGCAGTTCAGTTTTCTTACGCATCTTTTATGTATTTGGGCGTTCAAACAAGTCCGGGCCAAGTTTATGGCTATGCACAACACCCTACAACTGGCGCACTGATTTCAGTTTCAGGAAGTCCGTTCACGACGGCAGGGGATGGAACCTACGGCGTTGCAATTAGTAAAAATAATAAATTTTTATACTCGACTAACGTAAGTTCAAATACGGTTACAACTTTTGCAATTAACCCACTGACTGGTGTCTTAACAAATGTAAGTGGGCCAATGACCACTGACTCAAATGGCCCTAATGGATTATTTGTGCATCCTTCTGGAAATTTTTTATATGTGTCGAATTATTATGCGGGCGATGTGTCTGGCTATTCAATTGGGAGTGATGGTTTATTATCACAAATTGCAGGAAGCCCTTTTTCTGCTTCAGGCGCACTTCAAATTAATGGCTTAGTGGCCAGCAGTGATGGCCGTTACCTTTACGCAGCAGCCGGTGGAGCTGCATCGGGAACAAACGGGGTTGTTGCTTACAGTGTTAATCAAACAACTGGCGCATTGTCCTTAATTGCCGGCAGTCCCTTTAGAAATCCTATAGATGGATCTATTTCAAATCGCGGTGATGGCATTTCAATTCATCCAAATGCTCGCTGGTTGTATATGGGATTATATGGCCAAGGTTTGATGGCTGGTTGGCAAATAGATTCTGATACCGGAGCACTCACTCCAATTGAAGATCCTGTTTCAAATGTGTCTTCAGGTACAGCGTATTCAGATAACGGGGGATCAGCTTCTTCAGTTTCATCTGATGGCTTATTTCTTTACGGCACTGCTTATTCTACGAATGCTGCAAATCCCAAAAAAATTATTGTTTATTCAATTAATCCTAATAACGGCGGACTCTCTCACGCTTCAGAAAATAATACCGACGGCGGCCCTAACGATATCAGAATCGATACAACCGGAGATTTTGCTTACACGTGCAATACCCGCAACTCACCTTCAATAAATGCATTTTCAATTAATAAAGTTACTGGTGCCCTTTCTGATCTGACTCCGGCGTCTTATTCAATTCCAGCGCCCAATGCAGGCCCTGGAATTATGATCATGCAAATTAATCGCTAGTGCGTACCATGCATTCGTTCGGCTTTTGGCGATTCTAAACCCATTGCACGGCGATGTGGCCCTTCAGCAATCTCTTCAATAAACTTTTTGCAGAAGGCTGGAATATCGGCAGGTTTTCGACTGGTCACCAAACCTTGATCAACCACCACTTCTTGATCGACCCATTTAGCTCCGGCATTTATTAAATCTGTTTTCAAAGATGGCCACGAAGTTACAACTCGACCCTCTAGAATATTAGTTTCAATTAATACCCATGGTCCATGGCAAATCGCTGCGATTGGTTTTTCGGTGTCTACAAATTGACTCACAAAATGAACTGCGGCTTCACTCATGCGCAAGATATCCGGACTAAATACACCACCAGGTATCAATAGCGCATCGTAGTCTTCAGCTTCTACACGAGCCACAATGTTATCGACAGCAATGTCTTCGCTCCAATTTTTATCTTTCCAAGACTTAATGGTGCCTTCTTTTAACGAAATCACTTCTGTTAAAGCTTCGTGATTTTCTAAAATTTCTTTTGATTTAGTGAGTTCTGAAAATTCAACGCCATCGGCTGCCAAAATAGCAATTCGTTTTCCTCTGATAGAATGCATAAGTCCTCCTGGTGAAACAAGTTCAGCAGAAGGTATCGCAAAAGCTATGCCTATCGATTAGTTGTTTACGATGTGGCAACCTATGCGATGGTTCACAAATTTTGCCACAGATGCTTTAAAATCCATCCCGAAATGCCCGATGCGACCGGCGTATTGGTCGCATCAATTATTAAAGTAAATAATGGCAGTTATTCTAGCAGTGACGACCAAAAAGGATCATTAATTATTTTTGCGATACAAAATAATTTTTAAATATGATCTAATTGGCCTATGAAAAAAATTGATAAAGCGGCCTTAGTAGAAAAAATCAAATCTGACTTACAAGAGTCTTTTGAAATATTAAAAGTAGCTGCTTTAGCGACCTACGAAGATGCAACACACGAAGAGTCAAAACCCGAAAATGAATACGATACTCGCGGCTTAGAAGCCTCGTATTTAGCCGGCGCACAAGGTAAACGACTTGCTGAAATCGAAGAAGTTTTTGCGATGTACAAATTTTTTAATTTACGAAGCTTTGCTGCCACTGACCCTATCCAGCTTTCTGCGATCATCGAAGTTAGCCATAACAAAAAGACACTCCACATATTTTTAGTCCCAAAAGGCGGTGGCATAACCGTGCCTTTTGACGGACTCAATATCCAAATAGTCGCGAGCAATTCACCCTTAGGCGAAAGTTTACTAGGACTTCACGTCGATGATGTCGCTGTGGTTGAAAGCCCCGTGCGCACGCTTGAATACGACATTATTGCAATACAGTAGTTCATCATCTTTCTAACCTGGGACCGTCGCCCCATGGCATAGGCGTTGCTTTAATTTTTTGTTCAGAAACAAAAATTAATTCAATGGAGGAATTATGAACTTTTGTCATGGACGTTCACTTAAACTTTTAACACTCACTTCACTTTGTGCATTGGTTTGGTCGTGTAATCAAAACCATTTACAACAAGATAAGACTCACGCCGAAAATATTGTCAAAGCCACTACAACAAAGCAAGTGGTCAACTCTTCAAAGGTTATTGATTTTCAAATCTCTGCCGTGCAGGAGTTATCTCACCGCGGGTCATTAGCATTACCCGATGTGGTCAAAAAATATCCAGAGCTCAGTGAACGCACTCACCTTTTAGCTTCGGTTGACCATATCTTAGAAACGGCAACGGGACACTGGGAGTTTTTTTCGAATTTTAAATTGTTACTTACTTTAGTTAGTTCGGATCGGCAGAGCATGCAGGCCATTAATGGCCAAGAACATTTGTTTAATACGATCGCCCTACACACCAATGTTCAGACAAAATTAACTGATGCGGTTAGTCCACAGTTACTTCTGGAACAGTAAACGTTAGATTTTAAACAAATTAAAAAAGCTCACACTCAGACAGCGTGAGCTTTTTTATGTATGAAAGGGTGCAATTAATTTTTCGGCTAGGCCTGCATCGATCCAAGCCTTATGCGCTGGTAGTTCGCGCATCACCATGATGTACTTCGCACAATCGGTATCCACCTTCACATCAAACGTAATAAATCGATTCACCACTGGAGCAAACATCGCATCTGCAATACAGAACGAGCCAAATAAAAAAGGCCCACCCGATTGATGTAAACATTCACGCCAAATATCCAAGATTCGATTTACATCAACAAGCGCAATTGAATAATCAAAGCCAGGTAAACTTTTTTGTAAATCATGCGACATCAAATTTCGCATCGTAGAAAAACCCGAATGCATTTCATTGGCGACAGAACGAGCTAGCGCTCTTTTTTTTACATCAAGTGGCCACATGTGTTTTTCAGGATATTTTTCATTTAAATACTCCATAATGGCCATCGACTCCCACACAGTAATATCAGCGTCAATAAGTGCAGGAACTTTTTTAGAAGGCGAGTATTCTAAAATGTTTTTTTCGGTGTCGGGCTGATCAAGGGCTATCAGTTTTTCTTCAAATGGAATATTAAAGTGTTTCATCAACACCCACGGGCGTAGAGACCAACTTGAATAACGTTTATTACCGATGATTAAAACCATGCGCTAATTCTACTCAAAGCATCTTAAAACCTACAACGATAATCGCTTAGCTTCGCGCTCAGCGTAAGCAATTAAGTTCGAAAACTTTTGAACTAACTCTTTTAACTGCGGCGCGACCGGCTGCCTCATCATCGTCACTAAAAAGCCGAATAGACTCGCGTCTATCGGTGACCATACTGAACCCAGAAAGTACTGCTGCTCTTGCATATAATCACTTAGCGCTTGAAGGTCTTGCTCGGCTTTTGCATAAACCTCATTAGCCGTGTGCCTACCAATTCCTTGCAAGTAAGCCTGTTGGGCTAGATTTCTGCGAATCAATTTCAAAAATAGAGCGCCGATAACTGGCGGAAATAATTTGGCAAACTCTGACACTGTTTTTCTGCGGCTTTCTGGATCCACCCAACGCGCATACATTAATATAAAGTATAAATTCTCTTCGATCATTTTTTCAAACGCATGCGCTGCTGCTTTTTGTGTTGAACTCACTTTATTATAGCCTTCTAAATTATAATCGCGAATAAAAGAAGAAATAATAAAACTAGAATCTGCGATACTCACACCTTTATCCACAACAAAAGGCATTTTGCCTTTTGGCCCGCGACGTGGATTACGCTCTACCACAACTTCATACGCTAATTGGTTATGGCGTAAGAAGGCTTCGACCTTTATACAAAATGGACTTAAGCTCGATAATCCCCACGCTGGTGGATATTGATGCAAGTAAATCATATAATCCTTATGGCCTTAATAGCCACACGAGCATTAAATAGCGAAAATGGCCCGCGCTCTAAATGTAATACCTTTAAAAAGCGCTGATGATGTAATTGTGAGTGTCCCGCTAGCTTTAAATAGCCATCTAGATAACGTTTAATGTAATAACGTCGATCCATTGATCCAGCTTTTGACATCGCAAAGGCTGTGTTTGTTAATTTTAAAGCAGCTTTATGAAAAAATTTTGAGTTTAATTTTTTCTGGCTTTGTAATTGCGTTTTTAATTCACGAATTTGCAGTAAGGCGCTGGTCATCCCTTGGCCAAAGACAGGATTTAACGACAACAAAGCATCACCAATTACAAATAAATTATCAGGTAATTTTTGATAAGCCCTAGGCGTTATTCGCGCCATCGTCTTTTTATGAAAACAATGAACTGAGCCTTGAATTTTAGCTTTCATCACTGAACTAAAAAAATCTAAATTAGGCAATTGCATCGATTTTGCCAAAAATCCTGATTGATCAAAGATTCGAGCTGGTTTTTGGCCAAACTCGATCAGCGTAGCTACGGTCAAATTATCTTCGATCGGCGAAATGACTCCGCCAATAGACTCAATAGTTGGATCAGCCTGGTAATAGTACTGACTGCAATTCGGCAAATTCACAGTGTTACTATTAAAGCGAGCTGAATAATAAGTAATATCAATGTCGGTTGTTTCAGAATTTAAGGGTATGTTCAACAAAGCAGATAATTTAGCTTGCGCGCCAGCGGCAAAAATAAATAAATCTGCTTCAATAGTCGGGCCGTTGTCTATCTTAACACTTTGCACTTTTTCAGAAACTCTTGCAAATTCTAAGGCTTGGGCATGAATAAAAGAAACATTTTCTAAGCTGCGTACGGCTGCAAATAATTCAGCCTCTAATAGCCCACGACTAAAAGCAAAAGTTTTTTCCTCTGATTGATAACGAGGAAATTGTCCTGATTTATTTTCCCATACCGTATCTTGTGCCCAATCAATGGTTTTGCATTGCTTGGCTTCAATATTTTCAAAAACCTTGGGCATGAGTTCGCGTAATATGGTTTGGCCATTTTTTAAAAGCACATGCAAATGGGCTCCTTGGGGCGCACCAGAACGAATTCCTGCTGATCCAATTTGTGAATCTTTATCAACGACAACAACAGAAGAAAAATGCTTTGCTAAAACGCAGGCCGAAGCAAGACCTGCTATACCGCCGCCGATAATGACTACTTTTTGCTGACGTTTCATATTTGTCTCTCTAAACGGGCATGCAGTTGATGTAAATCTAAAAATCCTTGCGCGTACTGAGCGCAACTAAATGCCTGGGCATAAATTTTTTTGATCGCCGAACAGCATTCTTCTAATTCTTGTAATAGTTGATTCTTAATCGTTTGATGGGTTCCTCCAAATAATCTTTGTTGCACAAAGATCTCATTGGTTTGATCACCTTCTAGTTGTTCACGTTCAAAAGTGTAAACGACGTTGCTGATTCGACCCATTCGCTGCCCCAGAATAAAAATTTCGCGACAAATAGCTATTTCACGTACGTTTAAATGGGCAACTGACATTAAGTCTATAGTTCCGGCAGCGATGATTCCCATATTATGCGGCCCTAAGACTTGCGATTCGACTAAGTTTAAGATTTCTGGAGTTTCAGTGGCTAAACTCGATAAACGGTTACAACAATAAAACTGTTCAATATCAAATTCTAATATAGCTTTTAATTTTTCATAGTTTGGCAAACCCGATAACAAATCGCGTAGCTCTGAAAATAATCTACGCGCTAATTGATAAATTTTATTTTCTTTGTTTACTGATATAGTCTGCACAAAATCAGAATCGACATTAAGTCGATATAACTTTTTTAATAGAGTCGGATTAAAATAATCTGGGTGATCAGCTAAATCATCATAAAGGGTAATTAACATACCTAATCGAATTTTAGCCTGAATGACGATCTCACGATATTCTTGTGGCACTGATGACAAGGTCGTAAGTCTATAGCCCACTGGTAAAAATTCACGAAATAAAGCACTTGATCTGTGTGGAAAAATCTCACGAAAATCAGCGATCAAACTATCCATGAAACACCAAGGTTTGCCCGCGACGAACGTTTAAAGTAATCATCGGATCAGCCAATATTTTATCGGCCGCTCCGCTAATTGAAAATTGACTGCAAATTTTATTAATCACCACATCGGCTTCAACATAGGCTAATCTTTCTCCGATACATGACTTAGCGCCGGCACCGAATGGAAAAAACGCATAACCATGTTCTGCTTTTTGCGCGAAACGCTCTGGTTTAAACAGTTTGGCCTGAGCAAAATATTTTTCACTTTGCTGAATACTGGCCAAAGCTATAATGACATGATCTGATTTTTTAATTTTAAAATCGCCAAACTGTGTATCGGTATTGGCTTGTCTAGCTAACATGTAAGCTGGTGGATACAGGCGTAGACTTTCTTTATACACACAAATGGCCATTGTTTTATCTTGCTGAATTAATTTTTGATATTCGGGATATTTAGCTAATAACAAAAATGTAAAAGCTAATGACGAGGCTGTCGTTTCGTGGCCTGCAAAGATAAAAGTCATGCAATGATCTAATAGATGAGGATCCTCAGCAAATACATCCACCAGCTGTTCATGCAGTGTTTTCGTTCTTTTTTGCAGATGTGCTAATATTTGGCTTCTAATTGCATGGCGTAATTTTTTTATGCGAAGTGTTTGAGTCGTCGGGATAAATAATGGCACTGGCAATAGCGAACGTATTCGTTGGCCGCACAGTTCGTTAAGTTCAACAAACATATGACCAATTTCATGAGCCATTTTAGGATCATCAACATCTAAGAATATTTTCAAAGCGGTGCGCAGAATTAAATTATGCATCGCTTGCGCAATATCAACCGCAGGATTTTTTTTAAGCTCAGCGATAAATTCATTCGTGTACTCTTCAGTAATCGTTTGTGCATCAGCTAGTGGTGCTTTACCAAAGAGAGTGCGCATTTTTATGCGAGTATTTTTAGACTCTTCGCCTTCCATTTGCACTAAACCTTTACGGCCAGTTAACGGCTGAATACGATCAAACACCATACGATTTTGTGGAAACTTCTGACTGGCTTGCACTAAAATTTCGCGGGCGCAATTTGCATCGTAAACAAAAACAAAACTTTTCGGTCCTAAGCGTGTACGTACAAACTTTTGCCCTTGTTCTAGTTCAGTCATCAATTGCAAGGGCGCTTGCATGAAGGCACTTAGGTTTTTAAGGCTAATTTGGAAGTTTTTCATAAAATCTCCTGGTGCTTATAGTTAGCGCAAGAAACACTTGAAAAATAGTTCGTTTAAGTTATATATAATTAACTTATGGATATAGATCGCGTTCATTACTTTCATGTCTTTGCAGAAACCGGCTCATTAGTTAAAGCTTCTGAGATCTTGCATATTTCGCAGCCCGCTCTATCTAAAGCCCTGCGCCTCTTAGAACAAGAAGTCGGCGTTTCTCTGATCGAAGCTGAAGGCCGTGGTCTGCGTTTAAGCGAACATGGGCATATCTTCAAAGCTGAAACGGCTCCGTTATTAACTGCCTGGTCACTTGTTCCTGAAAAACTACGCCAAGGAAAAGCCGCGACCCCCACTCGCATCGGGTCGTTTGAGGTTTTTACGACGTATTTTTTATCAGTGCTAACTCGCTTCACCGCACTTGAATATTTAGAATTGCACGAATACGGCCCAGGACGTTTAGAACAAGCCGTAAGCGATGGTCATGTCGATGTGGGCATTACCTATGTGCCCATTCCAAAAGCGGGAATCGATTTTATCGAAGCGGCAAAAATTAAAATGGGTGCCTTTGGTTTAAAAAAATTTAAAACCACACCCTTAAAAGATTTACCATTTGTGGTGCCCTTAGGCCCACTTGAAGGCACTCCTTCAAAAGTATTAGGTCTTGATGGCTGGCCCGAACATAAATTTCAGCGCCATATTAAATACCGCGTAACTATGATGGAATCAGCTATGGAACTTTGCCGCGAAGGTCATGCTGTGGCCTACCTGCCAGAATTTATTGTGCGGTTACATAATGAAAAAGTTTTACCCGAATTCCGTCTGACTGAACTGACTATTCCGGTAAATCAAAAAGAACGCATGCAATCTGTCTTTTTAATTAAAAAAAGCCAGTCGCAAGAATCAGCCTTGCACCGAGAAATCGCCAAAGGTTTACGTTCACTCTAATCAACATCGTATAGCACTTAGCCTACTTTAGCTTGGCCTTCTCTACGATAAGTCGCCTCACGTAGATTCAATTTTACTTCGCTAATAAAGCTAAGCTGTTTTTCAACCATGCTATCAAAAACTTCTAAAAGGTGATCATGCGCCCTAACAGCACTGTTCGAGTTTTCAAATAGATCTATCGTGTGATGAATCGCTTCGATCGTCGAAAAACAATGCGCCTCGGGTTGTTTACGAACTCTAAAATTAGAAGGACGAGCCGGTATAAAACCAATGCGTTGAAGTTTATTTAAGTTTTCACTTTTATGCACCATGCGGCCCGCAGTGGCCCACGTGCCATCAATTACAAAAATACGCAATTTTTTGTCTTTTTGAAAACGCTCTTGGCGCTCAGCTTGAGAAATCAAAGACAGATTGGTTGATTGCTGCCCTGGATACAAAATAACTGAATGATATTCGGGATCTGCGATTAATGAGTTAATTTGTTCGTTATTTGAATAATTTTGGCCCTTAATCAAATGCGAACCCTTAAGACATAAATGCGACATTCTGCCGGTAGCGATTCTTCGTTTAGCTTCGATCGGATGAATAAGAATCACAAAGTTAATGGCGCAATCGATGGGCTGAATATTTTTACAATAACAACCAAAATCTGGCTGAATGCATTTAGTGCAAAGATTTCTGTATTTAGGAGCCCCTGCTAAAAGCTCATCTTTTCTGCGTCGATAGTCTGATAAGTTCATTGAACTATCATAACAAACGACGACTTAGATAAGTATACGACTATAGTTTAGTTTGAACTTAATTAGACAGATACTTTACAATATCCACGTCAGGCGGATTTGCCAAACCTACACCTGGTTTCGGACCGGTTAGCTCAGATAAGCTATAATCCATACGTACATCGTACGTTCGCTCAAGTTGGTTTCTTAACCACACTTCGCGCTTAAACCACTCGCGTTTTGTCGCATCATCTTTGCAACCAGCATATTCTTGTTCTGTGCTTGCACCCCAACGTAATTCTGGACAGTGATAGGGATCAAAACTTAATGCAAATAATCTTTGGCGTACGTTTTCTAAATTTAAACTCACAGCTGCACCATTTGATTTAAGGTAACTGATTTTACAAGCTTGAGCAGTTTGTAAATAACTATTTAACATATCGGCTTTAATATCCGCGCCGCTGTAATCAATTTGTGGATCACCTTTTTGATAGGCGATGAAAATCTTTTCAACCTGATCGCGCAATTCTTTGTACGAAGTTTTAAAACGTGCATCACGTGAAGGGGTCGAAAAAGATTCCCACTCGCCACTTGTACCATAAATATTAATTGGCAATCTTTCAGGATGAGTTTTTAAATGAATTTGTTCTGAAACCGCGGTTTGTACTGAATCAACCCTGTCTTTAACCGAAGAACAAAGATCAAGTGTAATTGATTTTACTTCTTCAACTGGATTAATGCGCAGATTACCCTTAGACATTTTAGCTCGTAAATAATCATAATAATCTAGCTTTACGCCAGCTAAAATAAAAGCCCCTTCTTTCCAATTCGGAATTGGCTTATTATCAGTTCCGTATTTTTGCACTAAGCTAAATTCTTTATGCGTATTCGCCGGGCTTACCGTAATTTTACCACCAACATAAGAACCTAGTGCCGCATCAAATGTGGCACCTACAAGCTCTTGCTTTCTGAAGTTTTTAAAACCCGCTCCTTGAGCTGGACGACTGCGAACGTATTTTGTTCCATACATACTTGAAGTTAATGAATTGTCGGGATGGGCATCGATAAAATAAATTTTTCCATCGTCAGTAACTTTATAAACAATGGCTACGTGACCTGCAGGATCATAAATCGCAGTGCCTGGACGGATCGCTTCGCGAGAAATATCTGAAGGGTAATAATCTGATTCTAAGCCTGGGCGATTTTCAATTTCATCTTCTAAACGAAATACAGCTGTGTACACAGACTTCATTAAAACTTGGGTAATGTATTTTGGCCCATCAGGTAATTTATCTTTTGCGACTAATACACTAGAACGTCGGTAAACGATGTTTCCATTTTTTGTGTAACGTAAATTATCTTCTTTATCGGCAGCAACTCGGGCCACCACTTGGCTGACATGTGAAAATGGTAAGCCGTTCTTCCAGGCAAAGTAAGCGCGCAGAGCATACGACAAACGAGCACAGTCCACATGAATATCTAATTCCCCCGAGTCTGACCCCGCATAAGGATTATTCGGGTGCTGGATACATTCTTTAAATGATTTACATTCACGTTTTTCAACTGCTTGGCCAATAAGGCTTACAAATTCAGAGTATAATTTCTCATCCGTTTCAGACCAGCTGGTTTTTTTAATTTTCCACGAAGTGTCGGAAGCCGATGCAAACCCTGCAAAAAACATAACAAAAATAGCTAAAAAAATTGATGGCTTGATTGTCATAAAACCCTCACTTATGTAAATGAAGATATAGCGCACAAACTAGCGTAAAGTCACTAAGTTAGAGATTGACCCACCAAGGCCCACTTTAAAACGATTGAAACCTAACGATTCGTCTAAAAGTAAACCGCCAACATCAAAAGCGGTTAAGTTTTTTTCTTTAGCGACTAGCAGAGCTTTCCAGATTAACGCGTAATGTGCATTGTATTTTCGCCCCTCGTCAGTTGTCCAACCTAGCCGGTAACAAGCTGTAGCCCCTTGGGTAACGATGGCTATAGCTGCCACAGGAACACCTTCAATAAAAGCCCAAATAAAATAGTTATCTGCTTGATAACTCAGTTCATTAAATTCAGCTTTTAAAAACCGTTCACTCGGAGCTTGATATTTTTTTTCGCGCACATGCTTTTTAAAATAGTTCATGAACATTGAAAAATTCTTATTCGAAGTTTCAACGTTAATTTCCAACGTAGAGCGTAATGATTTATTTAAGCAGTTACGCCATTTTTGTTGTAAATTTTTTCTTAAGTCAGCTTCGCTTAATTCAAGATTAATCCAAGAGGTCGTAAAAGTATGTTGATGCAACTTAAACCCGATATTCTGAAGTTCACTAAGAGTTTCTTTGGCTAACTCAAATTCAGGCATCCAACGTAGGCGCTGCCCTAAAGATTTAGGAAATTCCTTACGAAAAGTTTTAGCAAAATCTAAGAAAAGTTCTTCAGTCGGTTTTTCAAACCACAAGGGTCCACGTTTAAGATTCACAAAATGCAGTGGCCCAAATTTTATTTCTTGCACACTCATCATAGCTACTGGCTGATTGTTATGAATCACCAAAGCCATGCGAGTTCTAAAATATTCGGTGGCAAACGTAGCTTGCGCATAAGCCCAGCTCTGCATCCAATTTGTATTCTGAGTGCGCGCTAAATAACCGCGCCATTCTTTTAAAGTGCGAATTGACCAATCAAACTGCATGCGATCAGTATAACTGAAAAACCAGGCTAAGCAGGGCTGGTTTCATGATCACCTAGACTGAAGTGGTGCTTAGTGAGTTTTACCGTCATAATTTTGGATTTTAAGCTTATCCAGATCAATTCCATCAATGGTACGCAAATTCACAGCCACCATTTTAGATCCATCAGGTGCCACGCCCCTACCAAACGATAAAATACCACAATCTTTACAGAACAAGTGATGAATCACTTTTTTATTAAATTGATAATCTGTAAGATTTTTTTCACCCGATATAAGTTTAAAACTCGCCTCTGGAACAAAATCCAATAAGCTTCCGCGCTTTAAACAAATCGAACAATTGCATGATATTGCATTTTCGATATTCATATCAACTTCGTATCTTACTTGGCCGCAATGGCATCCGCCCATGTGTTTCATAAAATCTCCAGTGAATTCTTATATATTACAATCAACTTCTAAATTTGTAAACTACGGATATCGCAAGAAAATCTTGTATGTAGATTTAAGCTTCGTATATGATATTTAAAATATGAAGACTAAGGCATAAATGACCAACTCCGATGGTGATGTGAGACATTTTGATGTTCAGCAAACCAATTTGTTAAGCGAAATCCTTAGCGATGAATATTCTGTAAACTCGCAAGATTTTAAAGTGCTGCTCGATCTTGGTGCGATCTTTGTAAACAATGAACGACAAACCAAAGATGGCTTTGTTTTTCAGAACTCTACTGTACGCGCGCATTTAAAACCGCGAAGATACAATTGCAATCACACATGGAAATCTTTAATCGTTTTTGAAAATGATTTCTGCTTAGTCTTAAATAAGCCCTCTGGCATTCCTAGCCACCCGACTAATGATAACGTCATCGAAAATGCGCTCACCCAAACAAGCCTGGCTAAAAAAATTCCACTTTTTGTAACTCATCGTCTAGATACTTTAACTTCGGGTCTAATTGTCTACGCCAAAAAACAATCGTTTGCGAAAAGTTTTAATCTACAACTGCAAGAACGAACGATTCGCAAAAAATATGTGGCTTTAGTCGAAAGCCCACATCCACTTGTAACACGCCTGACTCATTATATGGATCCTGCAGCCGGAACCCCTAAAAAACTATCAGACACGGCCATTGAAGGCTGGGCTATCTGCGAATTAGAAATTTTAGAGCAAAAAGAAATTTCACCAAATCTAAATTGGGTTAAAATTAATTTACTGACTGGCCGAACTCACCAGATTAGATCACAGCTATCACAGCTTAAAGCACCCATACTTGGAGATTCACTGTACGGTGCAAAACAGCCTTTTCAAAAAAATGCGATCGCCCTACGCTCATGCGAAATTGAGTTTAACTGTAACGATGAACGTCTAAAATTTAACACCAGCGAAGAATTCATTTTTTAACCATCTTCACGCCCGTTGCTGATTCGATTTGTGCGACCAGTTCTGTTTCATATTCTGTAGCAATTGATACCGCCAGGCCTTTGCGGCCAGCACGGCCCGTACGACCAATGCGGTGAATGTAAATTTCGGGGCTAGATGGTAAATCGAAATTAACGACAAGTTGTAATTTATCAATATCGATCCCACGGGCAGCAACGTCAGTCGCCACAAGGACTTGCAGTTTTCCGTTTCTGAATGCACGTGTAGTCGCATCACGGTCGACTTGTTTTAGATCTGCATGTAAAATTTCACAGGTTATTTTTTCTTGCTGCAGTCGTTTTCCAACTTCATTCACAGCAAGCTTTGTGCGACAAAAAATCAGAGTGCATGATGACGGATGAGTTTTTAAAATTTCGATCAAGGTTTGCATTTTTTGCGGTTTTTCGGCGGCATAAACGTATTGCTCAATTTGTAATTTGCTGTCTTCAGTTTCTTGGATGGTAATTCTTTCAGGATTATTTTGATATTTTCGACTTATCTCGTTCATGATTTCAGGAAATGTCGCCGAGAAAAAAATAGTTTGTCTATTTTTCGGTATCAAATCCATCATCGCAGTTATTTCTTCAGCGAAGGCATCATCTAATAAACGATCTGCTTCATCCAACACAACCATTTTTAAATTCAGCGTTTTAAAATTTCGATTTTTAAAATGCTCTAAGGTGCGCCCAGGAGTACCAACAATGAGGTGCACTCCGCCAGCTAAAGCTTGAGTTTGTTCTGCCATGGGCCTGCCGCCGATAAGCTGAGCAATTTTAAAACCACGCATATACTTAGAAAATAGTTGCGCCTGTTTTAAAACCTGATCACAAAGCTCTCTGGTGGGGCATAAGATCAACGCCTGCGGCTGAGTATTTTTAATATTGGTATTTTGTAAAATAGGAATTACAAAAGCAGCCGTTTTGCCACTGCCGGTTTTCGATTGGCCAATCAAATCACGTCCTGCTAATAGTACCGGAATACAGTCCGCTTGAACTTGAGTCGTTGCTGTAAAGCCAGTTTCAGCAATAACTTGTAAAATTTCTTTAGATAAATTCAATTCTTGAAATGATTTAATAGAATCCCTCTTTACAAGTCGTGTCGAGCAACAATCGATGCTGTGACCGTCATGCTCTTAACTGATTTAATTTGAAGAACTAGTTCTTGTTTTTGATCTTCAATAATCGTCAATTGAGTTTTTCGACTAACTGGTTTCGGCGTTATAAAAGAACAGATATCCAGCGTCACCGGCATAAGAACCAATTTACCTAGAATATCTTTATAAACGGGTTCATAGGGTGTTAGTTTCCATTCAGAAACTTCTCCTACTTTTTTTCCTTGATCATAGAGTATATGGGCCATATCAATAATTCATACAAGACACTTGTTCTCAAAGCTAGTTCTTTGTATCCTTTCTCTAGAGGTACGCCATGTCAGTTCAAAACTGGGAGCATTTTTTTAAACCCGAAGTCCGCTCCAGCGGTCGTACCCTTTTTGCCCAGGGCAAAGTTTCTATAGCACAACCCTCTGATACTGAAATCGTAGCCTATATCCGAATCTCTTCACCACTTAAAGTCAGTTTAAAAACAAAATCTATATCTAGTAGCACCGTATTCGCAGGCTGTAACTGCCCAGCTGGAAAAAAAGATTTATTCTGTAAGCATATCTGGGCAACACTTTTGGCTGCAGAACTGAAAAATCCAGATTTTTTCGAAGAAAAAACTGAAATAGAGAAAATATCTGCAGCACAAACAACAGCGACAGCCAAACCCAAAACAGCTCAATCACAAGCTTATGCAGATAAACAAGCTGCTTACAAAGAACAGCAAAAAGAAAAACAATCACTTCAGCGCAAAATACAGTACCAAAAACAAAAACTGCGGATGAATGAATATAAAAAAAACAAAAAAGACTCTTCAGAACAATCTGAATTTCCGCGCGAAGTAGAAAAGGCGCTTAACTTTTTTTCTGAAAATGGGTTTGAAATTAGAGAATCTATGAATAAAGAAACGGTAGCGACAGCCAAGAAAAAACTAGCTCGAGTTTTTCACCCCGATCACGGCGGCTCTCACGAAGAAATTTTGGTCTTAAACAATTGCTCTGAAATCTTAATGAAATTTATTAAATGACATCAATCTCTACACCTAATAAGTTTTGGAACTCCTTTGCACATAAGTGTTGGGAAAAAAAATCACTTCTTGTCAAAAATTTCAAAAATCCAATTGTTGAAATAGATCAAAATCAAATATTTAAAATGCTCGTCGATTTTAGCAATCATTGTCGAAAATTAAAGTCTGCAGATGGCTTTAAACTCTATATCGAAGGGCAAATGTTGCATCCAGCAGAAGTTCTTCAATATCTGCCTGTTACGTCAGATAAGACTTTAGCAGGTTACAACACTCGCATGGAAAAGGATTTTCAAGATTACTGTTTGGTCTGTGATGAGTTGTTGCAAACCAGCCAGGAAAATTGGGAAAAACTTCGCCAGTTTACTAGCACCTTATTTTCTCATGTAGGCTTTCCAAATCGATTCGCCGAAATGGGTTTATACTTAGGAAATTATCGAAAGACTCCATTCGGTGTCCACGTTGATGGTTGTGGTGTTTTTAGCTTTCCCGTTATCGGCCATAAAACTTTTCGTCTATGGGAACCCAGTTTCGCATTAAAAAATCCATCTTTAGATCGCGCAGTGAATTACAATCGGTTCAAGAAAAACTCAACCACAATGAAAGCCTCACCTGGCGATATGACTTACTGGCCATCATCTGCATGGCATATTGCTGAATCAGATGGTTCATTTAATGCGACATGGAGTATAGGCATTTGGGTCGACCGCCCTCATTTGAGTAATGTAGAACTAGCTTTGAGCCCGATTTTAAAATCTAAGCTCGGAGCCATCGGACTAGATGCCGTTACAAAAGATTTACCTTTAATTAGCGATGGCGAAGTTAGTTCGCTTCCTAAAAACTACGCTCAATCCATTTTAGCCATCAAAAACATTTCAGAAGATGAACTTTACGACACCTATATGCAGGCTTGGTTAAAGTTACTTTCAATGCATGGATTTAAAACACCATTTCGCTTCACATTACCTTCAAAATTTTCTGCAAAAAGTGAAATTCAATTACCAGCCTCACAAACAATACTTTGGGCACACTTAAAGTCAAAAAAGAAAACATTATATGCATTTGAAGGTGTAACGTTAGAAATTTCTCCATCAGCAAATATTCAAAGACTAGTCAAAGCCCTCAATTCAGGACGACCGTGCAAACTAGCGGATTATTTAACTGGAACTAACAAAACAGCGGAACTCAAATCGATTCAGTCTTTGCTTGTTACAACAGTGGCTTTTTTTATTTTGAACCAGCTGCTTCTTCTAGTTTTTTACTGATCGGTATTAAGTTCATATTGAGCTGATAGAGTCTTCGTCCAGTCAACTCATCCGACTTGTAACGAACAAGGACTTCCTGAAAAACATCTTCTAGTCTTAACAAAAGGTCCGCGTATTCCTGAGAACTCAGAGGAAGCATAAGGCTTCGATATTTCCTGATTTCAGGAGGAAGGGAGATCGCCTTTTTCGCATCATCAAAAGACTGAATGTAATAATCCTTCAATGCAGAGTTTTGCAATGCCTCAGGAATCTTAAAAGACCCCACTTGAGAATTCCAGGTGGTTTTCTCTTCTTTTATTGATTCCCTTTTTGCAGATGAAATTTTCTCCAGAACCTCTAAAAATTTTAAGGCCACACCCGTCTCTAAACCTAAAATCTCTGCGATTTTCTCAGGAGTTCTTTCAAGATCTGTGAAACTGAGGATAGTTTGAATTTTTGGCAGCCAGTGAGAAGCTAAAAACTCAGGTTCAAGTATTTCTTTTCGCTGTTGCGATGAACCTAAGATAGTCAGCATTTGCTTCCAGAAAAAACTCTTTTGATCTTTAGACTTAGCCTGACTGTAATCAATCAATAAAAAGTAGTACTTAAGCTCTGAAGGCTTAAATTGAAATCCATAGCTTAAGACCTCCGCAAAGCTTGCAGAAATCTGCCGCTGTCCTAGGACAACCATACGAAGCAAAGATCGGCTGCTAACTCTCAATTCATTGGCCCACGTCTCGTAGGAGAACTTGTTGGATTGTGATTTTCGATATTTGTAATACTCACTTAAAAATTCTCGAATATCCAAAAACTCAAAAATATTAGGCTTATTAACTATCTTCATTCCCCTACGATCGGCCACAAAATGCCCTTCAGGCAAGATTAAAATTGAGCTCATGTTTGTGCGCGTACCGCGCCTTTTTGTGCCCCTGAAAAGGCCTTAGACAGCCCTGTGCTTTTAAATTGATTCCAACCCGGGGCCCAATTTGCAGATTGAAGTCTCAACGCCTCTCCCCGCAATAGCGAGACCTGAGAAGCTTATAAATTACTTTAGGAGATGTTATGATGAAACTTATTTTGCCCCTTTTAACTTTAATTTCTTTGAACGCATTTGCTGGAAACAGCGATGTCGGCTCGGTAGGCACAGACAATTTTTTGGAAAAAGTCTTAGCCAATGCGAATTCTTTAAATGAACAAACAAAAATTTTAAATTCAAACTCATCAAAATCTAGAAAAAAAGAAGCTGTTGAAAATTATAATCAAATAATTGCCAAATCTATCGAGGCTTGCTCAACCTCTAACTCTGAAAATGTGGACGCTGAAATTGTCCTTGAAAATGCTAAGGCAGTTATCGATATTGTGTCTTCGACATACCCTACTCCAAATGAGCTGCGAGAGCTGAGAAAATATCATCGTCAACTTGTAGAAATTGCTCAATCTCTGATTTCAGGAAATAAAGAAACAAAATTAGAAAACATTGCAGCGTTCTGTCACAGCCTAAAATAGCAATCTGTTTCTGCGAAGAATTATTGATACCACAATACCTAAATATAAAAGGCACTGTTATGAGCAGTGTCTAGTCGACAAAATGCGACACTACGTTATTTAAAATTTGATTCATTATCTATTAAAAGAATTATACTCTTCATTTATGAAACAACTTTTAATTGCTATCTTTGTTATCTCTACAAGCCTAATCGGCGGTGATGCCTGCAACGAAAGACTTCCAGCCGGCTCGTCTTTTAAAGTGCCACTGGCTGTAATCGCTTTTGATTCGGGTATTTTAAAAGACTCCATTGTTTGGTTTTCAAAACGAATTACTACTCGTCTTGGGCAGAAAAAGCTTTGGACCGGAGATCTTCTCGTCTCAAAAAAATCTATCACTTTAACTCGTGAAATCAATTATTTAGAAACTTCTCCCAATGGATTTAAAATCAGTGGAAAAACGGGCTCTGATTTTTATGACAAAGATCAAAAATTTCATTTTGGATGGTTTATCTTGAAGGCTGCGGAACTTTGGTGAAGATTAGACTGTCTGAGCGCTTAACAATTGTATTTGATAACTTACTTCCTGAAAAAGACGTCTGGGACATCTGCTGCGATCATGGCTACCTCGGAATTGCAGCCTACAAAAGCACGAGCTTTTCGCACATTTACTTTGTCGATCGCGTACCTGCCATAATGGAACAACTAAAAACCCAGTTTCAAAAATTTGATTTCAAAACTGATTCTGTGTCGAAAGCTACTTTCATCTGCACTGCAGGACAAGACATCAAGACAAACGTAACCGGAACCGTTTGTATTACCGGAGTCGGAGGTTTTACCACTTTTAAAATATTAGACAGCTTATCACAAAATAATTTTCTAAATGCAGACCGTCTTATTCTGGGTCCTCACAGAGACGAAGTAAAACTACTTGAATTGATTAAAGACTCATCGCAAATAAATCAATATCATCTTAAATCTGAAATCAAAATCGTCGAAAACAGTTACAAGCGCAGCCTTTTTATCTTAGATCGAGTTATTTAGCGAAGTGTTCGCTGCTGCAAAATCAAAGCCCGCTAACCTGTGAACTGATTTCAACACTTGTTTCGCGTGTGGCGTATTACTTACGGCCAACTGTCGAATTAAGGCATATGACTCTTCGAAACGAACAGAATTCATGACTTCAACTCGTCCGACCAAAGCCCGATTTAATTGATCTGGCGCAGGTGTGATCCTCATTGGTAATAAATTTTCAGTCCATGTGCGAAGCAAGATTTATAAAAAATTTTCTCCCGGCGTAAGAACATGGTTAAAATCAAAAGAGCTACTTCCATGATGGCTGCAGACCAAACTCCTGCGGGTAAAATTTATTCTGTTCCATATGTCGAAAGGCGTCCGCCGTAGGTGATGTTTGTCTTTTCGATATTTCTGGATTCATTGGGAAGTTTTAAATAGATAAAGTTTCTTAAATATATTAAATTTTAGATAATAAACCAAAGGAGTATTTATGAGCACTTATGTTGATGGATTTGTAATTCCGATTCCGAAAAATAAAATTAACGCCTACAAAAAAATGGCCAAGCTGGGATGCAAAACTTGGATGAAGCATGGGGCACTAGCCTACTTCGAATGCGCAGCCGATGATATAAAAGCTCCTTACGGAATAAGCTTTCCGCAAATGTGTAAAACTAAAAAAAATGAAACTGTGATATTTGCTTTTATCGTATTTAAATCGAAAGCTCATCGTAAACAGGTCAATGCAAAAGTACACAAAGAGTTCAGCCAAATGCCTGGCGCTGAAAATTTCTCAATGCCTTTTGACGCATCAAAAATGGCTTACGGCGGTTTTAAAACGTTAATTCAGGGTTAATTTTTATCAGTATTCAGAACGAGTATTTGAAAATCAAGATGCCAGCATTTTCTGATGCTGGCATCGACAAAGAATCTAGTTTTTTAATTTACTAATTTTTACAGTTTAGCTCATAATATCTATGGTTAGGTCCGTAGCTTCCGCCGATTTTCGCATCACAGATATAGACTTCAGAAGGGTTAAGTGATCTCAAAGTGTCTTCAACTTGTTCTGTCATTGGAAAAACAGAATCGCTAGTGTTTAAAGACTCCCATCGATCGCCTACCTTTTCAATTAGAACCCGTGTAAAATCAATTGCTTGTGATCTTTTTTTACCAACAGATTAAAATCCTATCTCTATGAGCCTATAGCCTCCCCTTTTACTAGAAAATATAAACCGGTTTTTTCATCTAGAAAAAATCACTTTTGACATGAGTTTGAGATAGCTGGTGTGCCAGCATTTTGGCACACTTTGTTCTCAAATCTGTTGATTTAAAAATTCTCGCGCCGTACAAAAAACTCATGAGAACAGAGTTTCAAGAAATACTAAATAAAGAGTTATCAAAAAGAATCCACAAGAATCCGGCATATTCGCTACGTGCATTTGCGAAGCATTTGGAGGTTTCGCCTTCTGCGCTTTCGGCAATGATGTCTGGGAAAAGACCCATCACCAAAAAGTCCATTGAACTTTTAGGATTGAGACTTGGACTTTCTGCGAAGAAGGTTAGCAGTATTCTTTTGCAAATAAACTTCAAGCAGTCAGAGTTGAGTCGAAAAGGGATTCAGTTCCAAGAGCTTATGAATAATCAAATGTCAGTTTTGTCAGATTGGTATAATTTAGCCATTCTTGAGTTGATGAAACTTGAAGACTTTGAACCCAGCGAAAAATATGTATCAAAAAAATTAGGCATTACCGTATTTGAAGCGCGAGGAGCAATTGATTGCTTAAAGCAGAATAATATTTTGGAAATTAAAAGCGATGGAACCTGGGTCGATCGCTATAATGGCTTTACGCAAAGTCTGCCAAAAGAAAAAACAACCACAATCAAAAAAAGATTACAGCAACAGTTTTTTGAAAAAGCTCTCAATGCCATTTCCGATGTCGATTACAGCCGGCGTGATCACACCGGAACAACAATGGCCATTGCAGAGGAAGATTTACCGATGGTGAGGGAGTTGATAACAAAATTTCGTCGAGAGCTATCTAAATTACTAGATGGTCGCGAAAATTTGAATCAAGTTTATCAGCTATCGATAGGTTTTTTTCCATTAACTAAAGAACTAAATAATAATAACGGTAGCAATACCAAGGAGGAAAAGTGAAAAAATTATTAATGTTTGCATTTTTAGCGTTCGGTTTGAATGTTGCATTTGCAGGTCAAGATACGGGCGGAGGAGCAGGGATTTTTTGCCCCGCAAGCGTAACAACTCAACCCAGAGTACAGTTACTAGATTTGTATGAGGGAAGAATCAAAGCAGAGTTGCAGATTCTCGAGACAAATATTCCGTATCAAGAGCAACTTGAAGCTATATTAAGCAAGTTATCATTTGATTTTAGTATGCAATTTGAAATTAGAAAAGCGTTAGCTGAAATAGAGGCTAATCATAGATTCTTGCCATCAGGAGTAGGAATCCATGTGCCACCTGACTTGGGAGAGGGCGAGGCTGTATTAATGCCAACAGGCTGTGTGTTGGGAGCAATTGGATACTATGAAGATGGAGGAGTTTTAAAAATATCTCGAGATGCCTTCGAATTACTTAGCGAAACTCAAAAGACAGCTTTTTGGCTACACGAGGCTTTTTATAAAGCTGAAAGAAACATAAAGACCAGAAGCACTGAAAGCCAAGATCTCTATCTTCTTAAGTTCACTTCAAAAAATACAAGAAAATTTATTGCACAATTGTTTTCAACAGAGGCAAATCTTAGAAAGCTTTATGACCTTGGTAGGTTTACTACCCATAGAAGCATAGAATACTTTAGTAAAATTACTACCGGAACCAAAGACTTTACAGTGGCCACTGGTCAAGAGGGCTCGTTTGACGCATTTTTGATTGCGGATTTAATATTGGGCAAGGAGCTGCCTTATGTACTACCCATACAGCTACCGAAAAATATGAACAGAAGAATAACATTAGAGGTTAGAAAACATCCTGACTATGAAGACATTAACATGAATGTAAAATGTTATAAATTGGTAGGGGGAGGTTTTATACAGTCTGAGGCACCAAATTTACTTAATGAGCAGGTGCAAAATGAAAACGGTATGACGATCTATCAGGGTGATTTGCCAGAGAATTGCGAAGCTTTGAATTTTTATGCTTGGTATGCGACAGACATAAACTTCAAGTATAACAACCAGACTATTTTTACTACAAAAATAGATTCTTCATTCATAAGTCCTCATAACCCACCGTCAGGAGAGCTAACCCTTCCTCTTTATTGGAGATAAAGGTACCAGTTTCCCTTTCCGGGTCACGGCGCATAATTAAAGTTATGCGCCTTCATTTTTAAAATAAAATTCTTATCACGCTTACCTTTCGGACTTGAAAATCATTTATCAGAAATTTTAATTCGTGCTGGACACTTTACGACCAGTTAAGTTCCTGCAAACTACAATCCTGTACGACTTCGAACCTTGTTAACTGCAGTGTTAAAAGCCTTTTCAACTTTTAAGATTTTCTCTGGTAGATCTTTAAAGCTAGAAACATAGCTTAAATCTTCAATCAATGCCTGATCCTCGTGAGGAAAAGATTTATGAATATAGCGCATTCCAAAATCAAACTTAAAAGGCCGATGAATCATCCCTAAAACCTCAACGAATGGTCTTACCAATCCATTTTGGTAAAATGAAATAGCGTCGACAGACTGCCCGCGCTCAATTTCTTTTAAGACTAATGATTTAAAAATTGGAAACCCATCACTAAGTTCATTTACTCGCAATTGTTGCCGCTTAAATAATGCTGCTGCGTCGGTGTGGCCCGGTTTTATTAAATTCGATTTATCAAAAAAAATAACTGGTTGACCGTGTCTTTCGACTTCTAAAAAATCCTGCAGTAATTGAGTGTGTGCGTGATCAAAAACGGCAATATCTACCGAAAAGTACTTCGGAGAATCCTTTAAAACGACGACCCTTTGCAACATACCTTCACCCCAAAAAGATTTATTTGGCTGCCAGGTGTGACTGACTTTCATTTTTTCTAAAGCTTTTTCGATTCGATCTAAGACTAACCTTGGCAATGAAGTAGCAAGAACACACAAATCAATGTCAGAAAACTGATCTTGAGTACTTGTTGTCGATATTGTTCAACATGATCCATAAAGTTCTCGATTAAAGTGTCATAATCATCGAAATGGTAGGGAGACATTTCCCCACATTGGACTCAAGAATTACAGATAGTTAACAGAGTGTAAACGACGAAATACGACAAATCTAACAAAATTTAATAGGCTAAAAATTCTGCGAGTGAAGAAACGTCTATTGCACAATGGCCACCATATAGGGGGTGCCACTCAACTGAAAAACCCTTCAAAATCATTTTCTGGGACAGCAATTCGTTTCCCTCATAATTGCCATACTGATCATACAATCCACAAGATAAATACAGCTTCGATTTCAGAGCAGAAGCATGTTCAACTAAACGCAAAGGCGAGATTTTATCCCAATCATCCTCAGTAGAAATAAATTTCTTACTCAATTCCAGAATTCCATAAACTATTTTCGGATCGGCACCGGTACGGGTCACCACAGTTTTCATTTCAGACAAAGATGAAAATGGCGATATGTTATAAACTCCCGGACAAAGTGACGCCACTTTGGAAAATAAAACACCTGAATGAAACATAGCAATCAATGAATTCAAACCACCCATAGACTCGCCGAATAGAATTCTTTCTTTAGGAGTGCCCACTTTGGATTCAATAAAGGGAAGGGCCTTATTTAGAAAATGTTCAAGTAAACCACTCTCTTCTTTAGCATTCTTAGGAGAAAGCAACCAAATAGGGCCATAACTGATAGCCACTACAGTTGGCGGTATTAACTTATTTTCTTGCCAATATTTCTGAACCATCGAGGTGTAAAATGTTTCATCATTCCAAGTCGATTCATCTAAATTTCGCCCATGCAGATAGTAAGCGATATTGCCATTTACACCTTGTTCACTTTTATAAACGCAGTACTTGAATTTTTCTTCCTGAAAACATTCTTTACTAGCTGGATGATAGCTAACTACCTGATCCCCATAAGGGGAGGAAAACTTACCCCACAAGAAATAAGTACCTATTACTAAGAGGATAAAAAAATATCTTTTTTTAAATTTCATATGTCATACCGGAATTCCAAAATCGAAATGTTAGGGAGAGTTTCAAAACGACAAATGACTACTTAAGGTTGATTTTTAAAACCAATTAAACCGAAATAATTTTCTTTATACTAGTGAGCTATCAAAACCATTATTAATTTCACGATGTATCCTTAAACTTATATCATACCACTGATTAGCTTTGCTTAAATTCGTAAGAAAAAAATCTTAGGACCTTCGATAGAAAAGTCCTAAGTTTTATAAATTAGATCTAGTTTCCCGGCCCTGAAAATCGCACACCATTCGCCAAGAAGTAAGTGTACGTCTCGGCGTCATCACCTTCAGTATATGACAAATTGCTTTGCAATTCGTAACCGACGACTTTACCGTCTAAAGACAGCTCCATAAGCTTTTCAGATTTTAAATCGTAGTATCCATCACCCAATTCAAAAGCGATATCGATATTACTGATTTTCTGAAGTATGGCTTTTTGCAGAGTTGCTTTATCGATTTCTTTCGATGCGACCTTACCAGACAAGATAAGTTCTTTTGTCTTCGTATAATCATTGCAGTCAATTTCTGCGACCGTATGATAAGAATTTATACCACTATCTTTTTGTAAAATGACACCCAATAAAGATTTTTTATACACCTTTACTTTAATGGTCTGAACTTTGCCCATTTGCACATTAATGCTTATCAGAGCGCTTGAGTCTTTCCTTGAGATTTTCATGTCTTTGTCATCACTTGAAAATGAATGCTGACCGATACTAACATCCTTCGATGATTCACCGATTTCAACCGAAACGGCCTGAGAATCTTCATCAGCATTACTGTCGCCAGTTTCACCCAAACCTTCTTCAAAAACATTGTCATCATGTAGATTAACAACATCACATTTTAATTTAATATCTGAAGCATTGGCCGCCACCGAAGATCCAATGATAAATAACGCAATTAACGATTTCATAATAAAACTCCTGAGTTTAATTTATTTTTTAAAGGTAGCGAGATTCTAGCTGATTCGTGAATAGATAAATAGAACTGAGTGCTCTGAATGTAAAAAAAGCAGAAGTGTCAATTTTTTTTACACTCGCAAAACACGATCAAGTTAGCCCTCACCTGAGGCATTTGATCTTTTGAAAGCCGAGTAAATCTTGCATTCCGTTTGAAGAAAAAAAAATTTCAATGTGTTTAAAATGGCTCGCTGTCTTCGACTAGTAGTATGCTCTTTCTTGACCAAAGTTTTTTCATGTGATGCTCTTCCCTGATTTGTGGTATGGCAAACGCATGACAAAGCATGTATTCGCGTTCCGATCGTTATAGAATAGCTCTCCTCCTTGGCTTTTGAGAATCGTATGAGAAATACTAAGTCCAAGGCCCGTTCCTTGACCGACGTCTTTCGTGGTAAAAAATGGCTCAAATATTTTTTTAGCAATCTCAGGAAGAATACCTTTTCCACAATCTGTGACGCTAATTTCAAGGTATTCATCAAAGCGCGACACTTGAATTCGAATCCATTTGGAATCGATATTCGCTATCGAATCGCAAGCATTGTTGAGAAGATTCAGAAGAGCCTGAGATAACTGGATAACCTGGCCGTAAACAACCAAATCCAGGTTCGGCTCTTCAACCTCGATGCTAATTCCATTGAGCTTCAACTTTTCGCGACACAAACTGACCGTGCTTTCGACAAGGTCTCGCACCGAGAAGGTGTTACTGGGGTCATTCGTCGCGTTCCGTGAAAAGCCCTTAAGGTTTTTCACAATCTGCGCGATACGTTGACCCGTCCCTAAAATTGAAGTCGCATGATCTGCAATTTCGGCATCAGGCTTTTCAAAAGATGCATTATGCAGTTCAATCATTTCAGCTCTCAAAATGATGGCCGCAAGCGGAGTATTGATTTCATGAGCGATGCCTCCCGCCATTTCACCCAATGTCGCCATTTTGGAAGAATAGGTGGCGCTCGCCCGTTGCTCCTCTAATAATTTCAGCGCCTCAAGCTGTTTGGTAATGTCTCTTGATATACCGACTGTCATAATAACATTTCCGGAAGAATCGAAAATCGGCGATTTTACCGTGTGAAAAATACCAACGGCACCATCATGTCGAGTGACTGGCTCCTGAGAGATCGACAATACTTTCTTGTTCTCAAAAACCCACGTGTCATCGATGACATACTTTTGAGTATGATCTGGCTCACTAAATGGGGCATCTAAGATTCCTCGCAATTGGCTAGGGCTCATTCCATAGTAATCGCAAAAGGCCTGATTGGCCCAGATCAACTTGGACTTCGGACCTTTCACCAAAACCATATCGCCGATGGCATTCAAGATCTGCAAAAAACTTTCTTCACTTTGCAACAAATCCAGACTGGAATTGTTCGGCGATTTACTTTTTTTCTGGTTCTTCATAGATGCTCCTGCATGAGACGATACAGTTTATTTTCGGTCGCGAAAGATGTTTACTCAAGTAATATTGAAATTAAAAATCCATGTTTCAAAAAAGTTAAACAGGGTCACAGAAAAATGAAACAAAATCCGGTTCTTTGTTTTTAGAAATGTCAAAACGCTCTGGGAGCAAAAACATTCCACCAAGAAATGCGATGACAACAAAAAAGAACAGCCCTCCGAGAACAAGGTCTATACTCATAAGTTAGCCTCTCCCGATCTTTCGATATCGCACTCAGTACAGTATCCATAGAAAACCACCGAGAGATGAGCTTTTGAAAAATCATGAATATCCTTAAGGGCTTTTTCGATTCTGCTAAAGAGCTTCTGGTCTCCCTTTTTTACCTCTCTACAGCCTTTGCACATGTAGTAGTGGTGAACTTTGCTATCAAAAATAAACTGAAAGGCCTTTCCAGTTTTAGGAAGATCGAGTTCCTGAATGAGATCAATGGCGATAAGCTTTTCGATATTTCTATAAACTGAAGTTCGATCTACATCTGGAAGATGACTTGCAACGTGTTCTTGCAACTCTTTGCTTGGTATATGCCGAGTTTGATTGTCGAGAAAGAACTGAATTAACAGCTCTTTCAACGGGGTCATGCGAAGACCTTTTGATTTCAAGTAGGCCACTAAATCTGCACGCTTCTTCATTTAGGTCCCACTTCTTACAGGCTGCTCAAAAAATTCAGTCTTTTGTGGCGAGGCTATCTTGAGACCGATATGCTGCCGGTATTCTACTGAACGCATGAGGGTTGCTAAGTCTTTTTCGTTTTCCATTTCAATCTTAATGATCCATCCTTCGCTGAATGGATCGTCATTCAAAACATCCGGATTATCGTAAAGAGATTGATTCACCTCGATAATTGTTCCCGTTACTGGAGACACGAAGTCATGAATGAGCTTTGCACTTTCAATTGAAAAGAAGTCTTCCCCTTGGCGAACCAACTTTCCTTCTTCTGGTAAATCCAAAAAAAGAACCTCGCCCAATTCATACAGTCGAAAATCCGTAAGTCCTACAGTCACAAGGTTTTCGTCGACTTGAATCCATTCGCCGTTTCTGGCGTAGTAGATTTCGTCGGAAACTTTAAAGTTCACTTTTGCACCTCTCTACTGTGCGCAAGCTCCACTGACGGAGCGCCTGGCTTTAGCACTTGAAAGTAGAGCATTGCACCAAATAAAATACCTGAAGTTAGAGCAGGAATTAAAAATCCTAAGTACTCCAACTTACTAAAGACATAGCCACCAAACACAGATCCAAAGCCAAAGAAAAAAATAATTCCCGCGCGCATGAGGTTAGCGTGGACCTCATTTTTAATTTCCCCTTGGAGATTTTTTCGATTCAAGAACCGCACAATCCCAATACCAAGATCTGTCGTTACTCCAGTAAGATGTGTCGTGCGAATGACTGATTTAGATACGGTGGCGATTGTGCCATTCTGAATCCCGCAGGTTAGACAGAGTAATGCTAGCAGTGCATAATCTCTAGAAGCCTCAAGGGGCTGACCGAACTTTCCAAAGTATCCAAAAACACCAAAGACCAGCACGATGCAGATAAGAAAAAAAATGAGCCCGAATGTTAAGTAGTACTTTGGCCGTTTGTGGAGCTTGAGACGAATATCTACCAATTGCCCACTTAGCATACAGCCAAATAAAAAAAATAGAGGAACCGCGAGCATTCCAAAAGCGTGACTGTTATCAGCCTGGTTAATCTCGTGACCGAAAAAAGTAGCAAACCCCGTGATGTGGGAAACAAACCGATGGCAGGCCATAAAACCGCCGATATTTAAAGTTCCAGCCTGAAAAGCCATCGACATCCAAATTGAGATGTTCGCCGGGGTATAGTGAGAGATCGACTCATTTCCATAAAGCATTCATTGATACTAATGCAACTTGATGCATTAGTCATATACTATTGCATCAAGTTGCATTAGCGCAGCTTACCTTGAGGGTCACAGCAGGAGAATAGTTTGTGATGTTGTCCCCACAGTTAGCTACCGTATCAGCATTAATTATTCCGGGTACTTTCGCCTTAGAGTCTAATGTTCTTATTGGAATCCTATTTTTTAACTTTGATGATTGGGTGGTTGAAAGGCCTTTTGGTTTATTCCGTTTAAATGGCCTTAAAATTCTATCAATCGTAGAAGCGCTGACAGTTTCAAGTTTACTTTTAATATCATCTGGAAACCTTTCTGGCGATCTAGGAGGCCATTATCCTCCCACAAAGGTTTTAAGTAAAATAAGAAATCCTGACCATATTTTACTCCTGGCCCAGGTCTTCTAATTCTTGGATCTATTGTTTCCTTTAATATTCTAGAAGCATGCTTTCTGACGTAATTCAAAGAGCCTCCGCTACACTTGTAAATTAATAAGCCCTTTTAGGGCATTAAAAACTATGCTTTAGATACCCTTTTGTCTTTAAATTCAAACAAATACACTTCTAACCCGGCACACTGCTTGCTATGTCATGTCCTATAAGAAGTTCGAATATTGAAAATTAATCCAACAAACTTTCGAACGGTATCAATTTTTAAGGAGACCCTATGATGAAGTCATTATTAGTTATTTTAGCTGTTCAAATGTTAGCTGGTTTTGCCAACGCGGAAGAAGTGCAAATTTATCGATGCAACATATACCTTCAACAAAGTGGACTAATACCATCACATCAAGTTGATTTAGCTTTTTGGGACACATTCGTACAAGAAAGGCTTGCAAAATCAAAAATCCAAGCAGAGATGGAAACTGTAAATGATTTAGCCAAAAAGTCAGAGGGGACCGATAATTTATCAAGTATTAGTGAAGTAAAAAGTACTTCCAAACAATACAAGGCTTATCATGTAGTTGGTGATAAAGTTAGCGGTGTTATTCAAGTTGATTGCTTTGCTAAGCCTGTAGATCAGTAATACGTTGGCCCACAATTTCATGAGCAACCATCATTAAGATTTTTTTTCAGGTAGTTGGCATTCAAATTTTATTTTTGATTGCGTAAGAAGAATGAACGCACGCTTGATTTGAAATGGGCGACGTCTTTTGGCTCGAAAGTGGCATTTTGTTACCGTTATGAAGAAGCCAAATTTTACAGCCACTTTGGTTCGCAAGTCTTTAAATTTGGTAGGGGCGCAGGGACTTGAACCCCGGATCCATCGGTTATGAGCCGATTGCTTTAACCAACTAAGCTACACCCCCACCGGAATGTTTGATTAAAAGCTACGAATAGCCTATCAAATCGAAAATAAGAGATCAATGAGCGACGCTGATAAAAAGTCTTGCCTGGCCCAATTCTTTCGCGAAATACTGGGGCCTATGGTGAAAGCATTTAAATTATTCGCATTACTTGTCGTATTTTTGCTTAAACCCGCACTAGCCAGCGCTAATCCCCAGCAGACCATCGAAGCTGTTGACCCTGAAAAGTACCGTTGGCTGTATGAATTGGTGATGTCAGAACAAGACCGCTCAACTCAAGGTGACAAGGCCTTTAAGTCATTTAACGTGCACTTAAAAGACACTTATGAAGTCTACCCGACACCTAGCCAATTAAGCGGCAGTCATTTAAATTTAAAAAAATTCATCCAAGGTAAAATAATCTACGTCGCATTTGTTGCGAAAAAATATAAGTACGATGTGATCTATACGCCGAATTCGACAGATGTAACTTTAAGTGTAAAAGTGAATTTTCTTAATCCAACCGGGCAAGACTTAGAAAATTTCAAAAAGAAATTCATCGAAGCTGAACAAATCTGGAACACAAACCAAATTCCTTTAGATTTTAAATATCGTTTTCAATTTCAAGTCGTCACAAATCCAAAAGAGGCACATTTTTCAGTTATCTTATGGGATGAGACTCGCGGGCCTTACGATACAAACTGGGGTCGCAATTGGAAGTCGACCACTATCGCTCACGAGCTAGGTCATATGATGGGTTTAGGCGATGAATACGAGACGATCACATCCGAGTCTTACTGTTTACCGCAATCTCTGATGTGCGAATCAAATAGTGCAAAGCCGATGTATCATCACTATTATTTTATTCTACGCCGCTTGATGAAGTAATTAGCCGCTTAATCTAATTTATCGAACGCCGGAACATCTTTTTTGCGTTTTGGTTTAGTTGGTTGATAGTTAATTCCCATTTCAATCTCAGAACTTTGATCAGTGGCCGTATCCCCAGGGCTGTCTCGCTGAGGCGACTTCTGGCTTCTTCGCGCCGCTTGGGCATTAAAATCTTCTTCTGTAATGATATCCTTATTTTTCATACTGCACTCCTGTGACAAACAAGGTTGCAATTTCACACCCAGCTTTTTGCGGGTCAGTTTTGGACAAAAAAATGGGAGATCAACGACCTCCCATTTAATGAACTAAATTTAGTTTTAGATCTAGCTATCAACAAAAGTTTTTAGCTTATTGCTTCTGCTTGGGTGACGTAATTTACGTAACGCCTTGGCTTCGATCTGACGGATACGCTCACGAGTCACGTTGAAATCCTGACCAACCTCTTCAAGAGTGTGATCTGATTCTTCACCGATACCAAAACGCATACGTAAAACTTTTTCTTCACGCGGAGTCAATGTTGATAAGACACGACGAGTTTGCTCAGCTAAGTTTAAGTTCACAATCGCTTCTGCAGGATTGATCACCTTTTTATCTTCGATAAAATCCCCTAAGTGAGAATCTTCTTCTTCACCCACTGGAGTTTCTAAGCTGATTGGCTCTTTCGCAATTTTTAAAACTTTGCGAACTTTATCAACCGGCATATCCATACGATCTGCGATTTCTTCAGGAGTTGCTTCACGGCCTAACTCTTGAATCAATAAACGTTGTGTACGCACAAGCTTATTGATCGTCTCGATCATGTGAACTGGAATACGAATTGTACGGGCCTGATCGGCAATAGCACGCGTGATCGCCTGACGGATCCACCAAGTGGCATACGTAGAAAATTTGTAACCACGACGGTATTCAAATTTATCAACGGCTTTCATTAAACCGATATTACCTTCTTGGATTAAATCTAAGAATTGTAAGCCACGGTTCGTGTATTTTTTTGCGATCGAAACAACTAGACGAAGATTGGCTTCTACTAACTCAGATTTTGCAAGGTCAGCTTCACGCTCACCTTTCCAGATCATTGTGTAAGTTTCTTGAATCCAGCGAAAGTTCATTTCAGTGTCTTCATGCAAACGTTTAAGACGAACTTCTGCTTCTTGGGCTTGAATAGCATAAGTGCGGAAACGACCGTAGCTTAAACCCGTGTCACGAGTAGTTTTAGTTAATTCTTTTTCGTTGTTCTCAATTACTTTTAAACGCTCAACTAAAGCAACAATGTCTTTAGATAAAGTTTTTTCTACACCATCTTTAATACGACGACGTAAAGAACCCATGCGGTTTACTAAGTTTTTAAACTTAATAACAACACGGTTGATCGTTTTACGATTAAAATTGATTGATTCAAAATTCGCCATCAACGCTTCGTTGATTACGCGAGTTTCATCATAAATTTTTGTTTTATAATCAGGTTTAATATTTTCATCGCGTAAAGCGGTGAAAGCTTTTTCAGTGTCTTTTTGGTATTTAGTAACGATACCGATCAATTGATGAATTTTTTCGATGTACTCTTTTTCATCGTACTGAGTGTCTTCATCTTCAAGACCACGAAAGATCGATTTAACTTTGATACGACCTTGATCTAAACGCTTACCTAGATTGATGATCTCAAAAGTTCCTAAAGGAGACATTAACATCGCACGAACGATCTCGCGCTCACCTTTTTCGATACGACGGGCAATCTCAACTTCACCTTCACGTGTAAGTAACGAAACAGATCCCATTTTACGTAAGTACAAACGTACAGGGTCAGAACCCTTTACATCTTCGGCTTCTTTTAATTCTTCTTCGTCTTCTTCTTCTTCGTCAACTTTTGACAAGAATTCGTCTTTGTCGTCTTCACGAGCGGCTTCAGTGTGTTCTGTAATAACCACACCGTTGGCTTCTAACGTCTGCATCAATGCATCTAATACGCTAGCCGCAATAATTTCTTGCGGAATAGATTCATTGATCTCTTCGATTGTTAAGCGGCCCTTATCTTTGGCCATCTTAAGCAATTTTTGAACTTCTTCTTTTGCTAACACTTCTTGTTCAGCAGCAGTTAAAGTTTTGATTTCGTTTTTTTCTGGGTTATTCGTCATCTGTCCTCACGGGGTCTAAATAAAAATCAAATAAAATTTAAAAACAAAATCGCTCGAGTTTACTTTTTAGATTCGTTCTTTGAGCTACGCTCGCTTTTACGAATCTCAAGACGGCTTTTTTGCAACTCAGAGAACTGTCTGAGTTTATCTTCATCATTCAAATTCAGTTTGTCTGAGCGAATGTCCAACGATAATTTTTTTGCCTGATCTTTTATAAACTCCTGCTGAATGCGAGAAATTAAATCCACGATAAGTTTTTTTTCTTTTTCTTCATCGAATTCACCCATTTGTGTGATGTCGAGTTTTGAATTTTGAAAAAGCAACTCAGGTTTATCAATTTTATCAATCAGCTGACTGACCAACCTATCAAATTTATTTGCGTCTTGTCTATAATCTTGCTCTGCAATTTCGAGGATTTGTTTTACACCTAAGTGTTTGATTTGGCTTAATAATTGCGTGAATGAAAGTGGCTCTTGTAACTCGCTCATAATGGCGAAATTGGCACGACTCTTGAGGGTGTTTTGCAATAACATCAGCTCAACTTTAGAGGCATCTGAAATTTTAATGAGTGCCTTTTCTTCGCTTTGCGAAGGTTCAACTGCTGCCGAAAGCACAGGCTGCGGCTCTTCTGTCACTAAATTTTTTTGATAATTCGTACTCGATGCAGAGGCATAACCTTGGTTGCGCCCTGCGGTATTACCCTGAAAAGAATTCCTAAGCCAGTCTTTATTGACTCCCATTATCTGACAAAGGTCATCAGCATAGAGGCCTTTTAGGCGTTGATCTGCCATAACATCGAACACAGGTTTGATTTTATCGACGAGTTTTACTTTGTCCGAAGCTTCGCCGCGGTAGTCACTCATCCACGATTTTAAAACCACTTTGAATAAATCCGGTGCCGCTTCGATTTGTTTTTGAAGCGCTTCTGTTCCAAATTTAATGACAAATTCATCGGGATCTTTCGCTTCGGTTAAAGTTAACCCGCGCGGAAATAATCCTTGAGAAAGTAGAATCGGAAGACTGCGTTCTGCGGCCATCTTACCTGCCTCGTCACCGTCAAAAAGAACAACCACGTTGTTCGTTAATCGTTTGATGAGTTTGGCGTGCTCGGGGGTTAATGCTGTTCCCATAGTGGCGACAACGTTTTTTAATCCCGCTTGGTAAATCGAAACTAAATCCATGTAGCCTTCAACCACTAAAACTAAATCGTCAGAACGAATATATTTTGCGGTTTGAGCTAAACCATAAAGCACTTTGCCTTTATGAAATACCGGGGATTCAGGAGAATTTAAATATTTTGGCTCGCCTTGTTCGATAATACGGCCACCAAAAGCCAGCACATCGCCAGTAGGAGAATGAATCGGAAACATTAAACGATCACGAAACATATCAAAATGCCCTGATCCTTCTTTGCGTTTACGAATGAGCTGCGCTTCTTCGCCCACTTCCATTGGAATTGAACTGCGCACCAGCTGATTGGCTAAGGCTTCCCATTCATTTGGGGCGTAACCGATTTGAAACTCTTCGATCGTTTCAGAATTTAATTTTCTTTTTAATACATATTGGCGAATCACTGAATCAGTCGATTGGCGTTTTAAGGTTTCGCGAAAAAAATCAGCTGCGATTTTATTAGCGCGAAGTAAAACTTTCTTTTGATCTTTGTCTTCAAAAGATTGATCTGGACGATTATTTTCGTAAGCATCGTCGGTGATCGCAATTCCATTTCGCTCAGCTAAATACTGAATGGAATCCGGAAAACTCATGCCGTTAAAATCACGCAAGAATGTCGTAACGTTTCCAGACTTTTTACAGCCGAAACAATGATACACACCTTTGAATTCGCTAACAGAAAATGAGGCCGTCTTCTCCTGATGATCAGGAAAAGGACAGCGCCCCATGTGGCCACGGCCCGTAGGTTTTAACTGAGTGTACTGTGAAATGATCTCGACAAGGTTGGATGCGGCGATAACCTTTTCGATGAATTCTTGCTTGTAACCCAAATTAGTTCAGTTTTGCTTTGATCACTTCGCTAATTGTTTTGCCGTCAGCAGTGCCAGCTGTTTTTGCCTGAACCGCTTTCATCACAGTGCCCATGTCTTTCACGGTCTTAGCACCTGTTTCAGCAATAACTTCAGCGACAACTTTTTCGATTTGTTCTCTAGACATTTGCGCTGGAAGATAAACTTCCATCACTTTTAATTCAGCAGTTTCTTGATCTACTAGATCAGTGCGTCCTGCAGAACCGAATTGTTCGATAGATTCTTTACGTTGTTTAACTAATTTTTTTAGAACGGCCATCACGTCATCAGCAGTTATAGGCTCTGGACGCGAATCGATTTCTTTTTGTTTGATAGCTGCGTGTAAAAAACGAAGTGTGTTTAACTTTACTGAATCTTTAGCAATCATTGCGGCCTTGATATCAGCCATAAGTTGTTCTTTAAGTTCCATGAGCTTCTCCAATCAGCGGTTAGCTGAATTTTAAAAAGAAATTTGAATTTAAAATAAAAAGAGCTCTTAAGAATAAATCCCTAAGAGCTCTATAAGCTGTAAATTAATTTACAAACTAGTCGCGGTCTCTGAAACCACCACGAGTTTTTTTCGTAGCGCGTTTGCGAGCAGCGATAGATTTTTTCTTAGCAGATACGCTTGGTTTTTCGAAGTGTTCGCGTTTTTTAACTTCTGAAAGGATACCAGCTTTTTCACAAGACTTTTTAAATTTTCTGAATGCTGATTCAAAAGATTCACCGTCTCTGATTTTAACTAATGCCATTTGGAATTCACCTGCCTCTCAATATGACTTATAAGCAAACAAGATTATTAACAATCGAGGTGTCTATTTACACTCTATGACTTGTTGCAGCAAGACCATTTAGTTAAAATAATCGGGGTTTTATACTAAGACTAGCTTTAGAGATGAATCAATTTAGCGAACAAGACCGTAAATTTATGCAAATAGCCTTTAAATTAGCCCAAAGAGCTGAACAAAAGGGCGAAGTTCCCATCGGAGCTGTGGTCGTTGATGGCGATGGCTTTGTCATCGCCAAGGCATCAAATACCCGCGAAACCTTAAATACCGTCTTAGGCCACGCCGAACTTTTAGCTATTCACCGCGCCTGTAAAAAGAAAAACTCATGGCGCCTAGTCGATTGCACTTTGTATGTCACACTTGAGCCGTGTTTTATGTGTGCGGGGGCTTTAGTGCAAGCTCGTATAAAACGAGTTGTGTTTGCCACACATGATCCAAAAGGTGGAGCCATGGGTTCATTAGATAATTTATCGACGCACGAAAAACTAAATCACCGCTTCATTGCTGAAAGCGGTTTAATGCAAAATGAATGCAGTCATTTATTAAAGAATTTTTTTAAGAAAAGAAGGAAGAAATCATGCCCCTCAATTTAATTGGATTGCCCTGCTTAGTGGAATTATTTGTCTTGCAGTAGGAGCTTTCTCTCTACGATCAAAAGTAGCCAATGAGAAATTCAAGTTCATAGAAGTTCTATCTAAAATAGACTACTATGGCTCTGGTATTTTATTCATTATTTTCGGAATCATAGGCATCATCGTAGCTATCGTTAGCTTATTTAAATAATAACTACTTAACGATCGTCGCGCCTAAGCCAAATTTTTGCGGAGCCGCCTGATATCTGGCCTGAGCCGCAGGTAACCAACTTGTTAAGTTTCTACTGCGAGTTGAATCTGACGGATGTGTCGATAAAATTTCTGGAGGCTTACCACCGCCAGCGGCACCCATGCGCTCCCAAAGTTTAATAGATTCACCTGGTTCATAGCCAGCATCTGCCATGAATATCTGACCTTCTTTATCAGCCGAAGATTCATCTTCACGAGAAAATTTCATATCAAAGAAAGCGACAGCAAACCCGCCGGCCAATCCGCCTATTTGCGCCCACTTTTTACAAGAATCAGTTTTACACAGTAGTTCGCCAGCTAAAATTGTTCCAACGCCAACGACAGCGCCAATCATATTGCTTTGTTTGGCGCGCGCGTAGTGAGCAAGCCCGTGTTTTAACGTCGCGTGAGCTACTTCATGACCCATAACTGCAGCTAAGGCCGCTTCAGTTTTTACGACGGGCAATATGCCGGTATAAACTGCCATCTTGCCGCCGGGCATACACCAAGCGTTGACCTGAGGGTCTTCGATCAGAACGACTTCCCAGTTATAGGGTTTACCTGAAGCTAAGGCGATACGCTTAGCTACGCGATTAACCATCGCAGTCCATTCTTGATTGGTAGAGATTTTTGCTTTGGATTTTACTTCGGCGTAGGCTTTAGCCGCTTCTGCATTGATTTCGTCTTCACTCACCCCCGCGGCCTCGGGGTTGGTTTTGCAACTAACGATAAGAAAAGAAAGTACGATTAAAATAAGTTTAGTAGTTTTCATGGCTACATTTAACTCACTTTAAGCTTTAAGATCAATCCCTGATCTGCTCGAGGAGCAATTCGCCCCGAGCCTTAAATTTGATTTTTATGATCTAGCCGGTAACCAAAACTAGGAACTGCGGTGATAATCCCCTGAAATCCGTCGATTTTCTTTTTTAGGTAATTAATTTGCGAATCCACATTTCGCGGAGTCACTTCAAAATGGCCCCAGACTTCTTCCATAAAAGTGCTGCGGGATACCAGATGGTTTTGGTTTTCAATCAACAGTTTTAAAATTTCGAACTGTTTGGGAGTTAACGTAATTTCACGTTCATTGACATACACTAAACGCGAATTTAAGTTCATTTTCAAATTACCCACAGATAAAGTCGCCGCATTCACATTTGCGATCACTGCACCGTTATCGACTGGCAATTTAACTGTGTAACCTTGAATACGTTTTTTTAGACGTAGAATTAACTCTTTAGGGTGAAATGGTTTAGCAATAAAATCATCGCCACCTAATTCTAAAGTTTCTACACGCTCATCTTCTGTAGCCACACCTGACATAAAGATAATTGGGATATCTTTTGTGCGCGGATTTTCTTTTAACGTCTTGCATAGCTCTGCCCCGTTTAAACGTGGCATTTGGTAATCCATTAACACGATGTTTGGCTTAAAATCTAAAATAAGATCTAAAGCTGAATACGACTCCGATGTAGTCTTACATTCAAAATAAGGACTGAGGATTTCAGAGATCACTGAACAACTATCAACAAGATCATCAATAATGACGACTTTATTCATTTATTAGGCCCCTTTGTACTTCATGGTTTTGACATCCAATATCTTTTTAATCGCATCCCGCTTATCGCCTTGAATCTCAATGCAGCCTTTATCTCCCTCGACGAAATAACTTCCGCCAACACCGCATTTAGCTTTCAATTCTTTAGTTAATTCTTTAAGGAATGGATCATACGCAGGTAATTGATCTAACACCGTCACCGTCTTGCCGCCCCGACCGTTCTTCTCGATTCGAAAAACAATCACAAACTTCTTTTCAGCGACGAGGGTTTTCTGCTGCGCTTCGAAAGCTTTTCTTTCGCTGTCACCCGACATTATCGCCTGATCTTTTGGATCATCACTATAGACTAAGATGCGGTTTTTATTACTCAGATTACGTTCCATTTCCGCCAGCAGACTCTCGCCCACTAGATAAATCATACACTAAATTGTAAATTTGCTATGCGAAAAAATGAAAATTCATCATTTCTGAGTCGAAGTGATACAACAAAGAGTTGTTAAGAAAGGTAGTTAATTACAAATCTTTACTCTGAATCTTTGTGAGACGGCTCAGCCTGAGAATTCGAATTTTTCGTTAAGCTGTGTTTGGTATATTCCTTACCGTCGAATCTGAAAAGCTGCGGCTCGTTATCCATAACCGTAATCATATTTACCGGACGCTTCCACAGTTTATTTAAGTTTTTCATAGTGGCATCCATATAATTAGGCTGTAAATCCAAACCTTCATGAACATGTCTTAACAAAAGTTCGCCGCGATTTTCAAAATTCGCGTTTTCTATTCTGATAATTGGCTGTCCGAAGTTAGCTAATTGGAACAGGAGCTGTGCCTTGATGGCCTTGAAGTCACGAGTGTCCACTTCGAAGCGTCCAGTTTCTTTATTCATTTTGTAGACGAACATTTTATTTCGGATGCAAAAGTCTTCTGTTAAGAACTCGTCAATAAATGTCACGTCATTATAAATCTTGCGAACTTCAAAGATCTTTTCGCGCCCTAAGTTTAACTTTTTATCCCAATTCTTGCGTTCATTGACGTCGTCGCACTCTTCCCAGTCGCGTCCGAATTTTCCTTTATTCCATCTTTCTTCGATTTCGCGCATAAGTTCAATGCCGACCTTATAGGGGTTATAGCCCCCCATTTTCATGTACATGGCGCCAGCATGATGATCAGCAAAATCAATAATTTCAGAATCATTGAGAATATGTTTCGTCATGATGTGCGAGTGCCAGTACGACGCCCAGCCTTCATTCATGGTTTTGGTCATCCCTTGGGGAGCAAAATAGTAAGACTCATCCTTAATGATCGACAAAATGTCCTGCTGCCACTCTTCAAGTGGCGCATAGTGGATCAGAAATGTTAAGATATCGCGAACCGGTTCGCCCGGAAACTGCGCCTTGTCGGCCATCTTCTGCATTTGGTCTTTTTTAAATTCGGCCACTACATCTGGCGGATTGATATAGTTTTTCATGTAGGACTTTTCAACCTGAAACACGAAGTCAGATTCACGCGCTTGCGGTTTTTTATCAGTGAACTGAGTTGGACCATTCAAAATTGAATAACGATCGATTAAATTTTCTAAACTTAAACAAAGATCGATAAATTTTTCGACCTCTTCATAACCATGACGATCGATGTATTGACGAATGCGCGTGGCGTGATTGGCCATTTGATCCATCATTTTGCGGTTTGTTTTAGAAAACCAAATATTATTTTTAAAAAAGTCGCAGTGACCATAAACATGGGCCATCACAAGTTTTTGATCCATCATTGAATTGCCTTCCATCAGATAGGCATAACAAGGATCGGTGTTGATCACCATTTCGTAAATTTTTGATAAGCCGTATTCGTAAGATTTTGAAAGTTGTTCATACTCCATACCAAAACGCCAGTGTGGATAACGTACGGGAAAACCGCCATAGCTGGCGAATTGAGAGATTTGATCGAAGTTGACCATTTCAAAAATAGTTTCAAAACAATCAAGACCCACATTTTTAGCGACCTGGCTGATCTTTTTGCGTTCTGCTTCTAACTCATGAGATAAATTTGCCATGCTTACGCCCTCCCTGGGCTATTTGCCTTTGCCTAAAAAATCTTTGATTGAATCTAGAATTTTATCGCGTGATTCGATTTGGCTTAAAGTCACTTGATCATCGTCGCCAAATTCTTTTTGCAGATCTTTTAAAAACTGACCGCTTCCGTATTTACTTTCAACTTGTCCGTATGAAAATACATTCACGCGCGGTAAAAAGTATTCTTTAATCAGCTGAACACAAAGTCTTGTGTCTTCGCCGCTCCAGTTATCACCATCTGAGAAGTGAAATGGGTAAATATTCCACTCAGCTGCAGGATATTCGGCTTCGATAATTTGTTGGCAAAGTTTATACGCTGAACTAATTAACGTACCACCGGATTCGCTGGTTTTAAAAAAAGTGTTTTCATCCACTTCTTTTGCGGCCGCATCGTGAATAATAAAACGGGTATCTAAACCTTTGTAATGCTTTTTAAGCCAAGTGTTGATCCAAAAAGATTCTAATCGCACGATCTCTTTTTGCTCTTCACCCATAGAACCAGACACATCCATCATATAAATGACGACAGCTTTAGTGTGCGGCTTTTGGGTCTTTTTCATTGTACGATATTGATAATCACTTCTGATCGGAATAATCACCGGATCATCAGGATTATAATTTCCTGATGAAATATAACGGGATAATGCTTTTTTATAAGTTTGTTTGAATTTACGTAAACCTTCGGGGCCAACAGGGGCGATTCCTGAATAACGCGTTTTTTCAGTCACTAAGTTGGCAGTGCCTTTAGGTAAAATACGTGGAAGCTGTAACTTCTCACCTAAAATTTCTGCTAATTCTTCTAAAGAGATCTCTACTTCAAGCATGTGCTCGCCAGGATTCTCGCCGGCTTCGCCTTTGCCAGAGCCTGGTTGGCCTTGGCCTTGACCCTGTTGCGGATCGCCTTCGCCTTCACCTTGACCGACACCTTGTTGATCTTGTTTAGGACCATAACGAAAAGTAGGAATATCAATACGCGGAAGTGGAATTTTTACGAACTCGTCTTCACGCTTGCCAATCAGTTCGCCATTCGTGACGTATTTTTTGAAGTCGTCACGGACCTTACCTTTAACTATACTTTTAAATCGGTTTTGGTCCTCGCGAATGGGCAAGCTTGTCTCCTTCGCAGTCTAACTGCGTCTCCTCGGCGTCCGCCGGCCTACTGTTTCTTCACATCTCCGCGGGCGAAGATGCTGGCTACGTAATGTAAAACATCAGTTGCAGAAATTTCGTCGTATCCGAAGTCTTTAATTAAACGGGATTTAACGATTTCAATTTTTTCCTGCGTGTCTTTGTCTGTAACTGAACTTACTAAAGACGTTAATTTGATACTGTCTTTTTGGTCTTCGAAAAGTTTTAATTCTAAAGCTTTGTGAAGACGTTCGTTCATTTTGTAATTAAATTTCTTACCATCCAAAGATAAAGCGCCAATGTAATTCATGATCTCTCGTCTGAAGTCGTCTTTGCGTGATTCAGGAATTTCAATTTTTTCCTCAATCGCGCGCATTAATCTTTCATCTGGATCGTCATCCTGGCCTGTGAACTGATTACGAACTTTTTCTTTTTGTGTGTATGCTTTTACGCTATCGATGTAATTTGCACAAAGACGTTGTAAAGCGCTGTCATCCGCACTGATTGCACGTTGCACTTCACCTTTAATGATTTCTTCGTACTCTTGTTTAACAACACCTAATAATTCACGGTATTCTTGTTTTTTCTCTTCATCAGAAATAAGTGAGTGATTTTTAAGTCCACTCTCTAGCTCATTCATCACCATAAATGGATTCACAGAACCTTTGTTCATCTGTTGAGCCATAACAAGTGCATTTGATAATTTATCCTGAATATAACGAGGAGAAATTCCGTCTAAACCTTCACGTATTGTTTCTTTACGTAACTCTTTAACGTTATCTTCAGTGTAATTCGCTAAAGTTTTACCATTGTAAAGTTTTAATTTTTGCAAACGGGTTAAGTTTGCTTTTTTTGGCTTCTCTAAGCGAGTTAAAATTGCCCACATCGCCGCCATTTCAATGGTGTGCGGCGCAATTGAAATCCCACGCAATTTTTGCGAGTTGAAATCTTTTTTATAGATATTCACTTCTTGTTTTAAACGAGTGATATATGGAACGTCGACCTTAACGGTACGATCGCGAAGAGCTTCCATAAATTCATTATCTTGTAGTCTTCTGTACTCTGGCTCATTGGTGTGACCAATGATGACTTCATCAATATAAGTTTGCGCGAATTTTTTAGGTTTAATTCTATGCTCTTGTGAAGCTCCTAATAAATCGTACAAGAAAGCCACATCTAATTTTAGAACCTCAACGAATTCAATCATACCGCGATTAGCGACGTTAAATTCACCATCGAAGTTAAAAGCGCGTGGATCTGAATCTGAACCGTACTCAGCAATTTTTCGGTAATTGATATCACCGGTTAACTCTGTTGAATCTTGATTCTTTTCATCTTTAGGTTGGAAAGTGCCGATGCCTACGCGATCGGCTTCAGAGATAAACATACGTTTTACACGTACGTGGTTTAAAACTTTCATCAAATCACCTTCGTAGTGATCCATTAAATGTTTAAAGATAAAACGAGAAGGTGGGCATAATTCACCCGTAATTTTTACGCGGTAATCACCATCTTGCGAACGATTGATTTCGTCAGACACAGTTTGGCGCATATCATCTGGAATTAACCATAAAGGCTCTTCATTCATCGGAGTTGGAAAAACTTTTGTGTCTTTTCCTAACAGATGAGAAAGTTTTGCATCTTCAATAACCCATTCAAAAGTAAATAGCGCACCCGTATCAGTGTGTGAATATTCTTCTAAACCTTTTTTTAAGACGCGGCAGATAGATGATTTCGCTGAACCTACGGGACCGTGAAGTAAAATCACGCGTTTTTCAGTTCCGTAGCCTAATGAGGCTGCCTTAAGAATGTTTACGAATTTCATTAATTGAACATCTAAACCGAAAATCGCATCTTTTCCGTTGTTCGGCTTATCATCAAAAAACTTATAGCGGATCACATGCTTCTTAAAATCGACGTACTCTTCGGTACCTGATTCTAAGATCATGTCATACATACGCTGGTAGGCGTTTCGCGACAGCTTGGGGTTCTTCTTCACTAAGTCTAAATACTCGTTAAAAGTACCAGTCCAATGTGAGGCTGTTTTCTTATTGCTGGCCTGTTGATGCTTTTCAACCAGGGTGCGTAGATTAATAGAAGACGACATAGTGGTTCTCCTCCATAAGTGTCTCGCTTTGAGAAAAAGCGAGAGCTTCTTACTTAGATTATGCCCGTTGTTATTTCGGTTAGCGAAGTAATATTATTTTATAGTAATTAGGCGATATTCTTCTGGCTTATTCAGGACAAAAGTCTCGTTATAAGACTTATTATGTTTCCTAATGGCTTTATAGAGCCAAACGAACTTTAACTTAGCGTTTTCAATGGTGATTTTCTTTAACGGCCCGGTCTCAGCTTCGCCCACCTGTTGAAGCGTGACCGATACCCCTTCTGTGGCACTGGTTCCAATGCAAGTCTGTGTTTTTGCTACCGTATTACAGCTGAAGCCGTAGCTTTTTAGATCGCGGTCGAAAACCACGGCCCAGATCAAACGTGGGTCTAAATCTTGGCGAAATAAAGGCTTCATCGTGCGAGCGGCGAAAGGGCCTTCTACAAAGGCCTTCTGTGGATGAAGTGCGTAAGTTACTTTTTGTGAGCTGATCACTAAGCTTCCAAGGCGATAACCTAATAGTGCGGTGACTTCCATGCGAATCACATCATCTTGCAAATAAAACAAATCAATCGAAGCTGAATTAGAGGAATTTTTTATTTTGTCCTCGATAAGAGCCTTACTTTCAACATACTTAATATCACCAGCCTGTGGTTTTTCCTGAGTGCCAGCACAACCAGCCGTAAAAAAGCTTCCTAAAGCAGCGAATATTAAAACAAGATTTGTGAATGAATATTTTTGCATATACAATTTATTGTAAATGAGAGAATTAAAATTAAAACATTATTCTTTATATGCGGCGAGTTTTCTTTTGCTGTGGTTGGCCGATATTCCTGGCGGATCGATTCTGTTGATTGTCTTATGGCAACAAATGGGTCTTTATTTGTGGCAAACCGAATTTAGTAAAAAATCTCAGATCGATTGCTTAGTTCACTCATTGACGTTGTTACCGATTTTCTTTTTTTTGGGCGCCGTGGCTTCGTTTTTAAATATTTATCTTCGAGAATTAAATTTATTTCTTTTACTGATCGCGGGATCATTGCATTTAATAGTGGGCTTTGGCGTGCTGTTATTCGGAATTTCGTTTTTCTTGGATTACAACAAAGCCGCAAGTTTAACTGATATCTTTTTAGAAAATATCCAGCAGATCAAATTTCGCAAATTTTACTTTTTAAAACTGACGTTATTTTTTATGATCGCTACATTATTGCTGCAACTACTTAGCATTGATTACGCTATCGTTGCAGCCTATGTGTTAACTCATATTATGGGTAAGAAGTATCAGACGAAGCTGGGCTACGTTTCGAAGTCGACTCCAACTGCTCAAGCGACGTAATTTTACCGTCTAAAGCTTTCAGGCGATCCGAATCTTTTTCGTCTTTACGCGCTTTTAAGTAAGCGTTACGTGCTTTGTCGTCTTTTCTAAGTTTTAAATACACATCACCTAAGTGTTCAGCGATCACACCCACATCTGGAGAAAGTTCGTGAGCTTTTTCGATGTAACTTAAAGCTTTTACATATTCGCCTTTTTTGAAATACACCCAACCTAAAGTATCAATGATAAAAGCATCATCTTTTTGCAATTCATAAGCTTTTAATGCTAATTTCTCAGCTTCTGCTAAGTCGCCACCCATTTCAGTGATTGAATAAGCCACGTAATTCATCGCTTGATGATTTTTATCATCATAGTTTACAGCTTGGCGCATATGTTTAAGCATTAAATCTTTTTTCTCTAAGCGATCATAGAGTGTTCCTAAATAGTAATGCACCTGCGTGTTTTTCGGAAACTGGTCATTAGCTTTATTTAAAGTTAATACGGCAGCAGAGTACTGAGACCTGTCTTCTTGTAACTGCGCTAGCATAAAATACAACTGGAGGTTTTCTTTTTTATTCTCTACAGCTTCTTTCATTGTTGTTAAGGCTTTATCTATTTGCTGCGTGTTTTTAAGTAAAAACGCAGCGCGCACGCGCGCATCATCATAATGATTACTTGCTGGCAGAATCGCTAAATAACTTTGAATCGCTTTTTCTGGTTGTTTTAATTCTTCATAAACCGCTGATAGGTAAAATTTAACTTTATCTGATTCAGGAACAACTGTGTTGAGTTCTTCAAGTTTAGTCATAGCTTTAGGATAATTCTTTTTATCGATAAGAATTAAGGCCATTTTTAATTTAACTTGAATTGGATCTTCAGTATTGGCTTCAATAAATTCTAATTGTTCATAGGCCTTATCGTATTGATCTTTTTCTATATAATATTGTGAAAGCACTTCAGCTAAACGAGTCACTGATCCGTATTTTTTTTGATAATCAATATAGAATTTAAAAACGGCTTGTTTACCTTCAGTTTTTTCAACGATGCTTGAATAAATTTGAATCGCTTCTAAAAAGTCTGGCTTTTGCTCAAATACTTTCGTTAAATCTTTTTTCGCCGAACCAAACAATTCTTTTTTGCCAGAATCTAAAATTGAACGCGCACGATAGTAATATGGCAAATGTTTTGGTTCGTAAGTGCCAATCGTGATCACTTTGGTAAAATATTTATTAGCTTTTACGAAATCATTTTTTTCTGAATGAAGAGCGCCTAAATACAAATACGCTTCAGCATCATTCGGGTGGCCTTTTACAATTTTACTGTAAGCCACTTCAGCTTTATCAAATTCTTTTTTGGCCATTAACATCGAGCCAAACAACAAAAGATTGTCTCTTCTTTTTGGATCTTTTTCTAAAGCTTTTTGAATCCAGTAGATCGCATCACTGACTTGACCTTTTTTGTAGTACTCAACAGAAAGCTTCTGCATTAAAACCACAGAATCTGGATCAATCTGAATTGCTGATTTTAAATTTTCGATTGATGACGCTTGTTCACCATCTGAAGATTCTAAATCAGCTTTTAAAAATAAAAAATCTGCCTGTGCTTGTTTTTCAACACTGCTTTCATCGATCTCTGACGCACTTTGCGGAACACCGAGCGATGCTGGTGCACGATTGTGATCATTCAGTGACGAGTCAAAGTAGGGGTACGGTGTCGAAACACACGCTGTGATAAAAAATAAACTTAATACACCCGAAATTTTGAGAGCTTTCATGTAAACTCCTATTACGGGATTTATCGGCAGAAACCGCTCGAATGCTCGAGTCTAGAGCGTTGTATTGTGTGATGATTTCGCAAAACTAGACCCCAACATTCGAGTCAATGGCTTTTAAGAAAAATTTAAGAAAAAACTAGACGCTTTTTTATTTGGTTGTAAGTATATGAAATTACTTATATTTTTTTCATCTTGGCTAGGTTAAAAAGGGCTGTTATTTTAAGCCCTTTAGCCATAGTTGTCATTTAACCGAAGCAAAGATTTAAACTGTCGTCTTACTTGACATAGGGTGGCGCCAGGGCTAACTTGCCATCGAATAAATAGGCGAAAAGCTTCAGTTTTAGGCTTTATAAATCTTCATCTTGTTTAGCTCTTTAAAGGTCTCAAATTAAGCACTAGCCTGGGCAAATGGAGGCCGTTGTGATGAATCAAATGGATAGCTTGAACACAAAACCAAGCGCAAAAGTTAAGATTATCAAGCGCTATCAAAATCGTAAGCTTTATGACACAAAACAAAGCTGTTACGTAACGCTAGATGATATCGCGAAGATGATTCGCTCTAACGAAGAAGTGATGGTTATCGACAATAAGTCGAAAAATGATATTACTGCAGCTACTTTAACTCAGATCATTTTTGAATCTGAGAAAAAAGCTTCTCAGTATGCACCGCTTTTTACATTACGCGAAATCATTCAACACGGTAACGGAAGCATTTCTAGTTATTTAGCTAAATTGGGCGCGTTCCCAATCGACTACATGACTAAGCAAGCTGCTGTAACTGTTAATGTTGAAAGAGCATCAACTGATGACATCAAGCAAAACCTAGAAAACCGCGTAGCTTCAGCTGCTCGCCTTAATACGGCGGACGCAACTTCAAAAGTTGTAGCTGAAAAAGCGACTGTGCTTCCTGGTTCTAGCCAAGAAGAAGAGACACCAAATCTTCCTCTACCAACTAGCAGCAACCAAAATTTTAATCAGTAATTACTAAGCCGGCCAAAAGCCGGCTTTTTTGTTTCTGAATCGTCTTTGCGCTTAGAACAGCTTTGGACTAAGATGCGACTTATATTTTGCTTTCAAAGGTTAAAATATCTTGAGAAACAGAAGTAACTTCAGTGGTTAAAGAGCCACCTTCAAGTGTTACAGTTGGTTTGCCGCCAAAGCAACGAGGCGCTTCAAAAGTGACTTTACTCGCAGTCCTTTTACCTTTGATAGTGCAAGTTAACTGGCTATTTTGAACGTTTATTGCTGATTCTCTATCGCCAACATAACTACCCTCAGCACAAGCAGGCTTAGCGGGCGTGGCTGCTGGAGCAAGTGTAAAAATCCAGACAGAAATTCAACAGTCTTTAAATTATTTGGAACGTAACGGTATTGCTGAATACGATCAGCAAGGTGCATTGATTGCATTTAGAGAAGATTCTATTTTAGATGAAAGGGGTAAAGGAGAATTAGAGCGAAGTGGTGTTGATAGTCATCGTCAATATGCACAGAACTTCATGGATTTTATTGATTTTTTCAATCCCCTTCAATGTTTAACTCCGGATTTGTTGAAATTGCGCGCAAAAATTTTATGAGTGTCGCTTCAAAAATGATCGATATGCGTAATGATCTTCTAGTGTACTCAAAAAAAGCTAATAAATTTTCGAAACCAAGCCCTTGGCAAAGCTTAGTTTTTCAATTTGATATAAATCTTTTTCCTCTTCTAGATAAGTCGAAAGAAAAAAAATCGTTTGAATTAACTAAGATCAAGCTAAGCTGCGCAGAGACCTATGTTGGTCTATTAGACAAATAGAAATGCCACTTTATTATTAAAAATTTAAAAAGCGCCTTAAGTTTAAGGCGCTTTTAATTTCGTAGCATTTGAATTGTTAACGCATCGGAAAAGGGGAAGCTATCTCTAGCACCATCTTGCCATCAAGAGCTTCTTTAACTTCACCAACTTTAGGGGTCGTCCCATCAATACCATCTGTCGGAAGACCTTTCGCTTTATAGCATAGAAGCAGACTAACATTTTCAATCCCGTTGAGTTCCAGTACTACCGTAGAGCTGCCCCAAGATCCAATCTTGCTGACGGTCAATACTGTGTTCTTAGGAATGTAATGTATATAAGAAGCAGATTTTTTTATTCTTAGAGCGCACGAAATATAAACGTCATCCCCTACATTTTGGTTTTTATTATACAAAGTTACTACGTGTTCGTTGGGCAAAAAATAGAGATGTCGCAATAGAGTAAATTTTGAGCCAATCCCTATGTTGGTAATCTCATAATTGTCTAAACTTTTTTGGGTTATAGCATTGCTTCCGACAGACCCTCCTTTGTGAGTTTCAGCAAAAGAAACAGTTGTTGTTAATAGGCTCAATACGACTAGTGTCATAATTTTTTTTCTCATAATAAATTCTCCTGATTTTTAATTGTTCACTGGTTGAAACGCCCCAGAGGCTTTGATTCTATTTAATTTTCTAATACATCAAGAAACTCGCCAGTTTTAAAGCGATAGAATGCTCTGAAGCTGTACAGTGATTTGACAGAGCTTCAAATTGAGTTATCTCATTTTAAAATGAGCTTTTTAAAAGTACAAAAAACTAGCCATTGGTTGAATAGCTTAAATAGAGCTGATCTTTTACAGTTTAAATATGACAGATTTAAAAGTGCCAACAATATACGAATATTTAAATATATCTGATTATCTTAAGGATATATACAAGTACAGGAAAGCTAACGAAAGGCACTTTTCTTATGACGTATGGGCCAAAGAGCTCGACTTTAAAAGCAGAGGTCATTTAAGAGAAATTATTATAGGCATTAGCGTTCTGAATGATCAATTGATACCTGCTTTTTTAAAAAATTTGGATTTAGACGAATCAGAAATTCAACATTTTGTCTTATTATCTAAATACACATATGCAAATGATCCTTCTGTAAAGGCATCTTTTGGAAAATCTCTAATATCTTCATGGAAATTTCATCTATCAAAAATTGAAGTGATTGAGATCCAAGATTTTTTATCGGATAATTTAATCCCCAGCTTATTTACCTATTTAAGTTATAATAACACTCTATGTGATATTGAAAGTCTTGCTCAAATATTTAAATGCCAAAACGAGCAAATCCGAAATGCTATAAAATGCTTAGTTTGGCACAAGCTGATAGATGGCCATCTTGAGCAGGATGGTAAAATTGTATATAAAACTACAAAACCTTACTTTTTTATTCCTGATTTTGCTAATAATATTTATTTAGAAAAATTTCATAAAGATGGGCTGCTGCTAGCTGAACAGGCTCATAAAGAGCCTGCGGGAACACGAAAATTTTATTCTTACTTTTTGGCGATCAGTGAATCAGAATTTTTAGAATCACAAAAATTAATTAACCAATTTTTTGACAATCTTATATTTAAATATAGTCAAAATAAGATAACAAATAAAAAAATTTATAGATTTAATGTCCAGTTAATACCCGTGTCAGATGATATTAAATTTCAAAATTTTATAGAAAGCTCATGCGAACCTTAGTCCCTTTGAGCGATCTCTATAAATCTAGCACACTCAAAAGGACTATGCTTTAGCTAATCAGAGCCTTTTCAATCAATTAAAGACCAATAGTCTTCTTCTTAAATTTCTTACGGATCTCTTTGTGGTTAGACCACACTTTTGTATTTTTCTGTAAGTTAGTTAAATTCAAAGTCAGCTTGTAATACACAGTTTTATCTTTATCTACTTGCTGCGTGATAGAAGCGATGCGCCCATCAATGAAATAATCTGCTCCAGTTTGACCGCCCGGCCCTTTTTTAGTTTCAGAAGAAACCATTCCTGAATTTTGGTAGTTATATTCATCAGCAACGTCATCACGCGCTTCTTTATTTACGAATACGATTTTACCTGTGTTACCAAGTTCGACCGCCATCATGTCGATAATGCTTTGTGTGTCGATATGATCGCTCGTATCGTTTTTAAGTTTAGTGAACATCACAACCGGTGGAGTTTTCGCGTTAGCAATCACTGGGTGAGCTAACATTGAAGCCACAAGTTCTTTCACCATGACTTGCATGTCTGTTTCAGACCATTGGTCATTTAAAAGATTTTCTTTTTGCGGATCTTCGTAAGTGCCTTTTACAAACGCTTTCGGACCACACGATAAAATTGATAACGATGCTATAACAAGTAAAACAAAAGTTTTCATGACATACCTCTTACTCATAATGATAAACGATCCGAATGAAAACGAAAAGCGATCTTCCGGACGATAATCAAGTGCGACAAACAATATATAATGCCTAACTTAGGTCTTTATGTTGCTAAAAAACCATTATGACCAAAATCCCCGGCCAAACCGATTTTGGCGCCAAACCCAATCAGATTATCGACAATGCCCAAAAAGCATTTCAGCTGCTAAGTTCTAACTATAACCCCCATGCCGAAGAATTTTGGGGTGTGTACTTAACACATCAGATGGAGCTTATTAAAATCGTCATGGTGCATAAGGGAACCTTAAACTCCTGCAAAATCCATCCGCGCGATTTATTTCGCGAAGCTGTGCATGCTAACTGTTACGCGATAATTATTGCGCATAATCACACAAGCCAAAGCGTTGAACCCTCTCTTGAAGATGTTCGTATTACAAAAAAACTATTACGATGTGCAAAGCTGCTAGAAATACCCATCCTAGATCACATGATATTCACGCAAGATAAGTATTTTAGTTTTAGCGAAGCTAAACTGTTTTAAGGGAGGCGAAGCTAAACTGTTTTAACGTTTAATATTCAGATTCAGAATTTTGATTACTGTCGTAATCATTTTTTGAGTTTTGTGGTTTACGAATTGGCGTAATACTTGTTACTTCAAGTTCGTCATTCACTGTGATTTCATAACCGTTTTTACGGGCATTTTCTTTGAATTGACGAATGTATTCTTGTTTATCCAGTTCGCCATTTTTAGGAGCCAACTGCTCTGAAAAACGTTGATCCAGAGGTTTTTCAGCGCGCATTTGTTCGGTTGGATCTTTCCAAATTTGTTGTTCGATCGGAATTTTGGATGGATCTGTTTCAACAATTCTATTTGGATTTTGCACTTGCTGCGACTCTAAGATAGCTTTTTTAATATTGATTTCAGCCTTTAACTTATCAGTTACTAAATTTTGTTGAGCTTGTTGCAAATATTTATTAGCTAAATCTTGTGGATCCATCGCAGGACGCACAGAACTTTGCTCGACAGCCTGCTGTTGAGCCCGATTTGATTTATCGTTTTCAGTTTTGGCTTGAAAAAAAATATAGCCGATAACAACACAGCCTAAAACGATCACTAAATTAAGAAATTTATTAATTCCTTGCACGTCTAGCTTATCGGTATAAACACGAATGAACTTAAAATAGTTTAGAAGCCTGTTTCAAAAAAATAGCAGGATGCTATTTTTTCGCGAAGCCCGAAGGGAG
>JAZKGG010000006.1:54779-543142 GCA_040386015.1 Bdellovibrionota bacterium | reverse complement strand
TTATGTGTTTTGACGATCTCTGCACAGAACACAGGACTGCGTGCTACAGCAACTTCCCATGAAAATAAAATTTTATCTGAATAAATATAAAGAGGGTTTACTTAATATGTGCTTCATTTAAAACTTTCAAAAGGTCTTGTTTTAAAAACAATGAACCCTGTGGTGTCACATGATAAACATCGCCATACATATGATAACCATTGATCAGATGTTTACAATCTGCCGAATCACAAACAATTCTTGCCGGGTCAAGATACGTTGTATTTTGCGTAGAAATTGTCGAAAAAATATCATTCACAAATTGTGACTCTTTCACATGAACTTCTTTTGATAAAAATTTCAGCTCTGGTTGTAAAAAGCTAATGCGTTTGATTGGATATACCGGAGGAATAGGCAGTACAGGCCATGATTTAAAAATCACCAATTTTGCAATAGCATCTAATCGTTGAACTGTGACAGGTAGTTGATTTTTTAAAGCTAGTAACGTCGAGGCTTCATCCGCTTCGGTAGTTAATGATTCGGTAAGGTATTCTTTGGCCATGCCGATCTTGTAGCCGCTGTCTTTCAACTCTGGGCTATAGATATTCCAAGCTCCCAGATAAAATATTATTGCGGGCTTTGTCTGCTCAAGAAACTTTAAAGTAGACTCAGACAAAGTTGCGTCACGGCAATACAGTCTTGATTCTGGCAAGCCGAAATATGTTTTTCTAACTCCCATTAGCGGAGGACAGCTCGGCTGAGCTAAAATAATAATATTAAAATCAAGCTCACGACCAAGCTGCATGAAAACAGGTGCCCAGGCTAAACTTGATGAGTCTCCCCAAATTGCAATCGTCGGGCGCTCTGCTTTTGCCGCAGGATAAAGTTGGCAACGGGGTCCAAATTTTTTATCGATAAAATCTAGAGCGCATTGAACTGGAACTGTATACATGAACGGTCTGTTTTTAGTGTCATAGTTTTGCTGAACAACCGAACGATTTTTTAGACCATCGTGCCTATACAAATAATATCCACTTAAGCCCACCAAAAGCATTAGCAGAGAAAGACAAATAACTTTAATAAAATTTTTCTTGTACCGACGAAGAGGTATTTCAATAAATTTATACGTCAGCCACGCAAGCACAAAACTTAAAATAATCATAGCGATGCGAACCGAAACAGTCGGCACTTCGCCAACCAGGATTCGCGCATAAGATAAAAGGACCCAGTGCCACAGGTAAAGAGGGTAACTTATTAGTCCAATCCAAATCATCCCTCTATTTGAAAGAATATAACGATTTAAAATTGCGTCTTCTTTCGCTGCAAGAATTAAAAATGTTCCAACTATAGGAATTAATGCGTAGAAGCCTGGAAAGTTTTTTTCTTTAGTGATCAGAATAGCAAGAATAATTAGGGCAAAACCTAAAACTGAAAAAACATTTCTCTTAAATTTAGAAAAAGTAAAATTTAAGTTCAGCGGGAACAACATGAGATACGCAAGTAAACTACCAAAGATAAGCTCCCACATACGCGACAATGGAGAATAAAAAGCGGCCGTAGGATTCTCTTTTAAAATACTGATACTGTAACCAAAAGAACAAAGTATTGCTAAAATACAGATAGTTGATGGCAGAAGTACTCTGCGTTTTTTCCAAGATGCCCAAAGTAACACTGGCCAAATAAAATAAAACTGCTCTTCGATTCCTAGCGACCACATATGTAAAAGTGGTTTTAAATCAGATAGAGTGTCAAAATATCCAGCCTCGCGCCAAAGCACAATATTAGAAATAAATCCCGCAGCGCCCACAACATGTTTTCCAAGCTGCAAGTATTCGTTGTCGAGCAAGGCAAACCATCCGAAGACCAAGCAAAATAAAAGAGTCACAAACAGTGCTGGAAAAATGCGATTAATCCTGCGCGAATAAAAATCTAAAAAGCTAAATGTATTTGAATTTAAGTTAGTAAAAATATTACTACTAATCAAAAAACCAGAAATAACAAAAAAAACATCCACACCAACAAATCCGCCGGGCAACACTTGCGGAAAAGCGTGAAAAAACAGTACAGCAAGGATGGCGACAGCTCTAAGGCCGTCAATATCGGAACGGTATTTAATCGTGTAATGTGCCTCGGTATTCATTCACATTATTCTATGGTGTTGTGGGGCTTAATGTCTATTTGTGCTCTGAGATTTTAGACATAAAAAAACCAGCTGCGAAGCTGGTTTTTATTATCGCAAACTAAATGTATGAAAATGGTAGGGAATGCCGGAAGGCCTAGCACGCTTTTGTAAGTAGCTAGAATTTTTAAGAAAACTGAAACAAATCAAACACTTGAGACGTTCCATCGCTTCCGCCACTTTCTACCGTTTTCTATGGATTTCTAGGCACTGTGGAGATGAATTCCCCTTTTTAAACCACTAGAAGCCCAAAGGACATTTCTCAACGATATACTTGATTATCTGCACGGATTTTTAACTTTGATTCATTAGCCTCTTGTTGATTAAAATTTCCTAGTTCGACGAGCTCATCAATCGCGGAGTCATAAATTCTGAATAAATTTTCACTCATTTCTGGAATTCTAAAAGCCATCGAATAGTGGTTGTTTAACATCATAATTCTAAATACTTTCGCAATGTTAAAATAAACAAATGATCGAACATCTTTACTCGATAGTGAATTTATATTTTGCTCATCTTTATATATGAGATTTTTTAACATCATATTTTTGATATCTACAAACATATTTGCCGCTAATCTTTCATTACCAAATCTTGGTTTTTGAAATTTCTCTCCAAATTCGTTTAAAATATCAACTGCTTCTCGGACATTTTTTTTTGCGAAAAGCTTTTTAAAAATGTATTTCATAAAACATTCACAACTGTGCCTGTGCAAAATGAGTAATCTTTATGACAAACCTCGTAATTCGTTGTCACACGAGAGCAGGAAGCTCCTGCGAGCAAAATAAGAAATATTGTAATTCTCATACTTTCTCCCATCAATTAAGATTAATCGAACTAATTCTTGAATACCCATGGCTTAGTAGAATGCAAAGTAAGATTATTGTTTTTATGATTACTCCTGAAAAATAAAAGCTTTTAGCTAATTGGATTTAACATTTAAGATAATGTCATCAGTATTAAACAAAACAAAGCCACCCATTCCTGATTTTTCGTCGCTCCAATGATATGGACCCAATTGTGGTTCTTTAAATCCATCACTTTTAAGTTTCTTCAAAAAAAACTCATACAAATGGAACTTAGAAACGTCTCTTGGAAGCGTTTCTGTAAGCCTTTTGTTCGACTCAACTGGTGAAATATATGAAATGATCTTATTCTTTTTGCTTAGCGAGGTTTTTAATTTAGATGTATATATATCTTTTTTAAATTTAGAATCTCTAACGAGTGAATCTTGTAAAATGGTGTCTTTCCTAAAAGTTTCATAAAAATTATTAGGTCTTTCTTTTTTTACTGGAAAAAAGGCATTAATCTCTACTAATTTTTCCGATTTAAAATTCAATGCAAGTTGAAATGGATCTTTGGAAAAAAGGCAGTTGAATGCAAGCGTATCTTCTTTCATATTTGAACTAGATGCATCAAGAGTAGCCCCAACAAAATCGCAATCTTGGATTTTTGAAGCCGCGACTAAGCTCATTCCCATTTTGACAGATTTTAATTTTTCTAAATATGAAATCCCTGAAACTTTGAGAATTTTTAAGCTTTGTACGTGTTTGCCGAAATCTACAAATCCTTTAACTTCTTCAACGTAATCATTCGAACCGAGTTTACACTTAAATTCAGAAGATCCGTATCCGATTAATTTTCCGCTGACTATAACCTCATAACTTTTATCGTTATTCGTAGATGCCAATTTGGTATCTGAAGCTTCATACATATCTTTTGGACTTAAATTGAATACTTGCGCGAGACCGTCTTTGTTGCATGTTAAAGATGGTATATTTTGTGTGTGTTCGATAAGGACTATTAACCCTTGTTTGTTACCTAACACAATCGTCTTATCTGTTGTCGTTTCACTGTGGCATTCGACTGTTTTTTCGACACTACCACTTTTAATAGTCTTCATATTTGGTGGACAACCAAAAGTTTCTACATCCATCAGTATTAGTTTCTGTAAACTCGACATCCATTTATTAACTTTAACTGTTTCTGCAAATGAAAGATGAAAACTCAATAAGATAAATAAGGCAGCCATTTTTTTCATGTAAATCCTTTTGATTCAAAGTGTACAGTGATTGGCAACTAACGAAAAACATATTTAATCAGCTCGACTTTGGTGCCCTACCTCTTTTTCTTCAATGGGTAACAGGTAATATTTTAGACCAGATGGTCGGGATTTATTCATAAATATCTAATTATTTACGAATAATTATCTCACACTAGTTGAAGGTTGTTTTGAGGAAGGATTTTTCCCTATGGTGATTCGCTGGTCTTCATGCTCAAATTGCAGTAAAACTTTAAGCCGTGGCGGACCAGGTTGGCTCGCTACTACAGCAATAACAGAATCCAACGAACGACTTAATTCTCGCCAAAAAAAGAGTTATAAATAATGCAACAAAAACTTCCTTGGCTTAAGAGTATGCAAAATGGCTCCATTGGCGAAGCTAGAACTAGAGCATTTTTAATTGATAAATTTTGGATTTTAGAGCGCTCTGTCGACATCGAGGGTGCAGACTTTCTAATTCAGCAAAAAGTTTCTTTAGACGTATTAATGAAACGTGAGCCTTTGCGTTTTGGAATTGTTCAAAGCAAGTTTTTTGAAAATGAAAATACTGTGATAAAAATTAAAGAAGACTATCTGATAGACTCAAAAGGCAAAACTGCCGATCAGTTTTTTCTAGTCTGCCACTCAGGCACTTCAGATTCTCAAAAAATTTATATTTTAACATCCGATCAAATTCGAACTACGTTTCAAAAAACTGACAAAGTTTATCACTTACGAGCCTCAAAGTTGGAAAATAGCCAATTTGAAGTTACGGTTAAGTCCATAACCCTAAATCGAATGGATTCTATTCTGAGCCATTCTCAGTTTTTGGATAACGCGCGATATGTCAGTTTGTTTTTTGGTTATATTAAACCAGATAGAAATTTCATCAAGCCTGAATTCGTTGAGCCTATTCCAAATGTTTCAACGGATATTAAAGATGCTTTTTTTGAATTAAAAGAAAGAGCCAAAAAGATTATATTTTCTATGGAAGACGTCGCTGAGGAATTACAAACTATAATTAAGAGCGATGACCCTGAAAATGCTATAAGTTTGGCAGAAGATTTTGACAGTAATTACATTAGTCGTTCTGGATATTCATCACTAAAAATTTCGGCAGACAGATTATTCGATCAATATTTGGCCGATGCAGTTAACGAACACTTAGAGATATTGTATACTCTTAAAGAAAAAAACAAATTGGATAGAGTATTGAAAATCAGAGAAACCGCCGTAGTCGAAATTTATAATTTTTTAAGTGCACAGAAATCAAAGCCTAAAGAAACTCTAGTTTTAGAAGGACAAATTGACATTAATACGCTCGTGCCCAAGGGATTTAGATTATATTTTTCTTCAACTAAAGAAGCAATTGTCTCTGATATTCCAAACGGAAAATTAATTTGTATTTGGCCTAATCATTGGTGGGACAAGAGAAAGCTTCGTGACAAAGAATGGATCGATATTGTGAGTCATTTTTCCGAGGAAATTGGCACTCAATACATTAAAGACTTAATTAAGTTTCTTTGTCCGGCAGAAAGTTAAATCTGAATTTTATGGCTTTCATCATGTTTGATCCATGCCTCCAAATCAAGGCTATGTAGCTTTTTCACCGAGAGTATAAACATCAGCATATCATTATCTTTTGAGTAAACGTTAAGTAGGATACTTTTATCTAATAAGAAATCTGCCGGCTCAAGTATGTTAACTAGCGCATTAATCATCGTTATATACTGAATTCGATAAAATTCGTAAAATTCGACCCTTTCGTCGTCTTTACAGATCCATTCCAGAAAAGCGATGAGTGAGGCCGTAAGAGTTCTCAATGCATCTACTGATAATTCATCGACAATTTTTTTCGTACTCATTGTACCCGCTAGTTTCAATCCGGCATATTTTATTAGTGCTGCAGAACCGCTAATGTTGTTTTGTTTGTTTGTAATAGCAGTAAGGCCTCGATCAATTGCTTTTGAGTACATATTATACTGATTAAAGATCAAATTTTCGTTGTTAGATTTTTCAATCAAGGTAATTTGTTTTTGCTGTTCGTAAAGCGTATATGCCAAAACTGGATACACTATGAGGCTCATGATACCGCTTATCCACTGTCCCCAGTTTGCAAAGCTTTGAGTCAGATCGATTACACTATCGGTACTCTTAAAGTAAAATAGATTAGCCAATACTAATATCAATATACTCAATAGAAAAATCGCTTTTTTCATGCTCATCCTTAATATAAGTGAAGTTCAAACGTTCTTATTCAATTACTTTCCTGTCGATTAGTGAAAAGGTATTTTTGACTTTTCTACTGTGAACGGCAATAAGTACGTTTTCTTCATAAAAGTAAATGATTCAAACGTAATTTTTTGAGTAATAGGTCCTAATATAATCTTGTTAAAATCAACGTTGATTTTTTCTTTTACAAAGGTAATATACCTGTTGCCCGAATTTCTGAATTCAAATTGATTATAATCATGCTTATAAAAAACGAGTCGGTATTCCTTCTCTTCAGCAAACGTCACATCTTTAAAAAAGCAAGACTGTATAACAATAACTGAAATTAAATCAGAAACGAACCGAGCCCACCACGCTTGTTTAAGTACCGTCGGCAAGTGAGAACCTATCTTTGATGCTAAATTCTCATATTTCTTAATTATGTTTTCGATTATAAGTATTTTTTCTGAATCACTGTAAATAACCTTTTTTAATAGCGAAAACTTTGGCAGTCCTTCTTTTGAAAACTGAAAGCCCGTGCATGCTCCTTTGCCGAAATCAGCGTATCCCCTCCATTGGCTTAGTTGATCTTGCACTTCTGAAAAACAAAAGATGAATGGTTTCATCGACGGCTGATTGAGTTGGTCCTCAAAGTATCTCAATATAACTTCATTTTCTTTTATAATGGGATTTAAAATATCGCTCTTCTTGATATGCTCGATGAACATATTCATACCATGCTCAAACTCAGTGAAATCATTAGAATGTTTAATGTATGTGGCCCAAACAACACTCTTTTCAATAATACTTTTAGCAGACTCAAGATCAGAATAATGAAAATACGTTTTTTCTTTATCAGTTTGTATCGTTGTTAAGAATTCGGTCCAAATTAATTTCGAGGTTTCTTCAAATTCGTTTGTCATTTCATCCATAAATTATCCTTAGTCTGGTAGAGTAAAAAGTTAACAATTATTTATTCAATTGAGTCTATTATAAAAAACTGCGCTGGAATTCCCTCTTTCGGAATTATATTCCAATTTGTTTTGAATATTTTTCTACCGTCTTGTTCTGCTTGTTGTAGGTTAACGATGATTTTCTTGATTGAGTCTTCGTCGTTATTGCTTCTAGCTTCTAATCTGCAGTCTGCCACTACGCTAGCATATTCTATTCTAAATTTCAGCCAAACGTGTTCATCGCTTGTGAAGTCATTGATGTTAAACTTTTGCAGCACCTTGGACATTTCTGCCCTGAACACACTAAATTTTGTGATGTCCTCGGCTTCTAGATAAGAGTGATCTTCTGAATTCTTTTTCAATCGGTCGTAAAGCGGCTCAAATTGTTTTATAAATAGACGCGCTGACTCTTTGCTTAGCCTATGATGTAAAACCCAATTGCAATAAAAAGTAATCTTCTCTTCTTTGTATCGCTCTAATTCCTGCTCTAATATTTTGCGAATGCTTGCCATTAAGTAGACTACTACAGGCCCTGAAAACTTCTCTGCTTTTAGGATACTATTCAATTTTTCAACAATTTCTATAGTCATAGTTAGTAATTTTAAATCTAAGACTGCATAGACCTCAAGACTAAATAAATTTTAAGTTAGATATTTTTCATAATTTGTAGAACAATAAATACATGAATCGCGCCGACCGACGAAGAACCGCCAAGCTAAATAGAAGACCTTTCGCTAATCACCAACCAAGTAGGCCAAGCGTGTCCTCAAACGTAACTGCTAAGATAGATAATATTAAGCTCGGCCCTCCGGGAATAGAGTCAGAGCTGCACTTCGTAGTACAATACAATTCCGATCAACCACGAAACGAAGAGGAAGATAAAAAGGCCCTTCTAGATCGTACCTTACGACCATTTCAAATTACTTTATTCTTCCAGAAAGACTACCTCTTTACCAATTCTATAAACGCCTCGAGAGCAGATGAATCTGGTAATTCATTTTTACAGTTTGCTTCAGGCATGGATGTTCTGCTCTTAGAGTCTGCAGGAATCGCATACCGAATAGTCCCAAATTCAAATAAGCAAGCATCGTGCGCCAAAGCTGAGGTAGTGGCGGAATCAAGGCAGGCGGCTGTTGAAGCTTTTCTAAATGGTATTAATCCAGTCCTAGATCATCTGTGTTTTTTATCGAATACACCGCTCTTTTATAACCAAGTCCTAATTTACGACAAAAAAAATGAAGTTCGAGTTGTTAACTATACCAGTCCATACAAAGATTTTACTTTGAATGCGGGATTCGGATTGTTTCAGCTCGATCTAATCGAGGTATATAGCCTATATCGGGAAGCTAAAAACTCCGTGAGCCCGTTTTATAAAACCCTTTGTTACTTTAAAATAATGGAAGGGATTTTAAAATCCATTCGCCCTAAAGTTAGGAACAAGGCTAAGGATTTAGGAATTACTCTCCCAAAAATTAAAGAAGTTGTACCGCACGATGAAGAATTGTCGATGTTTAATAGTTCCTATGTTGGAAAAAGCATAGGCGAATTGTATCATAAAGAATTTGAAGGCGATTTCAGAAACGCGATTGCCCACTTTGAGCTAGATGATAAGGCGCCTATTAACTTTAGTAATTACAGTGAGCGTGCACAATTTTCCAACAAAATTCATCTCCTAGAAGTTTGTACACGTACCTTAATCAGTAACCTCGAACAAGAGTGCTTATTAGTGAATAAATCCTAAATCAGTTTGATATAAACTTCGGGACTAAATTAACTACTTTTCTTTTATTCCAAACGAATCTCTCAACGCCGAAATAATCGTTTGGCTCTGAGATGCGCCTGTTGATTCACGCATTTCATTTATTTCATGGACTACATCTGCCGGTAGACGAACAGCCACAAGCAAAGACTTTTTTTTGATTTTTTTCTGAGCTGCTTTTGCTTTTAGAATTTTCTTAAGGTTTTCATTCATTTTGTTATACACTTTGTTATACAAATTGTTTTCTTGTATTTATACATTATGTATAACAAAATTGTTTTTGCAAGGATTTAAGATTATGAACGAAAATGTTTTTCTATATTTAAGATCAGGAAATTTACGACTGAGTTTCGAAAATCAGAAACCTATGGTTGGGGTAAATTATAATGAGCTTTTTACTGACGTCTCAGACGAGAGCGATCGACCTGGTTTTTCCAAGTTAGTTGAAAGAATCCAGTCTTCTTTTGACGGAACCTTATATATATATGATTTATTATCACTGGATTCATGCTTTGAATCGTTGGAATCGTACCTAGAGTTTTTCGCCTTACTTGAAAGGCGACGATTTAAGTTAATAGCTCTAACTGATAAAATTCCTCAACATCCTAATGTTAGTTTTTTGCTGGATTCATTCAAACGATGTTCTAAAGAACTTCATAGAGAACACTTACACGCCAGTTTTTCTAAAAGAAAGCTTTCCGGCTTGTCAGTTGGTCGTCCGATGCAAAGAAACGACGATAAAATTCAGGAATTGCGCGAAGAAGGTTTAACTTTTCGAGAAATTGCGCAACGTTTAAACGTATCCATCAGCATGGTTCAACGCGGCCTCAGCAGCAAGTTTCAGGACAAAACGTAATACTGGTTTTTTTATCGTAAGTTTTTCTGCTTGTGTGTTTCGGTGAATTGGTGTGTCATAGGCTTAGGTCCAGGATGACCTAACTATTTACATCACCTTCATGGAGGCTGCTACATGTACGACAAGAATATTTTCGACGAACTACCAATCTATAGAGTCATCGAAAGCTTAAAAAACCCAACAATGATGAAGCTCGCTGAAGCTTCAGTCACTAGAGCTGATTCTTTAGATATGGAATCGTTTGCCCTTCGCCTAAGAAAAGCGATTGGCAGAGACGGGATTCCGTTCTCAACCAAAATCGGTACGCATCCTGATTTTCAAAACTTAAAACAAGGCCAAAGCGCAAGGGCACCCACCACGTCTATTTTTGTAGATATTAAAGGGTCGACTCAGCTTTTCGAAAAATATGACTACGAAAAGGCCTTCTTAATGCAGGATTCAATCATCCAAAGTGCGATTTACATTATTCAAGCTTTCGATGGTCACATTGTTCGAATTCCTGGAGACGGAATCTTTGCGGTCTTCGGTAGACAAGATTATTCTGCGGAAAACGGAATGCTTGATGCCTTAAACGCAGCTTCTACCATGTTAGTAGTACTTGAAACTCACTTAAAAACCCAATTTGAATCTTTAGGTTTAAATCCTTTAAGAATTCGCGTAGGTATCGATTTTGATGAAAAAGCTTTATGGAAGCATAATGGTATCGAAGGTTGTCATGAACTTTCGCCTCATGGTCTTCATGTAAGCTTAGCCGCAAAACTGCAAAACAAAGCGCACTCTAATCGTATTATGATCGGGGACGCCGTCAAAACGCATCTCGCCCTTTCTAATGATGCTGTTTCGGTTAAGAAGTATCAGGAAGATGGCGAAGAAAAGGCCGAACGATTTGTTAGATCTGATTATAAAATGTGGGAATTCGATTGGGAAAAACACTCAGAAAACTTTTCTTGGATCGCGAAGCATACCGGTCAGTTATTCCCTGCTTTACCGTATGGACTTAACTTTACACTTGCTGCGGCAATTATTGATGAAAACGATACTTTCGTAAGAAAAATCTCAAGCTCAATGGAGGTTCTCGAGAAGGGTCACTCTTTGTTCTTTTCAGTAGTCAGCCCGCTTCCGCAAAACTGTAAAATAAACTGGTTCGTTGAAAACCATGGCGATGAAGCCTCTGAAGCTGACTGTTTATTTTATGAAATCGAGTCTGGCAGAAACAAGCTGAATGTAATCCGTGATACTTTCTACCACGGTCAACATTTTTTAATCTGTAAGGTTACGTTTCCAAGCGGTAAAGTCGTAGAAAAAAGAGTTGGTGTGTTTATCAGCCCGAAGTTTGTCGCTACGGAACGTGATGTAACAGGAACTCTTAAACAGCGTGCTCTCCCGAAAGCATCTCCACATATGATTTCGTATAACAAAGGAATCTAATGGAACAGCTAACGACCGCACGTGAAAACAATCGTTACATCTCGGATTATATTAAAGTTTCTGATGCTAAAATCGCTGGATTTATTTCGATAAGTACGGCGATTTCAGCGGCAGTGTTACCAAGCTTTTATAAGTGGTTGGGTGCTAAACCTGTCACTAATTCATATATTTTGTTTTGGGGACTTTTAATTCTTGGAACATTATTTTTTTTAGGAACTTTGATTTGCTGTTTAAACGCATTGTCTCCGCGAGTTGATACAGCAAAATCGCTTGTGTCATTTCCAGACATTGCGAAGATGAATCTTTCGGATTATCAGGATGCGTTCAAAAAACTAACTACGGATGATGCCATTTTAATGGAATACCTGAAGCATAATAAAGCGCTTTCGGACATCACCTTAGCAAAGTTTAAGTGGTTAAAGAAAGCCACTACTGCCTGTTATGTCTGGATTACGATTTATGTTTTTCTTTTTATAATTTACGGTATAACCGCGCTAAACTGATTTAATTTTCAAAAGCCGTTTGATAATTTCGTAATCCGAATTTTTAAAACGGCTTTTCTTTCAAATAAACACATCAGCGATTGTGATTTAGGAATTCTACTGGCCATCTATTTCATCACGAAATGAAACTTCAGGGTTATATCGATTTTTAGTTTTATAAGGAATAATCGCACACTCTTTGTAAACAGCTACACTTCCTTTAAATCCATTCTTTAACTGAACGGTAGTCATGCCTCCACCTTTTACACCAATGCCTACAGGTTTACCGGGCGTATTGTAATTAGCTTTATCAGTAACAAGAATGAACTTCTTCGAACCAATTCCATCACTATAAGTTAGTTCGTATGAATTTTTATCTAATTTTTGAACGATATAAATAGGTTTCGTAAAAATGTCTACACAGCCCGGAGGCAGGCTAGGTGCTTCATCTACTTGTACAGGTGGTGCACTATTCTTAATAGCATTTTGTCTACGGTCTTCTTCTAGAAAAATTTCTCTTTCTTTATTAGCTGCATCTTTCTCCTGAACGGTTACACAATCATATCGGCGATAGCATCTCCACGCTCTTGAATTAACTGGAGCATTTTTCATATCTTCTAATCTAGGAGGAGAAAAATCTTCTTTCAATCCATCTATAAACGATGCACAGCCTGTTGAAATAAAAAGAAATACTCCGATAACCAGGTTAACTTTATACATATTTATTTTTCTGCCTTTCCAATTTTAACTCTTTTAATATTTATTTCGAATGTTCCATTAAACAGATCTTCTTTCACAAACCTGTGTAAGGGCTCTTCTGAATCTTCTTCAGAAAAAAGTAAGTAATGGAGACTGATCCCCAAGTGCTTTGCTACTTTTGCCGCATGTACTGGATTTGGCGAACGGTTATTAAGCCATTCTGAGATTGTTGATTTCGGAATGCCAGTAGCCTTCGATATTGAAGTAATCGTGTGACGATCTTTAGACATTAAATTTTTCAAAACGTTGCTAATCTTTAAGTTGCTCATCAAGTTATCCATCGGATGCTCCATTCGCTCATCACTAGGCCAGTTCCAATTCGTCGAACTAATAAATGATATTTAGTCTTTTTATTCGATTTATCGATTTTATTTGTAACAAAAACCTTCGTTATTGTTACAGACCCCTTTGTCTCATTAGTCATGCATCTACCTTTTTTGTTACATTGAGTTCTCTTGCCACTGTCGAATGAGATGTTCCTACGAGCTTGGCAATTTTACGAACAGACATTCCTTGAGCTTGCAGGTGTTTCATAAGTTCAATGTTATAAGTCTTTTTTGGTTTTCCTAGTTTTTTGCCTTTTACGTTTTTTGCGTATTGCAATCCTGCGATTGTACGTTCGCGTACTAACGCTTTTTCAAACTCAGCTAACGAGCCAAGAATTTGGGTAAACATTTTGCCTGCAGGCGATGTGTAATCTACCGAGTCCCGAACAGCCACAAATGAAACGTTCTTCGATTGAAAATCATCTAGAACCGTAACCAGTTGTTTTAAGCTACGAAAAAGTCTATCGAGTTTAACAACGCAGACACAGTCTATTTCTTTGCTATCCACTAGTTTAAATAACTCCTGCAAGCCAGGGCGCTTGTCGCTACCTCCGCTAAATCCATGATCTACTATTTCTTTAACGACAACCCAACCACGCGCTTCACAGTATCTTTTTAGCTCCTGAACTTGAACATCAGGATTCTGATCATGATTACTTGTACTAACTCGGCTATAAGTTGCTACTCTCATAGGATTATTATACAGACCTTTGTCATACATTGTATATACAGTATTGACATTGTCTTTACATGATACAATTTTCATGTAACCCTTACATTATGACTAAATTTAATATTCCAAAAAGAGACTACTGTAACGGCCCTAAGAAAATGGTTTCAATGCGTTTACCTGAAGCCTTATTAAAGGAACTCGATAAGCTCGCTTCCAGTAAAGGATGGAATACAACTGATCTGGTTACTACAGCGTTAGACCAATATATCCAATGGGAAAAGAAGAAGGACAACTAAGATGACGTCTGCGAAACAAGCTAAGGCAAATCAGGAAAATTCGCAGAAAAGCACAGGTCCTAAAACTGTTGAGGGAAAAACAGCTGTTTCTAAAAATGCGTTGAAGCATGGACTATTATCTAAAGAAGCATTACTGCCTTGGGAGAACCAATTTGAATTTGAACAGTTTAGCGATGAGTTAATGGTATCTTTAAAACCTGAAAATGCCATTGAACACTTAATTGTTGATAAAATTATATCTGTCTCTTGGCGTCTTCAAAGATCAGGAAGAATAGAAGCAGGACTTATAGTACAAAACCGCTATAGTTTAAATTTTGAATTAGAAAGAGAGGAATTAAAAACCTACTCAGTAAATACAAAATCACCCTTAATTGAAAAGATAATTCAGCAGAATGCCCACCAAGCAATTTCAACTATCCCTGACAACTTAGATTTAGGCGCTATCTTTGAAAAGGATGCTGATACAATTAATAAGCTTCAAAGGTATGAAACTGGCCTAGAACGCAGCTTCTATAAAGCCCTTCACGAATTACAGAGACTACAGGCGACGCGCAAAGGTCACCATGTGAACTTGCCTTTGGCTGTCGACGTTAATGGTGATAAAAACGAAGAATAGTTTTTAGCGAAACAAAGCCAATTTTGGCATGGATGGTTTGGATGGCAAAATCTTTAGATGTTACACTTTACTTAGATTATCTTAAACTTGATAAGTCTGGTATGGACTTATTTCAGAGCTCCAATCTAGACCACATTCTTAAAAGTCCATTCAAAGTTTTAGAGTCAAGAATCGGAACCATTGCCGACTACTCTGCCCTGACAAACGAAAAAATATTAAAATTAAATTCTTTAGTTGGGGAAATGCTCACCCTAATAGGAAAATTTAGTAACGCGCGTTTCGGTGCTAACCCGGTATTGCAGAACTCATTTTTTTGTAAGCCAAATGAGCGAGAAACCTTTCCTTCTCACCTTTTAACTTCCAAGTGGCTGTCTAGAGAATCTCAAATTCGAAATAAAGAAGGAAATAAGAGCAAGTTTCACACTCCCCCGGGAGAGTTGTTTTCTAAAGATGCTTTTAAGCCAACTGTTTATTCGAACAAAATCACTTTCTGTAGTTCTAAACTCACAGATACTGAAATGCGAGCCATTGGTTTGCTCTATATGACAAACCTCGTTTGGCTAAATTTAAATGAAATTTGCAAAGCTCAAAACACTAAAATGGTGCCTGGCCTTATTAAACTTACGGTTGCCATGTCAGGAATATTGGACGAGTCACCAGTGCTCATTTCAAGAAGTATTGGCGGAAAAAAGAAAGCTTTGCCAAATGAAATCGATTTGATTTTTGAGAAAATTGAAAAAAAATATCAGTCGTTATCTCGTCCACAAAAAATTGCCAAAGCCAAAATAGAATTGAGAAACAAAGATCTTAAAATTCCATCAGATAGAACTCTTTCACGCAAATTTACTTCAAATAAGCGATAGATAAATGGACAGGAACTAGTTCTGTCCATTAGACCGCTATCCCAATTCCCTGCTTTACTTCAGTTAGAAACAAACTGGGGGGCGGGATGAATTGGTATTCAGTAAAACCTCTCAATAACAGGAGGTTTAATGAACACAAGCAACAAACTAATTACAGAAACAGTGGAAGAAATCCAGCGATGTATGGCGCGAGTCTTAGACGACTGCGAACTAGAGATTGGCGATTCAACGCGCTGGAAACTATTAAGGTCTCGTCTATTAAAGAATTTTGGCGATAGAGGTTTGACTGGAAAAGTTCGAGAGATTCTTACAAATCATGCCGAAGACTTAACTGAGGCAAAGAAATGAATCTCAAAAAATTTTTAGAAAAGGTTTCCTCTCATGGATTCGAAAAAATTGAAGCAGAATTAAATTTTAGCTCTCAGATATATATATTTAGCGCTCATGGTTATAAAGATGCCTACTTCATTGGTAAAATTGGTCATTCCAAACGTTCGGGAGAGTACTACATTGCGAAAGTTGGAAGCTGGAAATCCGGTCTCGAAATTACTTGGATTTCAGATGTAGTATTGACTGAGGAAGAAACCGAGGTGGATCTTGAAAACATTCTCGAAATGGAACGGAAGGTCCGCGAGTGGGCTTTAAAGCGTAAACAATGGGATGACGATACATCTGATTGGCAGTTTATTAAACTTGATTCAAAAATCTGGGATGGTTCATTAAAAGATAGACCTAATTTCTATATCAATGATGATCAAGAGCACGAATTAATCGAAAGACTAAACATTCTTCTCGGTAAGATTGCTCGGTGTAATAAAAACCTTTATTTGCATCAAGGTAAAATGTCAGTTCTGACAGACCATAGTGGCGAGTTAAAAATGGAAGTTCTGTGTAAAGACAAGCTCCTGACGTATTTGGCTTCGAACATTTCATGGTTTAAACTAAATAATAAAAATGAATCTACCAAATCAAATGTAACTGACAGAATTGCAAAGCATTTTTATTGCACCCCACCTTCCCTTGTTCCTTCTCTCAAAGAGATTAAGAATCTTCCTTTTTTTGGAAATGACTACAAGTTAAATTCCGACGATGGGTTTTACAAAGATGAACAAATACTTTTAAAATCAGAATTTAATTTGCCGTCAAATTTTTCAGAGATATCCATGGATGAAGAATCTATTCATGAAAGCATCAATTTTCTATTGGGGCTACTTCATGATTTTCCGTTCGCAACTTTAGCAGACAAACTTAATTACATCTCAACTTGGTTTCACCCAATTGTGCGTAACTTGTATATAGGCCCATCTCCTCTATTTTTCATAGATGGATCGCGTCCCGACACCGGAAAAACTTTGCTAGCAGACATATCTTGGATCATCCAAGCAGGCACTAAGCCTCAGGCCCTCATTTTACCTTTAAGAGAGGAGGAACAATCGAAACAAATTACTTCAGGCTTTATGCGCGGACAAAAGATTTTTTATTTCGATAATTTGAAGTCTACGAAACTGGATAGCAGTGTACTGGCAAAAGTATCTACACAAGATACTTGGCTTGAACGCAAACTAGGAACTAATGAACTTTTTGAATGTCTAAACGATGCCTGCTGGATATTCACAGTAAATAATCTTTCAGCCACTACAGAAATTGTACGGCGCAGTCCTCGCATTCGTCTAGAATCTAAACTTGACCCAAAAAACAGAAGATCTATTCAAAGTTTTAAGTATCCAGAGTTAAAAGCTTACGTAATCGAAAACCGCCATCAGATTTTGACCGCTATTTACATATTGGTTCAGAACTGGATTAATAAAGGCACTCCTCTACCTAAACATTTAAGATATCTCCCTAGCTTTGAATCTTGGAGTAACTTGTTTGGCGGAATATATCAGTGCGCCGGTTTAACTGACTTCTTAGTTGGACAAGACGAATATTCTAGAGAAAGTGATGAAAATGAAGATCATATCAATGAATTGCTTTCGATTTGGTGGAGAGAATTTAAGAATAAACCTATCCGGGCTAGCGATTTACTCCAAGTCTCAGAAATCAATTCGTTACTCACAACTGTACTTAATCCGAGAAGCAATTCAGGCTTTTTAAGTGAAGTAGGTAGCCTATTGAAGGAATTAAAAGGTCAGGTTCGAAACCCATATCAAATTCTATTAGATAAAGACAAAGGAGCCAAAGTCGGTCGCTTTTATAAAATTGAATTGATTCCAAAAGCTGAAGGGGGAGGAGGAGGAGGAGGTAGCTCTCAATCAGAATTAAACAATCAAAATGAATTAAAGTTCTGATTCATTAAATAGGACAAACCTATTTTATCCCTCCTCCCCCCTCCCCTCTAAGCTGTTAGCAGCAGGCATGGCTACAATTAATTGGAAATGGACAGAAAGAAAAATGCGCAATGAAAGATGTAACAAAACGTAAAACCAACGTTAATGATACAGATAACTATTATCTGACTATCAAAGAATGCATGACTGGAGGTCGCAAATGAGCGAACCATTACAGTCAAAGCTCTTTGACAATTTATTTGTAGATAGAAAAGCACTTTCCAAAATTATTAACATTGCTCCCAGTACTATTAGCAAATTAATGGCTGAAGATGGATTGCCATATTACAAGATTGGAAAATGCTGTAGGTACAAAGTGGCAGAGGTAATGGCGTTTCTCGAAGAAAGGAAACGACCATGAAAATAAAATTTGATCCAAATAAATATAAAGGATATCAAACCGCGACTGATGTTCCTGGCTCCCCCAACATACGAAGAATTTATCGATGGAATAAAGAAAAGCAGAGATACTTAGATCCCGCGAACGGAAAAAAATATGAAGGACGTCTGACTTCTAAAGCCGTAGGAAAACGCGCAACAAAAACATTCTTCTCTTTAGCTGAAGCTCGCGACTGGCTTTATGGAACAGCAACTCAAAAACAACAGGCTCAATCTTCTGAGAGTTACAACGTAAGTGATTTACTGAGTGATTGGAAAAGGCTCGGTTGGGCTCATCTTTCAAAGAGTACTCAGATCTACTATTCACGTATGTTTAAATCGTTTGAACCCATTTATAATATTCAAGTTGAGAGTTTACACCCACAACATATCGACGAATGGCTTCACACACTGCGAAGTCCTGTGTGGCTTTCAAAGTTTTCTTCTAAGCGGGAATCTTTGGACAAAGAATATACTTTATTAAAGTCAGCAGTTACTTGGTACATAGATCGAAATGATAATACTAAGCTAACAAGCCCCTTTAAAAAAAGACATAGTCAGATGGTACGAATTCGACCGGCGAAAGCGAAGACAAGAAAAGCAATGTATCCAGAAGAACTTGAATTATGGTTATCGGAATTGAAGAAAGATAATTTTTTATACTATGTAATGGCTTTGGTTCAAGTTCATCAAGTTCTTCGCGTATCTGAAGTTGCTGCAATGAGATGGTCTAATCTAAATTTAGAACATCGTGAATACACTGTAGCTGAACATGTGATTTGGCCGAGAATAAATGGCGCTCCCCCAGAATTACTACCTGGAACTAAAACGAATAAGTCTGGAGAAGTTTTTAAAAGCTTTCTTCAGCAAGAATCTGTTGTTTGTTTATCGGAGATTAGAAACGTTGCATACAAAAGCGATCTTATCTTTACAGTGGATGGATCTTTACTAACGTACCGACAAATCCAACATGCTTACGACAAAGCTTTTGTGAAACTTGGATTACCATTTAGAGGTACGCATGTTTGCCGTCACTCCGGCGCTACGCACTTTTTAGAAAAGACTGGTGATATGTTAGCTCTCCAGCAAATGGGAGCTTGGCGCACACAACAGATGGCTATGCACTACGGTAAAATCAGCGCAAGTCGAGCGAAAGAAGCTACGCTAAAAGCTGAAAAAAGCCGTGAACATTTACGATTGGTTCGTGATGAAAAGTCGTCTTAAAATTATGAGTGTGGAGATAACTGGAGATGAAAGTGGAAAAAGCGACATGGGAAGAATTATAAACCATCTACAGATGTAAATGGTAGGGAATGCCGGATTCGAACCGACGACATCTACCTTGTAAGGGTAGCGCTCTACCAACTGAGCTAATTCCCTGTCGTTTGCGATTGGGCTATAGATATATATAAGCTATAGCCCTGGTTCAACTAAAAAATACTATTTTCTACGTTTTTTGCAGTAGAACTCTGTCGAGTTTGTAATCTTTTTCAGCATCATATTTGATTGCTCTGCTGGTTTTTGACTATTAATTGGATCGTCTTCACCTTCGTTATCAAAATGAACAACTGTTGCGGCTAATACTGATTGGCCACAGACTTCTTGGTCCATTTTAAGATCGCGAGTATCAAAGAAAGCTAACTTCATTAAATGAGCTTCGCCTTTTAGATCAGTTAAGTTTAAACGAACTACGTTTTTCTCAGCTGCTGTAATGATACCAACACCCTTCATCGTCGAACCGCAAGCGCTACGCGAAAGCACATCTACGCTTAAGTGTTTTACTTTTTGATCTTGGCGAACCACACGCATACGTACAACTTGATCTGGATCGTCACTTACTTTCCAAAGACCTTGAACTGAATCCCAAGGAAATGGTTGAGCTAATGACCAAGGAAAAGTATCTGCGCCACCTAGAGTGTTGTAGCCACAGCTACCCACTTTTGATTGTTTATCACCTTCACCGACTTGCGCCTGTGCGAATAACCCTGAACATACTAATGCCAATATTAAAGCTACCTGTTTCACTAGACTCTCCCCTCTTGAGCAATCTGATCACTAACTTTGATTGATTTGTTTAAAAAATAACCGTTCTTAGATCTAAAAATATATTTAGGACGATCGTAATCTGGTTCGATCATTTTTCTAAGACGCTTAATCGTCACATAGATTTTATTGTCGTGAACCGCTGGATCGTATTCTTGCTTCCAAATATGTTCGACAAGATATTCTTTTGAAAACACTTCACCTTGTTTAGAGATGAACAGTTTTAAAAGATCCAATAAGATGAATTGATTTTTAAAATCGATTTTACCTAATTGGCGCTCTTTAACTAAGTGATTATCAAAGTCGAAAGATAAATCAAAAGTGTCTTTGTTCGTGTTCTTGTAGCTGTCGATGTAATTTTCGTAAGAGCGTAAGATTTTTTTGCTGTTCTCAGTATCAACACTACGTAAAACTAAATCGAAATAAATTTTAGCAGCATCACGTTGACCCAATTCAAATAAGCACACGCCGATGTTACCCATTATCGTTAAAGATGTTGCCATCTTTTTCGATTGTTTAGTCACATCATAAGCCTGCCATAATAAATCTAAAGCTTGGTCGTATTTTTTTAATGAAATTAAAATGTTCGCATTCACTGATAACACAGAAGTTTTTAAATCGGTGTTGTCTGTGAATTGCATAAAGATATTTAAGTTATAAATTTCTTTTAAAGATTCTTCGTAACGTTTTTGATGACGGTAACAAATCGCAATACCTAAAATCGCAAAGCAGATGTCTTCTTTGTGATCGGTTTTTAAAGCATGATCTAAAGCAATTTTAAAATACTCTAAACCGTTTTCGATTTGGCCTTTGTAAACAGCGGCGATACCAAAAACATAATACACACGTGAATTTAATTGAATATTTTCACGGATAACAGTGTCTTGCAGCTTTTCTTTGTACGCTGATAGGCGTTCAAATTCTTCACGTTCAGCATAGATACGTAAAATATGCTGAGCGGCTTTAAGGTACACCTCAAAATTTTTCTCGGCTAAGTAGGCGTCTGCGGCTTCAATCAAGTTGGGCAACGCTAGTTGATAATCACCACGATCGCAGTAGAGCTTACCTAGTTCGTATACACGATCTGCGTTCATTTTGTGTTAATCCTTTGTCAGTTTTTCGTCTGGAAATGAATGAAAAGGAAAGTACAGATTTTGTAAGATGAGGTCAACAAACTTACATCTAGTCAAAAATTTTTAAATTTATCGGATATTTAATTTCTTAGTTAACTCAGAAATTTCAAACAGTTATATAGCTTTTTAAGAACATGGCCTATAAACGGCGAATCAATGCTGCAATTACGAGCAATCGCGAACAAAAAACCATTAAAAAGGGAGAGTTATTAGCTCTCCCTTTGATTCATCATAACTTTGGCATGCCGCTCCCGAAAAAGGGACGGCCTACCTATTAGTGTTGGGTATGTAGTAATTGCCCGGTGTAGTTGGCTTTGATGCCAAATTCACGCTCAGACTGAGCTTTAAATAACTCTTTAGGTGATTTAATATCTAAAGCGTTGATTAAAACTTGGTCAACATGGTCTACCAAGATCACTTTTAATTCTTTAAGAACTTCTTTTGGAATATCCTTAAGATCTTTTTCATTTTCTTTAGGGCAGATAATCATCTTAATACCACCACGATGAGCAGCTAAGATTTTCTCTTTTAGACCACCAATCGCAAGTACTTTACCACGTAAAGAGATCTCGCCTGTCATCGCCACTGTACGCTTAACCGGAATCTTCGTGATCGCAGATACGATCGAAGTTGTAAGCGCGATACCTGCTGAAGGGCCATCTTTTGGAGTAGCGCCTTCTGGTAAATGGATATGCACATCAATGTTAGCGTAGAATTCTTTATCGAAGCCAAATAAAGGACCACGAGAACGTACATAGCTCATCGCCGCTGTACAAGACTCTTTCATCACATCACCTAATTGGCCCGTAACTGTGAATTTACCTTTACCTGGAACACAACTGACTTCTACTGCTAGTAAATCGCCGCCCACTTCTGTCCATGCCATACCATTCGTTAAACCGATTTCGTTCGATTTTTCGATTTCGCCATGACGTAGTTTGTGTGGTCCAAGCAATTCAACTAGTTTTTCTGGAGTAATAACGTAACCATCTTTTTTGTGCGCTTTAGTTTTTGCAGAAACTTTAGCTTTTGCACCTTTTTTCGCTGGAGCCGCTTTTGTTTTTGTCGTCGGCGTAGCTTCGTTTTTAAGATCGTCGATCATGTTATTCATAACAACGTCTTTAGCCACTTTACGGAACACGTTTGCAAATTCACGTTCTAAGTTACGAACGCCCGCTTCGCGAGTGTAGTAACGAATTACATCACGTACAGCTTTATCTTGCATCGTAACATTAAGATCTTTTAGACCATGATTTCCGATTTGTTTTGGAATTAAATAATTTTTCGCAATGTGAAACTTTTCTTGCTCGATGTAACCATCTAAATAAATGATTTCCATACGATCAAGAAGTGGTCTTGGAACATTACCTAAATTATTGGCTGTCGCTACGAACATCACATTTGATAAATCGTACTCAAGCTCTAAATAGTGATCCGAAAATCCTGAATTTTGTTCTGGATCTAGCACTTCAAGCATCGCTGACGCTGGGTCACCGCGGAAGTCATTCGCCATTTTATCGATTTCATCTAATAATAGAACTGGATTGCCTTTATCAACTTTACGTAACGCTTGTAGAATTTTACCTGGCATCGCGCCGACGTATGTTTTTCTATGACCGCGAATCTCAGCTTCATCACGCACGCCACCTAAAGAGATACGCGCAAATGGACGATTTAAAGATTCAGCGATTGATCTAGCTAAAGATGTTTTACCCACGCCCGGAGGGCCGGCAAGACAGATGATAGGTCCACGCATGTTTTTCGATAAAGATAAAACAGCAAGGTATTCTAAGATACGATCTTTAACTTTTTCTAATCCCCAGTGATCGTCATCTAAGATTTTCTTAGCATTTTTCACGTCATGGCGATCTTCTGAATAGTCATTCCATGGAAGAGATAAAACCCAGTCGATGTAATTTCTTACAACGGTAGCTTCGGCACTCATTGGCGACATCAATTTAAGTTTTTTGATTTCTTTATTAACTTTATCTTTTGCCTCTTGAGGCATTTTTTTATCTTTGCACTTCAACGATAGGTCTTCTAATTCAGCTTGATAATCATCTTTTTCGCCAAGTTCTTTTTGAATAGCCTGCATTTGCTCATTCAAATAGTATTCTTTCTGCGATTTTTCCATCTGTTTTTTCACGCGCGTGCGAATTTTCTTTTCAACTTCTAGAATTTCGATTTCGCCTGTCATTAGATTTAATAGATTTTCTAAACGTTTAGATGGATCAAGGATTTCTAAAATGTTTTGTTTATCTTCTAACTTAAGATTTAACTGAGCCACGATAATGTCAGCTAATTCTCCTGGGCTTTCAATGCTAGATACGCGCATTAAAATTTCAGGTGGAATACGCTTATTTAATTTTACGTAAGTTTCAAAAGTTGATTTTACTGATCTAACTAAAGCTGAAGCCTCAGTTGGATTTTCAACTTCTTCTTCAATGACTTCGCAGTTAACTACGAAAAACCCGTCATTTGGAACGAAGCCTTTAATGCGAGCTCTGCGTTTACCTTCAACTAAAACTTTTACTGTACCATCTGGTAAACGTAAAAGTTGAATAATTGAACCTACAGTGCCGATTGTATAGATATCTTTTTCTTCAGGGTTATTTGTTTTAGCATCTTTTTGCGCTGCTAAAATGATATCCGTCTGTTTACTCATAGCATCTTCAAGTGCATTGATGCTTTTTTCACGCCCTACAAATAATGGCATCATCATATGTGGAAATATAATGAGGTCACGTAGAGGAAGTAAGGGTAGTTGTTGAGTATCGGCTGTGCTTGTTTTCGCCATTGAAAGAACTCCTTCCTTGAATAAAACCGGTAAATCATTTTACCAGTTTTTCGCCTCGGTTATCCTAACCGAGTACCAGGATTGGGTTTTTGACCCTTTCTTGGCTGGGTGCGGTTAAATTTTATTCGTTATAAAGTGAATTACATCGAATGCAAAACCGCTGCCTTGTATATCATTTTATTGCGTTCGTTCTAAAGAGCAAAGCCTTTTTCGTTATTGTAGAAATAAAAAAATCTTTGGGTCCTGAAGTCAAAGTTTACACGATCGACTGTCTGACAATTTACAGCTCATTTTGATACATAACTAGACAATGCTTAGCTCAAGTCGAATATAGCCGTTTTAAAAGGGTTTCCATCTTGCTTTATGTCATCTCAAACAGGTGGTACGTAATGTTAAATAAATTTGTAAACAAACCTATTCTTTTGTCTTTTATGATCAGCACAATGGTGGCGAATTCTGTTTATGGCGCCAAGATGATCAGTTCATGTCATATGGACCAGAACATGAAAGAGATCAAAGGGACTAATATCAACATTAAGTACCCCATTGCATCAGTTGCTAAATTATTCACAAGTTTATTAGCTACAACAACATTCGACTTAGGCACAACTTTTTCCACACAAGTGTTTGCAACTCCCATTGATAAAAATTCACATGACGTGCATATCACAGGCAGCGCTGATCCGTATTTTAATCGTTATAAAATGCAAATGATTGTTTCTCGCTTAAATGAAGCGGGCGTAAAAAATATTCGCAATCTTACTTTTGATGAAAATGTTAAATACCTTCACGATACTGATGCTTCTGGTGGCTTTTCAGTAGTGACCGGTTCACGCGTGATTAAAAATAAAAAAGGGCAAAAAGTCACTGTTCCCTCTAGAACACATATTCGACCTACAATTTTAAAAGCGACTTTAAATTTCCCGCCCAAAGAATTAGTTGAAGCCCAATTAAAAGAACAACGCGTGATCTTAGCTGATTATTCGAAAACTTACTTAATGGCTAAAACGGCTGGTATTGAACTTTTTAAGTCACCGCGTTTTGTGGTTGAAAAAACTGCTTTTAAAGCTGCCAGCGAATTTAGACCCGCTGCCAACACCATTAAACTTTACGTGTCTTCACAAGACGTGCTCACAATTATTAAATCAATGAACTGGAATTCTAATAATCATTCAGCGAATCGCCTATTAGTAGCCTCTGGTGGTTTAGAAAAATTAAATTCTTTCTATTATAACACTTTAAAAGTTTCTGCATCTGAATTTTCATTTGTTAATGGTTCAGGACAAAATCACGACTTAAGTGGTTCAGGCCGTTTATATAATGAAGCTTCATGTAGCGTCGTAGTACGTACGATCCGCGCCCTAAATACAGCGGTACAAAAACAAAAGAAAGAAATCACTGATATCGTTGCCGTTATGGGCGTTGATAAAGGATCTACTGTTGGTGGTGCTGCTTATACAAAACCACAAACACGCGGTATGGTTGTCGCAAAAACTGGAACCGTTGGCACTAACATCACTTTAGGTGGCACTATTAACGGAACAAATGGCCCACACTATTTCTTTTATAATGTGCAAATCTCTTCAATGTCTAGAAAAGAAGAAAACCGTGCACGTGCTATGATTAATGCTGAATTAATCAAATTAACAAAACAAGTTCGCGGAGTTCCATTCAACTACATCATGGATAATCCTCTTAAAGACAACATGGAGAACTACGATGAAGATGAAGCTCCTGAAGCAGCAGTCCCTGCACCACCAAGCCTTGCAGTGGGTGGACCCGCTGGCGGTAGTGCTTTTTTTCGAAAATAATTCGCAAGAACATTTTTTTACGATGATGTCTTAAGCCGGATGTTTACCGTCGTCCGGCAGTGTCATGAAGCGAATCGATTGTATTGGGTTTTTATAGACAGATATTTTCTTTATAAGTAATTTATGGAAATGGTTGAATTAAAAAGTCCACTTGAACTTCTAACACCCTCTTATCTAGAGTTTTTGAGCGAGATGAGAAGTCTTGGAGAGAAAATCGATCCTGATATGTTCCCAAGAGACACTGAGTCAATCTCTGACTTTATTCAAAACATTTTATTGGCCGAAAAGACTTCCGCACAAGGGAGTGTACCTGAAACAACATATTGGGCATGCGTAGGAGATATCGTCGTAGGAAGAATTTCTCTAAGACATTATCTCAATGAAAATCTGCAAGAATATGGCGGGCATATTGGTTATGATGTTCGCCCGAGCTATAGAAAAAAAGGAATAGGCAAAGAGATGCTTCGACAATTGATCGGAACAGATAAAGCAAAGGAGATCGGGAAACTTCTTTTGACTTGCGCTCCTAACAATACCGCTTCAAACAAAACTATTTTGGCCAATGGAGGCGTACTTGCTAAAACTGCATATGTAGAAAAGTGGAAACGAGAAACTAATTATTATTGGATCACGGTTTAATAACCCTAACTTCTAATCTACTTCATGACACCCCCCGGACGACGGTAAACATCCGGCTTAAGATACCATCGAAAAATAAAAAACCCCACATCTCAAAAAAAAGATGTGGGGTTTTTTAGCTTTTAATTTTTAGCTGTTCAGTTTTATCTTAAGCTGATTCTGATTCAGACTTTTTCGCTTTTTCAGCCTTAACCTTCATCTCTTCATCAGTGTAGTAAACCATTTTAGGCTGAGCCATTTCTTGGATTACTTTTTCATCGATGATCACTTCTTTAACATTTGTTAAGCCTGGAACATCGTACATCACATCTAACATTGATGATTCGATAACACCACGAAGACCGCGGGCACCCGTTTTACGTTTTAAAGCCTCTCGGGCGATAGCTTTTAAGGCTTCATCAGTAAATCTTAAATCAACACCTTCGAAAGAGAATAATTTTTGGTATTGTTTTGTGATCGCATTTTTAGGGCGAGTCAAAATTTCCATTAAGGCATCTTCTTTTAAAGGTCCAAGTGTAGCGATACTTGGTAAACGACCGATAAACTCTGGAATTAATCCGAATTTCACTAAGTCATCTGGTGATACTTTAGAAAGTAATTCTTCAGTGTTACCTTCAGCACTGTGAGTGATCTCACCGCCGATACCCATAGATTTATTAACAGTTCTGTTTTCGATGATTTTATCTAAACCTGCGAAAGCACCACCGCAAATAAATAAGATATTTGTTGTATCTACTTGAATAAATTCTTGTTGCGGATGTTTACGCCCTCCTTTTGGAGGTAAGTTCGCGACAGTTCCTTCTAAAATTTTCAATAAAGCTTGCTGAACACCCTCACCCGATACGTCACGAGTGATTGATGGATTTTCAGATTTACGAGAAATTTTATCGATCTCATCCACGTAGATAATTCCACGTTTTGCTTTTTCAATATCGTAATCAGCCGCTTGTAATAAATTAAGAACGATATTTTCAACGTCTTCACCGACATAACCGGCTTCAGTTAATGTTGTCGCATCTGCCATCGCGAAAGGTACATTTAATACTCTTGCAATAGTTTGTGCGATTAATGTTTTACCAGATCCTGTTGGACCAACTAATAAAATATTAGATTTTTGTAATTCTACATCAGTCGTTTTTTTACCTTGAAGAGAATTGATACGCTTGTAGTGATTGTGTACGGCAACTGCGATTGTTTTTTTCGCAGATAACTGACCAATTACATAATCATCAAGGAAAGCTTTGATCTCTGCTGGTTTTGGAACACGGAATGCTCCTTTGACCGCAACTTCTTTGTCTTTTTCCTCGTCGATGATATCCATACATAGATCGATACATTCGTCGCAGATATAAACGCTTGGGCCAGCGATAAGTTTTTTAACTTCTTTTTGGCCTTTACCACAAAATGAGCATCTTAATTGAGCGTCTTTCATCTATTATCCTTTTTTCGCTTTACGAGATTCAATCACATGGTCAATTAAACCGAATTCTTTGGCAAATTTAGCATCCATAAAATTATCGCGTTCCATAGCTGCATGAAGTGTCGCGTAGTCTTTACCCGTGTGAGTTTCGTAAATACGAGTTAACTTTTCTTTAGTCTTAATCAATTCTCTAGCATGGATTTCGATATCCGTTACCTGTCCCGATAACCCTCCACCAGCTAAAAGTGGTTGATGGATCATGATACGAGAATTAGGCATCGAGTATCTTTTCCCCTTAGTTCCAGCAGTTAGTAGTAAAGATCCCATGCTGGCGGCCATTCCAAGGCAATAAGTAGCGATATCGCATTTCACAAATTGCATCATATCGTAGATCGCCATGCCTGCAGAAACACTGCCACCTGGCGAATTAATGTAGAATTGAATGTCTTTCTCAGGGTTATCCACCTCTAAGAATAAGATTTGGGCAATAATTGCATTGGCCACTTCATCTGTCACTGCTGATCCTAAGATCACAATGCGGTCTTTTAATAGACGTGAGTAAATATCATAGGATCTTTCGCCCTTAGATGTTTGTTCAATTACGTATGGTATTACTGCCACTGGAGGCTCCTGTTCTGTTGTCGTCTTCTGCTGCTTCTTTATTCCACTTCAGGTGGTGTTTGCGCTATGTGTTTTTTCGGACTTTTTATGATCACACTTTATTTTTTTTATCATGAGTCCAGAAAAAGACTCGACTAGTCTAGTCGAAATGCCTCTTCTTAAGAAATACTGCTTCAATCTGTTATCAAATTGGGACAAAATGGGCTCCTATAAATTGAAGTGAATTTAATAATTACGGAAGGATACTCATGTCGACTTTGCAGGTTCATTTGCACGCGAAAGATATTTCAACTTTAAAAGGTCAAACGGTCGTCTTTTTTGCAAAAACTAATGCACTAAAAGACAAACCAGCTCAGATCACAGAAAAAGATGTGAACAGCATTTTCGAAACTTCGCTAGATGATAAATTAATCACGGGCGTTGCTAACGAAGCTATTTCTTTTCGTGAAGCGAATTTAAATAACTTTCGCCATGTGATCGTAGTGGGCTTAGGTGCTGATAGCAAAATGACTGGCGAAACAATTCGTCAAGCAGCAGCTGCTTTATACAAAGAAGTTAAAACTTTAAAAGTTTCTGAAGCTTTTGTTCAATTAGACGGTTTAGCTTCAAGCAAAAAAGACTTAGCTGAATACACTCAAGCTTTCGTCGAAGGTTTACACTTAGCGGGTTACACATTTGATGAATTAAAATCAAAACCTAAAGATAAAAAAGATGAAACCGTAAATATTCACTTAGTGTCTAAGGCGGGTAAAGAAAAAGGCATCGTGGCTGCATTTAACGAAGGTACAATCCTTGCTTCATGCACTAACTTCGCACGTCGCTTAGGCGATATGCCAGGTAACTTAATGACGCCAACAATTTTAGGCAACGAAGCTATTAGGGGCGCTAAAGGGACTGCTGCTTTAAAAGTTCAATCATGGGATAAAAAACGCATTGAAAAAGAAAAAATGGGCGGCCTACTTGGCGTTGCTCAAGGTTCTGATCAAGAGCCACGTTTTATCGTTATGGAATATTACGGTGCAGCTAAAACTAAAAAACCAATCGCTTTTGTTGGTAAAGGTTTAACTTTTGACTGCGGCGGCGTAAGCATTAAGCCAGGCGCAAAAATGGAAGAAATGAAATACGATAAAGGCGGCGGCGCTGCAGTTATCGGAACCATGCTTGCCATTGCGCAATTAAAATTAAAAGTGAACGCGATCGCGTATATTCCTGCGACTGAAAACATGGTTAACGGAAGCGCTACAAAACCAGGTGATGTGCACACAGCACGCAATGGTAAAACTTTTGAAATCAACAACACTGATGCTGAAGGCCGTTTAATTCTATCTGACGCTTTAGTGTATGCTTCTGAACAAGAACCTGCTGCAATCATCGATGCAGCAACTCTTACAGGCGCAATGGTTGTCGCTTTAGGTAATATCCACACGGGTTATTTCACTAAAAACTCGGCGCTTAAAACTAAAATTGAAAAAGCGAGTTCTACTTCAGGTGAAGCCATCTGGAATATGCCGTTCAACGAACACCATACTAAAGATATGAAAGGCACATACGCTGATCTTTCTAATATCTCTTACACGGGTGGCGCAGGATCTGGAACAGCAGCCGCGTTCTTAGAGCAATTCGTAGCTGAAGGCATTCCTTGGGCTCACTTTGATATCGCAGGCACAGGCTGGGCTTGCGGCAATCGTTTAAACTACTGCTCACCAAAGGGTGCAACCGGCGTAATGGTTAGAACATTCGTCGAAATCGCGAAGCAGTTCTAGGTAGGCCGTCCCTTTTTCGGGAGCAGCGTTCCAAAATCTAATTATGTAAAGGAGCTTTCGGGCTCCTTTTTTATTGTGGGCAAATGGATTTGGCTTTTTTATAAACTTTTGAAACGGCCTTTAATTTTGTAAGTGCGCGGTCCATATCGATGGTTGGGTTTCTTGAGATCATTCCGATTAAAGAATCATATTCTTTCTTTTTTTGTGCCCTGACAACACAGGCTTCGTCTTTGGTTATCGGGCAAACCTCTTCGGCTTTTTCTAATTCTTGGCGAGCTAAGGCCATCGCTTGCATTTCTTTTTCTGTGCTCATGCCGAGTTGTTCACTACGCGATAACTTCGCGGTTATCAGCTGCATTTCATTTTGTTTTTGAGTTTTATCAGCGCACGCCTGCTCGCTAGGAGTAGCGGCCAAGGCTAAACTTTGCAGTGACAAAATAGTTGCGGTTAAGAATATTTTCATAAACACGTGCGTTCAGCTTTTTCATAAGCACGAGTTGCTGAAATCATATTTGTCATTTCTGTTTCTAAATTAATATTCGGAAATTTCACATAACGTTGGACATCAGCATCTACATGACCTGGTAAATACTTAATAACGGCGTCTGAACTCTTAACCACTTCACATTTGTGCGCCTTACAACGAAGCGTCTGACGTAAATACGGTCCGCCTTCGGGTGTTCTGGTCGTATTCACGTTAGCTATATTTGCAGAGATGATATTCATTTCATTTCTTTTTTCAATTTTCAGCTGACAAGCTTCTTCGCGAGTTAAGGCAAAACACACCACTTGGCCCAATAAAATAAAAACAAATAAGAACTTTTTCATAATTTACCCTATGAAATGATTCGCTGCTCCCGAAAAAGGGACGGCCTACCTTTTAAAATTCTAAGATTGTGGGTTTGTGATTTGGCGTAAGGGCTTTTTCGAAAGCGACGATTTTGGTGTTGCCATTTTGATTTTTGAAAATCACTGAGCGTAATATCCACGTTTTTGGCCACTCATCCCCTGAGCCAGAAAACGTGAACGTTGAAGTTAAACCATCAAATTTGTACGACGCATTCGTCGCTTTTTGTTTTAAAATTTTATCTACCGGAATTTCAATCGATGCCATTTCAACAGGGTCTTGCGCCGGTAAACAATCAGCTTCGATGGTCATTAGCGGTGGTTCGCCCGCGACAGAAATGCCCTCTGCAGAAAACTGAATTTGTACTTTAGGATATTGGCGACAGACGTTTGAAGATAAGCTGGTAAAACGAATATATTTTTTACCGTCTGGCAGGTTTTGCACTTGGATTTTCTGTGATAATTCTTCTTTAAGCTGTTCAGGATCAAAGTTTTTTAATTGATGAACTTTTTTTCCGATCGCCGCCGGGTCGCGCTCTGAGAAAGTTTCATTGAAGTAGCCGTAAAATAAAGAGAATCCCAATGTAAAGGTCAGGGCAAATAAAAAGACTGACTTAAATTTATGTATGAATTGCTCCACTAGAAAACACTCCTAGCTAAATAATATCATATCGATGCTATATAGACCCGCATTGTGCTTTTTGATAGCCTTTAAATTGGACTTTCATCTGCTGCGCTTCTAGACCAATCGCGAGTAAACCAAGCTTTGCTGACCAACCGTACACATTTTCCTGCGGACAGCCCTGACGATTGTCTAGGAGATCAGTCACACAAAGTTTTTTATAAACAGCGCCCGGAGAATTTAAACTTTCAGTTGAAGACTTCTCTGAATGAGTACGCAAGAAGCCTCCAGCTAATTCACAGCCAACCATATAAATAACTGGTTCTGCTGAAGCTTGTTCAGAAGTTACAACTGAAGGAATTCCTTCTTGGATAATCACTTGTTCAACTTCACGGCCACCTTTTGCAGCTTTCATTTTCTTACGTGATTTGTAAGTCCACTCTTTTACTTCTTGGCCCGAAGATACTTTAATAACACCTAAGCCGTAAGTGCCAGCATTATTTTTTACAAAGCAGAATGGTTTTTCTTCTATTTTTTCCTGAGTGTACTTAGTCTGCAGCTTAGCTAAAAAAGTGTCTACACGCGCGGCCAAAGCATTGCGGCTTTCATCGCTATTAATATCAAAGTTTTCAAACAATTCAGTTTCAACGCGCATTAAGAATGGATCAATGCCTGCGATTTCTGAGAATGTATTTACAATTGAGTTATAGTTTTCAAAGTAGCGTGATTTTTGTCTTCGGTACCAACCAAGTTCTCTTGGTGGGTTTAGAGGTAATTGTAGTTGATCGCCCCATTCAGCTAAAGCCAACGAAAAATCATTATTACTGATAACAATGTCTGGAGCAAACTGTTGAAAACTTGCTGAATTCGTATAACCGCTATAGGCGATCACTTTTTTTCCAGTAACACTGGTTAATTCAAGGGGAGCTTCTAACATTTTCGGAAACGCCACTTGCACAAAAAAACCACCCGCCACTAATAACTCAGAAATCGTAGCCACGTTTTCTAAATAATAAGGATTCGCCGTGTGTTCTTCAGTGACTAAAAGAATTTTTTTTACGTTTTTACCGTAATGAACATGAATATATTTTTGAAATAGATCTACGGCTGACTCTTTGTCTGTCGGGCAGATATTATTAAAACCCGCTGGATAGATATTCGCATCAACGTTTGTAACTTTGTAACCAGCATCACGAATGTCGTAACTAGAATAAATTGGATACTCTAAAGCTGCAGTTTGTTTTTGAAACCAGCTAGAAACTTTATCATAGTTGTTACAGATCTGCGTGTGAATGTGAGCTTGTGCCCCTGTTAGGCCAGCGGCCTGCGATTCAATAGTTGTCATATTCTACTCGTATAACCAGCGTTCAATTCTTTTTTGATACGCTTCTAAATAGGTAATTAATTCTGCGGTTTTCACCGAACCCAAAGTGCTGCTTTCAAGGTGAGAGCTTTTTAACTTTTGTAAAGCCTCGTAAAGGGCTTGGCCGAGTTTTTTTCGGTACTCTAGATCCATTTTAGCTTGTTTTAAAAAAGACTCAAAATAATCATAGCGCGAAGTTAAGATATCAAATACACGCTTATACAGCGTAGGATCAGTTTCAACCGCGTAAAGAAGTTGCACTTGGATTTCATTCAAATAATTCACTTCTTCGACACAATACAAGCCGCAGTTAAAATCTAAAGTCCAACGCAGGCTTTCTAAAGCTAGACGCAAATCTTGAGATTTCGACGTCATAATACGCGAGATATATTTTTTCTCGTCTGCATTTTCGATAGGAGCTTTTACTTTGGCTAAATTTTTAATTAATAAAGCTTTGGCCTGCATGATCTCTATCGGCGAACCTTCTCCACGCTGTAAAAAATCGCGTAAATTTAAAATACTACGTTCTGGCATCGCCACCTGATCATAAATTTTACCTAACATTAAAACAGCTTGAGCATAATTTTCATCTTCGCGCACAACAGTTTTAAGTAAAAAAGGTTCTGCTTTTTCATATTCAGAAATAGAAACTAAATATTTTCCTTGCTCGAAATCTGTTAATAATGCTTTTTTAGTTTCAGTACGATCAAATAACGAACAACTAGATAAGCTCAATATGGTGATAGATATCGCTAAGGTTTTCCACATGCAATCGATTGTGGCTGAGTTCAAGGGATTTGTACACCTTAAGATGCGGGCCGAACTTAGACTTAGACCCAAGAAGTCTTGCTTCTAAAGCTTTTAAATAATTCACATAACGAATCACGGGGCCAACCGTGACCTCTTCCTTAATCCATGCTGGCACCCGATTAATAATAATCGATTTTAAATTATAACCCTGCTTTTCAATTTCTGCACTTAGACGTAACGCTTCACTAATTCGCGATGGATCAAGTGCCGTTACTAAAATAAATTCGGTGCTTTTTGCGGTTAATAATTTATGGCAATCCGAGACTTGTTTTGCTAAAGGCGTTTGCCAACGTTGAATTGCGCGAAAAAAAACCGCTAATTCTTTTACAAATTCAGAACCTGTTAGAATTTCTAAAACTTTTAGCACTTGGGTAGTGCCCGTATTTAAAATACGTTTAAAAAAGCTTGTGTCTTTTTGTTCTGGATCACGAAACCACTGCGCCACGCCCTCGTTAAATAGCTGCCCAAGTTTTTCTGGCGCGTGCAAAAAGTGCCACGTGTGCTGTGCAGGTGGAGTATCTAAAATAACAATGTCATATTCTTTTGAATGAACGAATTCATTCAACTTAAACAAAGCCGAAAAATCCTGCGAGCCGCTTAATTGCGTTGAAAGCTGCTTGTACAATTTGTTTTGCAATAACTTTTCGATTTCTTCTGGAGTTGCTGCATCACTAGCTGCTTTTAAAACAAATTCATGAAAGGCTTTTTCATGATTTAATGTACACGCATAAAGATTATTTTTAACTTTGTACACTTCGCCGTCTGGCTTGATACCCAGAGCTTGGGCTAATCGAAGTGATGGATCAATCGTTAGCACTAAAACTTTTTTATCTGTTGATAAACCCGAAGCAATCGATGCAGCCATTGTGGTTTTGCCCACACCACCGGTGCCGATACAAATAATTGTTTTTGTTGTGCTCGCAACTTTCATCATAAAACTTCCTTTAATAAATATTCAGAAGCTTCATGAAGCAGTTTATCAGTTTCAATTTCAGGAATTAATGGCACGGGAACATATCTTATTTTATTTTCTTTAAAAATTTTCTCAGCCAACTCTTGCTGCTCTAACACATTGGTAAAGTAATTTTTCACACCTTCGGGTTCATTTTTTAATTCTTCTTTTTTTAAGAAAAAATATTTATTCAAATAAACCTTCGGCGTTAAGCCGAATTCTTTTTTTAACGTGTGATAAAGTTCAGCCGTCTCTGTAGCGGGTAATTCTTCAGGTAAAGATACTAAATGCACATGACAAAATTCTGGGTTACGAATCCATTGATCGATCGATCGAGTTTGTTCTCCCATCGGGCCAAGTTGGATAATTTTTGCAAGGCCTGCCGGTGAACGCAACATGGTTAAAAAGTGGCCGGTTGCGAAGGAATCAAACACCATGTGATTGTATTTTAACGGCGGCCCATGTTTGCGCGGAAACGAAGTCGCCCGCCCTAAAATGGCTAATTCATGCAGCCCTGGTGAAACATCGATCAGGGCCTTGGATATGGGATTTGCGAAAAAAAGTTTATAAAGCGATTCAATTTTTAACAGGTGAATAGCGTATTCTTTAAGGCACTCAGCGCCTGTCCATTGAGCCAAATCAAAATAAGCGGGTTTATCGCCTAAGTACTCTTGATAAAAGCTGTGATCATTAAATTCTGCTAGCAAAATAGGCTTTGAAGTGGCCTTCGAAGACACGTTTTCTTGAGGAGAAAATTTAGACATTTTAGCCAGACTTTGAGCTAGAGCCGCAGCGAAAAACGACTTCCCTACGCCCCCTTTACCAGTCACAAAATGTATTTGTTGCTTTTGCATACAAACTACTCTAATTTCCCAAATTCTAAGTTCAATTGACAGAGACGAATTACGAGATAGTTTAAAAGGAGTCGTAGTGAAAGCACAAGTTCAAATCACTCAAGGTTTACAAAGAAAAATTAATGTTGAGATTGCGCAATCCGTTGTGACTAACGCGTTTGAAAAAGTTTACCAAAGTATTCAACGTAGCGTGCAAATTAAAGGCTTTCGCAAAGGTAAAGCTCCAATTAGCACAATTAAATCAATGTACAAAACTCAAGTTCTTGGTGATGTAGCACAAGATCTTATCCAAGCGCATTATCCACAAGCTCTCAAAGACGCAAATATTGACCCTATAAGCTACCCAGAATTCGAATTCGAAGATCCAGCTGAAGAAAAAGACTTCAAATTCACAGCCGTTATTGAAGTTCGCCCAGAAGTAAAAATCAAAAAATGGGAAGGCTTAGAAGTTGAAAAAGAAAAATTCATATTCAATGACGCTCAATTTGAAACAGTTTTAAATAACGTACGTACTTCACGCGCTAAAACTGTAGACGTGTTAGAAGTTCGTCCGGCTCAAATGGGTGACACTGCTGTTGTAGACTTCGAAGGTTTTGTAAACGGTGGGCCATTAGAAAATGGCATCGGCGTTGATCACAATCTAGAATTAGGTTCAAAACAATTCATCGAAGGTTTCGAAGAAGCTATCGTTGGAATGAAAGTTGGCGACAACAAAACTGTTAATTTAAAATTTCCAGATCCATACCACTCTGCAGAGATCGCTGGTAAACCAGTAGACTTCAAAGTGACTCTTAAAGGTCTTAAGAAAAAAGAATTACCTGAATTAAACGAAGAATTACTTGCACAAATCGGTACAAAACAAACTGTTGAAGAATTCAAAAAAACTTTACGTGATGATATCGAACAATCTGATAAAAAGCGCATCGAAGATAACTTCAAAAATCGTTTAATCAAAAAAATGGTTGAAGCAAATCCAGTTGATGTTCCAGCTTCGTTACTTAAAGATCAAAAGGCAGCGCTAATTGAAGATTTCAAAAAACGTATGAGCGATCAAGGTATGCAAGAAGGTGACTTCGAATCTTACGTCCAAAAATGGGATGCAGACTTTGCAAAAACAGCTGGTGAAATGATCCAGTCTTCATTCTTAATCGACGCCTTAGCAACTGAGCACAAGTTACTTTGCACTAAAGAAGATCTTGAAGCTAAGTTCACTGAATACGCGAAACAAACTGGCTTAGAAGAAGCTCGTATCCGTGAATGGTACGGCAAACCTGACCAAGCATCTCGCTTAACTTACATGATCACAGAAGAAAAAGTGATTAAGCTTTTAACTGAAAAAGCTAAAGTTAAAGAAGTAGACGCAAAAGAATTAAAAGAAGATCAAAACTAGTTTTCTTCTAAAAATTTATCCAAATAAAAAAGGCTTGGTTCATCACAAGCCTTTTTTATTTGGATGCGATGCTCCCCAAAAAGGTACGGCCTACCTTTGTAACGAACTGAGCGTCTTAATTGCTCTTAAGTATGAGTAGGCTTGGTACGCTTGATAATCCGTTTTAAACAGCTTTTCTTTCTCGGTTAAGTCAGAGTCTTTTTTGCTGGCGACGTCTTTCCACCACGCGGCTGCGCTGTTATCCATTTTGCTTTTGCCGGTCTTCTTTTTTTCTTTATCGCCGATCAAATGGCCTGTGATGTCTTGTTCACGTACGCCTTTTTTCTCGGATAAGGCTTTTGCGAATAGTTCGGCATTTACGTCTTCGATTTCGATATCTGGCTTGATACCTTCTGCCTGAATTGAAACACCACTTGGTGTGTAGTATCTGGCAACTGTAAGTTTTAAGCCGCCGCCATCACCTAATTTGATCACTGATTGAACTGAACCTTTACCAAAACTTCTTTCGCCGACGATGATCGCGCGTTTGTTGTCTTGTAGAGCACCCGCTACGATTTCGCTGGCACTTGCTGAGTATTCGTTGATTAAGATCACGATCGGCACATCGGCGTATAACGCTTTTTTAGTAGCGTAAGTGACATCTTTATTTTTTGGATCACGAGCGATTGTACTAACGATCACGCCTTCTTTTAAAAATAGGTCTGTCACTTTGATCGCTTGATCTAATAAGCCACCTGGATTTTTTCTTAAGTCGATAAGAATACCATCCATTTTTTTATTTGATGATTTGTAATCAAATAAAACTTTTTCTAATTCTTTAGACGTCGTTTCGATAAAACTTGTGACTCTTACGTATAAATAACCATCATCAAGGGTTGTCGACTTCACTGATTTAATTTTAACTTGGCCACGTACGATTGTGATGTCTAAGGCTTTGTCAGAATTATCACGAACGACTGATAACACAACTGGTTCGCCGCGTTTTCCTTTAAGTAAGGCTGAAGCTTCAACTAATGAAAAACCTTTTGTTGAATTGCCATCGATAGCGATCACTTTATCGCCAGGTTTAATACCGGCTTTCCAGGCAGGAGTATCTTCGATCGGAGAAATAATTGTTAATACACCGTTTTGAATAGAGATTTCGATTCCTAAACCACCGAATTCGCCAGCAGTTTCTGATTCGAAATCTTTAAAAATGTCAGGTGGCATGTAGTTTGTGTGCGGATCTAACTCACGTAACATACCTTTAATGGCGCCATTTACTAATTTTTTCGTATCAACTGGTTCAACATAGTATTGCTGAACTAAGTTTAAAATTTTTGAAAAGTTTTGTAGATCGCTATATCTTTCTTCTGCCCAAGACCACATTGGCTTAATGCTTAGAACTACGAATAACAGAATTAATACGCCCGAGATTTTTTTAGTCATTGTCTTTCCTAATCCAGCTCAAAGGGTTTAATGGAATATTTAAGTGTCTAAGTTCGAAGTAAAATTCTTGCCCGTTAGTGTGTGCGATGATTTGTTCGTTCGTGACCACTTCATCCATCTTAACAACAGCGTTTTCAACTCCGGCATAAACTGAATAGTATCCGCCTTTGTGACTTATGATTACAGAATCACCCCAATAGGGAATACGGTCACGAAAAATGACTTTGCCTGGACCGAAAGCCGCTACCGCTTGTTTATCTTTTCCGTCAATGACTAGGCCTTTGACCAACAATGCATATTGATTATCGTGGTCGTGCGAACTGCCAAAGCGTTCCAAAACTGTTCCACGCACTGGTAAAGACAACTGCCCCTTAAAATTTAATAAATGATCGATTGCTCTAATTTTTGCAAGCATTGCAATTTGCTCTTGTTCGGCTTTTTTGAGCTTAACTTCTTGGTCTTGCAAATACTGGGTAAGTTCAATAAGTTTTTGATTTTCGACTTCTAAAAACTGCTCTTGGTTTTTAACTTCTTCTAAAGCTAAACGGTATTCATAAAGTGCCGTTATATCTGATAAGTTAATGTTTTTAAAAATCTTAAAATTGCGATCTAAAATAGCTTTGTTTTTTGTGTCTAAAGCTAAAAACCAGCTCATAGATTTTACACTTTTTTGCGCTAACATTCGTTTAGCTAAGTATTTCTTTTTTTCTTCGATATTTAAATTAATATCAGAAATTTGTTTTTGCGCGACCGCGATTGATTGATTATTAACTGAAATTTTTGCATAAGCTTCAGCGATATCTTTTTCGATTTGTAAGATATTTAATTCTAAAGTTTTTTCAGGTGCAGCTTGAACAAATATTGTAATGAAGACGATGATTAAAAACTTCATACTACCGCTGAAATGATTTTAAAACAGCGCGTTTTAAAACAAAATAAAGCCCACCAAAATAAGCGACTGCGAAACTCATCAGTAAAATTAAAAATTGTGTAACACCTAAGAACGTTAGGCGATCACCCATAAAGCGCAAATCAGGTGTGGCATGTAATTTAACTTTGAATATCGTGTAAAAAGCAAAAACCACCACCAGGCTTAAAACAGAGGTCGTGATAAAATAGCTTAATAGATTTTTAAAATACTTTTTAACGATAGCACTATAACTTTGACCAAAAAGCGCGTAGATTTCGATCTGTCTTTGGTCATTGTGAATCATGTTTTTAATTAAAAGTGAAGTCAGCAATGAGCAAACTAAAAAGCTAACGGCAAAAAGGATATAAGTAAATGCCCCTAAACTTTTTTGCAATGATGTGTAACGAGAAAATACTTGGTCAATGGCTACGATTTCATCAATCAGTTCGTGACTGCTTTCTGTCGCAATAAATTGTTTACGATCATCAAGGCTTGCAAAAACCACTTCATACGATAAGGGCACTAAGTCAGTTAATGATTCTAATTCTGATAAGTTTTTAGAAAAATCACCAAATGTATTTTTAAAATCTTGAACCGCGGCCTCTTTACTGATTTTTTTTACTTTTTCAGCCTTTTGTAATTTATCGGCCGCAAATTTATCGGCTTCGGTGTCTAGGGTGGTCTGTTTAAAATAAATCGTCGCTTTTTTAAAATCATCGGCATCGCCCATGAACAGATTAATATTATTCTGGGTGACTAAAACCGAAACGAGTAATGAAAAGAACAGCCCTATAACAATATGAAATACATGCTTCATAAAGTAGAACTCTCAATCTCGCCCGCTTTTAGGTGAATAACTTTGCCTTGAACTTGATTCATCAGATTTTCATCATGGGTGGCAAATAAAACTGTAGTTTGCCATTTAGTCAGCTCTTTTAAAATCATCAAAATATTGAAACTAGCTTCTTTATCTAAATTTCCGGTAGGCTCGTCTGCAAAAATAATTTTTGGTCTGTGAATAATCGCACGCGCTACGGCAATTTTTTGCTGCTCTCCGCCTGAAAGTGATTCGGGGTATTCGTCTAAATACGAAGCTTTGATTCCCACAAGATCGATAATCTGTTTTATTTCAGCATCGATGTCTTTTCTGCTTTTATTTAAAACATTAAGTGGAATTTCTAAATTCGCACGGTTTGTGATTTCTGGAATTAATTTAAAATCTTGAAAGATAATGCCAATTTGTCTGCGGTACTCATGAATATTGTGATGATTGTATTCATTCATATTTTTATCAAAAACCGAAACTGACCCACTGGTGGCGGATTCTTGCGCCGATAAAATTTTGAACAGTGTAGATTTGCCTGCGCCTGAATGACCTGTTAAAAAGATAAAATCGCCGGTATTAGCCGTAAATGAAATATTTTTTAAAGCATGGCGATCGTTTTGATAAGTTTTATAAACGTGGCTCAGCTCTAAAATTGGCATTACAAGCCACCTTCATGAACCCAATCGATTACTTTTTGGTGTAACTGTTGAGCATAACCATGGCGAGTTTTATCATTCAGCGGAGCTGTAAGCTTTTCGTAAGGCACTTCAAAAGATTTAACCATGCGTCCATGTCGATACACGCGCGCGACTAATTTTTTATGCTCGTGGCCCCAGTCTTCGGTCTGCACGTGCACACTTTCGCCTTTAATTGTTAAATCAGTGTTTATAGAAGTTTTCATCGTCAATTTATCAATGTTAAAGCTGATGTTAGGTCATAGTAAGAGCTATTCTGTATTCTGGGCCAAGGTCTGGGTAGTTATTTTAGTGTTTAAATTAAAAAAATTCTTTACGATCAATATTGATGCTAGACGCAAAACTACAGTCTGAAGAGTTTAAATTCTATTTTTTCTTTTTTCTGGCACTCACCTTTTTATTTGCGATGGTGATGCCCTTTTCTTATAGCGATTTGGCCATTTGGATTGCTGAAGGCCGCCAGATTATGCGCCAAGGCACAGTGTATATTCATGATGCCTATTCATTTAACCAAACTGAGGCCCTTCCTTATCCTTGGTTAAGCAGTCTGTTTTATTATTTTTTTGAGGCCAATTTTGTTATTGAAAGCATTTTCTTATTTCATCGTGTGATCCCTGTCGGTATCGTAGCTTTTTGGTTATTACGTTACCCACACCTATTACATAAGAGAAATTGGCTGCCACTCGTGATCAGCATCAGTGGTTTAAGCATGTTGATCGTTGATCGCCCGGCACTTTTAGTTTTGCCGTTGATACCTATCGCTTTTGAATGGATAGACAACGACAAAATCTACAAACACAAATTTAAAATCCTAGGGTTGTTGATATTGTGGACTAATTTGCATGGCTCATTTTTATTATTTTTAGCTTTATTGGCTTATCGTATTTTTTGGCAGGCGCTAAAAAGTCGCAGTTTCGCTCATCTAAATGATCGGTTTGCATTTTTTGCCGCTTGTGTTGTCGCTACTTTAATAAATCCTTGGGGTGTTAAAATATATAGTTATGTTCTGCAAACGGCTTTGATCTCAAAACTCCGCGTCACTGAATGGCAACCCTTATCATTTTTTGAAAAAGGTGAAATCTCTTTTGAAATGCTATTTTTCTTAATGACGGTATTTCTTGTAGTATTTTTTGCGTTCAAGAAGAAAAAAACCGGCACTTTGCTCACTTCGTCATTTTTTATTTTTTTAGTTTCGGCTTTTGCCGCCGTTAGAAGTTTACCTTTGTTATTTTCAGTGTTGCCACTTTATTGGGGTAAACACTTAGCTGATGCAAGTAGCGTAATTGGTTTTGCGGTCAAGCCAAGTGTAAAACAAGTTTTCTGCAATCGAGCCATCACAACAACTTTGGTTCTGTTCGCCTTATTTATGTTTTCATCGTATAGCGAAAATTACCGTAAAGATTTACCCAATCGCTACGCCCAAAGATATGATTACACTTCGACTTTTCGTATAGCTGATTATTTAAATCAATCTTCTGGAAAACGTGTTTTTAATAGTTGGTTGTTAGGATCTTTTTTAATCTATAGCCAACCCAACCAAATTTTCATTGATACTCGAAACATCATTTATTCGGATGCCACCTACACAGACTATGTTCATATGATGAACAATATCAATGGCCAGTCCGAGGCTCTGTTGAATCAACATCGCATTGATTATGTCGTCAGTGAAAAGGCCAAAGCTTTGGCTTCTACCTTAAAAGCGTCTCAAAATTGGACGTTTATCATGGAAGACAATGGCTATGCACTTTTTGAGAGGAAATAAGCCTTAATACCAGTTAAGTTTTTCTTAAATTAAGTCGATAAAACCCTTGTAAAACGTAACTAAGGGGTAAAAATATGCTAACTTCATTAAGAAAATTTACGACGAAATCTTTAAAAAATAACCGCGGGCAAGGTGCTACTGAGTACATCTTATTAGTTGCCGTAGTTGTTGGTATCGTAATGATGTTTGGTCCTAAAATTAAAGAGAAGCTATCTGCTACAACTGAAAAACTTGGTTCAAGCATCGATACTTCTGTTGAACAGTCAGTTAAGTAATTAACTTATGACTATAGAGTATGTCGTACTTTTAGCATTGGCCGGGCTCGTTTTGATGCCCGCTTTGTTAAAAGCGCCTAAAGACGGCTTCAATAAAGGAAGCATCAAATTAGGAGCGCGTGTAGAAACGCAGCTAGCGACAGGCAGTGGCTTTAAACCTTATCCTACATCCGGAGGCGACAGTGAACGCGTGCCGTGGGAAAAGAAAGAGTAAATTAAGTCTACGTAATGAACGTGGGCAATTTGCTATTGAAGCTGTGTTACTTTTAGCTCTGTTGATCGGAACATTTATGTTCGTCACCGGAATCATCAAAGAAAAAAAATATATCTCAAAACTTTTTAGTGGTCCGGTGAAAAGCATACGCAACATGACCGGTTTTGGAACCTTTCGTGAATCTTGCGAAGGCTTGGGCGCAAACAAGAAAAAACAAAATCTATCACAATGCCATCCGAACTCAATCAGTCGATCTTTAAGTTCAGACCCGAGTAAACTGTGAAAAAATTTAATCAACTTGCTCACAACCGATCTGGTTTTATGACTGCAGAATTTTTATTCGCATTCACAATGGTTATTGGGTCTGGCATTTTAATTTTTGCATTAACGTTTGCCTTAACTACAGTTGAAATCGCGCAATACATCGTGTGGTCTTCAGCCCGAGCTCACGCAGTCGGCAATAAAGACACTGATGCTTCTATTAAAGCCGGTGAAACTAAGTATAGTAATTTAACTGCTGCCTTTCCGCTATTAACAGGAAATGGATCTGATTCTCCTTGGTTTAAAATGCCAGCAGTCACAGACAAAGATGAATTTTTTGTCGGCGATATTTCAGACATGATGAAGAAAACAGATGGCGCCATAGATAAAGCCAATGCTGCTGAGCCAGGTGGTGAAGTTCGTCACCCGTGGATTGGTGTCGAATCAAGTATTAATCTAATTTTACTGAGTGGATTAAATATCCCTTTTTTAGGTCAAGTGACTGAAACACCCGAAGAATTTAAATTTCCAATTCGTGGAATTTTGTTTCGCCACCCGTCGACCCAAGAATGTTTAAACTTTTTTCAAAATAAATTTAATCAAGGTGTAAAGGTCATTCCTGAAGAAAACAGCAGCTTACAAAGCACACAGTGGAAATCTCTATCAGGGTCTGCTGATGGTGCTTATTCACCCATGGAAGATAATGGGTGCTAATATGAAAATAATTAACCGCACTTTTAAAAAAACCGAACGTGGAATGGCTTTAGTCGAATCGATTCCGGTTCTATTTACGATTGTTATTTTGTTTAATTTTTCTTTGGGATTTTTCGGGGCAATTCATTCTGGTATTTTAAATTCGATTGCTTCATACAATTACACTTTAGAAACTTTTCGTTTTCGTTCGAACTTAATGTATTTTCGTCCGGGAGCAGAATTTAAAATCAACTACGAAAAAGCACGCAATCGTGTGCATGGCACTATCCAAGATGGTAATGTGCCGACTGAACAACGCGACATTTGGCCAGCCACCGTTCGTCCAGTTACATTCACGGCAAACATTAACATCGCAGAATCTAGCCATAAGTACGCAGATAAAGATAGCGATGGTGTCTGGAGTGCGAATTCTTTATTCGTACCTTCGTCTAAAGATACACCCACAACCGCAGAAATATGGGTCAAGACCGTTTATGGAATCTGTCTAAATGCCGATTGTAAGAAGTAGATGGGGTAATCATGGGACCAAATGAGTCAAAAAATTTATGGATATCATTAGGCGCAGGAATTTTTGCGACCTTTATGCTCTATACGTATTCCCAAGAAAAAAAAGCAGAAGTAGATAAGCAGCTTGGTGCAAAAACTCGTGTGGTTATTGCCAGAGAAGATATTCGTGATCTTGATACTATCTATGACAACGTGTTAGAAGTAGTTGAAAAATATAAAACTGATGTAGAACCAGATGCTTTCACCGATATTCCTGATGTTGTTGGTACAGTTGCAGCGATTCCGATTAAAAAAGGTCAAACTCTAACTAAAAATAAAGTTCTAGAGCCAGGCCCAGATACAGGCATGGCCATTCAAGTATCACCGAATAAACGTGCGGTAACTATTCCTGTAGATCCAACGCGCGCCAATGGTGGTTTAATCCGCCCAGGTGACCGCGTTGACATTTATGCTGTAGTTGATACAGGCAAAGGGGCTACGCAAAAGCGTGAAGTCGTGTTACTTATGCAAGATATTATTATCTTAGCGACGGGTGTGAATTTAAATAACAGCATTCCACGCACAATCGAAAAAGATCCGTCAGGTCGAGGTTTAATTCAAACCACTTTAACCGGTGATACAAAATACGGAAACGTCACGATCGAAGTTAATTCAAGTGATGCGCAAGACTTGGTGTTCTTAGTTTCAACGAACCCAAGCAGTTTATTTTTCTTACTTAGAAACCCACACGATCGTAAACAAGTAGCTCGACTTCCGTCCTCTACGGCAGAGACCATTCAGCAAAAAGCGATCAACCAGACAATGGGACAGTCCAGTGGCTTTTCTTCCCCAACTCAGCCAAACTTAATTAATGGAGCTGGAGGTCGTCCTCCAGGTAATTAAAGGCATGCTTAAAAGCGTACGGATACGTTTATATTTTATTTTATTTTTTGCATTTCAATTTGCATTTTCACTAGCGCACGCGCAAAACAATTCTGCACTCGATGCTATAGCCGCAACCGTTGATAAAGTTGATAAACCAGTCTACGAAGAAGTTCAAGAAGGTGGCGGAACAACAGTTAAGATTTTAACAGCTGAACCCAACAAAAAAAGAATTCGCAGGCATTTAAACTTAATCGCCGGAATGAAACACGACGAAGAGATTTCTATTCCTGAAACTCCACTAACCTATAAAGGTGGCGGTGTTGAGCTTGTTGATTTACAACGTATTAAAAATACTGACACTTTCAGAATTTTGCCCACAAAAGTTGGTAACGGGATTGTCACAATTCACAATAAAAAAACCGGACAAATCTTAGTTGAGCTTCGCATAGATATTCGTGATCAAACCATTGAAAAAACAGTACGTGAAATTCAAGCCTTGTTAGCTGATATTGAAGGCGTCGAATATAAAATTGTTAACAATCGAATCGTCTTAGATGGCTTTGTGCTGCTGCCAAAAGATTTAAAACGTATCGGTCAAGTTATTGGCCAATTTACTGAGGGCGGCGTAGCGGTTGCAAGCTTAGTCAGCCTTAGTCCTTTAGCTAAAAAGAAAATCGTAGAGTATATCGCACGTGATATTAATAATCCCGAGATCACAGTTTCTTCAATTGGTGATTTTATTAAGCTTGAAGGTTTTGTAAATTCGGTCGAAGAAAAAAACCGTATTAACGATGTCGTGCTTTTATACTTACCTGATATCGTAACAGAAAAAGGTCAGGAAAATTTACGTAACGTGGCTTTGGCCGATCGTAAACCGCAAACAGATATCGGCGCCTATGTTATTAATCTAATTCAAGTTCGTAAAGCCGAAGATAAAGTTGAACCTCCACCCAAAATGATTCAAGTCGTAATACACGTGGTTGAATATGCTGAACGTTATTTGAAAAATTTCAATTTTACTTTTTCACCATCACTTCGTGGTTTAGGTGAAGCCCAAACTCAAGGCCAAGCTAATGCTCCAGGCAGTATTAGCGAACTAGCATCAATTGTTGATAATTTACTTCCTAAATTAAACTGGGCACGAACGCATGGCTATGTGCGCTTATTGGATACGGCGTCATTATTAACTCAAGATAAAAATCCGAATGCTAGTTTAACACGTACTTTTGGTCTTAATAATGGGTCTACAACTGTAGGTCAACCACCTACAAATACCCAACAATTTCAACTTACATTAAATTTATCATCGCCTACAATTAAATCAGAACGTTCTGAATTAGTTGAAACAGGAATTACAGTAACTACCAGCAGCGTCGGTTTATCTTTTGGGCCATCAACAAATGTGACTACGAGAGTTTCTGTACGCAGCCGTCAAAGTGCTGCGATCGCAGGAATTATTTCTAAAAAAAGTGAAAATCAATTCGGTGGCCCTACTGGCGCTGGAGCTATCGTCACTTTAAATCACGGAAAAAGTTATACAAAAAGTACTAATAATTATGTCTTGTTCGTAACGCCGATTATTAAATCTTCAGCAAGTGCTGGCGTTGAACAAGTGAAGAAAAAATTTAGATTTAAGGATTAAGCCCAAAGGAGTATTTGTGGCCATAAATTCAAACTGTGCATTAATCGCCGTGGTCGGCGGAAAAGGTGGCGTCGGTAAATCCGTATTTGCTGCCAATTTAACTGCGGCCATCACTGCCGAGCTAAGAACTCCGGTTCTTTTAATTGATTGCGACACGAAAAGTGTGGGCGATCAAAATATCATTACTGGTCTAAAACCACTTAAGACTTTACGCGAACTTGCCACATCAACACAGTCATTGAATTCTACTCCAATTCAACAGATCGTGACTCAGCACCCAGCAGGTTTTTCTTATTTAGGTGCCGTGCGTGGACCAGAAGAAATTTTAAGTGTTAATCCAGATAATTTATCAAAACTGATCGAATTTTTTTCGCGCAGTTTTAAATTTATCGTTGTCGATTGTGGTAATGAATTAGGGCCAATGCAAAATACTATTTTAGCTGACGCTACAGCAATTGCCATCATCGCAACGCCAGAAATTCTAGTGGTACAACAAACCCAAAGAATGATTAACGAATTGATGACCCAATCTATTCCACGCGAAATGTTTCAATTAGTTATAAATAAAATGGGACCGAACGGCTTACAACCACAAATGATCGCTCAGCATTTAGGTTTATCTCCGATGGCCATGATCCCATCAGATGAAGCCACAACGATGAATTCGATTTCACAATCAAAACCGTTCGTTGTCGCAAATCCAAAATCACCGATTTCTTCAGCCTATTTTGATTTTGTTAGAAAACTTTCTGGCGGAACATTGCAACGCCTTAAGAGCATGCAAAAACCCAAACCTTCAGTGGTGTCATCCACTTCACCTTCTGGTGGCGGTGGTGATCTAGTTGCCAAAGGCATGGATCCTTGGATTGTCACAAAATTGCGGGTGCATTCTGAATTGATCCGCACAATTGATTTGAAAAAAATCTTAGCTGAAGCCAACGAAGGCGAAAGTAAAGAAAAAGAATTACGTACTAAAACTCAACGTGATATTTCAGGCATCGTTGATAAAGAAGCCCCAGATCTTTCTCGTGAAGATCGCCAAAAATTAACGAAAGAAGTTTTAGAAGAAGCTTTAGGGCTTGGCCCATTAGAAGATATGTTAGCTGACCCATCGATCTCAGAGATCATGGTGAATGGCGCTAATCGTATCTTCATCGAAAAAGCTGGTAAAGTTCAGCTCAGCGGAATTAAATTTACTTCAAATGATCATTTACGCCGCATTATCGAGCGTATTGTGACTCCACTCGGTCGTCAGATTAATAATGCAACTCCCTATGTGGATGCCCGCCTTAAAGATGGATCACGTGTAAATGCAGTCATTGAACCATTATCTTTAGACGGCCCGGCTTTAACGATACGTAAATTTAAAAAAGGCGGAATCAATCCAGAAAAATACATTGATTACGGCAGTGCTAATAAAAACATGCTTGAGTTCATGCGTATTTCTGTAGAATACGGTTACAACGTTGTTATCAGCGGTGGTACTGGTTCTGGTAAAACTTCGTTATTAAATATGATTTCGTCTTGGATTCCATCACACGAACGTGTGATCACGGTCGAAGATGCGGCCGAGTTACAACTTATGCAAGAGCACGTTGTGCGTTTAGAAACACGCCCCCCTTCTATGGAAGGAACCAACGCAGTAACCATTCGTGATTTAATTAAGAATGCTTTACGTATGCGTCCAGATCGTATTGTGGTCGGAGAAACGCGCGATGGTGCAGCTCTTGATATGCTGCAAGCGATGAATACAGGTCATGATGGTTCAATGACAACGACACATGCCAATTCACCACGTGAATGTATTGCTCGTTTAGAAACTCTTGTGATGATGTCGGGTTTAGATTTACCGATGCGAGCAATTCGCGAACAAATCGCAGGCGCTGTTGATTTAATTATTCAGATTGTTCGTATGTCTGATGGAACACGTAAAATTATCAGCATTACCGAAGTTGTTGGTATGCAAGGTGATGTTGTCACATTAGCTGAAATTTTTAGATATAAAGAAACAGGCTACGATAAAAATAGAAAAATTATTGGCCAGTTTCAGGCGACGGGTACGGTACCATCATTTGTACAAGAAATTAAAGATAAGGGTGGAAACATTCCTATGGAAATCTTTTCGAATGAAGTTAAACCTGCTACACCAGTGCAACCTGCTGTGGCTGCTGCTAAACCTACAACAACACCAGGAACAACAACTACACCGCCCAAAAAAGCGGGATAGAGGTAAGACATGGATATTTTTAGACACGAATGGTTAGTCTTTCCGTTGTTTGGGATTTCTGTATTTTTTGCGGTTTACATGTACGCAGATACTTTGTTTGGCCGCATCGGCCGAAGTGGCGCTGCTAAAAAATCTGAAATCATGATGCATATGAAAATGTTAGGTATGGATGTCGACGAAAAAAAGGTGATTCGTTTGCAATTACTTTCAAGTGTTGGTGTTGGTTTATTATTTTTTATGATGGTTTGGCCCAATACTATGTTGGGAATTTTTTTCGGTGCTTCTGTCGGTATCGCCGGCTTTCAAGTCCTACCTTTAGTTTATAAAAATTTATATGAGCGTCGTTGTAACGCCTTCGTCGGACAAATGGTCGATGCCTTAACTATTATGGCTAACGGAGTTAAATCAGGATCTAATCCTCAGCAAACTATGGCTCGTGTCGTAGAAATTATGGGAAACCCCGTTAAAGCTGAATTTAACCAAGTATTAACGCAAACTCAATTCGGTCAAAGTTACGAAGAAGCCCTCACCGATTTAGGTGAGCGCATTCCTAGACCAGACGTTCAGATGTTTGTAACTGCTGTAGTGATTTTAAAAGAAACTGGCGGCAACATGGCCGAAACTTTCCAGACCATCGTCTCGACAATTCGTGAACGTCAAAAACTAGAAAAGAAAATTTCAGCAATGACTGCCCAGGGAATCATGCAAGGAATCATCGTTTCGTGTATTCCATTTGTTATGGGCGTCATTTTCTTTGTCCTAGACCCGGCCTTCATTAAACCGATGTTCGAAACCACTCTGGGCATTATCATGCTCGCCGTTATGCTAGGTTTGCAAATTATTGGTGGGATCGTAATCAAAAAAGTTGTTACAATAAAAGTGTAGGGCTCGGCGCCCTCCGGCCTTAAGAATGAGGCCAATCAAGACACACGAGGTTTTTAATGATGAAGACATGGACTGTTCTTCTTGCAGTGACTGCGACTGTTGCAACGTTAACTTTAAGTGAAAAAGCACATGCTTTAGTAGATATGAATAACGCTGGTTATTCGAATACTTGGACTGACTTAGAGGTTCCAGGAACGGGTTATGATATGCGCGTACTTCGCGCTTACAAAAGCCGTACGATCTACAACGGACTATTCGGCTTTGGCTGGTGTTCTGAGTTTGAAACAAAACTTGAAACTACTCCTGAAGGAAACTTAAAAATTTCTGAATGCGGAGATGGTCAGGAAATCGTTTATTCAACTCGTGAATTAACTAAAAAAGATGTCGAAGGTTCAATCAAACAAATCATCACAAAAATGCGTGCTGATAAAAAGTTTAGTTCAAACACTTCTGATTACTGGAAAAACATCGAGTCACAACTTTACGATGATTCTGAACTGCGCTCACAGTACGCCCGCCAATTCGGTATTATCGTACCAGTTAAAGATGGCACTAAATACATGGCTAATGCCAAAGAAGTAGAAAATGTCATTTTAAATAAGGGCGTATACACACGCACTCTTCCAGATGGCAGTATGCAACGTTTTGATGGCGCCGGCCGCTTAACTCACATGTATGACAAAAACGGAAACTACCTAAAATTTGATTATCAAAAAGATTTGTTAACTGAAATCACTGATAACAATTCACGTAAATTAGCTTTTAAGTATTTTCCAAATAAAAAAGTTCAACGTATTACTGGCCCCAATGGCTTAATGACTGAGTATAAATACAATCAACAAGAAGATTTAATTTGGAATCGTAATGCCTGGGCCAAAAAAGAAACTGATGTCTACACTTACGATTACAATGAGTTTCACAACTTAACTAAAGCTAACTGGCCAGATAAGACAACTATCTCTATCAAATACGATAATGTGAAAGACTGGGTTTTATCTTTTACTGATCGTGATAAGTGTATTGAAAGCTATAAATACGAATTTTCTGCTTCAAATCCAAAATTTAATTATTGGTCAACAGCAACTAAAGTGTGTGGTAAACAAACTTTAGCAACTAACCGTTATGAATTCTGGCACAAACAATTGCCCAATGGCCAAGTGGTGTTATCGCGTTTATTAACAAACGTAAATGGTTCAATCCGCGATATCACTTACCACGATACTTTCGGTAAACCCGTAACGATCAAAATTAATAGCGATCGTATTGATTTTGAATACTTTGCTGATGGCCTTCCAAAAACCAAAACTACAGCATCGGCAAAACTCGAATACACTTACGATAATACAATCAAGCGTGTCGCCACTGTTAAAACAAGCTTTGTGAACGAAAAAGGTAAAGCCAATGTTATCCGCACAACAGCTTTTAAATACGATGGTAAAGGCAATTTAACTTACGCTGAAAACAGCGATGGTCAAAAGATCAATATGACTTACGATTTAAAAGGCCGTATTCAATCTATCACTGATCAAGCTAAAAAAATTGTGAAGATCGATTACGAAGAGCGCTTCGGTAAACCCCAAACAGTGACTCGCCCTGGTTTAGGATCTATCAAAGTTTCATACAAGCCAAACGGTGATATCGCCAAAGTAGATAGCGTAGATGGCCCAGCGGTAGCGTCACAAGTTGCCAGCACTTTTAATAACTTGTTAGATGTTATTTCACCTGCAACCCAAGAATTATACTTATAGGAGCGATGACGATGAAAAAAATTATTTCTTTATTATTAATCGTTTTGTTCGCAAGCATTACTTACTCAACTCAAGCTTTAGCTGAGGATGCATTTCCTGCAGGCCGCAATACCCTCGTAGGTGATGAGCCCAATGGGGATGGGAAAACCTTAGAAGAAGCTAATCAATCAGGGGTTACTTTTTTAGGTGCTGGCGCTGCTCAAGTTAAAACCTGCACGAACTGTCAAAAGGCAGGTAACGTTCTTTTATCATCAGCTGCCCGCAGAGCTTCTCCTGGAATTCGGCAACCAACAGGACCTAGTGGAACTACAGGCGGATCATCTTCTAGTAACGGTGTTGATACAGGCAACTAAAAGCTTTTAAGGCTTAACACGTGTCAAAACATTAGACGTTCTCATCCTGAGACACTTAGCTAATCCCCTGAAATCACAGGGGATTTTTTATTACCCGAAACCTCACTTTTTGGCACCCGGTTCGCTATGTATCTATATATAACGAACTCTATAAAAGCGAGGTATCTAATGAAAAAGGCAATTATCACACTAGCAGCAGGATTATTATTCACTTCATTATCAATGGCATTATCAACCCCAGGATCAGCGTCAGATTCGCCGATCGTATTACCCTGCGGAAAAATTTTTACTAAACAAGTAAGTCGTAACGATACGGGTACAAACTTTTACCATGTAGCTTTGAATTCACCTAAAGGTTCTTCTAGTTTTTCTAAACCAGGCAAATCAGCTAACTAGTACTGATCTTCTACATTATTTTCAGATTCTAATTCTGGCTCAGCAGTGTCCCCCCGCTGCTGGGTCTCTTTTTTTTCTAGCTTGCGAAATAATCCGGTATTGCTTGCTGCCGTGGTTGTCGCAACCGCTCTTTGGCTAGAGCTCGTGCGCTCAACGCTGCCAAATTTATCACTGATAAAATTTTGTGTCATCTCTGCCCCTTGGCGAATCATTTTAATTCCGCCATCAGCCGCTGCGCGAACCCAGTGAGCAGTTTCGGAATGCTGTAAAAAGACAAAGGCTTTATTTTCTAAAGTTTCGCCTGCAACGCGCGTCTGCGAAAAAACAACAATTACGCAAGAAATTAAAAAGCACTTAAGAACAAATTTGAATTCATCCATGTTGGTTACCTCGATGTTCTGTTACTAGTTTATCTAATGATATTTCAAAGACGAACTACAATTCGCTAAAGCTGGCCAAAAGCATAGCCTTAAGCTTGCGAGCTAGCCCCTTTCGTTAGATAATATAGCTATGAACATCATTAGATTAACATTGTTGTGCTTCGTATTTTTTGGCCTTACTGCTTTTGTGCACACGACACTGGCTCAAACGAGTATCCTAAAAAATAAAACGCCTTTTCCAACCAAATACACTAGTTTATCTGACCAAGCGTTAGTGATCAAAGCTGTTGCTGTGGCTCCGATTTATGATAATTCAAACAACATCTACAAAAAATCTGTCGAAGAGCATTTAAAGACTTTAATTAAAGAAGACTACTTTTGGGCGTTAGCAGAATTTAATTCACCTAAAAAAGACATGCGTGTCGATGAATTTGATGAAGACCAACAGCTCACTTTACAAGTTTTAGATACATCACAGGCTGATGCTATCTTAACATGTTATTTAATTAAAGGCCCGCAAGGTTTAAACATTCAAATGAATCTTTACACACGCGATGGCGGAAAACTTTTACTGCGTGAAGAATTTCAAAGTGCAACCCTTTTTGAAGTCAGCAAAGTGAATGAAGCTGTCACAAAAATGTACGCTTTGCTAAAGGCAAAACTTCCTTATAGCGGTTATATCACTAGCCGTAATGGAAGCACCGTCACCGTAAATATCGGAAAAAAATCGGGTCTAAGTGATGGCGCGGTGATAACCGTCGCCCAAATATTAAAAGTGAATCGCCATCCAAAACTTAATTTTATGACGAGTGTTGAAAAAGAAATTCTTGGCCGGGTGTCTTTAACTCAAGTTGATACCGATTCAAGCTTTGGCGAAATTTCATTTGAAAAAGAAAGTGGTGTGATCGATCGCGGTAGTAAAATATTACCGCTCGATGTCGTGAAATATCCGTCAAAGGGCAGCGCCCCACTAGCTGAAGCTCTACCAAATGAAAAAAATGCGGTTGAATGGCTACCGACGCCAACTCCTCAATACGGCAGAATTTCTTTTATGGGTGGTTTTACAGATTTTACTGATAATACTATTTTAATGAATGGCACAAGCCTAGAGGCCGAAAAATCTTTAGCCTTAACTTTTGATTTATCAACAGAACTTTGGATTACACCTGAATACTTTGCCTCGCTGGAATTACAACAAGCGAGCTTTAAAACTAGTAATGCTTTAGCAAATTCATTACCAAGCACTTTAAATTACTCATTAAATAAAATGGATTTATCGTTTGGTTATAAATACCTCATCGACGGCAATTTTTGGGGCCCACAAATATCAGCTAGCCTTGGCTATTACACTCACAGCGTGCGTGTGACTGATACAACGCCCACTGCTTTTACTTCATTTGATTTAACAGGAGTTGATTTAACCGTAGGTGGTATGTTTCCTGTGACTCTTAAAAATGATGTCGCGATCGGTGCACAAGCTAAATTTTTATTCTTTGAAAACTTCTCTGAAAAGCCAGTCTCTTCGGGTGGCGCATCACCTTCGTTTAACCAGTTCGATGTCTTAGGAACTATTCAATACACGACAAATATTAGCTTTAAAGGCTTAATTAGTTTTACGAACGTGCAAGCGACTTTTTCAGGATCGGGCACTAAGAATCCGGCATCACGCTCTTTGGATGAAAAAGTGTCGACATACCTAGTAGGCATCGAATACCTTTTCTAACATGCAAATTTTATTTGAAGACGAATTTATCATATGTGTAAATAAGCCTGCGATGATGTTATCGCAGCCTTCGTTTAATAAAGACCGCAAACCCGTCTTAGAATCATTAGTAGATATTCGCCCTGATCTTAAGGGTAAATTATTTATGCATCACCGCCTTGATTACGAAACCTCGGGCGTATTTTTACTAAGCAAAGCAAAAATAGCGAATCATCCCTTAACAGAAATGTTTAAAGGTCACAGTTTTGAAAAAATTTATCACTGCTTAACTCGTCCTAATGTTTTAACAGCAGGTAAAAAAGTTCAGTGCGAACAGTTGCAGGCCGATCAAAGTGAATGGGTGATTAAAAATTTTATGGCGCCAGCAAAGGGCTTAGGTAAAAAAACAAGAATGATTTCAGTTAAAAGTGGTGGTTGGCCCGCTGAAACACATTTCAAGGTTTTACAAACAACACCATTATTTCATTATACACAATGCACGCCAAAAACAGGGCGCACGCACCAGATTCGTCAGCATCTGCAAGAAAGTTATCGCTCTATTTTGGGTGATAATATTTATGGCGGCAAAAGCAGCGAAGTGCCGCGTTTAATGTTACATGCTTTTCAACTGAATTTTCCACACCCGATGACTAAAGTTCAAACCAATGTAGAAGCGCCCCTTCCCCAAGACTTCATCAAAATTTTAAGCAAATAATTCTATTCTAAGGATCTAAGTCCAAATATGTTTATTTGACGAATACTCGACTCAATATTTGTTTAAAATTGTCGATATGTATCAAAATACTGTTAAGCAACTTTTGAGTCGGGAATATATATGTCAAAATTCAGTAATATTTTAATTCTAACCTTAAGTTTGATTAATCTGTTCTCATGTCAAAAAGCAGAAGATGAACTAGCTTCTTTTTTGGCAAGTGATTCAGACAATAGTGTATTATATATTTCAACTGGCGTATGTAATTCAGGCCAAGGCATGATCACGTATACTTCTGCAACAGCCACCCGAACAATAGAGAGTTTTTCAACAAGCAATGGTGCAAGCCAAGGGCAGCTGTTTGATTACAGCAGCGCTATTTCAGGTATGCCCGCATTGATGAGTCCTGTTTCTTTATACAATAGTGGCGACTACCTCTACACGCTTAATGACGGTGGTTCAGGGCAAAGAACGCTGATTAAAATCCCTAAATCTGATCCATATTCTTACACTACCATTATTGCAAATAATAGCGCCGCTTTTACTGGCAGATTATGGAGTTTTACAATAGATGACGAAGGAAGTTTTTTAATTAGTAAAAGTACTGGTATCGAAAAATTTAATTCTATTGCAAGTCGCTTAACGGCGAGTGGATCTGCTTGGATCAATGCGCCAGCTGGTAACTGCGGTACTGCAACAACATCGATGACATCGGTAATAACATTACCAACGTCTTCAGGAGTTACTGGACATGTTATGTTTGCGCATCAAGGGGCAACTTCAGCTACAAACAGAATTGGTATCGTTTACGGCGGTACTGGATATATTAATACTTCGAACTGTTTAGCAGGGGCTCAAATTAGTGCCGTTACTCATACCAAAGCACCAAATTTAGCTTCAGGTACAGTTGCCTTCAACGCAACGGGCACATCACCTTCAGCTATGGTTTTTGTACCCTACTCAAGTGGTACTGTTGTTGGAAAATTACTTGTCAGTTATTCTAACGGGCAAACTTACAATTCAGTAAGTGGTACAGCAACTACATTAAATCACGGTATCGTAGCTTGGGATGTCAGTCGCTCTTCGCCAAGTGCCGCAGCCTTATCAAACCCTGTTGTGTTGGTTGAAGATCACAATAAAGTCTATGCAGTATCTGCCATGACTTATGATTCTACCACAAGTTCACTTTACATTGCGGTCGGTGGAAGCTTAGGTTCTGCCAATCAAAGTGGTTCAGGTTATAATATCGAAAAATACACTTTAGATTTAACTAATGCAGCAACAACCGGCCCAACATTAATTCGTGCTTCATCAGCCCCATTTATTTTGGGTGGATCAAACACAAAATGTATTAGTGGCTTAGCAATAGGACAGTAGTTTTATATTTATGACACTTAAGAATCTACTTTGTACAACATTATGCTTTTGGATTTTATTTACAGCGAGTGTCGTAAAAGCCGCCGATGCTTTGATTGCGCTTGGTGCGGGGTTTGCCCAAGACCGTAATACATTGTCCGATCAAAGCCCTGTATCAGATTACGCTTATAATGTGGCTGCTTATGCCCCTTTAACTAGAGGCGATCGCATACTGTATTTAGGAATTGAATATTTAGCAACAGCCATTAATCAGTCTCTTGATGCTACCACAAAAGCAACTCTAATCTCGACTGACTTTATGCTCGCATTAAAGTACGGTTTTGCCGAAAACGAACTTTTTGCAATAACTGCTGGGTTTAGTCCGTATACGCAGGCTCAATACAAAGTCACAGCTCTTTCTAAAGATACTTGGTATGGCACTAGTTACATAGCTAAATTATCAATACAGCCTGATCTAGGATTGAAAGGTACAAAATTAAAAGTTGCTGCATCGATACTATATTATCATTCGGCCTATACTAAAAAAAGCAACAACTCGGCGGCGACTTCAAGCAGTGGTTCGCTGGAAAGTTTTGAACGTAGCTTTACTCTTCCAACCATAGAATTAATCTTTAAGTTTTAGGTTAGAAAATTTTAGTTTGTCCTACATCTAGCGTAATATAGTTTTCGACAGCTAATTTCTTTTTAGCTGCTTCTAAATCTTTTTCAGGTTGACCAAATAATTCATCTGATAAGCGAAATGCACCATAGTGCATGGCCACACTCATTTTTGCTTTTACATCTAAATGCACTTGCACTGATTCTTCAGGGTTCATGTGATTTTCTTTCATAAACCAACGCGGCTCGTAGGCGCCAAGAGGTAATAAAGCTAAATCCACGCCGCTCCAGGTTTCACCGATACGCGAAAAAATTTCTTTCGAATAGCCCGAATCCCCAGAAAAATAAATTTTTCGTTGATCAACTTCAATCACATAACCGCCCCACAAGGCTTTACGTTTATCTGTGAGCGAACGTGAAGACCAATGCTGTGCCGGTACTAAAGTAATTTTGGCTGTTTGGCTATTATGAGTGATCGTGGTTGATTGCCACCAATCTAATTCGATCGTTTGAATACCTTTAATATCTTTTAAATAGCTGGCATTACCTAGTGGCATGATAAACACTGGTTTAAATTTTTTATGTAAATCTTCAAGAGCCTGCAAATCCATGTGATCATAATGATTATGTGAAACGACAACAAAATTAATAGTCGGCAAGTCTTCGATTTTAATTCCCGGATCACGAAAACGTTTCGGCCCCAAAAAAGAAACAGGGCTTGTGCGCTTAGCCCAAAGCGGGTCAGTTAAAAAGTTAAAATTTTTCGTCTGTAGCAGAAAGCTTGCGTGATTAATAAATGTCGCAGCGACTTTTGCTACAGGTACTTCTTGCGGAAGTTCTGGTTTAAATTTGTTTTCTATCCATTCAGGATACTGAGCATCCGGGCGATTGAAAGACCATTTTAAAACTGTCCAAAAACTTTTATCACTCTTTAAACCAGCATGGTAAAAACGCTCGCCATCGTAATGATCAGTTACCGGATAATTGGGATCACTCACACATCCTCCTAAGAACAATACTAGAACTAAACAAATTTGTTTCATGCGCAATTAGGGTAGCGTGGCTGACAAAAACTGTCGCCTTCTATTTTTGAAACGGTTTTCAAAACGCTATAACGCGTAACTTTGTCTATACAGGTCTAAAGCTTGCAAATTCAATGAGTCATATACCGCTAACCAAGGAGTCTTAAAATGAGACACTTAATTTTATCGTTAATTTTAGTACTCGCTAACACAGCCATTGCCCAACAAGGAGCCCCACCAGTGGCTGTAGGCGCAGCAATGTCACGCGGAGCTCTCGAGTGTTCTACCGCAAAAGCTAATCTTAAAGTTGGCGGCATAGTTTTAGACGACAACGCTCCAGGAATTAGTTTTTCATATATTAACGGGGCGACATTCACACATAAATTTATTGGCAAAACTACGGCAGCAAACGGACAAATTACAATTCATGGTCATTTAGTATTTTTAAGTAATTTACCCAAAGCAAAAAGCTGGTTCGCCCTTTCAGAAGAAATCCAAGACAAAGAATATTTTCAAGCTTTTAAGTTTGCTCCAGTTTACAAAGCTGACGGGTCAATCGTGCCAGACAAACAAGGTCGAATTAACATCAGATGTACGAACTTACGCGAAACTGCAGAGTTCCTACCTGAATTAACAGAAGCACATGTTAACCAATTAAAATCAGCTAACACACAAAACTAAAATTTAAATTATTTACCAGCGCCTGGTGCAAAATTACGAGGTTTACCAAACTGACCTGGCATTGGAGGCGGAGCCTGCGGTGGCGGAAGTGGTGAAATCGATTCTGGATCTGCATCACGGAATCTATTGGTTTTCGCATCAAAGCGCAATTTTACAGTGCCTGTCGGACCATTACGTTGTTTACCAATAATAACTTCTGCATGACCTGCTTTTTCAGGATCATCTTTTTCATAGTAGTCATCACGATATAACAACATGATCACATCGGCATCTTGCTCGATCGATCCCGACTCACGAAGATCTGATAACATTGGACGGCGATCTGCACGCCCCTCAACTCCACGATTTAACTGAGCCAGTGCAATCACTGGAACTTGAAGTTCTTTGGCAATCGCTTTTAAATTACGAGAAATTTCAGAAATCTCACGCTCACGGTTATCTACTTTTTTTTCTTTTAACTGCATGATCTGCATATAATCGATCATGATACAGTCTAAACCGTGTTGTGCTTTTAAACGACGACATCTTGCGCGAATCTCGAAAGGTGAGATCCCTGAAGTATCATCAATAAACATTCTTGATTCACTTAATGTACCTGCGGCTTGGATAAGTTTAGGCCAAGACGCATCTTGAATACGACCGTTACGTAGCTCGCCCATAGAAATACGCGATTCACCCGCAAGAAGACGCATCATTAAAGATTCTTTACCCATCTCGACAGAGAAGTAAGCTACAGATTTACCCGCGCGCAGAGCCATATGGCTGGCCACGTTCAGAGAGAAAGCCGTTTTACCCATCGATGGACGAGCAGCAATAATAATTAACTCGCCAGGATGAAAGCCCGCAGTCATTTTATCCATCTCAGCAAAACCAGTTGGAATACCAGTAACGTCTGCTTTGCGTTGGTAAAGTTCTTCGATTTTTTTAATTGAAGCGGTAACGATTTCGTTCGGGCTAGTTAAGCCACCCGAAGCATTGTGTTCACCGACTTTTAAAATTTCACTTTCGGCAAAATCGATAAGTGATTCAACAGAGTCAAAATCATTACCGAATGATTTTTCGATAAAGCTCGTCGAAGTGTGGATCAATTTACGTAATAACGACTTTTCTTTAACAATTTTAGCATGAGCTTCAATATTGGCTGCCGACATTACTTTTTCTAAAAGACTAAGTAAGTACGCAGAGCCGCCGACTTGTTCTAACAAATTTTTTGCGATCAAAGCGTTAGTTACAGTCACTAGATCGATCGGTTGAGCTTTTTGGTGAAGATCTAAAATGGTTTGGTAAATCGTTTGATGAGCAGGATTATAGAAATCAGAGTATACAATGACATCAGCAACTTCGTCGAAAGCTTCGCTATCTAACATCAAGCCACCTAATACAGAAAACTCAGCCTCAAGATGTTGAGGTGGAATTTTATTTATCGGTTGATCTGATTTTCGTGAGTTGCGATCCATTTGCATCTTTAATTATCCCCTCTTAAAGACCCCTAAAACTATTAGACACCGAGGACTTGAGGTCTGTCGATGTCTAATGTTTCGTATCAAATTAAAATTTGAATCAGATTAGTTCAGTAATTATTTACTCAACTAATCTACTGAATAATCTTACTGAGTAAGAACTGGAGAAGTTTCGATAGTTTGTGGAACTACCATACCAGTGATTTGTGCAGCAGCACCTTTTTTAGGTTTCAATTTGTAGTTGTCGATTTTCTTTTTAAGAGTGTTGCGGTTGATACCTAACATTAACGCAGTCTTAACTTGGTTACCGTTATAAGCTTTAAGAGCCAGCTCGATTAAAGGACGTTCAACTTGTTCTAAAACGATATTGTATAAACCGTTTAACTCAACTTGAGCTTCTTTTTGTTGTTGGAATAATACTTCCAATTTGCTTTTCACAAGTTTTTCTAAAGAAACTTGCTGTAGGTTTGCGACAAAAAGGTTTTCTGAATTGTTCAGATTTGGCGTCATGGAACTCCCTCTTATATAGGTTCGGTTTAGTAACAGTATCATCAGCTATATGCACCTTACATATAGGTAGCGGTACCGTAGGTTTTAAATTAATGGTGTTTTTCTAAACACCGCGAGTTGTGGGTAACCAAATATACTTATGTTGCTGCAAATGCAACCTAACTTTTAACTTTTTTTGTAGAATTTGTTCTGCCAACCACTGTTCAGTAACTTGGCCGTGAGAAGGGCTAAAAAGCACTGTAAAATTTTTTGATAAATCATGTTGACGGCAAAAATTTTCTGACCAGTCGAGATCGTGTTCGCCAGAAATTACAAATTTATATTCTGTAGTTTCATTCGAGAAATTGATGTTTTCCAATAAAAAACTATTTGCTGCTCCACTCTCTGGAGTCTTTACATCTAAAATAACCTTAACACGTGGGTCGACGTCTTTAATTGATTTTGAGCCACTCGTTTCTAACGAAACTTTGTATCCCGCATCACACAAAATGTGGATTAATGTGTGGATATCTTTTTGTAAGAGCGGTTCTCCGCCAGTTAGACATATATACTCTGCGCCGTAGCCCTTAACGATCTCTAAAATTTTTTCAAACGACATATATTCGCCCTCATAGTACGAATACTTCGTGTCGCAATAGGTACAGCGCAGGTTACACCCTGTAGTCCGAATAAATACCGTAGGAAGCCCCGCATAGCTGGTTTCCCCTTGGATAGAGTAAAATATTTCATTGATCTTTAACTGCATAAGAAGGCTTCTAAGTACCAGCCTTTTGGATAGCCCTCAAGTAATAGCTTTAAACGAATCTACCCGACTAGACTTCAGGGGCTTTGCGGCAACTCTTTATAGAATTTACACTGAAAGGACTATGAATTCATTCTTCAAGAGATTTCAACAAGATGTACGTGCGATCAGCTTTTTAGGCCTGGGTTTATTCTTAGCCTTAGCATTAATGAGCTATAACTCAAAAGACCCTTCTTTTAACTCCACCGGGCAAGGGCTTAATACCCTTAATTACTGCGGAATCTTAGGAAGCTTTGTCGCAGATCTATTATACCAAACTTTCGGAGTAACTATCTGGGTGGGTATTGCCGGGCTATTTCATGCCGCTATAGAAAGCTTTCGCGGCGAAAAAATTCAATTCAAAGATGCACGCCATTTATTAGCCGTAGCACTTATTGCATTTACCGCAGCCCTAGTAACTATTTATTTCCCGAATACGAAAATGTTTTCTGGTCAAATTTATCCGGGCGGATTAGTTGGCCTTGGCATTTCTATGGGCTTTGTAAAATTATTAAATTCTATCGGTGCACAGATCTTATTATGGACACTGTCTTTGGTGCTGTTCGTATTTTATTTTGAATTCAGTATTCAAGAAGCTGCCGAACGCCCACTAGAAAAATTATTCATGTGGTGGAACAGGCTTGATAAAACATCTTTCATGGCTGACTGGCAATGGCCATCCCTTAAAGCTTTGAAAAAAGAAAAAGCTAAAGAGACTGCGAAGGATAAAAAAACTGGGGCCAAACCTACACAGCCAGAATCTTCAGTAGCCGAAAATTTAATTACTCAGCCAAAAGTAAAAGAAAAATTTGTTGAAGATGACGAAGATGAAGATGTTGATGCAGAATCAGTTAATGGCATGAACGCTTCAGATGCCGATGAAGATGATGAAAATTCAATTTTTGATGACGAGGGTGAATCAGACTCTGAAATTCAGGTTTCGACTTACGAACCACCTGCCCGCCGTAAAGTGATTGCGCCAGTTAAAACTCCACGTCGTGTTGAAAATTGGAGTATGCCGAAATTGTCGCTATTAGACGACCCGCCGATTTCAAGAATTAAAATCGATGAAAAAGAAATTCGTAGAAAAGCTGATATTACTTTAGAAAAACTAAAAACTTTCGGCGTCGGTGGGCAAATCGTTGCGGCCAAACCTGGGCCGGTTGTCACAATGTTTGAGTTTAAACCAAACGTGGATGTGCGTGTAAGTGACGTTTCAAAATTAGCAGACGATTTATCTTTAGCACTTTCTGCCGAATCATTACGCATTATCGCACCAATCCCAGGCCGTGATGTGGTCGGTATTGAAACCTCGAATGCACAACGCGAAACGGTCTACTTAAAAGATTTATTGGGTGATGAAAAGTTCTGGTCTGAAGACATCAAACTTCCAATCGCCTTAGGAAAACAAACTAACGGTGACCCGCGTATTGTTGATTTGCGTAAGATGCCTCACTTATTGATCGCAGGCACAACAGGTTCTGGTAAGTCTGTATTTACCGTGTCGACGTTAATCGGATTTTTATTCAGACATTCTCCTAAAACTTTACGTTTGATCCTTGTTGATCCTAAACAAGTCGATCTGGCCGCGTTCGCAGATATTCCACATCTGATCATGCCGCCGATTCGCGAAGCTAAGAAAGCCGTGTTTGCACTTCGTTGGGCTGTAAAAGAAATGGATAAGCGTTATAAATCCATGTCAAAATTTAAGACCCGTAATCTTGAAGAGTTTAATGCGAAAATGGAATCCTTGACGAGTGATCAAGTCGCCGAGCACGAAAAAGTAAATGCTGAATTCGAAGCTCAAGGTGGCTTACTTAAACTTGAACAGTATTATTACACTCCACAACCTTATATTGTCATTGCGGTCGAAGAATTCGGCGACCTTATGGCTGTTGATAAACAAAACGTTGAACAAAGTGTCGTACGCTTAGCGCAAATGGCGCGCGCCTGCGGCATGCATTTAATGCTGGCGATGCAGTCTCCACGTAAAGATGTGGTAACAGGTTTAATTAAAACAAATATTCCGGCTCGTATTAGCTTTCGCGTAGCTTCAAAAATGGATTCAAGAATTATTCTTGATGAAGGTGGCGCCGAACGATTGTTATCACAGGGGGATATGTTGTATTCAGCGGGAGCCGATAAATCGACTCGTCACCATGGGCCATTTTTAAAAGAAAATGAAATTAATGCGGTTGCCAAGTTTTGGGCTGATCAAGGTGAACCTGAATATGATCAAATTGCTATGCGTGCCCTTGAGGGCGGACCTTCTCAATCCAGCTTCGCAGGCATGAACGGCGAAGGCGCAGAATTTGCCGGTGGCGATATGGATGAAGAGTACGATGAAAAGTATGATGAGATTTTATCTTGGGCAGCTACGCAAAAAGCGATTTCTGCTTCATTAATTCAACGTCGCTTTAAATTAGGTTACCCGCGTGCAGCTCGTATGATTGAAGTGTTTGAACGTGAAGGTGTGGTTGGCCCTGCGAACGGCAGTAAACCACGCGCTGTATTAGTTGCTAATCATCAAGGGTAATTTCTCATGTAATTATCAAATCTGATCTTGAATCGCCTAAATTCGAGATCAGATTCTGAAATATTATCTTAAATTGATAACCCCGCGCATAAAAACAAACAAAATTTCTGTAAACATTAGGTCCTTCGTGGTGTGATTAACCCATTCAAACAACAATCACTTAGGAGGATCTATGTTTAAATCATTAATCGTTACTGCCGTTTTAGCTTTATCAACTGTTGCTCAAGCTAACTCACCTGCAGAATTCTTATTCGCAAGCCAAAAAGCTGTTATGCAAGACGTTGTTGCTCAAGGTCTACCTTGGCAAGTCGGCGATGAAAATAACTACAAAATCACTATGGGCTTCATTCCTGGAACTATGAAAATGTTCGTGCGCGAAATCAACACTGAGTTAGCTGAAGCTTGGTTAGTTCAAGATGTTAACTTATTGATCCAAAAACAAAAAATCGAAGCTTTAATCGATATGAACACTGGCGTAACTAAAAAAATGCTAGTTGATGGTAAAGACCAAGCTGTTCCAGTATCAAACTACGAAATTATCGATCAAAAAGAAGCCCAAATTACTGTTCCAGCTGGAACTTTCAAAACTATGTACATCAAAATCCAAGATAATGGCAACAATGGCCAAATCACTGAACAATGGGTTAACGGTCGTGATATTCCAGTTAACGGTATGGCTAAGTCTTTGAGCGACAGCCCACTTGGAAAGGTGACAATCGAATTAACTTCATTTAAAAAGAATTAATGTCGATTTCTTTTCAATTTATTAGCTGTACATTGAAAATTGCCGCGCTCGTCGCGGCTTTTTTCATTTTAGCGCCTGTTCAATCTGTTTGGGGAGCGGTTTCCCACAAAACTCCTGCGTTTAAATCGCAGTTAAAAACTCAAGAACAGCGAATCGATGAAGCTAAGAAAAAAATCACAACTTTGTTATTATTAAAACAACGTTCGCAAGCTTTAGAAATTATCCAAGATTTAAATCGTACAAATTTGGTTCCTGAATTGCAGAAAAAAATCAGCCAATTAAAATTGGTGGTGATGAGTTCTTTTTTATCCTCAGAAGCCCAAGATTTTTTTGAATTAGCTTCAAGCCAATATTTAAACCAAGCAAAAAACTCTTTAAAAAACACACAAAAATGTCTGACGATTGATCCTGATCAATTTATGTGTTTGTGGGCCGAGGCCAAAGCTAACAATAAAAACAATAGTCGCTATTCTTTATTTTTAGAAAAAATGAAATCTACGGCGGTGGATGTTTCAGAACTTAAGCCGTTAATCTTGTCTTTGGATAAATCACAAACTGAATTTATCAACTTACAATTTGATGCTAACGGAAAAACCGAGTTATACGATGCAAAATTATTGTATGCGATATTAGAATTTGATCGATCAATTTTAGCAAAAAACTATTTATTGGCTAAAGAGTCTCTAGATAAATTACAATCTCAGGCTCCTGATTATATCGACGTCATTATGATGCGTGCTCAGTTACATCGACACACTTACGGCGAAGAATCGCTGACCAACTTATTAAATGTAGTTACTATTTACAAAAAAAAGTGTGAGGCTGTTTCTCCTGAAATTGCGCGCAAATATTTTTTCGATATTGATTTCTGCAGAAGGACCTTAGAATGAAATCATTGCTAATTTTATTATCTCTACTTTCTTTAAGTGCCTGTGGAATTAAAGGAAAACCCCTACCGCCGCTTCATGAAGAACCACTTCCTAGCGTTGAGAGTGAAAAAAGCGAAACAACATCACAGGCGACTACAGTAAAGCCTTTAAAACCTTTGCCCGCAAAAAAGAAAAGTAAATAATCCATGGTTCACACGCATCAACTTTCTGGCGCTGGCAATACTTTTTCAGTTACTTGGGATTCGCCCGAAGCTAAAAATATTACCGACCGTCCTAAATTTGTGCGCGCAGTTTGTGAAGCGACAAAAACCGATGGTTTTATCTTTTTGTCATGGCTGGATGAAAACCAACATCACTTGCAGTGGGATTTTTATAATAACGATGGTTCAATGGCCGAAATGTGTGGCAATGCCACTCGTTGTGTGGCTTTTTATGCAAAAAATATTCTGCATATTCAAGGCAATCACTTAAAGTTACAAACTATTGCTGGCCCTATTGATATTAAAATTTTAGATAAAGAACTATTTGAAGTTAAAATGACAGCCGTGCAAAAGTTTTCACACGCTAAATATTTCCGGTGTGACACGGGTGTTCCGCATATCGTGATTGAAATCCCTGATTTTCAAGATTACCGAAAATACACTTCATACTGTCGTGAATTACGTTTTCATGCCGATTTTTTACCCCGTGGTACCAATGTGACTTTAGTGCAATTCGATACCGCGGCTAATAAACTTAAAGCCGTATCGTATGAGCGCGGTGTTGAAGATTTCACTGACGCCTGCGGCACTGGGGCCATGGCTGCTGCTTATTATAATTTAAACATGCGTGGGCAGAACGAAACATTTGTTGAAATGCCCGGTGGTTTACTTAGAATGAATCTTTCCGATTTACAAAATCCATTAATGACTGGATCTGCCATCCAATTAGGAGATTACAATGCAACAACAACGACGAACTGATTTTAACGGAGCAATCTCGGCACTAGTTACGCCATTTATGAATGGCGAAGTAGATTATGCCTCTTTAGAAAAGCTAGTAGCGTACCAGCTTGAAAATGGCATTAAGGGTTTTGTTGTCAATGGAACAACGGCAGAAAGCCCAACACTGACACCCGCCGAAGTGAGCAAAATATTTTCAATGGTTCGTGCACAGGCTGGAGTAAATTTTCCGCTTATTTTAGGAACTGGCTCTAATTCAACGGCGAAAACTATTGAAGCTACAAAAAAAGCTTTTGAACTTGGCGCAAGTGCGGCCTTAGTTGTAGTGCCGTACTATAACAAACCTCCACAGCGTGGTTTAGTTGAACATTTTAAAGCTGTCGCAAAAAATTCTGAAGTGCCAGTTATTCTTTACAACGTACCTGGTCGCACGATTACCGGCATGACTGTTGATACGGTGGCTGAACTTTCTGAAACAAAAAATATTTTGGGAATCAAAGAAGCGACGGGCGATATTAAATTTGATCAAGAGCTTATTAGTCGTGTTCCTAAAAGTTTTCTCCTGCTTTCAGGCGACGATCCAACTTACATCGATTTTTTAAAGCTTGGCGGAAAAGGGATTATTTCGGTCATGTCGAACCTTATCACTAAAGAATGTTCGCGCTGGACAGATTTAATGATGAGCGGAAAAGTGACTGAAGCTGAAGCTGATTTTAAAAAATATTTAAAACTCATTGGCCTCATGTACTGTGAAGCAAATCCAATTCCTTTAAAATGGATGCTTTATAAAAAAGGTATTATTAAATCTCCAGAAATGCGCCTGCCACTAGTAACTTTAGATACAAAATTTCATGCTGAAATTACAACTGAAATGCAGAATTTAGGACTATTGTAATGGCTAAAAAAATTAAACTTGGCCTGCTTGGTTCAACTGGTAAAATGGGTGTCGCGATTCGTCAATTATTAAAACATAACAGCGACATTAAACCTTTTTTAGAAATTTGCCGTAAACCCACTGGTGATTTTGATTTCAGTTTTTCAGATTTAAAAAAAGTTTCGCAAGCTCATTTAAAACAAGTTGATGTGTGGATTGATTTTTCGCGCCCTGAAGGTTTGTTGCAATTACTACCGGTAATTCAACAAACCAAAAAACCGTTGATCAGCGGAACAACTGGTTTTGAAAATAATCAATTTAGTAAAGTTGAAGCCTGCAGTAAAAAAACAGCGGTTTTTTGGGCTTCGAATATGAGCGTGGGTCTTTGGACAGTTCGCCAAGCGATTAAGGCTCTTTCGACGGTTTCTCATTTTGATTTTGCGTTAGAAGAAATTCACCACACGCAAAAAAAAGATAATCCCAGCGGCACCGCTGTGACTTTACATAAAGATTTAGAAAAAGCCGTCAGCAAAAAAATTGCTCCGGCAGTCGGTCATCGTTTGGGTGGCGTATTCGGCATTCACACGATCACTGCCGCTTCACAAAGTGAAATGATTAAACTAGAGCACAATGCTTTAAATCGCACAGTGTTTGCTGAAGGAGCGCTCAAAGCTGCGTTGTGGATTGTCAAACAGCCTGCAGGTTTATATTCTATGGATGATTTAATGACCCCTTCCACGGCTAAAAGGAAAAAATAAAATGAAATTCTTTATTGATACAGCTGATGTAAACGAAATTAAAATGGCTAACGATCGCGGTTGGGTTGATGGCGTAACAACAAATCCAACATTGATTGCAAAATCAGGTCGCGATTTTCATGAAGTGATCAAAGAAATTTGTAAAATCACCACAGGCCCCGTATCTGCAGAAGTGATTTCACTTAAAGCTGATGAAATGGTTAAAGAAGGCCAAGTGTTAGCCAAATTAGCTGACAATGTGGTTGTGAAAGTTCCTATGTGTGAAGACGGCATGATCGCTGTAAAAAAATTCACTGCAATGGGAATTAAAACTAACGTCACTTTAGTATTTTCAGTGGTTCAAGCTTTATTAGCAGCTAAAGCTGGAGCTTCGATGGTGTCTCCGTTTGTAGGCCGTCTTGATGACATTGGCACCGATGGCATGGGCATGGTGGCAGATGTTGTACAAATGTACCAAAATTATGATTTTAGTACTGAAGTATTAGTGGCCTCTGTTAGATCTCCGCTACATATCCAACATGCGGCAATCATGGGAGCAGATATTGCGACAATTCCATATAAAGTAATGCAGCAAATGACTGGACATCCGTTAACTTCTAAAGGGATTGAGATGTTTTTAGCTGACTGGAATAAAAAATAGTCACTATTATATTAAAGAGTGAAATTATTGAGCGCGTTTCTTTTTTTAATGTTTTTATCAGGGTGTACAACAACAGCCTATTACATTGAAGACTCAACACTTCCGGTTGCTGAAACGCGTAAGGTCATCACGGCAATTATCGGAAAGCCGCGCGTGATCAGCCTTAACGGCCGCGAATTGAGCTCAATCTATCATAATCGCAAGTTCGAAGACCTAGACGAAGGTAAGAAAATTAAAGCCCGTTATTACACTAAAGTCGTGATCTTAGGCCCTCGCAGACCTTACGAAATTAGCGTACAAGTCTCTAAGGAGGCTTTGGATCTTGAAACCATGACTTTTGTTGATTTAGGGATCGACGAAAGTCTAACTCAGAAGCGGGCTTTAGATATCAAGCGCGCCCTTAACAAAAGTCTCGATACTTACCAAGCCATTGACGCCGAAGAGATATTCTAAATATCCTATAGGTAGGAGTACCCTCATTTGGCATATTTGCTGGCTTTCATCTTACCTCTAACATTTCTCTATTCTCCAAAAATAGAAAAATCTAATATTGTGATGGTCACAAAACCATTAACTATTACTCAAGAGCGCAACACTCCTGCCTACAATTTATTTCAGCAATCTCAAATCATTCAAAAAAATCTTCTCGTCGCCAAACAACAACAGTTGCGCGATTTAGCAAGTCACAGCCGTGTTGTTCAACTTTCTACTGAAAATACTGAAGAAGTAACCACGGTTGCCTCTGTGACTGAAATCAAAATTGATAAAGCCGAATTAAACGCTGATGCTGACCGTCAGTTACAAGCGCTACTAACAAAACAACCACAAACATCTGTGACTCCTACATTTTCGCAAATGTCTGAAGGCGCTATCATTCGCGGCCAATTTGAATTAAAAGATGGTGTGGGCATTGTTGATCACTTAGTGGTTTTAAAACGTGTGTTTGAAGGCCAATCTATCGAAGTGGGCCAAGTTGATTTACGTTTAGGTTTATATCAAATCGCAGTTGGTGCTTTCGAAGGCGAAATCGTAGCCGAAGTAAAAGATATCTCTGGATTGTTAATCGGTGAAGATCGCCAAAAAATTTACAACTTAAAACGTACGGGCCAATTTTTCGACGGTCCAACGTTACGCTTAGGCCGCCCTTCAGCTTTTGCCTTTAACGCTCGCTCAGTTGATTCAAGAAAAGTTGATAAGAACTTACAAGCTAGTTTTTTCTCGGGACATTTTGATCTAAAAAAAACGACTGACGTCTATCCTAATGTCGCGAGACATTCGTCAACGCTGGGCTTTATCAAAGATACAACTGGAGCTGTAGCTTCAACACTAACAGTGCGCGCGTCGGCTGATCGTAGCGATACAGTATTGTTTTCACGTAAATGGGTTGAAGGCGCTGTAGAGTACCTATCTGAACAATTACAAATTCAATATTTACCTGAAACGGGAATTATCATCGGCCGGATACTTGTCGATGGTAAACCGGTTCAAGGTGCCCAAGTGATGATCGAAAACCAACCGGGTTTAGAGCCTTACTACTTAGATCAATTTTTAATTCCTCAACAGAATCAAAATCAATCTTCTGAAAACGGTTATTTTATTATTCCAGGGCTCAACGAAGGTGTTTACGAGATCTCAGCTTTTATTGGCGAGCGTCGTTTAGGAACACAACAGTATTTAGTCGCTACTAACACCGTGTCTTACCAAGAAATTTTTTCGTCAGCTTTACCATCATCAGTTATCGCCAGAAGCTTTGATGCGCTTACAGGTGAGCAAATCATGACTGAGTTATTTGTTCCGGGACAAAAAGAAATTCTAACTTTAGAGACTGATTTAATTCGCTACCGCCACAATTCACAATTCGGTTTAACTGAGATTGTTAATCGCCCGTTAATTCGTGATTATGCAGCTTATGTGTACATCCAAAGCTTAGATAAAGATCATTTGCATTTACCTCAGATCAAAGAGGCTTTCATTGAATACGTACAAGCGCAAACGCAAATTCAAATCGAAGCCGACACGTCTACATATGTCGGCTTTACGCCGTATAATTACTTTGATGTTAACGTTACAGATGAAACTTATAATCCAGCTAATATCGTGTTTTTCGATCAAGCCGGAAACCTAGTGCCGAAACAAGTTATCGGCGGTGGTTTTGTAGCGTTTAATATTAAACAAGGTATTCAAGAATTTATCCTACAAGATCAGAAAACTGAAAGAAGCTTTTCTACCGTCTTCTACAGCCGCCCTTCAGTGTTATTTGTTAGCCATTTTGCTGAATAAAAGTTTTCACTTTTTCTTTAAAAAAATTTCCACGCTCTTCAAAATTCTTAAATTCATCTAAACTAGTGCCACCCGGACTTAACAAGACGACATCGTGGGCTTTAGTTTTTTTAAACACTACATCTAGGGCGTCATTGAGTTTGGTAAAATAAGGGCGATCTAACATTTGCATTTTTTCGCGGGCTAATTCGCCGCAAGCACCAAAAAAAATAGCCTGAATCTGTTTTTCTTTCGCTAAAGATTTTAATTCTTCCCATGGTAAATTTTTATCTTTACCACCTAATAATGAATAAACAAAGCCTGCAGTGCCTGCTTTTTCTTGTGCGGCTTGCACAGCCACGAGTACTGAATCCATTGCTGTCGCCTTGCTATCATTGATGTATGAAACCTGGTTATGTTCAGCGACAAATTCAATGCGATGAGAAAGGCCGGTAAATTCGCACATTGCTAGAATTGCTTTTTCAGATAAACCGGTAGCTTTAACTAATTCATAAGCCACACTGAAATTATCTTTATTGTGCGCACCCAAAAGTTTTACCTTTGGCAATAATTCTGGTTTTGCAAAAGTTTTAGCTTGGGTTAATAACGTTCTACCCGGCACACGAGAAGCGTATTTAACATTATCTTCAGAGGCCGAGTTTAAAACGCAAATGTTTTTTGTTATTTGGCCGATCAGACATTTTGTCATGTAATATTCATCTGATGAATTATACCGTTCTAAATGGTTTGCTGATAAATAGGTGATTGCTGAGTTTTCTAATTTTAAATCTTTGCAGTTTTCTAATTGATAACTTGAAAGCTCAAGCACAATGTATTTGGCTTTGCTTTTACCCTGCTGCAAACCCACCGCGTATTCACAAAATGGCACGCCTAAATTTCCACCAACAAACGCCTTGGGATCATCTTGTATAAGGGCAGCGCCAACTAAAGATGTTACTGTGCTTTTTGCCACCGAGCCGGTAATACCAATTACCTTTTCATCAGTTAAAAACTGACAAGCTAAACTGATTTCAGAAGTTATACCCCAGCCTAAAGCTAATAGTTTTTGAATGTGTGGGCCTTTAAGTGGAACACCCGGTGAAACGACCAAAGTTCCAGGAGTTAGCTTTGCGATATCGTCCCAAGATTTTAAATCACCATCTTTTTTTTCGTCGAATAATAAAACATCGACTGCAGTTAAACTGGTATTTTTAAGTAATCGCACTGCAGCCATGCCAGATTTACCCAGACCAATGACAACGAATGGCTTTTTAAATTTTTCTAATTTATTTTGCGACATAAAATCTACCTATATAGACATTAAAACAGACTCATGAAACAATGTCATGGGCGGATGCCCAGGAGACGCAGTTGGACTTATGAGTTTAAAGTACACCGCTGTAATTAGCGATCTTCATTTAACGGATGCTGAACCTTCGCGCCCTAAGTTTAAGGTGCGTCATCCTCTATGGAAAAAATTTAAAACCAAAGAATTTTTCATGGACCCGGCGTTAATTGAGTTTCTAGACGAAATCGATCATAAATCACAGGGTAAACCGATCGAACTTATTTTAAATGGCGATATCTTTGATTTTGATAGCGTTATGGCATTACCCGTAGCTCCGATTTATAAATTTCATTGGATCGAAACGCGTCGTGGGCTTTTTCCACGCGAAGAGCGTTCGGTTTTTAAAATGCAGGTGGTTTTAGAAGAGCACGCGGGCTTTATCAATGCCCTTCGTCGTTTTGTTGAGAAAGGGCATACCCTGATTTTGATTCCTGGTAATCACGATGTCGAATTGCATTTTCCGAAAGTACAAAAAGCTTTTTTCGAATTTTTAAATTTACGTCCTGAAGATGCCGGGCGAGTTAAAATCGTTAAGTGGTTTTATATCAGTGAAAACGACACTTTAATTGAACATGGTCATCAGCAGGATCCTTACTGTTTATGTGAAAACCCGCTAAATCCATTTATCATTAATTATAACGAACTTCGTATTCGTTTACCGTTTGGTAACGTAGCCTGCAGATATATTATGAATGGCATGGGATTATTTAATCCGCACATCGAAAAAAATTATATTATGTCGGTGCGTGGATATTTAAAATTTTTCTTTCGCTATTTACTACTGACTCAGCCGTTAATTATTTGGACTTGGTTTTGGGGAGCCATGGCGACCTTAATTCATGTAACCTTTGATCGCTTTGGTGAAGTTTATAAACCATTAGAAAAAATGGAAGACATCGTTGAAAAGGCGGCTAAAGATTCAAATACGACTCCAAAGGTAGTTCGTGGCTTACAAGAATTTTTTGCAACACCCGCAACACAAAATCCATATTTAATTGCTAAAGAACTTTGGCTTGATCGAGCCCTTTTAATATTCTTTGGGTTGGTGGGTATTTTAGTGATCACGGCTCAGCTGAAGTTGTTTTTTCAAATTTCTTTTTATTGGGTGTTTGTTCCCATTTTATTATTAATTCCATTTTTTCTATTTTACGCGCGCTCGATCACATCCCTAGTAAGTACTTACAAAGAGCCTGATGAATTATTATTTTCTCAACAATCTGAAGTAACGGGAGTTCATCGCATTGTGTATGGTCATACCCATATTCCGCGGCATGAATTTTATGGTTCGGTTGAGCACTTAAATTCAGGAACTTGGTCGCCCGCTTTTACTGATGTTGAATGCACACAAGCGTCAGAACGTAACAATTATGTGTGGATTTACCCTTCTGAAGAAAACCCCGATGTGCGCAAAGCCGAGTTGATTCAGTTTCACCGCAAACCGAACTAAATATGGGCCCAGCTTGAGCTTAGCTAATGCCTAAAATTGTAGCGCAGCGCACTAAAATCCTCTAATGCGTTTTATTGTATTTGTCAGTCCCCAGATCGCGTGTAATCATTTTAAGGTAAGTTAAATTTAATTTAATTGGAGGCATCATGTCTACTGACGATATCTTAGTAGTTACAAGCAAAGTAAAGAAATACATCAAAGAAAAAGGCCAAATGAATACGTCTGCCGAAACTATCGACATGTTAACAAAAGCAGTTGAGCGTCTTTGTGCAAAAGGCATCGAATCAGCTAAAGCTGACGGCCGTAAAACAGTTATGGCTCGTGATATCGTTATCGACCATATCTAGTAATTCTTAATATTTTAAGAATTAGAAAAAGCCGGAGTATTACTTCGGCTTTTTTATTTTAGATCGGTGGATAAACCTAACAGCTGATCCTTGTTCTATCAGCCACCGGATTTTAAGTCTTAAAATTTCTTTAGAAATATTTAAAAGGCGACGATAACGTAAATAAGTTGGTTTACGCATATCGGACCTCCTTCCGCATGTTCGGAAGTCTGATATCACTCAAAAGCTGTTAGGTTATCCGTCTAACAGCTTTTATATTTTTTGGGCCTTACTTAAGTAATTCGAGAAACTGTTCCCAAGAAATAATCTTAACACCGACAGACTGCGCTTTATCGGCTTTCGATCCTGGATCTTCTCCGGCGATCAAATAACTTAACTTAGCAGAAACTCCAGATAACAGCTTACCGCCGTTTTCTTCAATCTTCTCATGAGCCACATCACGTTTTACCGGCAAAGTTCCAGTCACAAGAAAACTCATGCCTGAAAGTTTACCTTCTAATTTTCGTTTAGGGGCTTCAAAGGTCATAAACTTTGCTAAAGTTTTTACTTCTTTTTGCATACGCTGATCATGAAGCCATTTTAAAATAGTGCCCGCAACTTTTTCGCCGATTTCAGGAACTTTTTCTAATTCTTCAGCTTCGGTCTGCATAAAGTTTTCGATATTACCGTAGTGATCTGCTAAAAGTTTTGCCGTTTGTTCGCCGACAAAACGAATACCTAAGGCGTAGATAAAACGAGCTAGGGTTGTTTGTTTTGATTTTTCAATGCTGTTTATAATATTTTCGATCGACTTATCGCCCTGGCGCTCTAACGTTTGAACATCCGAAGCTTTTAATTTGTATAAATCAGAAAAGCTTTTTACTAATTCTTTTTCTACAAAAGCTTCAACGAGCTTATCCCCAACTTTTTCCATATTCATTGCACGCCGTGAAACAAAATGAATAAGTGAGCCTATTAAAACAGATTTACAGTAAGGATTTTGACAGCGCAGAACCACTTCTTCTGGTTCTTTACTAACTTTAGTTCCGCAAGTCGGGCAATTTACAGGAAGTACAAATTTTTCAGAATTTTTTGGACGCAAAGATGTCACGACGTCTACAACTTGCGGAATCACATCGCCCGCGCGCTGAATAATAACAGTGTCACCAATGCGAATATCTTTGCGATCGATTTCATCTTGATTATGTAAAGTTGCATTCGTGATCGTTACACCGCCAACTTTAACAGCCTTCATGATAGCCACCGGTGTAATCGCACCAGTTCGACCAACTTGAACCACAATATTTTCAATGACAGTTTGAGCTTGTTCTGGTTGAAATTTTACAGCCGTTGCCCAGCGAGGCGAGCGTGCGACCATTCCCAAATCTTCTTGTAGAGTTAACGAGTTAACTTTGATCACAACGCCGTCAATATCGAATGGCAGTTGGGATCGTTCTTTATTAATACGCTGATAATAGGCAATTAATTCGTCTTCGCTAAAAGTTTTTTCGATAAATTTACGATCCATGACCGGAAATTTTAAATCGGCGAGCTTATCTTCAATGTCAGATTGTGAATCAAAGATAATACCTTCAAATGCACCAAGCGCGTAAGCATAAAATTTTAATGGACGAGATGCTGCAATCTTTGGGTCAAGCTGACGAATGGTGCCGGCAGCAGCATTCCGGGGATTCGCAAAAACCATTTGGCCTGCTTCTTCATAGACTCTATTCATCTCAACAAAGTCAGCTTTATTAATTAAAACTTCACCGCGCACTTCTAAAAGTTTTTTATGAGCAATTTTTAGCGGAATAGATTTAATAGTTTTTATATTATGAGTTACGTCTTCACCAGTAACACCATCACCGCGGGTCAGCGCGCGCACCAGTTGACCATCTTCATAGACAAGCTCCATTGAAAGCCCATCAAGCTTAAGTTCGGCAAAATATTCAACATCTTGATCTTTACGAAGAAACTTTTTAATACGAGCATTAAATTCTTTGATATCTTCTTCGTTGTAACTATTGGCCAAAGAAATCATTGGCAAGCGATGATCAAATTTTTTGAAAACATCAATAGCTGCGCCGCCCACTCTTTGCGTCGGAGAATCGGTCAAATCTAAGCCAGCATAGTTAGTCTCAAAAGTCAGAAGGTTCTGAAACAACTCGTCGAACGCCAAATCTGAAATTTCAGGCTTATCATAAGTATGATATAACTCATTGTGACGATTGAGCTCGTCTTTAAGCTTATTATGCTCTTTGATAATTTTAGGGCTGGCCTGTTTTTTCGCGCTATCCATGCGGTTTTACGCTACCATAACAAGACCATTTTCGCTATATTGTTTTTCGACAAAGGTGGCCCAGTGTCTTCAGATAAATTTAATAAAGATGTGATTCAAAAAATAGCTAATTTAGCCAGACTTCGACTGAGTCCAGAAGAAGCAACCGAATTCAGCGAACAGCTTTCAAAAATTATTCTTCATTTTGATGAAATTTCTGATTTAGACACTCAAGGAATCGAACCTTTGATTACGCCAAGTGAAATTGAATACTCAACACGTGAAGATGCTGTGAAACAAAATTTCCACGCTGCAGACATGGTAGCTAATGCTCCTGAAAAACAAGGTAACCTTTTTAAAGTTCCCCCGGTGGTCTAATGATGGATTTATTAACAGCCTCGATGTCAGAAACACGTAAAGCGATTGCTGAAAAAAAAGTTTCAGCAGTTGAAGTGACAAAATATTTTTTAGTGCGCGCTGAAAAACTAAATCCCACACTTAATGCTTTTATTAAATTTAATCCAGATTGCGTAAAACAAGCTGAAAGCATCGATCAAAAAATTGCCAAAGGCGAAAACGTTGGTGTCTTAGCGGGTGTACCTTTTGGTATTAAAGATTTGTTATGCACCAAAGGTATCGAAACTACTGCTGCATCGAAAATGTTAACTGGTTTTGTGCCACCTTATGATTCAACAGTAGTTGCCCGCTTAAAAAACGCAGGTGCAACAATTGTCGGAAAATTAAATTTAGATGAATTTGCGATGGGTTCAAGTAATGAAAGTTCTTTTCATGGCGTTTGTAAAAACCCCTGGAATCCAGAATATGTTCCCGGCGGCAGTAGCGGTGGATCGGCCAGCGCGCAAGCAGCCCGTTTAGTGATGGGCACAATCGGCACTGATACAGGTGGATCAATTCGCCAGCCTTCAAGTTTTTGCGGTGTTGTGGGTATTAAGCCAACTTACGGTCGCGTAAGCCGTTACGGTATCGTAGCATTTGCTTCTTCACTTGATCAAGCAGGGCCAATGGTTTCAACAGTGCAAGATGCAGCCCTAACTTTAGAAGTGATCGCTGGCATTGATGACTTAGACGGAACAACATCATCAAAACCCGTTGAAGCGTTCAGTAAAAATTTATCTGCTGATATGAAGGGTAAAAAAATTGGGATCGTGCGCGAATATCACAATTCAGAATTAGTTCACCCTGATATTCGTAAAACATACGAGCAAGCTTTAGAGACTTTAAAAAACTTAGGTGCTGAATTAGTTGAAGTGTCTATCCCGTTAACTAAATACGCTGTTTCGATGTATTATTTAATTTCAGCTTCTGAAGCCTCATCAAACTTAGCGCGCTATGATGGTGTGAAGTATGGTTATCGCTCAGACTTCAAAGATTTATCCTCATTACCGCTTGATGACTTTTACGCCCAAACTCGCGCCGAAGGTTTTGGTAAAGAAGTTAAACGCCGAATTATCTTGGGCACCTTTTGTTTATCTTCAGGTTATTTTGATGCCTATTACAATAAAGCCTGCCAAGTGCGTAGACTTTTACGTAATCAGTACGACGAAGCATTTGCTAAATGTGATGCGATTATTTCTCCGGTGTCGACAACGCCTGCCTTTAAAATTGGAACTCGCGTTTATGATCCATTAAAAATGTATTTAAACGATATTTTCACCACTTCAACAAATTTAGCAGGCTTACCCGGCATGAGTGTTCCGTTTGGCTTAACTAGCGATGGTTTACCGATCGGCATTCAATTAACCGGACACCATTTTCAAGAGCAAAAAATTCTAAACGTAGCTTACGCCTTAGAACAAAATTCTGCGGTGAAAGGAAAAACTCCAAGTGTCTACTAAGATATCTTACCGTGGATTTGAAGCCGTCATCGGTATTGAAGTGCATGTGCAACTCAAAACCGAATCAAAAATATTTTCTGCCGATGCGACAACTTTTGATTCAGCAGATAATGAAAATACATCTCCAGTTAGTGTTGGTATGCCCGGCACTTTACCTGTATTAAATAAAAAGGCCGTTGAATACGCGATTAAAACTGGCTTAGCGCTTGGTTGTAACATTCGTAAAAAATCAGTGTTCTCGCGCAAAAATTATTTTTATCCAGATCTTCCGAAAGGTTACCAAATTTCTCAGTACGATGAACCCATTTGCGAACATGGTTCGATCCAATTTGAAGTTGAAGGCAAATCTAAAACCGTGGGCATTACGCGCGCGCATCTTGAAGAAGATGCCGGCAAGTCCACTCACTTTGGTCAATACACTTTAATTAATTACAACCGCGCGGGTATTCCATTGCTTGAAATCGTTTCTGAACCAGAAATGCATTCACCACAGGAAGCCGCTGAATACTGTCGTACGATTCGCTCAGTGGTGCGTTATCTAGATGTTTGCGATGGCAACTTAGAAGAAGGATCACTTCGTTGTGATTGTAACGTTTCTGTTCGTAAAGTGGGCGAAACAAAACTTGGAACCAAAGTTGAATTAAAAAATATCAATTCATTTCGTTTTGTGGAAAAAGCTGTTGAATACGAAATTCATCGCCAAATCGACGCCATTGAAAATTCAGAAAAGATTGTGCAAGAAACAAGATTGTACGATCCTGATAAAAATCGCACCTTCACAATGCGTGTAAAAGAAGATGCTCAAGATTACAGATATTTTCCAGATCCAGATATTTTACCAGTCATCGTAACTGATGAACAATTGGCCCTCGTAAAAAAATCTTTACCCGAACTTCCGCTGCAACGTGCGGCTCGTTTTGTTAAAGACTTTCTGTTAGCACCAAGTGACGCGCATTTATTAACTGAAGAACGTGAGCTATCAGATTATTTCGAAGCTTGTGGCAAAGCCTGTGGCAATTACAAAGCTGCCGCTAACTGGATTATCTCAGAACTTTTACGTGAGCTAAATGACAGTAAGCTAGCCGTGCATAATTCAAAAGTTTCAGCGCAGAATTTTGCCGATTTAATTACACAAATCGATCAAGGCGTTATCTCGGGAAAAATTGCTAAAGTCGTTTTTAAAGAAATGTGGGACTCTGGATCTACCGCGGCCGACATCATTAAAGCTAAAGGCTTAGTGCAAGTTTCTGATGTGGGCGAGATCGAAAAAATCGTAGCTGATGTAATTACAGCAAACCCTAGCCAGGTCGCAGAGTTTAAGGCTGGCAAAGATAAAGTCATCGGATTTTTTGTTGGCGCGATTATGAAAGCCTCAAAAGGTAAAGCTAATCCTGCGATTGTGAATGAAATTTTAATGAAAAAGTTGAGTGAATAATGAAATTAGCTAGTCTCGATTTAGGTTCAAATACATTTTTGTGTCTGGTTTCTGAAGTAGAAAATCAGAAAATCACGAAAATTTATTCTGATGAAATCGAGATGGTTAGACTTGGCCAAGGTTTATCGGCCAGCAAAAAATTTCACCCCGCAGCGCTAACCAGAGCAAGAAACACTCTAACAAACTTTAGAAAAACTCTAGATCGCGAAAAACCCGAAGCCATTCTAGCGATGGCCACTTCAGCAGCCCGTGATGCCGAAAACCAAGAAGATCTTTTTAAAATCTGTAAAGATTTGAATATTCCTTTAGAAATTATTCCAGGCGAAAAAGAGGCCGAAATCACTTATCGCGGTGCCATTTCTGGAATGAGTTCTTCGAACACCCGTTTAATTTTAGATATCGGCGGAGGCTCAACTGAATTTATTTTTGGCGAAGATCAAAAAATTCTAGCGGGTAAAAGTTTAGATATCGGCTGTGTGCGTTTAACTGAAAAATTTATTTCGGCGCAACCGACTCCGCAAAATGAAATTACAGCTTTGCAAGAATTTATTCGCGAACAATTACAACAAATTATAAAATTAGCACCGCAATCGCCTAAAGAAATTTTAGCCGTGGCGGGAACACCAACGACAATCGCCCAAGTAGAAATTGGTTATTTCGATGCCGCTAAAATTGATGGCTACGAACTGACACAACTTGGCTTACAGACCTGGTTAGAAAAGTTAACCCTGATGTCGGTCAGTGATAAAATTCAAGCTGGCTATCCCGAAGGTCGTGCTGATGTGATCATCGTTGGTGTTATCACTTTACTTGAAACACTAAAAGCCTTTAACTTATCTAAGTTAACTGTCTCAACGCGAGGGGTTCGTTATGGTGTCGCACTTGAATTGGCGAAACGTTTTAATACTTAGTTTATTTTTTTCATTGCAAATATTTGCAACTACTCAGAAAGTTAAATTCACTCATCAAAAAATTCAAATTGGTACAAAAAAAATTACCGTCGAAGTTGCGCAAACTCGTGAACAACTAGAACACGGTTTAATGTTTCGTGAAAAAATGCCTATAGATGCTGGTATGTTATTTATCTTTTCTAAAGAACAACCTCTCAGTTTTTGGATGAAGAACACTTATCTAGATCTAAGCATTGCTTATATCGGTAAAGATAAAAAAATTATCGACATTATCGATATGAAAGCGACTTCATCTGTGCAGACTGATTTTCCAGCTTACCCAAGTTCTAGACCTGCGATGTATGCTCTTGAGATGAATCAGGGCTGGTTTACAAAAAATCGTATTAAAATCGGGGACTTGTTGGTTTTACCTCGATTTCAGTAAACATTTCGCGACCTAAGTCTTGAAATGCTCATGTTTTCGTTTTTCAACAAGAACTTTCGTCAAGTCCAGCTTTAACTCTGATCAATACATCTACTTTGCTGCAACACATTCTGTGTGATGTAATAATATGGTAGAAAGTAAAAGACTTTACGTCACAATTATTTTCAAGGATGAGGATAAATTATGAAAAAACTGTTACTAGTTTTAGCCACACTTGGCCTAATGGGACAATTCTCTGCATGTACTGCAAACAAGGCACAAGACGACGCTGAATTTGTCGAAAACGCAGATGTCGATAAAATCGAAGCCGACGAACCTTTATTAGATGATGGTAGTTCTCAAGCTTTAAACGGCAGTTCTCCATCAGAAAACTTATCAACTGATAATTCGTTAGAAGCAGCATTAGGTGAAACACCAGCTGATACGACGACAGCATCAAATGATAACTTATCTTTGGATTCAGCACCGCAAGATCCTCCGCCAGCTGATATCGCAGCAGCTCCAACATTAGATGAGAGCTCTTTAGACGCTCCACCATCTGATGTACCCGCTGAAGTTCCAGCAGATTCTTTAGCCGCAAGTAATTTGCCTCCTCAAGATATGAGTCTTGATGATCCAAACGCATTAGCTCCGGCTGATGGTAGTTTAACAGCGATGAACGACCAGCCGGTTGAACAACCAACAGAAACTCCGCAAGATCCACCAGCTACTGCGATGGCTCCTCCGGCAGCTTCAATGGAAGCTCCCGTCGAACCTACTCCAGTTTTAGCTGATGCTAAACCAACTGGTGCCGGAACAACTTCGTTGAAAAAAGTTTCTGACGCTGTTCCTTATGCTTTCGGTGATGGCTACGTAAATACAATTTACATTGCACACCCGAAAGAAACACTAAAGCAAATCAGCCAAACGATTTACGGTTCAGATAAAACTAAAGAGCTTAAAAAAATTAACTCATTCTTGAAAGCTCGTTCTCCTCGTGCCGGTGATAAAATAGCTTATGTTTCGCCGAATCGCCCGACTGACTCTTCTAAAACGATCACGTATTTTGAAGACACTGGTATGATTCCTGAAACCTACGTGGCGCAAAAAGGCGATAACTTAAGAAAAGTGGCTAAAAAACTTTTAGGCTATGACAATGCATGGAAAGAAGTTTGGTCAACAAACGCGATCGAATCTAAAACAAAATTAGCTGAAGGTGAAACATTCAAATACTGGAAGTCACCTGCTGCAATCACTCCTCCAACGGCAGTAGCTTCGAACGAAATGCCAAAATCTCCTGAAGAAGCCGTTAACAATATCGTTCAAAACAACACACCTCCGCCAATGGATACTGCAGCTCCTCCTCAGCAACCTGCGATGAACGATCTACCTCCTCCTCCAGCGCAAGCAGATCTTCCTCCACCTCCGACTGATGCTTTCGCAGCGAATACGGCTCCTCCTACAGATCCAGCGTTAGATGCAGCAATGCCTCCGCCGCCGCCGCCAGATGATTCACAGTTTGCTTCTGCTCCACCGCCTCCTCCTGAAGAAGCTAAACCTAGCAAAGCTCCTGCAATGGAGGGTGAAGATGCTATCGTTACTGAAGGTGGCGATGACATGATGACAATGTTAGGACTTGGGGTTTTATTATTCGGTGCTTTAGCGTTTGTTTTAGTTAAACGCAAAAAAGCTCAAGCCTACAGATCAAATGACGCCCAAGCGGGCGAAGGCTTAGGAACTTAATCTAATAATTAGATGCAAAAAGAAAAAGGCTTGGTTTTAACACCAAGCCTTTTTTATTTTCTAAATCTAAATTCGAACTCGTAAACTAGGCCGCTTTTTTCAAAATACCATCTAAAATTCCACGATGGCCCATGCGTTTTGTTTCAACGAAATAAATTAAATCATCAACGATTTGCACGTCGCGATTATTTTGCGGTAAAAATTTTACGCCGGCGCCCAAAGAATTTTTCCACACAATCTGTGCAGTAATTTTACGTTCACGTTGTGCAACAATAAACGTTAAATTAATTTTTTCATCCACGCGTAAATCGTGGTTAGCTAATTCTAAAAAAGCTCCAGACAAGCTAATGTTTCTAAGCACGGCCACAGAATCTTGCCTTGCATAGCTTCTTCTAAAACTTACATCTAACTGTAAAGGCGTTCTAGGTGCTGGGGTCATTGTATCCACTTGATACTCCTTGTTTAGACACGTGGTTTCGACCTCAAAAATCAAGGTCGGGTGGTCCCGATATCTATACAGCTTTATCGGGTTAAGTACTTGAAACATTTAGAGTATTTCTCGAAGTGAGACGATAAAAAGTGCGAGTGTTTCAAATTGATTGACTTTATTTAGCCCCCCAGCGATATTTTAAAAACATTCCCATATTTTTTCCACTAATTCTTATTTAAATGTACTTTATTAAACACACTATAAAACCTAATTCAAAATCACATTCCAGGAGTCCAAATTGGCTAAAAAAGAAGTTGTCATAGAACCTACTACTAAGAAAAAATTTAGAAAAACTACTACTACAGAAACAGCTAATGACGCTGGATCTAACGAACCAACTCCCGCTGCAGATTCTGCTCCGACAAAAGCTCCAGAAGCTCAAGCGCCGCAAGCTGCCACGCCCGCACAAGAAACCTCTGCACCACCAGCTGCCGCAACAGGTGAAACTCCTGCCGCTCCACAACCGCAGCAACAACAAAGCCACCAACAAAGCCACCAACAAAACAATCAGCAACAACCTCGCCGCGAATTCAGAAAATTTGATAACAACAATCAAGGCAGAAATCAAAACCAAGGCGGTGGTGGTGGTGGACGTCACAATAATCAAAACCAAGGTGGCGGACGTTACAATAACCAAAATCAACAACGCAGCAACTATCGTGACAACAATAACCGCGGACCTGGTGGCCAGCAAGGTGCTCGTGATGAAGAACAACAAATGCAACAGCAGCAACATCAACATTCACAATCACCTGTTGAAGAAATCGATATCGCAGATATCAACTTATCTGAAGAAGAAAAAAGCTGGTTAAATTCTAAAGATTTAAAATCAAAAAACATCCAAGCTTTAACCGATTTAGCTTCTAAATTAAAAATCGAAAATGCGGCCGGTATGCGACGCCAAGATATGGTTTTTGAAATTTTAAAACGTGGCGCAAGATTAGGTGATATTTTCGGATCTGGTGTTTTAGAGATCTTACCAGATGGTTACGGTTTTTTACGATCTCCAGATTACAATTATTTACCAGGTCCAGATGATATCTATGTTTCGCCGTCACAAATGCGCAAATTCGGTTTACGTACAGGCGATCATGTTACAGGAACAGTGCGTGTACCTAAAGAGGGCGAAAGATATTTTGCTTTAATCAAAGTAGATTCTTTAAATTACGAAGCGCCAGAAGCTTCTAAAGATAAAATCTTATTCGATAATTTAACGCCGTTATATCCAAACAAACAGCTTAAATTAGAAAATAAACAATCTGAAATGACAACTCGTATCGTTGATTTAATGTCTCCGATCGGCAAAGGACAACGTGGTCTTATCGTTGCCCCGCCTAAAACTGGTAAAACAGTTCTATTACAAAATATCGCAAATGCTATCAGCACAAATCACCCTGAAGTGAAACTTATCGTTTTATTAATCGATGAGCGTCCAGAAGAGGTAACTGATATGCAGCGTACGGTAAAAGGAGAAGTTGTTTCATCAACTTTCGATGAACCACCAACACGCCATGTGCAGATTGCTGAAATGGTTTTAGAAAAAGCCAAACGCCTAGTTGAACACAAACATGACGTGGTTATCTTATTAGATTCTATCACGCGTTTAGCACGCGCTTACAATACGGTAGTTCCACCATCTGGAAAAATCTTATCGGGCGGTGTGGATTCAAATGCGTTACACAAACCAAAACGTTTCTTCGGCGCGGCTCGTAACATCGAAGAAGGTGGTTCATTAACAATTATCGCCACAGCATTAATCGATACTGGTTCACGTATGGATGAGGTTATCTTTGAGGAGTTCAAAGGTACTGGTAACTCTGAGATTCAGCTTGATCGTAAGTTAATGGAAAAACGTATTTTCCCTTGTATGGACATCAACAAATCTGGAACGCGTAAAGAAGACTTATTAATTGATAAAGGTGATTTATCTCGCCTTTGGATTTTACGTAAAGTGTTAGCGCCGATGAATGTAGTTGATGCGATGGAATTCTTGATGGATAAAATTGAGAAAGCAAAAACTAACGCCGATTTCTTGAAGAGTATGAATGGATAAAAAAAATCAATCTAGTGACGACAGACCATTGATCAAAAGACTTGTATTGCCGCTAACTTTTTTAGTTGGTGGCTTACTGATTTTTATGATTTTATATAAGTTTTTATTAGGCGGAAAAATTAGTCTGCCAATGGGAAGCGACTCGGCTCAAGGCCAAGACGCTTTTCAAGCTCCCGCAGAAATTTCGACTTCATTGCAGATCGAATGCCAAGCTTCAGTTGATAAAATTGATAAGCTTGAAGACTGCAGTGAAAGAGAAACTGAATTTCAAGCTAAAGCCGCAAGCTGTGCTAGCTACAGTTTCGCTTTAGAAACTCCAAAATCATTAGACAGCGACGGCCAATACAGCGATATCGTTTTTAACGTTGCCGCTTGTTACAAAAAAGCCGGCACTGATAAAGTTCCGCAAGCCATTGCTCTACTTAAAAAAGCTCAAACAGAACTACCAGCCTGGGAAGTTAATTTCGGCCCAATCAGCTGTGATTCAAAATCAACATTAAGTGCATACCTTGATACTTATTCGTCAGATGCTGCATTTACGTGTTCAAAAGCTTCTGATTTAGAAAAAATTATCAGCCAATTACAAAACAAAGACTTAAGTGTTTTATCACACATGGTGTGGAGTCAGCATATTCCCCAGTTGGGCTTACGCGATTCGGATATTTCTTGTCCTGAAACATTAAAAGAGATCTCTAAAAGCTTAGATAAAGCTTTAAGTCAGTCCGTTAAAGTGAGTGTTATCAATAGCGAGCAAAAGACTGATACAGCGACAACCTTTATTGAAATCAATAAAGGCACAGACATTGTAGCCATGTTAAAAATAGCTACCAATCCAGACGGTTGTTTGTATCTAGATTCATTATTAGTTTCTAACCTTGATGGTGTAGAGTAATTTATTGAAACCCGCGTCTAACTTCGATATCGCTTATGAAGTCATCGCAGTCTTCGCGAAATAGTTTGCAACCTTCCGAGCACTCAACGCCACTATTAACGGCATAAAATGTGCCTTTGCCGCCATTATTACATTTTTGATACTCTTCATGGCTTTCACAAAAGACCTTGGCTTCAATTCGCTTTTTACAGCATTCAGTTTGGATTTTTTCAAATTTGCCAAGCACGGCCTCTAACAACCCTTCTCCTTTGAAATCGCAGCGCACTGATGAATAATCCGCCATCGCCACAGAGCTAGCTAAAACCACAAAAATCATTGATAAAACTTTATTCATAAAAATTACCCCTTGAGTCTGCCTATCCCCATCTCGGCTAAAAACGTGCTAAACCGTAGAGTTTCTGCCTTAATGTTGTGTTATTTATTAAATACTCAATAATTTCAAATATTTATAAAATTCGCAAAAGGCCCAGGTTGGCGCCTTAACAGCTAAAATGTGCCTTACGTTTCTATAAAATAAAGTGATACCCCTGTAACCAGCTAAAATAACGCGGTTTTCCGCTTGAGCCTGAGCCATTTTTTATGCTATCACCTAGGTTCTCGAATTTACGATTAAAGGCAGAGGACGATATGAAAGAAGCATTACATCCAAAAACAAGAACTGTTGTTTTCAAAGACATCTCTTGTGATTTCTCATTCTTAGGGACAACAACATTAGATTCTAAAGAAACTACTAAATGGACTGACGGTAAAGATTATCCACTTATCAAAGTTGAAATCTCTTCAGCTTCTCACCCATTTTACACTGGCAAACAACGTATCCTTGATACTGAAGGCCGTATCGACCGTTTCAAGAAAAAATTCGGCGACAAAAAAGCTGCAAAATAAATTCTCACAAGGCTATTTATTTACAAAAGCGGCTACACAGCCGCTTTTTGTTTTTCAGAAATAATAAAATTCATCGAACGCCGGAGCCCAAATGTTTTCAAAATTAGACTCAGTAGAATCAAGATACGAAGAAGTGAACATGTCACTTCAGCGTCCTGATATCGCGTCTGACCAGAAAAAATATCTCTCGCTAATGAAAGAACTTTCTGAATTAGAAAAGATCGTCGTTCTTTTTCGTGACTATAAAAAGAAATCTGCGGCTCTTAAAGAGAGCAAACTTTTATTAACGGCAGAACAAGATGCCGAAATGCGCGAAATGATTCGTGAAGAAGTTAAAGAACTTGAAGAATCAATTCCGCAAATCGAAGAAAAATTAAAATTAGCGTTACTTCCAAAAGATCCTAACGACGATAAAAATATTCTTTTAGAGATTCGCGCCGGTGCCGGTGGCGATGAAGCTTCACTTTTTGCAGATGAATTATTCCGCGCTTACGCTTACTACGCTGGAACTATGGGTTGGAAAGCCGAAATGGTTTCTTACTCAGAAGGTAATGTTGGTGGAGCCAAAGAGGTTATTATTTCTATTTCCGGAGAATCAGTATTCTCAAAAATGAAATACGAATCAGGCGTTCACCGCGTTCAGCGTGTTCCTAAAACTGAAGCTGCGGGCCGTATTCATACTTCAACAGTAACTGTTGCCGTTATTCCCGAAGTTGAAATTAAAGATATTAAAATTAATCAAAGTGATCTTCATTTTGAAACGATGCGTTCGCAAGGAGCTGGTGGACAATCCGTGAACAGAACAGAATCAGCTGTCCGTGTCGTCCATCTCCCAACTGGAATCGAAGTTAAATGCCAAGAGGGGAAGTCTCAGCATAGCAATAGAGATCGAGCCCTTCAAATTTTAGCTGCAAAATTACAGCAAATCGAAGACGACAAACGCATGAAGGAAGCTTCTGATGCCCGTTTAGATCAAATCGGAACTGGTGACCGTTCAGAACGTATTCGCACTTACAACTTCCCACAAACTCGTATCACTGATCACCGCATTGGACTTACAATTCACCAGTTAGACCAGGTCATGGGCGGAAAATTTGAAATATTAATTGATCCAATAAATACTTACTTCCAGGCTGAACAGTTGAAAAAGCAGGCCTCAAACGCTTACTAGTAGCGGGTAAATATGAAACTGAACGATGTACTTCAAAAAACAATTCAGTTCTTCAAAGATAAAAACTTCGATACGCCTCGTTTAGACGCCGAACTTTTAATTGCGCACGCCCTTAAAATTCCACGCATTCAATTATATGTAAAATTTGATTCTCCTCTAACTGATGCTGAGGTTAACCTTTGCCGTGAATATGTTAAACGCAGAACTGCTGGCGAACCAGTGGCCTATATCATCGAAGAAAAAGGGTTCTACGGGCATTTGTTCAAAGTTAAACCCGGCGTTTTAATTCCACGCCCCGAAACCGAGATGATCGTAGACGATGTTTTGGCTGATTTTAAAAAACACCCCAAAGACCATGTCCGCATTTTAGACTTAGGCGCAGGTACTGGTTGTATTGGGTTATCTATTTTAAAACATATACCTTTAGCCAAACTCGTTACCGTTGAAAAATCAGCCGAAGCCTTCGCTTTAATTCAAGAAAATATCGATTCTCTTGAATTAGGCGAACGTACTGAAGCCATTCATGCTGATGTTGAAAGTTTAAATCTTTCAGAATTAGGCGACTTTGATTATATCATTTCAAACCCTCCGTATATCGATGTAAACGACACACAAGTTGAGACCAACGTTCGCAAATACGAACCAAGTTTAGCTTTATTTGCCGATGATGCTGGCTTACACGCGCTAAAAACATGGTCAACAAAATTTGCTCCCTGCCTAAAAGTCGAAGGGCTAATGCTTTTTGAAATGGGCCATACTCAAGGTGATGCCATGAAAAAGCATTTCACAGACATTTCAAAGTTCAAAGAAGTCACAGTATTAAAAGACTTGTCAGGACTTGATCGAATCATCAAAGCGAGAGCATAATATCCTTTAAAGAACGGATATTTCTATGGATAAAATGTTAGTTACCGGCGGTGCTTCACTTAACGGTTCAGTCAGCGTAAGCGGCGCTAAAAATGCAGCCCTACCAATTTTATTTTCTACCCTATTAGCTGAGGGCGAACACACGTTTGATAATGTACCAATGCTTAAAGACATCGAATCTACTGCAGAACTCCTACAAAGCTTAGGCTGTGAATCAAAACGCGATGGTCACACTTTTCGCGTGAATGTTACAAAACTAAAAACTTTCGAAGCGCACTACGATCTAGTCAGAAAAATGCGCGCAAGTATTCTTTGCCTAGGTCCAATCCTAGCAAAATACGGTGAAGCTGTTGTTTCACTTCCAGGTGGTTGTGCAATTGGCACTCGGCCAATTGATCTACACTTAGATGCCATGAAAGCTCTTGGTGCAGAGATTGAATTAAAAGACGGTTACGTATTAGCAAAGTGTAAAAAACTTCAAGGCGCTACCGTATTATTTGAAAAAACAACAGTTGGTGGTACCGAAAATTTAATGATGGCAGCCACTCTTGCTAACGGTATTACCACAATTGAAAATGCAGCCAAAGAACCTGAAATCGTAGATCTAGCAAATTACTTAAATAAAATGGGTGCAAAAATCACAGGTCACGGAACTAGTGTGATGAAAATCGAAGGCGTAGAAAAATTAACGCCAGCAAGACACAGCATTATGCCTGATCGCATCGAGGCCGGAACCTTAATGATTGCAGGCGCGATCACAAAAGGAAATGTTTTAGTAGAAAAATGTAATCCACAAGATCTAGACGCCCTCATCAACAAAATGAAAGAAGCTGGTTTCAAATTAGAAACCACAAAAGATTCAGTACGCGTATTACCAATCGATAAATGGGAAGCCGTAGACATCACAACAGCTCCGCATCCATTATTTGCCACAGATCTACAAGCGCAATTCATGGCGCTAATGACAGTAGCCAACGGAACAAGTGTTATCACAGAAACTGTTTTCGAAAACCGTTTCATGCACGTAACAGAACTTATGCGCCTAGGGGCAGACATCACTCCAAAAACTCAAGTAGCGGTTGTGCGCGGAAAACCAAACGGCTTATCAGGCGCACCAGTCATGGCCACAGATCTACGTGCATCAGCAAGTTTAGTGTTAGCAGGCTTAGTTGCCAGTGGCGAAACTTTAGTAAGTCGTATTTATCACTTAGATCGCGGTTACGAAAATTTAGAAGGAAAACTTTCTAAACTAGGCGCAAAAATCAAACGCGTGAATTAAAAAAATAAAAAAGACGAATCGAAAACGGAGTTAGAAAAACCACGTTCAAAAAAATATAAATGTAATTGGTATTTATCAAGAAAGAGAAAAAATTAAGGCCTGATCGAGGAGGGGCCACAATCAAGCCTTTTAAAAACCGCTACTGTTGCCAGTATGATTTTGAAATTCAAATCTACATTTACCAAACAAAGCTCTGCGGGCTTGTTCTGGGAGGGGATCCTGAATTAGCTATTCAGAGATCTTTGCCTGGTAATCTAAAACTATATCCGTTTGTTGAAACAGGTTCGCGTTTACATCTTGCACATCGTTAATGGCCTTAGCTTTTGCCGAGATAACCAAAACTGCGATGATATAAGCTACTGCAACCCATTTCATGTGAGATTCATATAGCAACTGGAGTGCCAATTTCCTGCAGGCGAAATGCCTTTAAATTGCTGCTGAATTCCATAATGATATCAAGCGGTTCCAACTTGGAACTGTTTGCTGGTTCCAACAATGGACTTTGGTCATAAGTTGGGTCCGAATTTTTATCATTCAGCTGTCACAGAACAGAATCCATTTCATAATAGATACGATGGGGAAAAGAGTTAATTTTAACGATCAGTGGAGAGTCAAAATGGAGAATGGCCAAATCAAAGGGCCATTTCCAAGCGAGTCTATCAGTAAGATGATTGTTGAAGGTATTTTAAGTGGCCAAGAAGAAGTGGCTCAGCATCCAAGCGCTGAGTGGCGGCCGCTTCCAAAAGTGCATGAATTCTATGAAGCTCTTTTAGAATCTTTAGAAAACCCCACTGAACGCGACGAAAAAAAAGCCCTTAAAATGGATGCCGAAACACAAGTTCAATCAACTCCCGTCGAAGCCCCAGTCGAAGCGCCACCTGACGATGTCGAGGCGATTCCAGAATTTAAAAATGAGATTAAACAGCTCGTTCAAGAAGAATTAAAAAACCCGACTTCGTCGATGGTTCCGGTACCAGGCCAACAGGCGCGCTCGTCACAATTACCAGCTCGTGGTCATGAAAACGATGCATTAATGCAAGCGCGTGATGAACAGCTGACGATCGAGATGCAACAGTTAAAAAAAATCCAAACGCGCGAGTCTAAAAAGTTTTTTCCTTTCGTCGCATTAATCTTAGCTGTCATCGTTGGTTTATATTTTATACTTTCACCATCGGCTAAAAAAACCAGCGGTTGGGTACTAATTGCCCCAATTCGTGGGGCTGAAAAAAAATTGACTGAAAAAGAAGTTCGTATTTTAAAAACAAAAGCCATTTCTATGATTAAAAGTGGTTCTTTAGAAAACACGCGCGATTCACAAAAATTTCTAGCTCAAGCTTCTGAAAACGCTCCAAATGATCTAGAGGTTTTAGGATTGCTTTGCGTGGTGTACGAACAGCTTTGGCCCTACACCAAGCAAAATTCTAATGATCTTAAGGCCATCACCATTGTCACTCAGATGAGCCGTACGATTAATCCGATTTCAAATTATTCAGACACTTGCCAGTCCGTTTATCTATTGGCCAAAGGCCAACCCCGCGATGCACGTGGTTTGATTGAAAAAACTCTAGATCAACAAAATAATGAACGTTTTATTCTGTTTCCATTTTTATATCTGATGAAGGGGCAAATTTTAGAAGATCTCCAAAATCATATCGGCGCCGAAGCTTACTACGTCGAAGCGGTAAAATCGTTTCCTGGTTGGGCCTGGGCGCAGTTTGCCTTAGCCAGATCATATTACCAACAAGGCAAATACAATGAAGCCAAAGATTCATATGCAAATATCTTACGTGACTATCCTGAATACAAAGGGGCTCTTTATGGCATGGGTTTAGTCGAATTAAAAAATTCAGGCACAGAAAAAGCTTTAAGTTATTTTGGCCGCGCTTATGCAATTGATGGAAAGCTGCCAAAAGGTTTTCACATGGATGCACTTCAAGAATATATTCAATTATTAATTTCACGTAAAGACACTTCTAAAGCGCTCGAGGTAGGGCAATTCGCTTTAACGATTAGTCCAAGTCACCGTGCGATCAAAGAGCTTGTGATGTCAATGGGCGGAGAAGATCGTGGTAACAATCAATCTGCTGAATTAGTTTTCTTAGGTGATCAGTTCGCCAGATCTGGTGATCACTTAGCAGCACAGGCGCAGTTTAAAGCCGCTTTTGAATTTGATAAAACCAATGCTGAGCCTGCGCTAAAAGCGGCAAAAAGTTTATGGGCGATCAATCAAACTCGTGAAGCTTTAACTTGGGTTGATCGCGCCATTAAAGCCGATCCAAAATTATCACAAGCCTATGCACTAAAAGCAGACTATCTTTCACAAAAATTTGCTTTCGGCGAAGCCTCTAAAGCTTTACAAGATTCATTGCGTATTGCTGGGTTAAATTTTGACGTTACCAAAACGCAGGCCTTAGTTGAATTTCGCAAAAACAGTATGGACACCGCAATCCAGTACGGCGAAAAAGCGATTAAAATGTATGATGCTGATGTTGAACTTTTAAGTTTAATTGCAAATGCGAATATTAGTTTATTTTTAAATTCTCCCTCGCGAACAAAAGAAGAAGAAAACCGCAAAGCCAAGTATTTAGAAGATGCACAAAGGTATTCAAGTAAGGCGGTAGATCTTGAACCAGGAAAACCTGAAGCCCAAATTACCTATTCAAAATATTTATACGCCAAACAGGGTAACATTGCCGCTGAAACTAATTTTAAAAAGTTAATCGAAACTTTTCCGTACACGATTGATTACCGCTTAGGTTTAGCTGATTTTTATGAGCTGCAAGAAAAATACAGATCAGCTTCTGAAATTTACGCGCAGATTGTTGAAACCGATCCAAAAAATAAAAAGGCTTTAATGGGGCTCGCCCGCGCCAATCAATACATGAACGAAATCAAAGTTGCCCAAAAATATTATATGGATGCTGCTGTTTTAGATCCTTCTGACGTAGAACCTTTATTTGCGACAGCTCAGCTCGAATTAGAAAACCCCGGCAGCAAAGATGCCAATGCGGTGATTCAAAGTGCTTATAAAAAATTTGAAATGGTTAAACGGGTTAACCCTAGTTATCCAAGAATTTCTTATTTCTTAGCACGCTGTCATTTTGAGTTGGGCGAATTCGATAAAGCCCTTGAAATGATTAAAGACGAAAAAACTAAAAATCCGGGTATTGCAGATCCTTATCTACTGGCGGCAACTGTTTACAATGCTAAAGAACAATTTAAAGAATGTGCGGCTGAATATTCGCAAGGAATCAAACTGCGCCCGACATCGGCTGACCTTTATGTTAAAGCCGCTAACTGTTACCGTAAAAGTGATGCCACAGACATTGCTTTAGATATGTTAGAAATAGCACGCCAGAAAGAAAGTGGCTTTGCCCCACTTTACCGCGAAAAAGCCTATATCATGGAAGTGCAGGGCGACCGTAAAGCCGCCCGCGAATTGTTTCAACTTTACATCGAACTTTCGCCAAATGCGCTGGACAGAAAACAAATTGAAGATAAAATATCTTCATTAAGGGGAAATTAGCCATATGACTATCGGAGAAAAATTTAAAGGCTTTTCAAGTGATCTACAAGTAGGTGCTAAAAACGCTTCTCACAGCTTAGCGCACTCAACGCTTCGCCTAGTTTCGGGATTTTTTATCGGTCTCGTGGTGTCTCTGGTTATTCAAGAACTTACTCAGTCTGGCACTTTTATGCTGTTGTTTTTGACTTTGATGTTCACCGCAGCAATTTATAAAGGTCTAAGCCGCCTAACGATGGTTCATATTCTTATTTTTGACCTCATCTGTTACTTGATCGGTCAGATCTTAACGATGTATATAAAGATGGCGCCATAAACGATAGGATTTTTTGTGATTGATATTAAGTTGTTAGAAAAAAAAGCTGAAAATGGAACCTCTTACTATGACGACTACAAACAAGGTCTAATTAATCGCGGTGCTTCGACCGAAATTCTTGAACAGATCATGAAAGCGAACATCACTCGCAAAGAAATGATCAACCAAGCTGAAACAGAAAAAGCTGGGCAAAATAAATTAAGTGCTGAGGTCGGCCAATTAAAACGTGAAGGTAAAGATGCTTCACACATTCTTTCACAGGTTGATCAATTAAAAGCGCGCGTAAAAGAACTTGAAACTCAAGCCGCCGATATGGACGCGCAAGTTTACAATTTATTATTAACTATCCCGAATAAACCACACTCTTCGGTTCCGGTTGGAAAATCTGAACATGATAACAAAGTGGTTTCGACTGTGGGCGAAGCTAAGAAATTTTCTTTTAAAGCCAAAGAACATATCGAGCTTGGTGAAAAATTAAATATTTTAGATTTCGAACGAGCTGCAAAAGTTACCGGGGCTCGTTTTACTTTTTTAAAAGGTGGAGCCGCTCAAATGGAGCGTGCGTTGATTCAATTTATGATGGATCTTCACTCTACTCAGCACGGCTACACTGAAATGATTCCGCCATTTATGGCCAACAGCAATAGCTTTGTGGGCACAGGGCAGTTTCCAAAATTTAAAGAAGATGTTTTTAGATTAGAAGGCACTGACTACTGTTTGATCCCGACCTCTGAAGTTCCGGTCACAAATTATTACAATAACGAAACCTTAGCTGAAGACCAATTGCCACAGTCTTTCTGCGCTTACTCGCCATGTTTTAGATCTGAAGCGGGAAGCGCTGGTAAAGACACTAAAGGTTTAATTCGCCAGCATCAGTTTAATAAAGTTGAATTGATGACGTTTTGCCATCCTTCACAATCTCATGATGTGCATGAAAAACTAACTTCTCACGCTGAAAAAGTTTTAACGAGTTTAGAACTTTCTTACCGCAAATCATTATTGTGCACCGGTGATATGGGTTTTGGATCAGCTAAAACTTACGATCTTGAAGTTTGGTTACCCGGACAAAACACTTACCGCGAAATCAGCTCATGTTCGAACTTTGAAGACTTTCAAGCTCGCCGTGCAAATATCCGCTTTAAACCAAAAGATGGTGGCAAACCTCAGTTTGTACATACGCTGAATGGTTCAGGCTTAGCCGTAGGACGCACGTTAATTGCGATTATGGAAAACTACCAACGTGAAGATGGTTCTATCGAAATTCCTCAGGTATTGCGCTCTTACATGGGTAACAAAACCGAGATCAAATAAGGTTTCTTTCGCGAAGGGCGTTTAATAAAATGCCCTTCGCATTTTCAGTAATTATGTTTCCGTGAGCCATTATTAGCGTTTCAAAATCTAAGCCCAATAACTTTACCGCACTCACACGAAATTCTTTTTTATCTTTAATACTGGATTTAAAAAGTCGGCTCACTGCTGGACGATTCCAAGTTCCAAACAGATGCAACATCATCCACGATAAAAGCCCTTTGCGATTTTCAAGATTAAAAATCAAATCGGTAACAACTAAAGTTTTTGATTTTTTATGGTAAAAAGCCACTTCATGCGTATTACCTCCTAAAATTGGAATTAACTCTATTTCTTCAGACATTGTCCAATTTTTCGGCAACACTTGCTGATCCCACGCAATATCAGATCTTTTGTGAGCCAGCTCTTTTGTACTCCATAGTTTTGCCTGACCTAGCTGGTCTTTGGCTGTTTGCACGAACAGGTGGTGCAAATCACAAGGGGCGACAATGTGCCTGATCTGTAACTTCGCCTGAATGTAAGCCCAGTCAGCCACACTAAAATCGATCGGCGAGATCATCACCCCATCGCCATTGTTCAGACTCAGAACTGTGGATCTAACAGGCAAATAAAAGTTTTTAATAAGCTTAATTTCAGTCTCAAAACAGTTTACCCAGTCGTTAATTTTCATATTGGCAATATCTTATGCAAATTTTTAAGCAATACCAGTTTCAGTCTCGCTTTGTGCGCAGCGCATTGAAATGCCGTTTTGCGAAATACTCATTGAACCGAAGGCTCATTTTTTATAAAACTGTCGACGGAAAGTTGGTAGAGCGGTTGAATACACCAGTCTTGAAAACTGGCAGCCCTTCGCGGGGCTCGAGGGTTCGAATCCCTCACTTTCCGCCATTAGTTGGCAAGAATTTCATAATCGCTCGGAATTCTTTTTCTTTTTTAAAAATCTAAAAAATTTAAAAACTCGCAAGGGCTAAATTAGGGCTATTAGTATTTATAGCTCCTACCATACTTGCGATGTCGGCCTCTCTTCTAATTGGAAGTTCTAATAATTGTTCTTTTAAATGGGCGTAGACCATCGTTGTTTTTAAATCAGAATGCAGCCTGTAGATCGTATATATTACCGTTGTACATCATAAATGCGAAGCATAGCTATGACGCAAACAATGGACTGAAAAACTCTAAACTTTTTTGATTTCTCATTAGTTCAAGCAACAGTTTTTTAATCGTAGGGTTCATCGGTATATGACGTTTTCAAAATTAATATTTGGCAAGACTGTTTTTTGGGATGGCATCAGCTCTGGCCATTAGCTCAGAGCTGATCGGTTTTGTAATGGCTTTGAAACAGTGATTTAAACTGTAGATTATCGAGGGCAATTTATCGCTTGTGCGACACAAAATTTATGAATTTTGATAGTGTCCCCAGTGCAGCTATTTTCATATTCGTCGTAACAGGAAACTCCAGGATTACAAACTGATGTATTTGTCTCCCATGAAGAATCAATGAGCTCGAATTCGCAATTATATCTGGTTTTCCAAGTTTCTTGTGGAGCTGGTTCGCTTGCAACCGAATAAATTGAAGATAATGTTAGTAGCGTTATAAAAAATAAATTCATAGTAGCTCCCTTTTATTAGAATAAAAAACAATGATTTTAGTGGCCGGAGTTTATTCAGGTGATCGTGCAGAGACTCCGGCGACCGAGTACGCTTATCCTGCTTAGTTGCCAACGCCCGCACGTGGCTCGGGCAAATGACAATTTCCGACAAATTCGGCCAACTCACCTACTTGATCTGGCAGTTGAAAGGTCATCGCAAATTCACTTTGAGGACTGACTCGATCAATTCTTATGAATCCCCCTTGAATGAAATAAATAAGATCCGCATCTTTGACATCACGAGTTCCTTTATAGATTTTGTCAAAAATAATTCCTCGGGATGTGGATGAAGAAATTCGAATCTCATAGCTCGGCGGAAATATCTCGCGAGCATCCGGTTGAAATTCAAACCTATGGGAAACAGTATTTCCTCTTCCATCTTGGTTATGACAAGTCACAAGCTGTGGCATTTCTGCGTGGGCCACGGCCGCAAACACAAGAGTACAAATCACTAATATCTTTTTCATAAATACCTCCTGAAATAAGTCTTACGCCAAAGCGGTCCTAAAGAAAACAATATACAAGCCGAACCCATCCAAGTATCGTCCTCAAAAAGTACGATCTGAGTACGAAAGAGGTGACCTGTGAAAGTTATTGACCAGATTCTATTAGGCGCAAAGAATTCTTCCGAAGCGACCAGGAATCTTTACCTGCACTATAAGTCTATTCATCGAAATTACTCTCTTTCCTACATTTGCCAAAAAGCGGGAATTCCCTCAAAGGGGTACCTTTCTGATGTCATGCGCGGCACACGAATACTTAACATGAAATATATGGAAGGACTCATTAAAGTCTTTAAACTCAGTCACTCTGCCGGGTCCTTTTATCAAACACTCGTTAGAATGGATCATGAAAAAGACCCCGACGAGATCAAACGTCTCCTCGAGAAAAGAAAACGGGCCGAAAAGGCCATGAAGGTCTCTGAAGGTGCGGTGCCGGCTCCATTAACATCGTTATTTTTTAATCTCGAACTTTTTTGCCGGATGGGTCTCTTTAACAACAAAGCCACCAGATCTGATCTGCTCAAAGTCTACGGAAAAGCAAAGTCCTTCGAAGTCGAGAAAGCCATTGAAAATCTAAAGAGTTCTCATTTGATCGCTGAAGACGGCGGTGTTCTGACCCTCATCAATGAGCAATTCAAATTTGAGACCAGTAATAACAACTCTCACATAGAATTTCTGCAGGAATGCCTCAAGCGTGTAGCGGCTTCTATAGGTGAATGGTATCTAAAGCCAGATCTTGCCTATGTTGAATCATCGATCATTAGCGTGGAAGAAGCTAAGTACAGAAAGCTCTTGCCACAAATTCGCAGCCTGTGTTCGGAAATCCAATCAGATCTCGAAAGCGGAAAAGCCGATAAGTTGATACTGTTCAATGTGCAAGTGATGCCACTGGATAAATAGAAACGCCGACACGGCTAAGGCGGATTGCGCAACTGCTCTTAATTACCTGTTTTTACACCCTTACTTTTTTTATCAGCTGATCCACCGCTAGCATCGGATCCCGAAGATCCTAATGTTTGTGTCGCTCCTACACTTGAACCTTTGAGTGCGTAGGTATGACGTGGGCAGTTTCTGCGTGTACCAACATACTCTTTTAATAAACCCGTAAATGCATAGCCTGAAATTTTATGATCACCATTACCGTAAGCCTCGCATAAATATGAACTTGGCTTTGCACCTGCTGCACGAGTGGCATCATCAACCATTTTTTTAATTTCAGAATTGTTCATCACAGAATTTAGCATTGTTTCAGAAACCCCGGCACCGTACACAGGAGTTTTTCTCATGTTGACGCCAGTTAAACATTGGTTCGCCATTTTTTCAGAGGCGCCAAAAGTCCCATAGCCATTGTAGGCTTGCGCGATCATGGCCATTTTTTCTGCTGCAGTGTCTATTTGACCAGCCCGTTTTGCTCCCGTTTCAAAACGTTTTTTAATATATACGTTCGCAAGGTAAGATCGTATTCTCTGTAAAGTCGCGGGATCCTGCGTACGCATATTCAGATTAGTTCTAATTTTTGCACAACAATATTTATCATTGGGTGCTTGCGCAATTCCAAATGTCGCTGCGCTGCCTGCTCTGACGCCAGGAGCAAGGCAAATAATTTTTTGCGGGGCACGCGGTTCAATGTTGAACTCGCGAAGCTCTTTTTCTTTGTTGATATATGTTCTTATGCTTTTTTTAGAATCGAAGGATTCCATCTGAGAGTCACAATTAAAAACATCAGCCACACCAATTTTATCAATAGGAATTTGCCCGTAAAAACTTGTATAAATATCGTCGGCGCCATCAACTAACGGTGGGTTTTCAATTAACACTAATGATAAAGCTAAATACGGGTCGTTTCCAAATCTTGCTGCCGATTGGATAATTTCTTGAATCGCTTTACGATCGTATTTATTAGACTCTTTATTTTTATAATACTGATCATTCGGCGCCGAAATAGTCATGGTCTGCGATGAAGTTGCAGCTTTATGAGTGTCGTAACATTTTGCAAAGCCATTTTGTAAAAAGGTTTGGCATTCACTACTTGGTGGTGGTTTTTCGCCGGCGTTTAACCAAACCATTTTTTTATCCTGGCAACGTAAATCATATTTATAGGCGGCCGTTGCTACATTCGCTGATAGTAACGACAGGATAACACAAAAAAGATTACTTAATTTCATAAACTTGCTTTTTGGTGTTGTAAGACCATTTGATAACTACCGATTCGCGAGCTGATTTAGTTTGCGTCCAGATGTCTGGAAAATCAGGTGTAGCCGTGCTGGTTTTTGATTCTTCAAAAATTCCCTCAATAGTGCCGACAAAATCAAATTTTCCAGCAGGATTTTTTGCAAAAACATAATTTGTACAAAGCCCTAGGCCGCAATTATAAGAAATATTTAATAAAATAAGCCCGTTTTTAAAACTGGGATCTTTTTTGATAAAAAACTTTCGAACTTCATAAGCATCGGCTTTTTCAAGCTTTGCTACATAGGTTGATAATTCATTTATTGGTAAATTAGTTTTTGCATCTTGGGCATTCACTATTTGGCCGAAGAAAAATATAAGTAACGTTAGATTGATCGTGTTGCGCATATTTAATTTAACCATGATTTAACACTGCTTTCATAGGCCAATAGACCTATGCCTAGGGGCAAAAAACCTCGACTAAAGTTGCTTATTTCCACTATTTTTTTTGTTTATTTTTTTATACTTGCCAAAAAACCCTGCTGTTCTAGGCTTAAAGTATGAAAAAACTAATCCAACTTATCGCAATTTGTCTTTTATCAATCAACGCTCACGCGGTTTTGCTTGAAGCAAAACCCGTGAAAGACTTAATGGCCGCAATCGATTCTACCAGTTTCAAGTACACTGAAACTGGTATGGCTTACGGATTCATGAATATCAAAAGCTGTATTTACACCAGCCCCGATATGATCGTGATTAAGAACTACTGTTCTCCGAAGAAAGATTATCCAGCTAAAGGGTACACGATCATCTCTAAAGAATTTGGTTTAATTGAATTTTACCAAGAAGAAATGTCAGGAACTATTTTAAAACGTGATGTGCGTCTTGATGGTTTTCCTGAAATGGTTGCCCCGTATTTAAAAGCTAACTTAAACGGACAAAAATTGGGCGCTATCAATAATTTCTTAGAAACTATGGGTAAAACATATGATCCAGCATGTTGGTCAACAAACCACAGCTTTTACACTAATGCACCAGATGTAAATTGTTATAAAACTGATATTGCTGAATATCCTGCTTGGTCTAAAGAAACTCAAACTTTATTAGCTGATCAAAAAGCATGGTTACAATTAATCAAAGATATGGAAACTAAATTTCCTAGATAGTTTTCTAAGTAAAAATATAAACTTAAAGCCGAGGCAATAAACCTCGGCTTTTTTTTTGCTGTTTATATGTGTTGGTTTGGACCACAACTATGAAACAAATATTTCACGACCGTAAGCACGCTGGGCGGCTGCTAGCAACTCAGCTGCAAAAGCTACAACACATCATCAAGCTAGATCGAATGAACAGTTTGATTTTGGCGCTTCCGCGTGGCGGCGTGCCCGTGGCAATTGAGGTCGCGCATGTCTTAAATATCCCCATGGATATTTTAGTGGTTCGAAAAATTGGGCATCCTTATCAGCCCGAGTACGGTATTGGCGCTATGACTGAAGAGGGCTATTACTGGACAGATCCCGGCGCGGTGAGTGTTTCAGATATTCAGCCCTTGCAGATTCAGCAGATGGTTGAAAAAGAAACTCTTGAAGTAGCCCGAAGAATTAAAAAATACCGCAACGACAGGCCTTTGCCTTCGTTAGTTGATAAAACGATATTGCTTGTCGATGATGGCCTAGCCACCGGAGTTACCGCGCGCGTAGCGGCCCAGTATGTGCGAAGCAAGGGAGCTCAGCGAATAATACTAGCGGTACCAATTGCTCCAGATACAACGGCGCAATCTCAACCGGTCGAATTCGACGATATTATTTGTTTTCAGCAATCACCGACACTGTTAGCTGTCAGCCAGTTTTATTTGAATTTTTCACAAGTTACTGATCAAGAAGTTTTAGACATTATGAAAACTCGCAGCGCAAAAATGCGCGAAAGTTATATTTAATAGAGTAAGGAGAATTAACATGAAAAAAACAGCTCTTATCCATTGGCGTGGGGGTTTAAAGCGCGGCAAAGGCACTATTTCGACAGAAAGCGGAGCTCTGCAAAATATTACTTATTCTTACCTGCAACGTTTTGAAGATTTACCGGGAACAAATCCAGAAGAGTTAATTGGTGCCGCTTATGGCAGTTGTTTTTCAATGGCTCTTGCGGGCGAATTAGAAAAACGCGGATATGCACCAGAACGTTTAGATATTACAACAGAAGTGCATTTAGACAAAACTGCCGCGGGTTGGAAAATTCCACAAATTCATTTACGAATTGTGGCTGCGATTCCGAGTGCGCGCCCAAAAGAAATCGATGAAATTGCAAGCCTTACTAAAGACAACTGTCCGATCGGCAAAATTTTAAACACGCATATTTCGATAGAAATTCATATTCCAACGAATGAATCGGTAGCACCACAATCACTTATTTAATTGTTAGGCAGTTAAAACATATAGTTATAGCTTAATCCGCCCTGAATTCCAGACATCGTGGTTTTAACGTCATGGTTATCAATTTCAAGCTCTTGCGAAGCCACCGGAACCGTACTAAATTGGCCAGGTGCACCCGTTACACTTTTTGTGATATTACGTTCGATAGGTAAATAACGAAAATTACCTTCAATACCTACACAGTGTGAACCCGCAAAACAAAAGTTGGCTCCTAAACCGAACAGCGCTCCAAAAGCACCACCAGCAAAAGAAACACTTGATCCAGATGAATGACTGATTTCACCTTGTAAGTTTCCGTAGCCTAAGCCTGTCTGTAAGAAAAATTTAATGAAGTTATTTTCTAAAGGAAAAATGCGCAGTAACGGAAATACCGTGAAACCTTTTAAACTGTAATCTCCGGCCTCTTGCATAAAATAACTTGGGCGAAATTGCAGAGCAAACATTGAAGAGCTAAAACGATATGTGTATTGGCCATAAAGTTCATACGCAGATCCAAATTTTTCTAAAGAAGATGCATTGGCTGCATTCACTGCGGTGATGTGTTGATCAAGATCATCTTGGCTTGGCGTCATTACGATAAGACCGCCACCAAAAGAGTGGGTGTCATTAGCTGCGAATGATGATGTTGTAAAAGTAAGTAGAGCAGCAAAAACTGCGAAAGATAGAATTTGAGATTTCGTCGTGAATTTCATAGAGCCTCCAGATAGAATTTTGTCTGCTTAGACATCTGGAGGCAACGTTGGAAAAGAACTTAAGACCTAAGTCTTAAGTTCTAAAGTTACTATAACGTTTCTGTGCGCACGAAAGCTTTTGAGAATTCAACTTCTACGCTGTCTTGCGAAAATAAACCCATGCCGATAACTTGGGTTGCAACACCGATTGGAGCGCGAAAGCATTTAGTGTATGTAGAAGCTTCGTTAGCTGTGTTGTAGGCTGTAACTACGAATTTCATTTTGCCATCTGCAGTGTAACCAACTTGGTTGATCGTTACCGGACCTAATGTGTCCATGCAGCCGTTTAATGTGAATTGAATTTTTAAGATCGCTGTTGGTTCACACATAGCTGTCTTAGGACAGTTAGGCATGTGAGTTACTACAGAAACCTTACCTTCAGTTAATAACGATAAGTTTGTGCTTTTTTTTGGTAGTTCGTAAGTAGCCGCGGTTGCGATGGTTGAAAAAGCGAATACTGCTGAAGCTAATAATGTTTTCATTTTTTATCCTTTGGTTATGTTTAGTTGACGACAGAGATATAGCTTATCCCGTTGAATAATCGCAATGGTCATTCTTTGCACGTGGCAAATTTTCCCAGTAAAACCCATCTTGGAACCTAGACTTGGAACCACTTTGTCGATGTCTTAATGAATTTTTAACTACAAAATAGAGCTCATGAAGTCGATTTGTATTTATTGTGGTTCACGCAAGGGTAATGACGCTAGTTTAATGCCAATGGCCTACAAGGCCGGTGAGCTAATCGCAGAACGTGGCCACGCGGTTGTTTACGGGGGCGCTAGGGTTGGATTAATGGGCCAAGTCGCTGACGGGGCCTTAGCTAAAGGTGGACGAGTTGTCGGAGTTATCCCAAAGCTGGTTTTTGATTTCGAAGTCGCTCACGAAAAAATTACCGAACTTCATCAGGTTGATACCATGCATGAACGAAAACTTAAGATGATGGAGTTATCTGATGCTTTTATCGCGCTGCCTGGCGGCTTTGGCACGATGGATGAATTAAACGAAATTATCACTTGGCGCCAAATTCAACTACACAATAAACCCATCGCGATTTTAAATCACAATAGGTATTACGATCATTATTTAGAATTCTTAAAAGTTTGCGTGAAATCTGGATTAGTTTCACAAGAGCATTTTGACATGCTCATTGTGAATGATTCTATGGAGAAAATTCTAGCTCAGCTGTAACTGGCCAGTGATCAGATGATACGTAAGTATCAAGAATTTTAACTGATTTAATTTTAAAACCGCGCACTAAAATATGATCTAACTTCAATTTGCGAATATCCATTTCAGGCACTAACAAGGTCATTCCTAAAGCTTGGCCTTTATTTTTTAAATACGCCATGCGCGCCGGATTCCAAGTGTTAAAGTCTCCGGCCCAGATGATTGGCCCGTCAAATTTTACAGCTACATTGTAAATTTGATCCATGTGCTTTTCAAAATCTAAACCTTTATTCGCATTTAACCCATGCACGTTAATTAATAAAACCTTGTGCCCAGAAATTTCTACCACCGAAAACCCTGTTACCTTGGGAGTATTCACGACAGGTTCTACCGCTGGAGCCAATACCGCATCTGCTTGAATTTGCGGATAACGGCTGCCTGTTTGAACGCCTGAAGCGCCGTATTCACGACAAAAACTTTTAAAAAAAGTCCAATCCATTGAAACTTTTTGCGCCGTTTGATTTTGTAAATTTATTGAGTGCGTCGCCTCTTGAATAAAAGCAACATCGGCCTGATTTGATAAGTTCACAAAATCTAAAAAAGAGCTTTCTCTTTTAAATTTCAAAACATTCCAGGTTAAAACTTGAATGGTTTCTTTAGTTGAAGCCCTGATACCGTTTGAAAACCGCACTAAGCTATCAGCTGCATTCGTTTCGCAAAGTGCTGATGGGTTTGCTTGGGCCAATTGCGTACTTAACGCTAGTGTCAGAATGATAATTTTCATGGCTAAGAGCCTTTCTTTTTGCTTCACTATAGCCAAAACTCTTAAAGTATATACCTTTAACGAAAGGCGACAAAATGGCTCAATTTAAAATGCACAGCAAAGTGGTGTGGAAATGGCTGGGGAAAACCATCTCTGGCGTTGTAGAAGAAGTCTTTTTTAAATCTGTCACTAAAACTATCAAGGGCAAAAAGATTACCCGTCATGGCTCAAAAGAAAAACCTGCTTATTTAGTTAAATCAGAGGCCGGCAATTTGGCCTTAAAACTAGAAACCGAACTACTGACTCCAACCAAGGCAAAACAAAGCACTAAAACAACGCCGCAAATCTTTAAATAAGCTCCATTGAGCGTTGCTGCGGTTTTGTGGTTTGAAAATACTTGGCTAAAGTAGCCAGAAGTTTATCTTTATGAATCGGCTTAGCTAAAAATTCATTACAGCCTACGCGCAAACACTTATCTTGATCTTCTTTCATGGCGTAACCGGTTAAGGCAATAATTGGTATCGCAACGCCCAGACGTCGCAATTCTTCAGTCGCAGAGTAGCCATCTAGTATTGGCATTTGAATATCCATTAAAATTAAATCGAAGTTTCCTTTTAGGGCGGCCTCAATACCTTCTTGGCCATTGTTTGCAAAAACCACGTTGGCCTTATTTTTTGTTAAGTAAAATTCAATCAACATCTGATTGTCTAACGAATCTTCAACCACTAAAATATTTTTATTTGCAATAAGATGAGTGTTTATCCGTGCATTTACATGTGCTTCTTCAATAATAGGTTTGTCGGTCGGGTTATATTTCACCTCTACATAAAACAAACTTCCTAAGCCTTCTTCGCTATCTAACAACCCCGCATCGCCGCCTAATAATTGTGAAAGTTTTTGGGCGATACTTAATCCCAAACCAGTGCCGCCATATTTTTTTCTAACTGAGCTATCACCTTGAGAAAAAACCTTAAAGAGGTTTGTTTTTTGTTCTTGCGAAATTCCGGCACCCGTATCACTTATGGTAAAAAACAACATTGAATCATGAACTTCATAGGTTAACATCACATGACCTTTTTCAGTGAACTTAATTGAATTGCCAACAAGGTTTGTTAAGATTTGGCGCAATCTTGTTTGGTCAGAAATAACATATTCAGAGACATGACCGATACGTTCAAAAATAAGTTGAATTCCTTTTTCGTCACATCGCATTTTTAGTAACGCATATAAATCTGAAAGCATTTGGGTAAGTGAAAAAGATGCTTCTTGTGACTCAATGCGGTCGGCTTCAATTTTTGAAATATCTAAAATATCATTAATAATTGTATTTAAACTTTCGCCCGTGCGGCGAATGATCGCAGCATAGCGCTGCTTATCGCGCTCTTGTAGGTGTTGATCTTGCAAAATTTCAGAAAAACCCAGAATAGCATTTAATGGCGTGCGAATTTCGTGCGACATGTTTGCTAAAAATAAATTTTTAGACTGGCTAGCTTGTTCAGCGTGTTGACGTTCTTGGGTTTGATTTTCTAAACGTTCGACCATCTTATTTAATGATTCAGACAATTGCCCAAGTTCATCGTTTGATTTAACATTCACCCTTTGTGAAAAATCGCCATTACCAACTTTAACAGCTACGGCATTTAATTCACATAAAGTGTTTGTAAGGCTTCGACCCACGCGGTAGGTCAAATAAAGCCCAGTTGATTCAACAACCACTATGGCGAATATTAAAACAAACATTAAAACATCTTCTAAGATGCGTGAAGCATCGCCTAGCGTAGATGAAAATTCATCTTCTAGACGAGAAAGCTGGTCATCTAGCCGGTTAATTTCAAACAGAAAAGCACGTTGTCTACTCTGGCTAACGCCTTTGCTAACTTCACGATTGATTGTTTCACCTAATGCTAAAAGCTCTGCGATCCGATCATCACCCTTCGCCCAGATATCGAGTGTCTTTGCCATGACTGACACCTTTTGAAAACGTCTTACCAAGTGAATCATTGCAGGTCTATCGCCTTTATGAATTTTTCCACTCGCAAAGCCTTGATCAACAATATTTTGATCATAGGTCTCTTTTAATAACTCAACACGAACGTCGCGATCACCTAGAGGCACCTCAAGCGCTGTTTTAAACTTTTTATAGTTATCCGCTTGTTGCGTGAATAGATACTGCTGCAAATTGTAAACTGCGGTTTTTTGCCCTTTAGACCAAACGCCTTCACCACCAACATACCCCCGAACACCTGAAAGAGTACTCATAGCAAAAATTAACGTGAACAACTCTAAAGTTACGAGAAGGGCCATAGTGCCGACTAAGCTAAATAGCTTTTTTTGGACTGAAAGATTCAGCCAGAGTTTTTTTATACCCATAGGCCGCGAATATAGCGAATTTTAGGTCGATTAGGTAAATATAATTTTATCGACTTTTCGCCTAATGAATTTTGCCCCGACACTCTTTACAATTTTACCAAAATTTTACAAGTATCCACTCGAACGCGAGTTGACACGCTAGACGCAAGTCTAGCTCTTGGCATTCCGGACTTTTGATTGCATCCATGGAACACTATTCTATCAAGATGAAGAAAAGTAATAAAATTAATCGTAGAAAGTTTGTTCAATCCGCTACTGCCGTTGCCGCTACGGCCGCTGCTTTTACAGGGTGTTCAACATTTGATTCTTTAACACGTTCGCCCTCTGCTGAAAATAATTGGACGATCGATGAAAACGATCGTTTTGATTTTATTATTGTCGGCTCTGGTGCTGGTGGCGGCCCTCTTGCTTGCGGCCTTGCGAAATCTGGTTACCGCGTTTTACTTTTAGAAGCGGGCGGCGAAAGCACAAATAAAATGTCAACGACACCGGTGTTTCATGCCAAGGCTAGTGATGATGCTCTTTTAAATTGGTCTTACTTCGTTGATCGTTATCAAGGAAGCAGTCTTTATAAAAGCTACGAAACATTGAATTCTAAATTTCAAAAAAATAATCCAAGCATTTATTATCCGCGTGCCGCCGGTATTGGCGGATGTACTCGTGTAAACGCGTTAATCAGTTTGTATCCTGACAATGAAGACTGGAACAATATCGGCAACCTTACTGGTGATGCTTCTTGGAACGCGAAAGACATGTATGCTCGCTTTCAAAAAATGCAAACAGCTAATGGCGGTTGGTTAACCCTAAATCAGGCCAGCGCTTGGACAATTGCTAAAGATCGCTTCTTAACTAAAATGGCGGTAGCCGCTTTAAGAGTAGATGCTTGGGATACAACGACTAATTTCTTCGACAAATTATTACACCTAGATGTAGATGGCTTACAACAAATGATTAATACGAGCCCTAGTCTAAAATTAAATCCAAATGATAAGGGCTATGTTGATAAAAAATATAACGGCGTTTTTAATATGCCGTTTAATGCGATGAACGGCATTCGTCACGGCGTTCGCGAACTTATTTTAGAAACACGTAAACGTCTTCCAGGAAATTTATTTGTTAAAACTGATGCTCTTTGTACAAAAGTTATTTTCGATCCGAATGATAAAACGAAAGCCATTGGTGTTGAATTTATCGAAGGCGCACATGCTTATCGCGCCGATGTCATGAATAAACAAAAGGCCGCTGCTTTTATGGGTGTGCCGAAAAAAGCTCTGGTTAAACGCGAAGTGATCTTAGCGGGTGGAGCATTTAATACACCACAACTATTAATGTTATCTGGAATCGGTAACGAACAAGAATTGCAAAAGCACGGTATTCCGATGGTAAAGAGCCTGCCGGGTGTTGGACTGAACTTACAAGATCGCTATGAAGTAACTGTGGTGAGTGAATTAAATAAGCCTATTTCGCTTATTCAAAACTGTACGTTTGCAAAAAATAATGAATTTGAAAAAGATCCTTGCTGGCAAGAGTATTTAAAAAATCCAAAAGATCATATTTATGGATCTAATGGCGTGGCTTTATCACTTATACGTAAATCAAGCGACAAACAAAAAAGCCCAGATTTATGTATCTTTGGCGTTCCAGGAAAATTTACTGGTTACTACCCAAATTATTCAAACGATACGACGCCAAAAAATCCAAATGAACCAAGCTACTTCACTTGGGCAATATTAAAAGGGCACACAAAAAATCATGCCGGCCAAGTTAAATTAAAATCAACTGATCCGCGCGATACGCCTAATATTAATTTCAGTTACTTTCATGATCAAAAAAACGGACTAACCGAAGATTTAAATGCCGTGTACGAAGGATTAAACGTCGCCCGCAGGATTAATAAATACATTGGTGACGACTACTTCAAACGTGAAACTTATCCAGGTGATGCAGTTACAAAACCTGAAGATTTAAAATCTTGGATCATGAAAGAGGCTTGGGGCCATCATGCTTCATGTACAAGTAAAATGGGTCGTGCAACAGATATTTCGGCCGTTGTTGATAGCAAATTTAAAGTTCACGGTGTAAAAAACTTGCGTGTTGTAGATGCGTCAGTCTACCCAGATATTCCGGGTTTATTTATTATGCTTCCGACTTTAATTGTTTCTGAAAAAGCAAAGGAAGTTATTCTCGCAGATCACGCGGGCAAAGCCTAAGTAAAAAAAAGCCAGTTTCACAGTCTCCTTGTGGCTGGCTTTTTCAATTTTTGTTACTTAACTGTTACATTCTCTTGACTACATTCCTGCAGCAATTTTGAATGTTTCATTTAGGTTTTTGTTACCAAAAAACCAAGTTGGCTCTGAATCAACCGACATTCTTTTATAAACTCCGACGGCATCAGTAGTTATATAGATCACGCGGTAGTTCTGAAAGTAAGTGTTTTGCACGTTATAGATAATCTCGGCTCCGGCGCCGGCCATACCTAAGATGGCCTGAAACATCGTTGCATTTTTTAACATCGATTTACCAAAATCTGCGTAAGCTAAAGCAAACGCCTTATCATTACCTGATTCGAAGTGTTTTTTCATCACTCGAGCAGCGCTAACTAAACTTTTGGAAGCTTCGGTATTTTCAGCATAGTATTTGGCAAGGCAGGCTTCTGTCGACATTGGCACTTGTGTTTCTTCAGGCGTACAAAGCGCTAACATTTGAATCTCAGTTGTTAAAAAATTCGAAGCCAACTGATTTGCGCGATCTGCAACCGCTTCTGGTAACATTCGCGAAACTGTGTTCATGATGTTTAGCGTTTGGTCTTCATCAAAGTTAACTTCTAAATTGATTCGCGAAAATTTTAGTTTTTTATATTTCGGAATGCTTAATGACAGCTGGCTTAACCCTGTTTTTTCAATAAGGTTATTGATGACTTTTTTCATATCTTTTGTTTTAGCCTTATTGTCATCCGCATTATATAAATATTGGCCAAAGATATATCTCGTCATTAAATCATTATCGTAGTTATAGAGTCTGTAAACTGAACCGTAAAATGATTCTGTTTTAACAGTTTTGCTACCGAAAATTTTCTTTCTTTTTTCTTTAATATACACACCGTAATCGACTTCAGCACGGGTATTATCGTAAAATGCACGAGTGTCGCTGAATTCATAGATTTTGCCGGCAGTCCAACCCCAAGACATAATAAACGGGATACCGAAATTAAAATGAGCTAATTTGCGAATTTGTACGCGGTTTAGTTTTTCCCATTTTTGAATTGCTGTGACTGCTGGGTCTTGTAACAACATTTGAATCGCAGCCACGTTACCACGAATTAAATCATGATAAGCTTTGTAGCCTACAGGATCTTTATAATTGATCATGTAAGACATGCCTTCTTCGATTTCTTTATATTTTGTAACACCAACTTGAACAACAGTGGCATCAACTTGCATAACTAAACTTTTTGCGTCGGTATTAGAAATCATGACGTAAACTTCATTAGCACTGACTTTTTCGACATAAGTTGAAAACGTACCCTGAATGATAAAATCTGATCCAATATTAACACCTGGAACACCGACACCAATTGAGAAAATTAATCCTCCTGTAGATGAATAGTTCACTGAATCATTCATCGCCCAAGAGTTAAAATCAGAGGCTTGCATCGGCACTTTAAGTGCTTTAGCACTCATCGCTTTTTGTAATGATGGTTGATGTTGATGTGACACTGAAGTTTTGGCAGCCATAGGCATTAAACCAACGGTTAACCAAAGTTTACTGGCTAGACCCGTTGAATTTGGAAAATGCCAATTTAATTTTCCTCCAAGACCGGCAGAGATATTGGAGTATTTGGTGACGCGAAAGCCTTTAGAGTAATCGCCTAGCACTAAAGTGTCAGACGCTGCTTCAAAAAAGCCGCTCTGTGTATTCTTCGGATGTGGAGTTAAATTAAGAACTTCTTCACCCCAGTCAAAATCTAAAAAGAAATCAACACGCAATTTTTTTTTGACCTTATCTTTATCTACTGATGAATCGCCGTTTGCAGTTATATCTACAGGGTTATCACCAATGTCTGGTGGGTATTCTTGAGCGTGGGCCATATTTAATGACATCACACAAATTGCAGACATCAAAAACAGACTTAGTTTACTTTTAAAACGCATGCGTCCTTCTTTCTAATTAAAATCGTTACAATAACTCGGGTCGGTATAAGTTTTACTAGTTCTACAAAGTCTGTGCCTTGAACGGCGGTCATCTAACTGTAGTTTATAAGTATTATTGCAATATATTGCCCCAATTTACTTTTGGCTCGGGTCTTAACACATCGACATTTTGTCTCGCGAAATCTTCGATATTAATAAACTCGTATCCCATTTTTTTAAGTTCTATCACTACGCGCTCCATTTCACGCGTGTCGCCATCAAAGTCTGCTTGGGTTCTAATGTTTTGGCTTGCTGGCAGATGCTCGGCACGAAGCGTTTCAGGAACTTGAAACAAGAACGGATGATAAAAATATGACGCCCACACATCACGAAGCACTAAATTTCTTTTTGCATCGGCAATAATTTCATCGGCCGTACGCGGAAACACCACTTGATCATTTTCTCTAGGTTGTACGTTGCCTAGATTTTCAGGAAGCACGCGCTGGCCGTAAACATCTCCATAAATTTCATACGGAAATAATTGGCCACTCCAAGGAGATGTGGTTTCGAGCTTAAGTGCGCCAAGGTAAGATTGGCGGGCTTTGTGTTTTATGGGATCGCCATCGACAAACCAAGTACTGCGGCTATGTGCAGGCATCGAACTTTTTAAATTAAAATTTTGATAAATCATTCGCCCCATAGACCAGGGAACTAAATACGAAAATAAAATATTGTCTAAAGCCGATGCTTGGTAATGCGGAGTAATCCAAATATACGGTTTGATATTAATCTTACTTAGTTCTTTGGCTCCAATAAACATGCGATCAATGACATATTTGGCACTATCTTCTGCAATAGGTTTATTCGTGCGTGCATTCCAAAACTCGAAGTCATCACCCGAGGTCCCGGTGTGAGGATTTTTTATTTTACTGTATTGATGAGTTATCCCGTGCCAAATAAAAGTCGCATCATGAGCTTGTAAGTCTTTAATCCAGGCCACAAAGTTTGGGCGCTGCGAAGCTGGCATGAAACTATCTTTTGCAGGGCGATCATCATACTTAAGAGAATCGTAATAAAACGGGATGATAGAAATATTAATGGGTACTTCTAGTTTTTTAAGCGTCGTAGAAATTAACTGCAGTGTTTTGTTATCGATCAGCGGGTGTACGTCTTCAATACGCATCACTGCAAATCTTTTTTTGTGACGTGGTTTTTCATTCAAAACATCAAACACCAAATCAGAAAATACTAAATAACGATCAGACTCATGCATATAACTAAACACTGAATCAGCTACATAAAAGTGATTTTTATTGCGTAAAATATACGGAAGTCTTTCGCCTGTTCCATTGTGCTCGGCCGTAGCTAAAATTTGTGTTTCTGATTTCACCATATCTAAGGCTGTCATCGCACTCATTTCAAAAGGTGCATGAAATATGCGCGGCACCGTTCTGCTCCATTCACCAAATTTTTTAAAACGTTCGCCTTTATAATCAATCCATTTAAAATATGTAGGCTTTGCAGATTGATCTAGCCTTGTTACATCTAAAATCGTCAGTTTATCATAACGATAGTTAAATACTTTTTCTAAAACTTCAGGCTTTCGCCAAATGTTATATCCAAGCCAAGCCACATTTTTATTGGTGCTGATGTAGTCAGCGTGAAAATCCTCGGGGATCTGAACCATAAAGTGCGTACCGATATAAATGCTAGCTTTGCAGCGGTTTAAATCGCCCTTTTTATAACTTTCTATCGGTGTAACGATCTGTTGTAGGTGCGGAAAGTGGCCTAAAAGATTTTGCATAAATACCGCATTGGCATGACCAATCCAGTAATCATTGGGCCCGCGATCATAATAGACTTGTACGCATTCCGTAGCAGCCTGTGTGACCACAGGAAACATCATAACTAATACAAAATGTTTAATTAATTTGGTAAAAGACGGGATTTTCATAAAGTTTGCTCCGCTGTTTGTATTTTTGAATTTTGTTCGGTTTTTAAATTTTCAATATGAGCTTCTGGCGGCGTCATTGGGGTTGCCCCAAAAAAAGTAGGCAGTTCATGAGCGGTCTTTACCCATTGAGGACGAGTTCCTGTGCGAATAGATTCTCGATATGTTTTAAATGCTTTGAATGAGGCGAGAGTATTAATATAATTTGCCAGTAGCCAGCGTACAGGAATTAACAGCGTTAATTTAAAGCCATTAAGTTCAAAGACCAGGCGATAGCGTTGCACTAATCGAATGGCCATAAAATAAAAATTTAATGACAGCACTCCCAATAACACGTGGTCACTCGTTAAAAATTTAGGCCAGTCGCCTGATATCAAATAATAGCCCACGTATGACACAGTTAGCGCATAGGACAAAACCAAGATTATGGCATTTAAAAAACTACGACGATCGCGCCATAAAAAATAATTTTCAGTCAAAGTCTTAGACCATTTTAAATTAGCGTAACCTTGAAAACTGATACCTAGTGTCCAGCGTGTTTTTTGCCGAATGGATGTCGACGTCAAAGCCGGAAAATATTCGCGCGTGGCTATGTAATCAAGACGATTTTTTTTCTGAAGATAACTGCATACAAATTTGCTCTCATATCCAAGGCGCTGAGCCATCAATCCCAAATGATAGTCTTCAGTTAACGTGTCTTCTTTTAAAAGTTGCCCATTATGTAGTTGTTTAACTTCTGAAACAACTAAATGTGACATCGCTGTTCCGACACCCGCCGAAGGCACACCACCTTTTAAAAAACTGCGCACGAGCATGTCTTTGGTGTGGCTTTCGGTAAATTCATCAATGTAAATCGCTCTGGTTAAATCAGTCCAGCGTGTTGGCAAACTAAATACTGGTGTCTGAAGAAAGTCTACCTCTTCCATCTCGTCATTAACTAATTTTAACGACAGCGGGTGAATAATATCTTCAGAGTCATGAAGCATAAAAATATCATAGAATTTTTTTTCTCGTATTTCTGTAGCGGTAATATACTGCACAATTTCGTTCAGCATTTGCCCTTTAGATGTCGGGCCATTTTTACTATTAATCACCACGTGAACTAAACTGTAAGCCACCTCTAGGCGTTGAGCGGCAACCACGGTTTCAACGTCATTTGGATAAACTCCTAAAAAAATATCATAATTTGAATAATCAACACGCCCAATATTGCCGTGAATCATCCGCTCGATGATGTCGGCTTCATGCCAGTTTGCAATCATAATTGCAATTCGTTTTTGTGGCATATTGTGCATTTTTGATAACTGATCCATTGAAATAGCTTTGGGTTTTAAATTAAAAACTATAGCGATAAAGTCGATAAATAAATCATCAAAACAGAATAGTAAGACTGTAAAAATGATAAAATAAGAAAATATCATCCATGTATTTTCCATGATTTAAAAATCTCCGACTTTGTAAATATTAATTTGGGCTTGCCATTCACCCGTCGCACCGTCTTCGCTAGAGGCCACAGGCACAAAAAGTTTTGCTGAAATAAAGTCCCAGGGCTGATACTTAATACCGACGCGCAAGTCAGTGCGTGACCCACCCCAAGTTACCGGAGAATCTTTTGCATAAATTTCAGCTAACAAATCTAAAATATGAAAATCGAAAAATTTCGTGTCCCAAAAAATACTCGCTCGCCCCGTGCTCAGCGGATGATTGCGCGATATATCGGGTATGTGAAAGGTTTCGGCGTAAATATCTAAATTGGTACGTTCGTTAATTTGATAATAATATCCGCCGTATAAACCATAGCGATTTTCATCTTGGTAATCGGTGTTATTGCGGGTCATAAAATAGTGATACTCATAAACCGCGAACAGCCAGTTACGCCAAAGATTTAGTTTAGCTTGCACAATAGCACCCTGACGATAGTTATACGCAAAATTTTCAGAATCTTGATAAAGACCGTAACCACCAGCGGCTAAACGCAGATCACGATTCGACAAAACATCAAATTTTCTTCCCACGAGTAGGCGCAAATCACTTTGCACTAATTTGCTATCAGAAAAATAGACTGTCTCAGAATTTATTTCGTACTGATTATAGTATTCAGATGTTGCTAGCGGCATTTCTGCATTAGCAGAAAAGTTAAGCACAAAAATTAAAAAGAAAAAAACACTCAGCTTCATCTAACCCCAAACACGTAGTCCATCCTGTGGCGAGTGAGCAATTATCGTGACAGCGCCTTAGCAGTGGCAGTTGTTTTATATTAAGTAACCTCGCCAAAAAAGCCCCCTGGCAAGATTTTAACAAGTCTCAAAAAAGGACACCCCTGACAAATTCACGACAGGCAAAGCGCTATAATAAGAATTTAATTTAAGGGCTTAGCAGTTAATGTGGCTAAGTTTTATCTGGAAAATTAACTCAATCTGTGAGTGAAACAATTAAGGACTTAAAGTGAAGTAGTTTTTTTCATCAACATTTTAGTTTATAATAAAAATATTTTCTAAAAAACCTTAAAAAAATAATTCGAACAAATTAATTAAACAACAATTTAAAATCGACTCTATACGCAAAGACGATCGACTAGTTTTCTCTTCAAGTGTTGGCGGATTCACCATACGCCCTTAACACTGTTTTAACTATGCAGAAAAAATTTGTAACAACAAAATCGTGTCTATCTATCGCATTCACATTAACTCTTTGGCTTGGATTTACTCAAACAGCACAAGCTAATAACGCACAAACTATGATTTACGGAGTCACGTTAGATTCAGTAACCAACACTAATGCCATTATCACTTCACTAAAAAGTCATGCCATTCGCCCAACAGCGCGGATCGTTTTTGATGAATACGTGGCCGCCAGTTACTACAAAGCCCCAGTCACCAAAATTAAAACTGTCAGCAACATCATGGGAGAACTCTTAGATTCATACTACGTAAAGCGCTATACACTAGCTCAATACAAAGCGCGCACCACTGAATACTTAAACTCTATGCAAGATGTGGTCGATATTTGGGAAATCGGTAATGAAATTAATGGCGAGTGGTTAGGAACAACGGCATCTGTCGTCAATAAGATGTCAGCATCTTATGACTTGGTGAAGGCACGTGGTAAAAAAGCCGCGTTAACTCTTTATTACAACGAAGAGTGCTGGGCCAAACCACAAAATGAAATGTTCAGATGGACCGAGGCCAATGTTCCGGCTCGGATGAAACAGAATTTGGATTATGTATTTATTAGTTACTACGAAGATGACTGTAATGATCTTCAACCCAATTGGCCCGTGGTTTTTGCAAAGCTTGCTAAAATGTTTCCGAATTCTAAAATCGGATTTGGTGAAGTCGGCACGATCCACGCCAATCGTAAAGCGTCGTACATCACTCGCTACTACAACATGAACATCACCGAGCCTAATTATGTGGGTGGATACTTCTGGTGGTACTACCGCCAAGATATGGTGCCTATGACAAATACCCTTTGGTCTACTCTAAACAAAGCGATTATTAGCTCTCCGAAGTAGTCTAGTCCTGAAAATTTCATTTGCACTTTCTACGTGTTTAAAGAGGTCCAGAAAACTAGACGATAAGCCCCCTAGAACAACAACTAGGTGGCTTATATGAAAAAATTATTACTTCTGTCTTTACTAACTTTCTCTTTAATTCCTCCAGCGCAATCTCGCACGAAAGATTCTTCTGAGTACGGTCCATGTTCGTTTTTATGCGAAAGTATTCCAGACTCAGCCAACGTCATGCACTCGATGGGGCAAGCTTCATTACCTACTTTAAATTCAGCGAAGCTAAGCATCCTATCTTGGAATATTTATAAAGGCCGAAACGCAGAATACAAAAAATCTTTTGCCGCATTAGCAAAAAACAGAGATCTAATTATGTTATCTGAGGCAACCACGGGCTCACCAGTTTCAGATAGCCTGAAGATGCCAGGCTTTGAATGGCATTTAGCGGCTTCGTTTGATATGAAAAATGATATCGCAGCAGGAACTGCACTTGGTTCACAAGCTCGCCCGCACAATGTTCACTATTATAGAACAAAAGATATTGAGCCGTTTGTAAAAAGCCCGAAAGCAACTGTACTTGCTTCATATGCGATTCCAGGCAGTTCAAAAAAATTATTAGCTATCAGCATTCACGGAATTAATTGGGACGGGGACGCGGCCTTAGAGCGTCAATTAAATATGATCCTACCTGAATTAAAAGCACATGACGGACCAATTGTTTTTGCTGGCGACTTTAATACTAAAAATGCATCTCGCGTAGCTTTAACAAAACGTATTTTAGCATCTGCGGGATTAAAACAAGTTCCTTGGGAAAACCCTATTAAGAAAAAACAATTAGACGATGCTTTCACTCGCGGTATAACAGTTAAGCGCGCACGTTTTATTCACGATAAAGGCTCAGATCATCCAGCGATCGATCTACAAATCGAATTAACTGATTTATAAACGTGAATAGTTCAACGGCTTATCTATTTTATCCGGACAATATTGACAATTGTATTTTATCCGGGTAATATTAAATCAAGAGGTAAGGTATGTTCAATTATACAGTTTTCGCTGGTTTTAAAATCATCTCTCAAGGCAATATCGAAGAAGTGGCCATCGCCACAAAAAAATATCTTAAAAAAGAAGACGATGTTCGCCTTCTCATTTTCAGTGATCTATCGGGCAAACAAATGGATTTAGATCTCAGTGGCGCAGATAAAGACGTGATCGATAGATTAAGCGTGTATAAAGCAGCTGAAGCTAGCGTTAGTGTAAGTGGCCCAGGGCGCCCTAAGATAGGTGTTAAGCCACGTGAAGTTTCATTGCTGCCTTTGCACTGGGAATGGCTATCTACTCAATCTGGCGGTGCCTCAGCAACTATAAGACGCTTAGTTGATGAAAAGATGAAAGCCCCAACGCCAAAAGATAAAATTAAACAAACACAAGAGAGCGTTTACACTTTTTTAAATTCAATTGCTGGTGACTTAACAAACTTCGAAGACGCGATTCGCTTTTTATATCGCCAAGATGAGGCAAAGTTTAAAGACGCCATAGCAGATTGGCCAAAAGATTTAAAGAAACATACTCTGACGTTATCTCGTGGGGTTTTCTAAAAACGAAAAAGCGGGAAGTTCATTCCCGCTTTCAAATTAACAATCGACGTTGTTACTCCAATTGAAATCTAAAGTTGGCTCAAAGGCTTCGATGCCGTATATCAAGAAGCAGAAATTGAAGTCATCGATTAGTTTTAGATACTGCTACACCCGACGGCGCCGGCGGCTAGCACTGGCGGCTCAATAGAAAAATCGATTGTAAACGGATGCGTGCATGACGAAGCCGAAATATCACACCCATCTTGTCCTGTGTAGGTTAAATCAGTTTTAATATACGTTACCGTAGAAAAATCCGGCGAAATCACACAACTTCCATGACTTCCATCCGCGGCCACTACAGCATCTCCCGAGAGCGGAGATCCTAGAACGTGGCTGTAGACAGCGTCTGAGACTATGCTCTCTTGATCAATATCTTTTACGGTGCTCGGTCCACACGAAAATAGAAACGCTGGCAGTGTAATCAAAACAAAAACGTACTTCATATTCTGCTCCATATTTATACTAAAGTTTAGCACTTCTAATCTAAAATTAATATCAATACTGCCCAAGTTGTTTCATTCTGAGACTATTTTAAATCGACGAATCCTTTAGGCCTCGCATAAACCAAGAGTATGGCTAACCGGGTAAATATTAAAATTTGTTTGGTACATTTTTTTTCCAAGGCAGGATTTAGCATTAAATTTCGTCATCATGTTTCGAGCAAACTCATCTAAGGCTTGATTAAACTCATCTAGCTCGTGTGTGCTAAGCTGCAGCAAAAGGCTACGATATTTGCGCTCTTCTTTCGGCAGTGAAAACGCCGCTATAGCTTCCAATAAACTTTGTTCGTGAAATTTCATCAAATCAAAATTTCCATATTGATCTGGAACTTTAAAAACTTCTGTCAATGAAAACCAAACTATTCCATGCTCTGAAGATACATTATCAGCCAACCCTAATGTCTGCAGTGCTTCTAAGGCTATTTGAATGTCTTGAAGCTCTTTATTTAAAACTTTTGCATAATAGGCAGCCGTGGCCTGTAGATCTTTATAACCCAGTAAAGATAACAAGCGAGGTAGCAGCGGGCTTGAAATAAAGCGTTTATCATAAGGAATAGTTTTTACACTGGTGTGTAGGTTAAGAATCTGAAACATTTTTTTACTAGACTCATGCCGAATCTTAGGAGCGACGGCTTGAGAATAGCTCGTTAACAATGAGAAATATTCTTTTTCTTGCTTTTGACTAAATGCTTTTTCGCAATACGCATTTACAAACTTAGCCGTGACTTTCTTTTTTCCGGTTAACATCATTCGCAAAAAAGAACGACTTTGTAAACCCAGCTCTTCACTCCAAGTTTGATAAGAAAAACTTTTGCTTAAGCCTTTGCGGGCTTTGTAATAATCCTGCAAGTAGACAACAACATCCATGTAATCAAACACAATGGGAATACTGATTTTCTGATCCATAAAAATCACCTCTTCATAAAATGAAAGCATCGGATTTTTGAATCGTCAAATGCCTATTCCTGAGTACCTCAGGTATCCAGGGCAATTTTTTAAGAGCGCATTTTGAGCTTACTGACAAAAAAATCGATACCTTATCGCTGAATAAACTGCCTTAGCTGTTTTGTATCGTGGCATAGGGTTTGTAAAGTTCACTTACGAACGTCGACTTTACATTCCACCCAACAAGGGTGTGCCAGTTGCTAAGCTCGATACAAAACAAAAGGGTCTTATATGAAATTATCTACGTCTTTTATGGTTATCACACTTTCTATTTCTTCAGCCTTAGCAGGCCCCGGTGATATCGGTTCTGCCACTATCGAAAATTGTCAAAAAACTTCGAGTCTTGCTATTGTTGAATTCAACCGTGTTGATCAGTTAACAGCGAGTGACGAAGAGCTTGTACAGGCGCAGCTTAGCTCTCTAAGAGCTTCGATGAAAATATCTAATCTTATCGATGCAGTTAGAAATCAGCCAGAAGCTTATTCTGCTTGTCTTAAAGCACAATATGCATTCATGCAGACTTACAACCGTGCAGCCCCAGAATTAGCGACAACTGCCTGCCAGAATTTAGCTCAAAGAACTGTGACTTTAAGTGAACAAGCTTTTCAAAATAAAGACTTACTTCAAGCCTTCACAATTTCTTCACGTGGATCAAGCGCTCTTTTGGCTAGAGGAGTTATTCCGAACTTTCGCAAAAATAGCACAGAAGATCACAAGGGTTGTCTTAAGGCCATAAACCAAGTTTTTGATCATTCAACGTCAATGTCAACTCGGGCTAATGCAAAGTAAAATAATCGTAGTTATGCTACAAGCCGGGGCTTTCTATTTCTTTTCAAGAAAAGCAGCTCCGGTAACTTAAAAAATTTCAACGACGACAGAACCTTTTTTGTGTCTTTGTCCGACATGTAAAAAAGCTTCGCGGATTTGCTCAAATTTGTAAACATGATCAATTTGTGGCTGAATTTTTTCTTTGGCCGCAAGTTCTAAAATTATTTCAAGTAGCTTAGTATTTTCAAGAGCAAGTCCCGATATAACTCTATAGTTAGTAAACAAAGATAAAATTGGTGCGAACAAAGTGTCCCATAAACTTGCAGAGAGAATGACTAACTTTCCTTGTGGAACAAGGTAAGGGCGACATTGATCAAAGTTTAAATTGCCAAAAGCATCGAAAATTATATCGTACTTGGTAGCGCTTTCTGCGAGATAATCTTTTGTATAATCAAAGGCTTGGTTTGCGCCCTGAGAAAGAACATAGTTTTGATTTTGAGAGCTACAAACGGCGGTCACATCTGCTTGAAAATATTTTGCTATCTGCACAGCCGCAATGCCGACAGACCCTGACGCCCCAACAATAAGTATTTTTTCATTGGCTTTGATTTTTGCTTTTTCAACAAGAAAAGTCCACGCTGTAAAATACCCAAAAGGAAGAGCTGTTGCTTGTGCATGAGAAAGCTTTTCTGGTTTAAGAGCAAGAATGGCGTTTTCGTTCACACACTTATATTCAACATGGCAGCCCATGCTGGGGCCTGCAACATGAACGACTTTGTCGCCTTTTTTAAATCGCTGCACCTGATCTCCTACTGCAACTATTTCTCCTGATAAATCAGTGCCTAGAATCGGCTGACGAGGTTTTGAAAAACCAAATATAATGCGCCCAAGAGCACTAAACCCATAAGGAAGATTTTGGCTTTGAATTCTCCAGTCTGCAGTCTGCACCGACGTGGCGTAAACTTTGATGAGGACTTCGTTCTTAGCGAGCTGGGGAGTCGGTAGTTCTATTATTTGAATTGCATTGGGGTCATTGTACTTTTGGCAAACAGCGGCTTTCATTTATAATCCATTCCTTCTCACTCATGACAAGTTCCGATTCGATAATTATAAATTACGAGTTATTATTTCACACTATTTACTTTTGACTGACACGGCAGATAAGTCTTTGGATTTAGTAGAAAAATAAAGTTGACTGAAAAGTTATGAATTCGAACGCATTCGCCCATGCGAACTTTGAGTTCGGTGTTTTGTTGAATTTCAATGGCTCGAAAATTTTTTAAGCTCGGAAGCGTTTGTTTCTTTTTAGTGAGAATAGATTTCTAACTTAGCCCAGAAACAAAAGACATCATCTCAAAATGAGATGATGTCTTGCAGCTCCGCGCCATAATAATCTTCTAGAGATTCTAGCACATACAGATTAACCTTTATAGTGTTTGGCTAGATGTCTACAAGGAGAGCTTATGAAGGGGATCGTTTTTAATTTGGTGGAAGAATTTATCTCAAAAAACTGGGGTGAAGATAAATACGAAGAGATCCTGGCGCTTTGCCCTCTTCACACAAAAGAGCCCTTTGTTGGGCCTGGTACTTATCCGGATTCTGATCTGATGGTGATCGTTGGAAAAGCTGCTGACGTCCTTGGTATCAGCGTTTCAGAAGCTCTTCGTGCATTCGGTAAATTCATGCTTCCTCAATTGGTTGGTAAATTTCCCAATTTCATTACGCCATACAAGCATCCGAAAGATTTTCTAATGACCATTGACTCCGTCATTCACGTTGAAGTGAGAAAACTCTACAAAGATGCAGAAACTCCACGATTTGTATTTCAAGATACAGGGCCCAACCAACTTTCCTTTGATTATCAATCCAAGCGAAAGCTTTGCTCCTTAGTAGAAGGAATGCTGGATGGAGTTAGCGAACATTATAAAATGCCGATCAAATACACGCAGACAAAATGTTATTCTAAGGGTGATGGCGCCTGTCATTTTGATCTGAATTTCAGCTAAAGGAATTCCATGTCTAGCGACGTCACAGATAGGAAACTACTTAGGGCAAATCAAAAAATAGCCATCCTGGATAAGCTGATCGAAGATTCTACCAGAGAACTTTACTTTGCCCAGGAAGGGCTTAAGTCAACCAATACTTATCTAAATAGTATCATTACCTCAATGGTCGATATGCTCGTTATTCTGGATCGAACCGGCACCATCAAAATGATAAATCAAGCAACCCTTAATCAACTTCACTATCATGAAGATGAAATCAAAGAGAAGACCATCGAAATGTTGGTCCCACAAAAATGGAGCGACTTTTGTGCGAACCTTCTCAAATCAGGATCAAAAGTTCAGGAAATGCATTGGTTATGCAAGCGTAACGAACATATCCCTGTCTTGGTATCAGGATCTGTAATTAAAGACGACAACGGCGATGTGATGAGTGTCGTTCTTCTTGGAAAAGACATGCGCGAATACAAGAAGATTCAAAACCAATTGATGCATTCGAATAAAATGGCAACTCTTGGAGAATTATTTGGATATGTTTCGCATGAAATCAATACTCCTCTGGGAACAATAAGCATGCAATGTGGAACTCTCACTGATCTCTTAAATGAAGATCCTCTAGACAAGATATCGGCGCTCAAAATTATTACCAGTATTCATCAAGTGAACGAACGCATCGCCTCTATTGTTCGCGAGCTTAGATCTTTCGTCCGCGAATCAGGAAATGACCCGTTCCAATCCAAGCACATCAAGGCAGTTGCACTAAGTACTCTTGCCTTTTGTGCCGAACGAGTTGGACAAGGTGGGATTCGAATTGATTTAGATATTGATGATGACGACCCAAATTTAATTCTAGATTGTCGACCAACTCAGTTGGCTCAGGTTCTGCTTAACCTAATCTACAATTCCTCTGATGCCATTGAGGGATTAAAAGAGAAATGGATTCGAATTACCGCAGCATCAGTTCAAGACCGAATTTTACTTAGCGTGATAGACAGCGGCTCTGGCATTCCCGAGATGGTTCGCGAAAAGATTTTCGACCCCTTCTTTACGACTAAAGAGGCCAACAAAGGTACGGGGATTGGACTTAATCTCTGTAAAAAATTGATCGATGAGCATAACGGGACAATCCGGCTGGAAGCCTCCAGCAAAAATACCTGTTTTGTCATCGAGCTTCCGAAGAGGCAATCAAGTGTGATGACGTCTTAACGACCCTCTTAAAATCTAGACTCATACAAAGTAAAAAGTCTGCCGAAAGCTAAGCTATCTAGTAACTAACTTTTTGAGGTGGACTATGTCTAAGAATTTAACCTTTGCTGTTCTTTTATTGGTGTTACATGCTTTCATGAGCAGCTGTGCTGCATTTGATGATAAACTTTATGCCGTTAGCGATGCTCTGAAAGGAGATTTTCGCTCTCTTGCCAACTCTACAGACACGACTTTAGATAAAGTTTGTCGAGATCTTGGACAAAATCAAGTTGTTGGCTCTTCGAAATGGACCAAAACAATGATCTCTTTTCCAGTGGTTGTCTCTAACGTTTCTGGCGAATATGGTAGCGCTGGTGGCTTCCACGTAGCATTCAATGATTACTATAAATCTCCGCATAACGGACACGCATGGACTCGCAGTGCAAATCTTGCGAATCAAGAGAAGGTTACTAATCTTAAAGTTGGGGATAAAATCAAAGTTACAGGCATACTCAACGCAAAATTATCAAATATTCAACAAGGAAAATGCGCGCTCAGCTTAGACAAGGCCAATTTCGAAATCTTAGCTGCACCTAGAAAACCGAGCTCGAAATAAGAGCTGGAGCATAACGATGAGACTTTCATGAAATTCAAAACTACTCTCCTGTTTCTTTTTATGTCTTGCTCTTCATTTGCAGCAGAACAATATATAAAAAATAGCCTTCCCTGTATTAACAACATTTGCCTTGGAGATGATCTGTCTTCTTTGGAAAAAGTCTCTTGGGAAACCAAAAAATTGCGGTCAAAGCCATCGCTATCAAAAATAAAAAGAATCTATCGCGGCAATGAAGTATCGTTGCAAAACGCCGCTTTCTATTTAGATAAAGGATTTGATAATGAGGGTCTCAAAGTTTTAAAAGAGGTGAAAGTCGCTTGCCAGAGCCAATCTGTCTCTGGAAAGTTCATGACCGAAAATGGCAATCCGACCGTTGTGACTGTGGCTTTGCTGCCGACCAAAAATCCCAGCGAGCAAAGATGGACGGTGACAAACATTTCACGTGCTTATCCTTCGGCAGTATCCAACCAGCAAAAAACCGAGGTCATTAATCAACTCAAAGAGCGCTATGCCAGCATCATAGATGGCAAAAATAAAAAATCGGTTATGACCATCACTCCAATAATAAAGTTAACGGTCACCTTTTTACTCGTAGATGGCCTTGTCGGAATGAATGAACAACTTATAAAACACCCTCTTTGTGGTGGTGCTTCAAAAGTCAGTATTGACTAATGAAAACCACTAAGAATAGTTTTAATAATACCTTGAAGTAGGTTTTCAGAATTGGTTTTTCTAACCTCGTCACGAATAGAACCATTAAGAACCAAACACGTCATGCCATGCACTGCCGCCCATATTTCGACAGCACAAGTGCCAGGATTTTTTTTGATGCTGTTTTTTTTAAGCCATCTATCTACGCTATCAAGCAACATGCCGTAAGGGCCTTTGCCAGCAACAAAGCCCAGCGCCAGTGATGGATCGCGAGAATCTACACCCAGTGGCGCAAACATAATTTTGAAATAGGCTGGATATTTTTGTGCAAATTGCAAATAGGCTAGGGCTAAAACAAAAATTTCTTCTTCGCAAGAGCAGCCATCGTTTTTTTTAAGCGCTTTGATTTGGTATTCATAAAGCTTGAATAAGCCACGACTAGCTAAGTTTTTTAAAATTTCTAACTTGTTCTTATAATGCCTGTAACAAGCAGACGGACTAACCCCCACGATCTCAGCGGCTTCACGCAACGAAAACGCTTCGACCCCTTTTTTAATAATGATCTGCTCGGAAACCGCTAATAATTGCTGAGCCACATCACCGTGGTGATAGGCTTGTCTTTTTTGAGTGTTTTTTTGCGCGCCATTTTTTTTCAAGCTTGTCGATTACACTTTGTCTTAAGCTTTTCATCAAGCCTTTTTTGGTTAAAACACAACCCCTAAATTAACATCAAACCCAGGTACAGTCTTTTTTTCTAGATGACTGTATTTATCGCTCCGATAAAGGTGTTGGCTAAGACCTGCTCTGATATTGCTATAGAATATGTTCGAAATTTGATGTTGATACCCGAAAAGGGCCCATGCCCGAACCGCAGCGCCGATAATTTTTTTGTCTGGTACGTTCGGGCGATTAATCTCTTCTCTCCAGCCAATATTGGCGCTGACTTCATAATGCCACTCTTTATTTATAAACTGCTTCATACCAATTTTAAATGCGTAGGCAGACACCTTACCATAGCTAGAATCCCTGATAATCTTGGACGCATAATCAGAATACAAACCTAAAACCCAAAATGTCGAGGGAACCTCTCCTTTTTCAGTCATCATCGGCGTTATATATCGTAGCTCTGTAATGCCTCCGGGAATAAAAGGCCAAATAATATTCATTTCAAAACTTTCATTTTGAGGTTTACTCTCTTGAGTTTGTCCATAGGCCATGCCAGCAAACATAAAAGACACCAGTAAGCAAATCAGTCGTATTTTTTTCATCGAAATCTCCTTGATCTTTCTAAAGATAACAAATATAAACTTTAATGTAAACACTGTTCACATTGAGGAAGAACGTTATGCGTAAATTACTATTTGGTTGGTCTCTTGTGCTGTTGATCAGTTTGGTGGCAGCAATAAGTTATTTTGCCGTTATTGCTTGGACAGAACCGTTAAATGAAGCCATTCGTTTGGTCGTTGTGTTGACTGCAAGATGTTCTTTCTTGTTGTTCAGTTTGTATTTTTTGTCGGTGACTTTAAGGGTTTCGGATCAAAGCTATAATAAAGTGTCGTATCAGAATTGGTTGATTTTAAACGAAAAATATTTCGCGATTTCTTTTTTCATATCTCATTTTTTCCATGCTGTTGGGCTACTGGCTTTTTATCAAATAGATCCTCTAGCTTTTTTAGCAAGAACAACCGTAGCATCATATATAGTCGGCATACCTGGATATCTTATCATCTTAGGACTGACCATTTCTTACCTTAATATTATTTTATCTAAAGAAAAAGACTCTGGTTTTGCAAAAAAGGTCATCATTCCTTTTGGGTATGCTGTTTGGGTTTTATTTATTTTGAATTATCTTAAAAGAGCTCTGTCTGTGAACTTTATTTATTGGCTTCCGGTTTTAGTTCTGTTTTTACTGATGGCGCATCGGTTAAAAATAAATCTAAAAAGGCCTTAATATGGCTTTGATTTTTTATACAGTAAGTAAGTTATTTTTTTATCTTTAATTGAACAACTGGAATGTCTGTTAGGCTCCCCACTCCATCCAAATAAAACTGGTCATCCGCAGACTGAGTCCACAGAGCTCCATAATTAGCCCCGTGATCAGGAATTGACAGTCCTACCGGGAAAACTCCACTTTCAGGTAAGCGTTCGGGAAATTCAATACGCAAATTTTTAAAAATATAACGGCCATCACCCAAAGCAATAGGATTTAAATTGATAATATTTTGGTGCGGCAGCATCACGGCAGCAAGAACACGCGGACTAACACCAGAATTATCATCGTGTATTGAAAACGTAACATCAAAGGTTTCATCAATGGCTATTTCACTTTTAGAGACATAAATTTCTGTAATCTTCGGCGGTGTAACATCACTATTTAGGTTTGGATTAACTTTAAAATAAATAACGGGGATATCGGTTGGATTTCCTTCCCCATCCATATAAAAATCATTGCCCATGGCTGACAGTGTAACTTGACGAAAAGTTTCCTTTTCATAAAAAATGATTTGTAAAAGTCTGTAACTTTCGTGCTGAGGAAGAACCCATTGATTGACGACCAAATCAATTATGCGGTAATGATTTTTTGCAATCATAACACTTGTACGATTTAGCGGCTCGCCTTGGATGAAAACGTTATGCGGGATGAAACCAAGATAAACATTAACCCCCCCATTTTCTTCAACTTGAAAGCCATCTTCAACCTCATAAGAAATATCAAGAGCTTCACCAGCAGAAACTACAGGATTACTTAAACTAATATTTTTAATTGGAAATCCAGCCAAACAAGCTGACGTACAGAAAAAAAGAAAAATAAAACTTACAAAGTTTTTTAATATCACACCGACCTCCAAAGGTTATAACCTAGCGTGTTGCGATTTTTACTAAACCATAGTCTTTTTGGGTGTGCTAGGTTTTTATAAAGATCAAATTAAAGTTGAACTGTGTGTCAACGAAGCTTAATACGCCAAATCTATCTGGCCTAAGCCTTGCTCTCTGTCATTATTGGAAGTAAATATATAAATTCTTGGCGCCAAAATGCGCCTAGACTAAAGACGGAATCACGGGGGATTCATGAAACAACCACAGTTCATTAAACGTTTAGCAGCTGTATCTGCTATTTTAACTTACGCATTTTCTGCGCAAGCTCAAATTCAAAAAGAAAAAGATTGGACTCTTGAAAAAAGAGCAGAGGCAATCCTTAGTGCCGAAGCCTGTGTGGCTTCCACTAATGTTGCTCAATCAAAAGTATCAGTCAAAACTGAATTCTTAGCGCCAGTCACTGACGAAACTGGTCCTTTGATCGTTTTGAAGGTAAGAGGACTTGGCGGCAAAGTCGCCAAAGCTTACGTTCGTCCCGATGCCAAAACACAATATCCTATGCTGTTGTTGTCCTCTGACGTTGCCACTGGCGAAGATATTTTTGTTCTTTCGCCGATGCGACTTCCTGAAACCATGCAAATCATTGGGCAAAAAGCAACTTTGGATGTTTATTTCGGTGAAGGCCCCACTGCAATTCTTGCCAGAATTTCTCTACGCGGATCTTCTGTCATCATGACCAAAACCGCAGCTTGTCGCGACAGCAAAGTTCTTTTGCGAGAACTTCTTTTCAACGAACTTAAAAAAGATGCGAACTTAGCTATCGCGCAGCCAGGCACGGTGCATGACATGATGGCTTCTTACCAAGAGACCGTTCGTCTTTTGAATGCCAGAGTTGCAGACCAAACGACCTTAACGAATCATCAAAATGCTGGTGCAGGAATTCTTGCGCAAGAAAAATCGGCTGCCAATGCTCTCAAAACAGCGGCACAGCGCGAACAAGACACTTTGACAGCGATTAACAATTTAAAAGTGCGAATCAGTGATTTGCAAGATCGCATTCAGAGAGCCCATGAAGAGCTGCCGGGATTGCAAAATTCACGCGCGGCGGCAGTGATTGCCGTCACAGACGCAGAGCAAGCCTTAGCTCCTCATATTCCACGCGTCGATCGTTTGTCTTCTGAGGTTTCTAACTCTCGTTCTGAAGAAAGACGTTTAGAAAAAAACATCTCTAATGTGCAGTCAGAAATTTCTAGTTTGCAAACACAGATGCAGCAGCTTGAAAACGAATCTTTTAATTCCCGTCGTCAGCAAGAGTCCTTAGATCGTGAAATCCAAGAAATCAATCGTCGTCTTTCTCAAGCCGAGAGTGATTACCGAAACTACGACGAACGCCGTGAAACAGAAAGAATTCTCAGCAACGATTCTAACTACCAGAACACCCGCAGAGAAGTAGAAAGGCTTGAAAGATCTCAACGGGATCTACAATTCCAAGTTGAGACTGCGCGTTCTGACGTAAATTCTACGAAGAGAGCTTACGATCAATGTTTGGCTCTACTTCCTCCTCCGGGTGGTGGTGGCAAGCCACCTCCAGGAACGGGTGGTCCGCTCCCACCAAATCCAGACCCAGGTCCTCGTCCGGGTGAGCCTGGCGCTGCAAAAACATGGGCCAGTGATTGCACCGGCGAGTTTGCAAGACTCAAAGAAGCTGAAAGAAATTTCGAACAAAAACGATCTGATCTAGAGCAAACCCAACGTCGTCTTTCAATTGCTCAAAGTGACCTTCGTCGCATGGAAAACGATGCGGCCCGTGAAGCTCGTGACAACAAAGAAGATCTACGCCGAGAAATCGACAGATTGACTTCTGATCAGAGATTAAAAAGAGATCAGATCTCTCGTCTTGACTCTCGCATCAGAGAGATTCAACAAATTGAACTTCCCCGCAAACAAAGAGAACTCGACTCTGCTCGCAATTCTTTGTCGAACTCACAAAGCCAACTCAGCACAGCTCAACAAAACACGCGACGAGCTCAGAATGAATTGGATCAATACAAGCGCTCTGTAGGATACGATCAGCTTGTCGCCAATGTTAACTCGACGAGATCTCATTTGAACGGCTTGGACAACGCAATTGCCAATGCGCAAGACATGATTACCAATGGCCCAGCTCGAGTCGCTCAAGCTCAGAATGAGCAAAAAGCCCAAGAGCAAGAGTTGATTCAAAGACAAAGTGTACGTGTGCAAGCAGAAACGAATCTGGCCCAAGCTTCTCAAGCCGCCAATGCTCATCGCACTGAAGAGTCTCGCTTGGCAGAGATCCTGAGATTGACTCAAGAGGATTTTACAGCGTCCAAACAAATGACTCAGGGACTTTCAAAAGCTCTGTACGGATTCTAAATATTAAATCAAAGATAAAGATGACTTAAGTAGCCCCCAAAGATTCAGGTCTTGGGGGGCTAACAAACCAGGGGGATCTTGAGATTCAGTCCAAGATTTCGAACTACTCGGGTTTTTCAATAGAACATTTTATATTCCAACCAGTCGGGCGATCTGCAGCTATGGGCTGGTTTGGATCATTGGGTTTTGATTGCCAATCAATAACTAACGTACCTACCGGTGTTTCATCTGATGAAAATGGCCCGGGATTTCTTTTTACGCCCACAATTTGCCATTGCCACTGAGTGCTGTTGCGGTTGTTTTTTTCGCCATAAAAAACTTTACTGATGCTTGTGGCGTCACGCATAAGTTCTGAAAGTTTTTCGGGGCAGCTGATATTCAGCACTTCTAAAACACGAGCTGTTTCTGAGTTTAATTCTTTTAGCCATGAGGTCGCAGGTTTACGACCTAAATCTTTTTTACTAGTTTCACCTTTTGCAAAAACCGAGATGCAAGTTAAAGATAAAATACCAACCATTAATACATTTTTCACTAGAGCCTCCTATTAGTTATTATTTAAAGTATCGGTTTATATTTATCAATTTGATATACGTTCAACGTATAAACCGAGGCAAAAGTGCCGCACTTTATGTGTTTATCCATTGTTTCGCAGTGAAACCCCTATAGACTGTTTTTATGCTCTTAGATTATTTAAAAAAAGAATTTAACCGTCGCAAAAAGAAAAATAAATCTTATTCAATACGAGCCTATGCAAAATCACTCAAGACCGATGCTTCGACGTTAAGTAAAGTTTTAGCGGGCAAACGCAAGCTATCTTATTCTATGGCTAAAAAAATTATCCAGGCATTAAAGCTGGACGAGGCTATTAAAAATACTCTTCTTTTAACCTATGCAGACACAAACAAAAAATTTCTTACCGAAGAAGACTTTTTTGTACCCGACGAAAAACTTTCGGCAGAGTTAATGAGTAAGTGGGAATACTATACCGTGCTTTCGTATCTTGAGGTGAATAGCGCGTATAATACTAAGACAATGGCCGACGCTTTGAAAACTTCTGAATCGACGGTGTCAGCTATTATTAAAAATCTTTTACAGCTAGAAATTATTAAAAAAGAAAAAAATAAACTTCTTGTTACCGGAAAAATGTTAACTGCGCCGTCAACGTTTGATCGGGCTTCACTACAAAAAGTGCACAGCGAGTATATAAATAAAGCTTTAAACTTTTTAAAAACTGAAGACACTACTCACGCCGATTTTTCAGGAATTACAATAGCAATCAGTTCAAAGCGTCTTAAAGAAGCCGCCGAACGCATTAAAGATTTTCGCCGCTCGTTAGGTCAGTTTTTATCAAGTGCTGATGATACGAATGACAGTGTTTATAGGATTAATTTTCAGTTTTTTCCGGTGGTGGGGCCGCAAAAGAAGTAACTATTGGAATACCGCCGCCAAAGATAAAGATGACTTAAGTAAGCCCCCAAAGATTCAAATCTTGGGGGCTTTTAACAAATCAGACCTAGCGATAAAGAGCGAGCATGACAAAATCGACTTCGATAATATGGTCGTAGGGATCAACATCTCTGCTCGGTATTCTTTCGCGCGTGCTTGAAGCTATTCTCCAACACTGATCAGTGAATGTACCTTTGAGATCCAAGAAACTATTCGTAGACAACGGGTGAATACCTATGAGCAATGGAGAATTTGTAACTACTTTATCAACATTATCAATGGAAGCCGAATCCAACTTCAGTGGAACTATCCACTCGTTGCCCGAAAAAGTAACGTTGCTATCGCCCAGCAAAGACAGTTCGTAGATAACATTCTTTTTATTGGGAATTGATCTCAAACGAAAATGCGCATCAATGTCTTTCAGAGCTGCAGATTTGCCATCGATGTGAAGCCTCACTCTTTGCATGTCAAAGTCTATCCATGGACCGCAACCATTGACGTTATTGCAAATACGATGTCGCCCAGCTTTTTTCACGGAGTATTGGGGAGAACCCGTCTCTGAACCGGGCATGTAAGACATCGCCTGGTGTAAGCTCATAGCGGAGCCTTGGCAGCTCTGTGGACTGTACAAATCAAACTTCTCCTTTGCACATTCTTTGACAAGAGACGCATTCATCACTGCTCTAGCGATTTCATCAGCTTTTGGCTCTTCGGCATATCCAAAGTGATGAGCAGCTTCGTGAGTCAACGTCCAAATAGCCGCCTCGATCGAGCTTATTCTTTCACAAGAGGAAAATGAAAGGGTTATCGGTGCTCCCGCCTCATTCAGAGTATAAGCACAGGTCTTGGTCGGATTGTGATCAGAAGTCCAAATGTGCTGGCTGGTTAAAATATCATTTGCCAGTTTTCCTTTGTTATCCAAAATCCACTGAGAGATCTCTGAACTAGTTTCTTTTGCAAAAGAGCAGGATTGCAGATTAAGAATTCGATTCGCCGCCGCCGTCTTAGCTTGGAAAAACACTTCTCGTATGTAGTCGCCGCCATTGCCGACGCTATCAACACCAGCCTGAACATTTGCCGCGATCATGAAGTTAACGACAAACCCTAGAACACCAAACATCTTACTCATTTTCTGCTCCTTTTTCTTTTAAACTCGTATGTGTAAAAAACTGTATGTTAAATTGATAAACTTCTTTAGATTTCGTCGACACAAATTTTTTTTCAAATTCTTCTTTGAATTCACGAAGCACTTGCTTTGCCTCCCGCATGCGATCCAAATCAAATCGCAGGGTAGAAGATGTGATCTCTCTGACATTGACATGTTGTTCTTCCAAAGATTCTTGCGCTCTTTGCATCATTTGTCTGTGATGCAATCGAATGGCTTCGCTCGGAATATCATTCGTCGTAGTAAAACTTTCTTTTTTGATAACATAGGTGTCTGGACTTTTACCAGCTTCGATCAAACCCAATGCTATCAAATTTTCGAGAGCCTTCTTGATTTGGGCACGACTGACTTTTTTCTGCAGCTTCATAAAGAGCGAATCAAGGTCCGTCTTTTCGTTCTTGATGCTGACAATTTGTTTCAGAACGACATGATACCAATCTGCAACAAAAGAAAATTCTTTAAGGTCAATAACGACTTTTGTCGATTTTCCGGGAGCAAGGCTCTCAAGCTCTCGCAAGATATCTGCGACAGATTTATTTCTTCTGTTTTCACGCGCCATTTGCACTAAAAGTTCAAAGTATCGGCGTTGTTTAAAATCGTGGCCCAAGGCTTGCGACCAAGCTCGTGCCATGTCTGCACTCGGTATGCGCTGACCTTTCAAAACCATGCCGACAGTACGGGGCGAATTGTAGCCTAACTTTTTCGCCCACTGAGCAAGAGAATAGGGCCGTTGTGAGCGGTTGAGCAAGTGCTTCGTCGCTGCCGAAAGGTAATCTTGAAAGTTAGAATAGTTGTAAACGGGCTCTATGCTTTTCATGCCAAAAAACTTAACAAAACGACAAAAAGAAGCAAACAAAAGCGCACAAAAAATCAAAGAAAGTGCGCACAAACTGCGCCCAACACTCTTGCGTTAGGACGTGAATTAGTTTGTCTTCAAAATTCACATCACTCCACGTTAAGGCGTACAATTCGAAGTGGTTTAAATTACTTAAAATCTTGCCGAAGGATAGACCACATATAAACGTCATGTAACTTCTTTTGGATTAGAAATTCTTGACGGAGAACACCTTCTTTTTGAAAGCCATTTTTACTATTTGCTGGACCGCACTTGTTGCAATTCCCTGATTATCTTTGTCAGTCATTAAAGTCTGCGTACCATCTGCAGAACGGTTCTGTAATCAGCTTGCAGATCAATGCGGAGTTGTACTCTTACCGCTCAAATACATGGGCTACGAGGATCAATATGTTAGCGAAGAACTTGCTGACCTCTTTACTTTTCGCAAAACAAAGTTAAATAATTTCCAGATATTGTGCCAATATATGTAATAGAAACTTTATTATTTTTAACATTAAAGTCGTCAACCATAAAACTGACGATGACATCTTCTCCGTATGAAGAAGCGAGAAATTTTTGACCCTCGAATCCTTCAACTGGATGTAAGTTGTTATACATCCACTGGTATCCTTCGGTCATAACGCCAGCAGCATTCATAAAAAAAATAGGTTGGTCTGTCAGAATATCTTTTGTCGTAATTGGTAAACCTCCTGATGTCACAGCAAGGTCTCCTTCACTTACTATATCTTTAAACATTCTCAATTTGGTTTCTGCTCCAGCCTTACAGTTTCTTACTTCAGGAGTAGCGGCAAAAGCGTAGTTTGAGACAGATAAAGTAAACAGCAATGAAAAAATTAAAAATTTCATAAATCCCCCGATTCAGATAGACAATAAAGGCATGTTCTTAAATAGAGCAACACTTTGTTTTCAGTTAAGTCTTTTCAACAATCTGAACATAAAGACGCAGCTTTATCATTATCAATTGGTTTTCATTTGTTTGGCGAATTAAACAGGCCTAAGGTTTGTGCACACATATATTCACATAACATGCTGATATTACTAAGTTTTATGGCAATTATATTGACTAGCGTATAGTTTTTATTTTATACGCTAGTCAATATAATTTGATAATTATACTTTACTCGATATAACATCAATATTATACGTTACTCGATATAAGCAAAAATGCACAATTCAACATGGAGATGGATGTCACATGAAAAAAGAAAAATTAGATAAAATCTCTTTTAATCTTATTACTGTGCGCTCTCACGAACAAGTCGCCCATGCCATTAAAAGAATTAGAAATCTATACGGATATAGTCAGGTAGATTTGGCAAAAAAAACTGGTCTTACACAGGCAACAGTTTCCCGAGCGGAAAATAAAAGTCGAAAAGTTGAAATCGGAACATTGATCCTAATATTGTCCGCACTCAATGCTGATCTAGTCATTGCACCTAGAGTTAAAAATTCTAATTCGAGTCTTGAGGGTCTGTTTTAATGGCAAAAAGCAGTACTGCTAGGTTAGTCCTTTATCTTAACGGACTATTGCTTGGCTATTTAGAACACAAAACTAGTAGCGACCTAACATTTACATATGCTCAAGAGTGGATCGACAAGGAAAAGGCCTTTCCTCTTTCGCGTAGCTTGCCTATCAGAGAACAACCGTACGAGGGAAAAGAAGTATTCGCGTATTTCGACAACCTACTTCCAGATAATGTGTCAATTAGACAAAGAATCGCTGCTAAAATGCACGCCTCAAGCGACCAAGTTTTCGATCTATTAACTGTTGTCGGTCGCGATTGCGTTGGTGCTATTCAGTTTGTTTCTGAAAACCTAGAAGCTCCAAAACTTGAAAATGCCACTGGTGTAATTGTTTCTGATAGTGAAATTGCAGAAAAATTAAAAAATCTAGACATCTCACCTCTGGCCGCTTCAGAAGAAGATGATTTTCGATTATCTATTGCAGGTGCCCAAGAGAAAACTGCTTTTCTTCGATTAGAAAACAAATGGCAAATACCGACAGGTGCAACAGCTACTACTCATATATTTAAGCCTCAAATGGGTTTGCTTGAACGCGGAAAAAGTTTTAGTGACTCGGTTGAAAACGAATGGCTCTGTTCGAAAATCGTTCAAGAGTATGGAATACCAGTTGCAAATTGTGATATTGAAACTTTTGAAGACGTAAAGGTGCTTGTTGTGCAACGATTTGATCGCGCATGGAACCAAAAAGAACTGATTCGACTTCCTCAAGAGGATCTTTGCCAAGCATTGTCTGTACCAAATTTTCAAAAGTATGAATCTGATCGTGGACCTAGCATAAAAGCTATCATGGAACTTCTACAAGAATCTAAATATCCTGAGAGAGATAGAAAAAACTTTTTAAAAACCCAAGTTGTTTTTTTTATAATTGCCGGCATTGACGGACACGCAAAAAATTTTAGTATTAAGTGGATGCCAAACGGATTCGAGTTAACACCTCTTTATGATATTATCTCCGCATTTCCATTAGTAGCAGCAGGCAAACTTCCGTACGAGAAATTAAAGATGGCCATGTCAGTGGGCGACAATAGACATTATAAATTAAACGACATACATCGAAGACATTTCGTTCAAACGGCGAAATCGTGCAGATTTAATGTTGATGAATTCGAAACTATGATAGATGAACTAATGGTTGAAACGCCTAGTGTGATCAATAGACTTGTTAATAGAATTTCTGATGTCCCAAAAAACGTTTACGAACCAATTTTTGACGGAATGATTAGGTCTTTAGTTGCACTACGTGCGTAGTTTATTTAATTACAACTTTAGTAATATTGAGTTAGCGTTAAAATATACTCCAGCCGGTAAGTCGCCTAGGATTATTTGATTTACCGTTTAGACACCAAATTACATACTCCCGACATGTAAATACATATGATCGTTATCGGCGTAAATAGTGATATTAATAAATCGACTAAGTTTCCTCAGGAATAATCCGACAAATGTCTGTCAACGACCCTAGTTTCAATATTTTATAATTATCAGTTTTAGTTGATGGCTGTATAGTGTTGGACAAGAAATACCGTACATTGTTGACATCAAAAGCATCCGCATGTTCTGCAAAAGCAAATCTATATTCCTGTTCGTCTAAAAAACTTTTCGGTTTGGACATTACAATCTGATCGGGGCACGCATGTCTCGTCCCTGGCGGATTGGCTGGATCATAATAATCTATTTGCCCTGAAAGTAGAGTTTTGTTCTGTAGTTCTTTAGCATCATACAATTCTTCAACTGCAGCCTGCATTCTATCCTTAAATGCGCTTACATCTAAAATCTCAACGCAACCAGGTGCCTGAAACTTTTTAGAAAGCTGATCATCAAATGTCGTACTTGTGCAAAAAACGAAAATATGATTTGCACGATTAACTTGTGAAATAAATTTTTGATTAGTAAGTGTAAAACTTTTTCCCGTTGTCTTGTTGTGAGTGATCAGGCCTTTTTCCGGTATATAAATACATGCGTCTTCAGTTGTGTCACGTCTGGACTCATCTTCACAAGATAAAAAATAAGATAGCGAATTAAAAAAAATTTCACCTTGCTCAATGAAGCTTTCAAGGTAGTTTTTCTGGCCGAAATATCTGTATAATGGTTGCATCTTCTACCTCAAGTACAAGTTATTGTTCTATTAATTCACAAAAACGAGAAATCGGAACATCTTTTAAATAAACATATTTGGGAAGTCTAATATCTTCAGTAAGGTCTATCGTTTCAGATGAAATTTCAAAATTTCTCTGAGCCGATGTCTTCAAAAGGGCATGGGCGCTAACGTAATAACTAAAACGAATTTCTTTTTTTTCTTTATTAACTGAAGAATCTGTATAGACCGATAGCGGTAAAAGATTTGTTGAGAGTTCTTCCTGAGTGGTCTTAACTAGATCATATCCATACACCATATGTCCACCCCATGAAGCCTGCAGAGAAGGGCCAATTTGCTGTCCTATCTGCGTATATAGATTTAACGGGTCCCTGATTTTAACAGCAAACTTGCCATGCTTATTTCTTACTGTGTCAGAGGAGCTTGGATCAAAGAAGCAAACTATATACAAGGGCCATGTTCCGCCAGCACTGAAACGTCCTGAAGTACCATCTACATAGCTAACAGCTCCCTTATATTTCCCCTCTTCGGCGTTATGTCTAACATCACTTTTCCTTAAAGTCGTATAAGTCCGATAAAAGCCTAAACGAATATTGCCCCTGATAAACTCTTCAGCATGTGATTTTTCTTCAAAATGACGAATTAAATATTCCGGTAATGGTTGTTTAAATAATTCAAAAAAAGTTTTCATTGTTCATCTCTTGAATGCCGCCGTATGCATTGATTTTCTTTTTTACGAAAGCGTACAGACTCTGAACGCTTCGGTGATCTCATTAATGTCCCTATATCTTTTCGCTTTGTCTGGATTTAAACCTTTTTCAACAAAGATCTTCCATTTATGATCTGAAATTGAAGCGGTATTGGTTTTGCCAGTCATTACATAGAAAAGTAACTTAGTTAATGCATAGATTTCATGAAGAACATCATAATTATCAAAACCCTCTGTGGCCAGTACGGGATCGTTGAAATAACCTTTAAGCTCAGTGTTGACTGAGGTCAAATTGCTCTCTGGAGTTTTAACAAGTCCAAAATCTGAAACCTTCACCACTACAACATCTTCATATTCCTTGAGTAATATATTCTTAGGACTAATATCGCGATGTATAAGGTTTTTTGAATGTAAATAACTAAATGCCTTCAATATTTGAAATGAGATGTTCCTTCTGAGTTCCTGTGTAATTTTATTATTAAATTGTTGGATATATGCATCTAAAGAGTAATTCATATATTCCATAGTGTACTGCGATTGAGCCTCATCAAAGGTAAATACTTCCAAAATATACGGGGAACTCAACCTCTGCATCTCTTCGAATTCTCGTTTAAACCGCTCGAGCTCTTTTTTGGACAAATCTTTTTTTGCGCGTTTTATAGCATAATCTCTATTGTAATGTTCATCTCTAAATTTGAAAATTAGTGCATATGATCCTTCGCCGATTAGCTTTAAAGGATAATGATGCTCGCTACTTTTTTTAATTATTTTTTGTAAAGACAATGGTTTAAATATTGGCTCTATGTAATAAAGAATAACCTTTTCCATTTTTGCAGGCAAAATACTGCCATTACTGCTATTTAAAAATGACTGGCACTGATTTAGAAGTTTAAGATAATAATCATCGATTGCAAACGCGTCTTTCGAGCCTTGCAAAGAGCGATACAATCCCATCGTCATGTCTATTATCCATATTAAATCTCTACTCGGAGCAGCCCAAAAATTCGCTGTGTAATCACCTGTTGGTAGGCGATCGTTCATTCTCTTGAAAAGAGTTATGTAATGCTTATGTATAGAAGCAAAAATTTCTTTAAGCGTCTCATTCTCTATATCTTTGTATAAAGTTAAAAACTCAGGATTTAGAAGCTCTCTTAATTTGAGCTCATAGTATTGAGATTTAATATAGTTTTCTGTATTCATTTGTATCTTTTTACAATTCCAAATCCATGTAATTTGTTAATCATCTAATTGTATATTGGTAGTTTTCCCAACGACAACTACAACACAAAACTACAGTAGTAACTACAATGACAATTATATCGAGTGATTTTGAATGATAACAGTGCAGACTTTAAAAACTTCGGTTTTGTAACTTATTGTTTTTACTGTTTTTCAGCTTTTGGATTTTTAGCAAAAAATCTCACGAAAATTGGCGGAGTGGGTGGGATTTGAACCCACGGTACCTGTTTTGCAAGTACGAGTCTTTAGCAAAGACTTGGTTTCAGCCACTCACCCACCACTCCGCGCGCTAGTTTTTATGCTGAAATAATCTAGAATAGAAAATGCCATAGCGTTTTTACAGAATCAAGGAATGACCCATACTTACACTTGATTTTGGACTAATAAATCGGTAGAACCTTATTTCACAATTAACATTGCTTAATTTACGACGTGCGGTCGTAGCTCAGCTGGATAGAGTACTTGACTACGAATCAAGTGGTCGGAGGTTCGAATCCTCCCGTCCGCACCATTTTCTGCCTTTTTAACAAACAAACAATACAAGTTAAGCTTCCCCAAATTAAAAAATCCCCCTAGACTTTAAGGGTGAATAAAAAATTAATATTCAAAATTTGCATCCTGTTTGTCGGTCTTCTAAGCATTTTTCTTTTTAAAGGCTATCTGACTAAAATTAACTCCAATCATCAGCCCGATATGGCCGAAATCACAAAATCGGTAGCTTCATTTCAGTGGTGCTCTGAGAATAAGGGCACAGTGACGTGGCAAGAGGCCGAACTTAGAGCCAAATATAGAAAATGGACTGACCATGCTCTTCGAAAAAAGTTCTGTAAAGTGGATCTTGAGCCCTTGTCGGCGGCCGAAATGAGCAACGCAAACTGGCGTGATTTAGCCTCGGCGACGGATTCGCAAGCATCAATTGTAAAGCTAGAGTGGGACAAAGCCTTGAAAGTATTCAGAGCAGCCGGACTTCCTTTTAAATCGAAAAAATTGAGTCGAGAGCTTCTTGACGAAGGCCACTGAATTCGCTAATTTGTTGCCAGCTGTTCAGAAGTAGCTCAGTTGGTAGAGCAAGCGGCTGTTAACCGCTTGGTCGCAGGTTCGAGTCCTGCCTTCTGAGCCATTTTATTATGGTTCGAACCCTTGGAGAAATCCGAGGGTTTTTTTTTGTACAAATCTACAATACGGTTCTCCGGTATAAAAGGTAAACTATGTGTCAGGACGGACACTTTAAAATTTTGAACAAAGGAAAAGCTGCTGAACCTTGTCACCTTTATCACTCTGATATTCGTCCATAACTGAAAAAACGGCGGCGCGAAGCTTTTCTTTAAATTGAAGGAGATTTTGGCTGTCTATCGAAAAGGCAGAGTACATGAGCAAATCGGATTTCGAAGATGATAGATTTTCAGCTTCTGAGCTGATTTCCTTGCAAACTTCTCGTGTCAGCGAGGCCAATTCTGGACTGGCCAGTTTTAAAAAATCAACCTGATGAGTTTTAGGAAAAAATCTACTTCGATCGAAAAAGACGAGATTATGCTCAGACAATAAATTCAGCCCATACTGAATTTCCTCGTGTTTCATCCCTGTTCGAGCCGCAATTTCATTTAAACTGGCACCAAAATCAGTACAGCCAAGAGCTGCAAAAATTCGATAGAGTTTTCGTTTTGCGATAATGCCCTGTGGTTTTGGGATGAGGCCAATAACTGATTCTTTTTTTAGAAGTAGCTTCTTTAGATCCGCTAGCTGATTTCTCGAGTGGTACCTAAAGCCGGAAGCAATCTCGGGCTGATCAATGGCGACCAGACAAGAAAAAATATTTTCATAATCTTTCGGAAGCTTTAAAGCAGCTTTAATTTGGAGGAAACTCTGAAGCGACAAATTCTTTCTACCAGAAAAATATTCAGACAAAAAGCTTCTTGAATTAAAGCCCGCTTTTTTTGAAAATTGTGAAATGTTAATTTTTTGCTTTTGAGAAAAATGAATCACAAGAGCTTTTTTGAGAAAAGCTCTTGCATCTTTCTGTTCTAGCAATTGAACAAGCGGATTCAACTTAATTCCCTACAGACATTCTTGGTTCTAATTCAATAGCTCTTTCGAAAGTAATGTCACTGTTCAGGTAACATTTTAGGTTTTCTGCCATAATTACTTCATTTGGACCAGGTTCTTCCAACTTAAAATTCGCAACTAAAGTCTTTAAATCTATGGCAAGAACTACAGTGTTTCTAACATCATGAAAAATAGCTTTAGTGGATGTCCTTTTTGAAAGTTCAACTGCTTGTTCGTAAATGAGTTTTGCCGATCCATCGTCGTCATTATGCATGACAAGCAATAGCTTCAGAACATTTGCATCTTGTTTTGTGACACCAACTTCAAGCCAATGATCGCCGTCAGATTGTTGGCAAGTGACGACTGTTTTTAATGTCTCTGAATATCTAGGCGCTTCACCAAAGCTTTGGCTGCAGAGAAATGATAATGATAAAAAAGCGAAAAATAATTTCATAAAAATTCCTTTGTTAGAGTTTGTGTTGTCAGTGTTTACATATCCAGTTGCGTCAAGTAAATGAAAATAGGTCATTTCTTGTATTTTGTTGTTCGCTTAGCGAACAACTGGCGATTTTTTTCTAAGAGCTAAACGGGTAGCCATAAATAAATCAGTACATCCAAATGACATGGTTTATATAGAATCGGTAATGCGACTGTCGTTTGTTATTTCGGTAGTTGGGCTTGATCTGTTCAGAAAAAATATTTCTGACATCATTTTTTGTTATCCAGCTACAGAAACATCCGAGGCCACCTGGCGAGGTAATGTAATTATAATTTCAGTATTGGCAGATTTGCTATTGATCTGAATACTGCCCCCGTGGCTTTCAATAATTCCCCGAGATATGCTAAGTCCAAGGCCAGTGCCTTTACCTATTTCTTTTGTTGTGAAAAACGGTTGCATCATTTTATCTCGAATTTCCTGAGGAATACCCTGACCACAATCACGAACGCTAAGAAGAACCGTATCCGGCTGTTCGATAAGTTCAACCCTAATCCATTTATCTGAAAAACTTTGAATAGCATCGTAAGAGTTATTCAATAAATTCAACAACACTTGCGAGATTTCCACCGAACGACAAGGAATTTCGATGTCTTGCTTATGAATATACTCTAGCTGAACACCATGATTATTAAAGCGCTCACGACATAAACTAAATGTTTCATCAACTATTTTTGAAATTGAATATAGACTAATCGGATCTTTACGCCCATCACGTGCAAAAGAGCGCAACCCATTAATGATTTTAGCGATTCTTTTGACTGTGTCGTCTATGGCGCGCAGGGCATTGGCCAATAGTTCTTTATCCAACTCTTCTTCTTCTAAGTTTTCCAGTACTTGTTCTGTTCGCATTTGAATAACCGCTAGCGGTGTATTGATTTCATGGGCTACGCCACCGGCCATTTCACCCAAGGCTGACATTTTTGCCGTTAACGCTAACCTTTCCTGTTGATCAACGATGGTTTGCTGTGAAGCTGATAGCTCTTCCGTGCGGGCGCGAACGCGTTCTTCCAAATGTTCGTTCGCATTATGTAAAGCTCTGGCCACCTGCCAAATCTTGATCACATTGAAAATAACAAAAATAATCAGGGCTAAACACAGCCCTAATAATAGATTTTGAAAAAATAAAATTTTCTTTTGCTCTTTTTGAAACTCTTCAAAGTAAGAATATCTTAGCTTTTCAAAAATCACGCGCGTTGGTGCATCAACGATTTGCTGTGTTGCCTGATCGCGGCGCGGTTTAATGTCTATAAGCTTTAGCGCATGCTCTGAACTAATATGTTTTGGAAACTTTCGCACTAAAAAATATTCTTTTCGGGATGCCGCCAAAAGCTTTGTATTCTCATCCGAGAGCAGGCTATAGGTCAAACCAATATAAGTTAGCTGTCTTCTGAATTTTTCGACTTCAGGTAGTTGGACAAAAAGATTCTGACTTTGCCATTCAATCGCTTGCCCATGTAAAAAAAGCAGCGAGTTTCTGTAAACCGAATTAATCGACTTAAAATCTTCAATCGCCACAATTTTAGCGGCCACAGCCTGGCAATATTCTTTAAAATATATTTGAAAATTTGATCCCTGTGTAGGGTGAGCTTTTACTATTGCATTATCCGCTGCACAGAATTTTTCTAAGTTCTCTTTTTCCCGGGCAATTGAGTCATAATCTTGAAGCATAAAATTTTGGATGCGCAAAATATCTTGATTGATTTCAACTTCACTTTGCCTTGTTGAATTTAAAAGATCGACGATTTCCTGGTGAGTCTGCCCCAGAGTGCCGCGGGAATGAAAGTATACATAAGCCAACCCCGCAAGACCTAATAGACTACTGATGAAAAGTGCTAGGTATCTTTTCATTTGCTGTTTTCCTTTAATACGGCCGGCAGTTCCCCGGTTAACGTTTTTAAAAAAGCTACGATCGCATCCGCGTCTTCTTTAGAAAGTGTTTGCCCCAACTGATAGCGTCCCATAATTAGCACAGCTTCGTTAAGTGTTTTGGCATAGCCATCATGAAAATACGGCGATGTCAGTTCTACATTTCTAAGACTTGGCACGCGAAAAACGTATTTATCCTGTTCGCGCTTAGTAACGTTAAAACGCCCAAGATCTTGTTGCTTGAGCGGCATATTTTTACGGTCTTTGAAATAGTCTCCCATGATGCCCATAGTTTGAAACATATTACCGCCAACATTTTGCCCTTGATGACAAGCCACACACCCTAAAGATTTAAAGCGATTGTATCCTAGAATTTCTTTTTCTGTTAGCACCTTGGCTTCGCCAGCCAAATATTTATCAAACTTAGCATTTGGGGTTATTAGCGCTCGTTCGAAACTGGCAATAGCATCTTTGATATTTTCTACCGTAACACCATCACTATATTGCGCAGCAAAGCGTGCTTTATATTTAGTGTCTTGTTTAATTTTTTCTACCACATCCGCCCAGGTCGTGCCCATTTCTTTCGGGTGTTGAATAGGACCATCCATTTGATCTTCCAATGTTTTCGCGCGGCCATCCCAAAATTGAACAAAGTTTAAACCACTGTTAAAAACAGTCGGCGAGTTCACATCTGCAACAGCGCCATTAATGCCAATTGAGCGATTCAGGTTATCAACTCCGCCACGAAATAGATTATGGCAGCTGGCACAAGAGACTGTGTTGTTAGCAGATAGTTTTTTTTCTTGAAATAAATCTAGACCCAATCTGATTTTTTCTTCTGAAACTTGCGAAGACAGGGCGCGGATTGGTTTTATTGGCTCATCTTTAAGATTTTCTGCATGCAAAACTTGAGAAATACAAAAAACAAAGAAAATTAAATGCTTTTTCATACTTATAGTGTAAATAAAAACATACTTATATGATACATATGAAAAGAAAAACACTCTCTAGGTCGAGAGCGCTCTGCAACAGGCCTAGCAGATATCTGTTTACTAGAGAATACTAAAACACTGAGGTTGCCATATGTTAAAAAAGATTTTGATTGTCGAAGATGATAATTTTTTTCGCGATGCGCTGCGCGACTTGTTAAAGAAAAAATTTACTGTTTTAGAAGCTCCCAACGGAAAATCTGCAAAAGAAATTCTCTCGATGCAAACTGTTGATGTGGTGCTTACAGATATTCAAATGCCTGGGCTCACTGGCTTAGAGCTTTTAGAGTGGGCGCTACAATATAAGCCAGAAGTTCCATTTATTATTATGACTGGTTTTTCTATGGTACTTGAAACCAAAACTGCCTTTGATTTGGGAGCTAAAGGCTTTATTGCCAAGCCATTTAAAAATCAAGAATTGCTAATACTTATAGACTCTATTTTAGGAACACAAGAGCCCAAGCAGTTTTCTGTCGAAGAGGTGGCTAAAGAATTTTGCAAAGTTTCTATTGAAGAATTTGTTGCAAAACCAAAAATTGATTTTGATGTTTACATTAAGTTATCAGAGACAAAGTATATTAAGATTGCTCATCACGGCGAAGAACTCCCCAAAGAAAAGGTCAGCCACTACAAAGAAAAAGGCGTAAAACATCTGTTTATTCGCAAAGAAGATTTCAGCAAGCTGGTGCAATTTAACTTAGGACTGGCTAATATCATTAGAAATCGCTCTGATATATCAATTCAGAAAAAAATGAATTTTTTAAAATACACCGGCGAAATTTTGTTAGAAAAAACCTTTGTTGATGGTCTTGATAAAAGCAGCCTGCATGAAGCTAAAACCTTTACCGAAATTACTTTGGATGCGATTACCGAATCTCCGGAAAGCTTTGATTTATTAAACTTACTAAATACACATTCTGATCATGTTTATGCTCACTCATTAGGAGTAGCCATGTATTCAGTAATGATTGCCAAAGAATTGGGTTTTGAATCCAACTCAGCGCTGGCAAAAATAACCATGGCTGGCCTGTTCCACGATATTGGAAAAAAAGAAATCGATCGCGAAATTTTAGATAAACCCCGCCATCTGGTATCTAGAGAAGAGCGACAAATGATCGAAAGCCATGCTCTGCGTGGACAAGAAATTTTAAATGCTTTACCTAATATTTCTTCAGACGTAGTACAAATAGTATCTGAGCATCACGAAGATTTAGAGGGTCTGGGCTATCCTCTAAGAAAAGAAAAAGCTGCTCTTCATCCTATGTCAAAAATTCTGCAATGTGCGAATATCTTTATCGAAAATGCTTTGGCAGGCTCCAACGGGTCAGGAAAACCCGCTCTACTTGTTATTGCCCATATGGAAAAAATTTATGGCCGACGCGTTGATCGCCACTGTTTAAACGCGCTAAAGGTTCTGTTTAAGGATGCAAAAGCCTAGAAGTGATATTTTAATCCAAGGCCCGCGTTGAATTCTACGCCTTCGTTTTCGCCAGACCTGAGTAGTTACAGCGACTTAGGCCCAAGAATACCTGCTGAGCCATTTTATTATGGTTCGAACCCTTGGAGAAATCCGAGGGTTTTTTTACCTTTTACTGTATATTCATGTCATGAAAACATTTTTCGAAACCATCGGCAATGCAACAGTTGTTTGTTATGATGAGGGTAAACCTATTATCACCACTGATCCGTGGATTCAGGGCGGTTGTTATTTCGGAAGTTGGGCTTTATCGCACGAAGTTCCAGAACAACAACGACAAGCTATTCTAGATTGCCCCTACATTTGGTTTTCGCACGGGCATCCTGATCATTTAAATCCAGATTCTATTAATAAATTTATGGATAAAACTATTTTACTTTCTGATCATGTGAATGGCCGCATCGATAAAGACTTAACGGCCATGGGTTTTAAAACTAAGATTTTACCAAATCGTGAATGGGTTCAGTTATCAGATAAAATTCGTGTTCTAACAATTGCTGATTATTTTCAAGACGCGATCATCTTAATCGACATTAACGGTCGTTTATTAATTAACACCAACGATGCTCTTGATCGCGGGTGGGGTAGATACGTTCGAAAAATAATTTCAAATTATAAAACTTCAGTTTTATTATCGTTATTTGGTTACGGCGATGCCGATATGATTCATTTCTATGATGAAGACGGAAAATTCATCGAACCCAAAGCCGCTTCAAAACGCAACCCCGTCGGGGTAACTATTCAAGCTGTTAGCGAAAGTTACGGAGTCACTCACTGTATTCCGTTCAGTTCAATGCATCGGTATCAAAGAACAGACAGTCTGTGGGCCAACAAATATGCAACCGAGTTAGATGCGTATCAAAACGGTTTTAATTCAAGCTCTGTTCAATTGCTTCCTGCATTTATTGCCTTTGATTGCGAAGGTGAACATCAGCAAAAACAATGGACGACGATTAATCCGAAATCGACAGAAGCGATTATTTTTAAGCCCGAAGATTTTAACGATAACTGGAGTGATATTTTAACAGCCAAAGATATCGAAAAAGTAGAACACTATTTTAAAAAAATCGAGCACTTGCATTCTTTCTTAGATTTTATCTGCCTACGCGTGGGCGGCAAAGATCACGTCATTTCGTTATCAAAAACTAAGAAAAATCTTGGGCTCACTTTTGAAGTTCCAAGACACTCCTTAATGATCGCGGTAAAACACGAAATCTTTGATGATCTTTTAATTGGTAACTTTATGAAAACCACATTGCATGGCCAATGGCCAGAATCAGGTTTATATCCTGATTTTACTCCCTATGTTGCACGTTACGCTGATAATGCTTATGTCACGACATACGAACAATTAGATAAATACATGAAAGAATATCGAAAACGCGCGCCTGTTGAATTTTTCTTAAGTTCATTAGAACAAAAAACTGTCGATCTTTTTAGAAAAAATGTTTCGGGTGGTTCACCCTTGTTTGCTATCGGTAGAAAAGCTTATTGGTACACTAAGCGCGTTTTTAAATAAACGCGCTTTAGAAATGATACTTTAAACCAATTCCCGCATTGAATTCTAATTCGGTTTCAGGAACCATTGCAATAATTGGAACAACCTGAATATGAAAACTAAAACCCTGAGCTTTAGCCGGACGCCAATCTAATCCCACCGGAAAGCGCACGCCAAAACCCACATCACCTTCCTCATCTCCATAGTAAGAGTCTTTTCGATGATGATAGTGATCATCATTGGTAATCACAATCATACCGCCAACCCCATAAAACAAACCCACATCATTTAATTGAGGGCTACGTAATGGATCATGGGTTTCGATTAAATAATCACCATATACATGTGTGGCGTGATTATAAGAAAACGAAACCCCAGCTTCAACGGCTGCAGCACCGCCAAGACCATGAGTAAAGTGAATATAGGTTGGGCCGCCTATCGTTAAACCTACTGCATTTTGAGCTAGGGCTTTCGGTAAGCAAAGTAGGGTAGCACCCAAAGAAAGAGCTATGTACAACAAGCGTAGAATCATTGTGAAAACCTCCGTATTGTTTTCATTTAACTAATGCCTTGATTAATCTTATCTAATTTTATTAAGAACCCTAATTTCTACTCTCAGATTCTTAATTTAAGAAGAACTTTAAATTTACTGTGCAGCAGTTCGACAATTTTGCCCCATAAGTCTAGGCCATTATAAGGCTTGCCTTAGGCGTTATAGATTGTATCTATTTTAAAACTAATAATATAGATTTTATGTATTTGTGCTGGCAGTATTAACTTAATAAGATTTAGTCGGTTTTTAAATAACCATAACAAACATAAAAGGGGGCCCTCGTGGCAGCTACATTAATTAATACAAAGGTAACGGACTTCAAAGTTCAAGCTTACCATAACAACAGTTTCAAAACTGTTTCTAGCAATGACCTTAACGGTAAATGGTCAGTTTTCTTTTTCTATCCAGCAGACTTCACATTTGTTTGCCCTACAGAATTAGGCGACATGGCTGATAAATACTCTGAGTTCCAAAAAATGGGCGTAGAAGTATACAGTGTTTCTACTGACACTCACTTCACCCACAAAGCATGGCATGATGCTTCTGAAACAATTAAAAAAATCAAATACCCAATGTTAGCTGATCCAACAGGTCACTTATCACGTGCATTTGGTGTTTACATTGAAGACGCTGGTATGGCTTATCGTGGTACTTTCTTAGTGAATCCAGAAGGTCACATCAAATTAGCTGAAGTTAACGATAATGGTATCGGCCGTAACGCTGATGAATTAATTCGTAAAGTTCAAGCGGCTCAATTCGTAGCAGCTCACCCAAATGAAGTTTGCCCAGCTAAATGGACTCCAGGTGCCAAAACTTTAAAACCAGGTTTAGACCTAGTTGGTAAAATCTAGTTTCTTTAGGTAGGCCGTCCCTTTTTCGGGTGCAGCGCATCTCAAAAAGTAACGGCCTTACTTTTTTCCCTTCTTCTTTTTTTCCTCTCTAGTTCTCTCAAGGAGGTCTTATGTTAGATTCCGATTTAAAAGAACAGCTTAAAAGTGTCTTTGCTAATTTAGAAAATCAAATTGATCTAGTTTACGAACAAAGCACCAATGCCAATCAAAATGAACTTGTTGAAATGTTAAATGGCGTGGCTGAAACCAATGATAAAATTTCTGCCAAATATGATCCGGCCTCAGCAGCCTCAGATGTGCCACCACGATTTACTGTGCACAAAAACGGAAAATCAACCGGCGTATTTTTTACCGGCATTCCTGGCGGACACGAATTCACTTCTTTAATTTTAGCTATTTTAAACGCAGACGGAAAAGGCAAACTTCCTGATGCGATGATTGTACAGCGTATTAAAGCCATTCGCGGCCCAATTCGCGTAAGAACTTTTATGTCGCTGGATTGTGAAAATTGCCCTGTGGTCGTACAGGCCTTAAATTTGATGGCGATTATTCATGATGACTTTCACCATGAAACCATTGACGGCGCTTACGCCCAAGATGAAATCGCTGCGCTCGGGGTTCAAGGCGTTCCCAGTGTTGTGGTCGATGGTAAAATGATTCATTCAGGCCGCGCTAACTTCGCTGAAATTTTAAAAACAATCGAAGAACATTACGGTATTGATGCGAGTGCCGCAAAACTTTCTGGCGCCGATGCAAATCTTGGTGACTACGACGTTGTCGTGATTGGTGGCGGTCCCGCAGGTGCTTCAGCAGCTATCTACAGTGTGCGTAAAGGTTTAAAAACGGCGCTCATCGCAGAAAAATTCGGCGGGCAAGTGCAAGACACGAAGGGCATCGAAAATTTAATTTCTGTAGTTTACACTGAAGGCCCACAACTAGCTGCGCAGTTAAATCAGCATGTTTTAAGTTATCCGGTAAAACTTTTTGAACACCGTCGTGTTTCTAAAGTCGATAAAAATGAAAACGTTATTCATCTAGAAAGCGGAGAGTTTTTAAAAGCCAAAGCTATTATCATCACAACCGGCGCTAAGTGGCGTGAACTAAATATTCCTGGTGAAAAAGAATATTTAGGTCGTGGCGTAGCCTTTTGTCCGCACTGTGATGGCCCTTTTTACAAAGGTAAAAAGATCGCCGTCATCGGCGGTGGTAACTCGGGCGTAGAGGCGGCGATTGATTTAGCCGGCATCGTTAGTGAAGTTGTGTTGTTCGAATATAACGATACGTTAAAAGCTGATGCTGTTTTAGTTGAAAAACTAAAATCGCTTCCCAATGCAAAAATTATTACCTCTGCTAAAACGACTCAAGTTTTAGGCAATGGCCAACAGGTAACGGCACTAGAGTATCTTGATCGCAACACGAATACTGTTGAATCAGAAACGCTAGAAGGTGTGTTTGTGCAGATTGGATTATTACCTAATAGTCAGTTTGCTAAAGATATCGTTGAAACTAATAAATTTGGTGAAATTATTGTTGATAACAAAGGCCGCACATCAGCAAAAAACATTTATGCAGCGGGTGATGTAACAACGACACCATTTAAACAAATTGTAATTGCTATGGGCGAAGGTGCCAAAGCAGCACTTGCCGCTTTTGAAGATCGTATGTACGCTGAGACGCCATAAGCGTAACTTTAGACAACGAGGTTTTTTATCTACCACGGCGAACGTTTTAATAGCATCACTCATCTTATTGGTTTGTTATTAGCCGTCGCCGGCGCTGCTGTCTTAGTTACTTTGGCTAGTGTGCAATCAGATACTCTAAAGATCGTCAGTACCAGCATTTATGGCGCAACGCTGATCATGCTTTATGGTGTTTCAACTTTATATCACAGTATTCCCGGCGCAAAACCTAAAGCCATTTTACAAAAATTAGATCACCTTTCAATTTATCTATTTATCGCAGGCTCATATACGCCATTTACACTGGTCGCCCTTAACGGAACTTTAGGTTGGTGGTTATTTGGTATTGTTTGGGGCTTAGCTTTAATCGGTATAACGTGCGAATTTACGATCGCAAAAAAAACTCGTATTCCCTCGCTATTAATTTATTTAATCATGGGCTGGTTAATTGCCTTTGCAATTAAAGACTTATTGTTAGTCATGTCTATGCCAGGAGTCGTGCTTTTAGCCATTGGCGGAATGTTTTATACGCTCGGTGTTTTCTTTTTTGTACTTGATGAAAAATTCAAACACTTCCACGGCATCTGGCATTTATTTGTGATGGGTGGAAGTATTTTTCAATACTTTAGTATTCTGCTTTATTTAATCTAATTCATTTCTCAGATAAAAAAACCCAAGGCTATTAACCTTGGGTTTTGAATTTCGATACGTCGAATGATGTCTCCGTTAGGATTACATCATGCCGCCCATGCCACCCATGCCGTGGTGATCGCCGCCACCGCCGCCACCTGGAGAATCTTTTTTCGGAGCATCAGCAATCATAGTCTCAGTAGTTAACATCAATGATGCTACTGAAGCTGCGTTTGTTAATGCACAACGAACAACTTTAACTGGATCGATAACGCCGTCTTTTAATAGATCCGTGTATTCATCAGAGAAAGCGTTGTAACCGTAGTTAGTCGATTTATCTAATAGAATATTGTTAACAACGATAGCGCCATCAAGACCGCCGTTTGTAGCGATTTGACGAACTGGCTCTTCGCACGCGCGTTTGATGATATTAGCACCGAAACGCTCTTCTTCAGAGAATTTAGCTTTAATGATTGCTTGAGAAGCGCGTAGTAAAGCAGTACCACCACCAGCTACGATACCTTCTTCAACTGCCGCGCGAGTTGCATTTAATGCATCTTCTACACGAGCTTTTTTCTCTTTCATTTCAACTTCAGATCCGCCACCAACATGGATAACTGCAACACCGCCAGCTAGTTTAGCTAAGCGCTCTTTAAGTTTTTCTTTGTCGTAGTCAGAAGTAGTTTCTTCGATTTGAGCTTTGATTTGGTTTACGCGAGCTGTGATATCAGCTTTTTTGCCGCTACCGTCGATAACAGTCGTGTTGTCTTTATCAACAACGATACGTTTCGCAGTACCTAAGTGAGTCGCATTGGCTTGCTCAAGTTTCATTCCAAGGTCTTCAGAAATAACTTGTGCGCTTGTTAAGATAGCGATGTCTTCTAACATTGCTTTACGACGATCGCCAAAGCCTGGAGCTTTAACAGCACATACGTGCAGAGTTCCTCGTAATTTATTAACTACTAAAGTCGCTAATGCTTCGCCATCAACATCTTCAGCGATGATTAATAATGGACGACCTTGTTTAGCAACTGCCTCAAGAACGCCTAACATGTCTTTCATAGAAGAGATTTTTTTGTCGTAAACTAATACGTACGCGTTTTCTAAAACAGTTTCCATTTTTTCAGCATTAGTTACGAAATAAGGAGATAAGTAACCACGATCAAATTGCATACCTTCAACAGTTGTTACTTCTGTTTTAGCCGTTTTTGAATCTTCAATAGTGATAACACCTTCACGACCAACTTTTTCCATAGCGTTAGCTAACATAGTACCGATTTCTTTATCGTTGTTAGCAGAGATCGCTCCAACTTGAGCAACTTCGTTTGAACCCTTAACAGGCTTAGCCATGTTTTTTAATTCTTCAATGATGATACCAACAGCTTTGTCGATACCACGTTTGATAGACATTGGGTTGTGACCAGCAGAAACTAATTTAGCGCCTTCGCGGTAGATAGCTTGTGCTAATACAGTTGCAGTAGTTGTTCCGTCGCCGGCTTCGTCATTGGTTTTAGAAGCAACTTCTTTAACCATTTGCGCGCCCATGTTTTCGAATTTGTTTTCTAATTCGATTTCTTTTGCAACCGTAACACCATCTTTAGTGATAAGTGGTGAACCAAAAGATTTGTCGATAACTACATTACGACCTTTAGGTCCAAGGGTAACTTTAACAGCGTTTGCTAAAGTGTTAACACCTTTTAAGATGTGTGTTCTAGCGTCTTCAGAAAAAATTAAAATTTTGCTCATGTTCTTTTATCCTTCGTTATTATAAATTTGCACGCCTTGTGACGCGACTTAAATAAATTAAATTACTGTACGATTCCCAATACGTCTTCTTCGCGCATCATTAAAAATTCTGATCCGTCGAATTTGATTTCTGTGCCCGCGTATTTAGAAAATAAAACTTTATCGCCAACTTTTACTTCTAAAGGTAAAACTTTACCGTCTTCAGTAATGCGACCTTTACCTGCAGCGACGATTTCGCCACGTTGTGGTTTTTCTTTTGCTGAATCTGGAATAAATAATCCACCCGCAGTTTTGTCTTCTTCTGCAGTTCTTTTTACTAAAATTCTGTCATGTAGTGGGCGTACGCCTAATTCTTTAGCCATTGAAAGTCTCCTGTTTTTTAATGAATTCTCAGAGGTAATATGTGTAGCCGTTTTGCTCTGTCAAGGCTACCTCTATCGAGAAAATTTTATAAGGATCCAGTTTTGCCCCTTTTTTAGGCCTCAACGTCTCCAAAAGCTAGATATTGGCCTTGGCCAACTAAGGTCTAAAAAAATACTCTAAATCGTAAAAAAATTGAAACAATAATAACCCGGTGGTCGAATGAAATTGTCTGATCTTTCAGGAACGGTCAACTAAGTTGATCAACCTAGAAAGCCCATGGATAGGGCTTTTCAGAACAGACAACGCACAAAAGCATGGAGGCGAATGTGAGTCGAGTAATAGAAGTTTTTTCTCAAGCCGCAAAAATGGATAAAGATGTTATTGAGACCGAGCTTTTTGCAGCGATTCGCGCTCTAGAGCTTGATCCAGATACTATGACGGTCGAAGATCTTCGCCAGTGCCTTTTAATCTACATTGATGAGATTTTTTACGGCACGTCTCCAGAGCGTGTACAGTAACTACAAATTCAAATCTTAAAATAAAAACGTCGACCAAGGTCTAACGTTTTTATTTGGTGGTTGCTGTGGTTGCTAAGCTCTTTTTCAAATCAGCAAGGGCCGCATGCGTGCGTTTATATTTTTGTGGATACGCTTCTGTTAACTTCATCGTGTTATCAATTAGAACAATGGCCTCATCTTTTTTACCAAGCTCTTTTAAAATTTTAACTTTCGCTAAACTTAATTGTGGCTCGTTACCTTCTTTGTATTCTAACGCTAAATTCGCTTGCGCCAAAGCTTCTTCATTACGTTTTTGCTTTGTTAAAAAGCTCGCGTAACGTTGGTAGTACACATAAGTTTTTTGATTTACTTTAATTAGATCTTTTAACAACTTTTCTGATTTTTCAGGGGTGCCGGCTTGACCGTAGTACCAAATCGCTGAAATCATTTGGCCCGGAAGTTTTGTTGATAGTTTTACTTTATCAACAGCGCTGGCTAATTCAGCCTGTGTTTTTTTAGTATTATCTTTATCGTCTGTGATTTTGAAAAGGCGGGCCATCATATCTAGAATTTCAGATTTTTCAAAGTTTTCTGCATCACCTAACGTTGATTTTGCAAATAAACCTTTTAAATCTTTATTGTTTTTAACTTCAGCCAATTGAAACTGTAACGCCTTGATTGCATCAGTTTCAATTGGCTTTTCTTGTTCTTTAAGTTGTTCTAAATAATCAAGCTTCCAGCGGGTTTGATCCAGCACTGAAGATGACAGCGTGAAGCCTTTTTCTAAAGCTTGCAGGTAAGCTTTTTTTGATTCTGCGGTATCGCCCAAATCATCTTGAGCTAAAGAAATTTCTGCGGCTAATTTGTAGTTTAATTCTTTTACACCTTTAGAAAAAGAAAACCATTTAGCAGCATCTTTCCACTGCATTTTGCTGTATGAGTTGTAGGCTAATGTTGTTGCTGCTTTTTCATCACCTGCTTCAGCTTTTGCTGTTAGTTGATTGATGGATTGTGTTTCTTTTAAAGCTGCTTGTAGTTCTGGAGCAAAAGATTTTACCGGTTGGTAGTCTAACCAACGTTTTAACTCTTCACCTTGTTCGTTAACTAAAATCACTGTCGGAATCGCTTTAACGCCATATTCGCTCGAGATTTTTTCGTTTTCAACTAGGTCGATGTTAATTTCTTGCAGGCTAACTTTTTTAAGCAACGCTTGAATTTGTGGTTTATTCATTGTTTCTGATTTTAACCGAATGCAGGCCGGGCACCACGGCGCTGAAAACTTTAGTAGCGTGATGGTGTCATATGTTTTTGTCGGAGCATCAGAGGCCACTGCGCGATCATATGGTGCGGCATCAGTTGCCGTACGTTTTGCCGTTAATTCAACGGATTGATCGTGAGATTCACAAACTGTTTTTGCATCATCACAAACATAATAGTTAAGTTTTGCAACTTTAGCTTTTTCTAAAACTTTAAATGTAAATTTTTGTTCAGTTTTAATTGTCGGTTTATGTTTCGCTTCTAAATCATCGAACACGATGCTGGCTGGGGCTTTATCGTTAAAGTGAAACCCCTTTTTAACTGTTAAAACGATTTCGGCTTTTTCAACAGCAGTTAATACTGCACCATCAGTTTTTTTAGCAAATGCTTGAGTAGAAAAAATAAGACCTAAAATTACGAAAAGCTTTGTCATGGCAAGCCCCCTGTTCATAGAGAGACTGTACAAAGTTTCGGCTAACGGTTCAAAGTATAAAAAAGGGCCGACACTTAGTGCCAGCCCTTTGGTGGTTTTTAATTGCGTTAAAAACTATTAAGCGCGTTCTACAGAGATTTGGATTGGAGCTTCCATTCCTTCGCTGTACTTGATAACTGCTTTGTGTGTTCCTAAAACTTTGATTTGCTCTTCAAGAACGATGTCTTTTCTGTCTACAGAAAAACCTAATTTATCTAGGCCTTTAGAGATATCAGAAGTTGTAACAGTTCCGAAAAGTTTATCATTGTCTCCAGCGTTTAATTTAAAAGTAACAGTTGTACCTTTAATTTTCGCTAAGAACGCTTGGCGCTCAGTCGCTGCTTTTTTCTTTTTAGAATCAGCAACGCGTTTTAAGTGATTGTATTCGTTCACGCGAGTTTCAGTTGCTTCAACAGCTAATTTGCGTGGGAATAATAAATTTCTAGCAAAACCTGCAGAAACGTTAACTAGATCGCCAACTTTTCCTAAGTCTTTAACGTCTTTTTGTAAAATTACTTTCATGTTAATTCCTTTGCGTGCCTTCGGCACGACAATCCTATTCTATATTTACGCTACTTTAATCTTTTTTCTCATATGACGGCGAAAATCAACCCAGTAATCAGCAAATCCTAAGACTGTAACTACGGGTAGCGCCCATGTGATGATTAAAAGATAAAGTAACAATTTTGTTACTCTGCCAAGTCTGAAAATACGTGCAGCGAACTCGACAACTGAAATGCCTTGAAAGAAAAAGCTCACAATGCTGATAACCGCGAAATTAATGGCGATCACTTGAAGAAATTGAAATGGTGTTTCTACTACTGAAAATAAAAATGCAAATAGCGATGACCAGATAAACATATCGGGCAGTCGAAATTCTAACCATTTAAGTCCTGAAGCAAGTCTTTCACGTTTAATGTGAAAAGCCTTGAAAATTTGTGCTTCAAATACAAGTGAAACAGCTAAAGAGCTAATCAGCGCTGAAGCCAACAATCCCGGCATAAACATCATAACGGCTTTTGTTTCGAAATTTTCATTGGGTAAAACTTGTTTTAACGAAACCATGAGCGGATCGATAACCTGTTTATATAACTCGTGATCCACAGACCACTTCGTAATAGACAGAAATGCGATAACTCCAAACAGTACGCCAGCCAAGACTGACAATATGCCTGATTTTTTCCACGTGATGCCCTTTTTTTCCAACTCACTGTAAAGGCCTAAAGTCATCCAAACTGCCCCTACATAAATTGCGACCAGATTCATCTTTAGAAAAAATAATGACGTCACAAAAACTAATCCCACCACCCAAAAAATTTTGGATTTAGTTGCTGCTAGCACACGAATAAACGGAGCGCTCATCACAGAAAAAATAATGCTCATCGCTGCAGAAATTGCAGCTAATAAGAAGTATTTTTTATTGTCTGAGGCTTGTTGTGGCAGCATTTAGTTCCCTACTCTTCGTCTTGTCTTTCCATGCGAGCTTGTTGAGCTGCCTGACGACGAAGTTGTGCCTTTGCTTCACGTTCTTTTTCTTTTGCAGCTGAATCAGCTAAACCTTTTTTGAAGGCTTCTAAGTGCTTAGAAGTCGAAGTACGCTCGTCTAAACGTGTATGCATAAAGCGTAAAACTTTATCATTGATACGCATAGTGCGCTCAATCTCCATAACCGCTTGTGGATTAGCTTCGAAAACTGAATGAAAAAACACAGCTTTACGAATTTTTCCAATCGGTGTAGCTAAGTTTCTTTTGCCCCAAGTTTCCACTGAGTGCACAGAGCCTTTAAAGCTAGTGATTGTTGTTTTGTTTTTGTTGAAAAGAGCTTTTTGCTCTTCTAAGTTTGCGTCTGGGTGCATGAGGATAACAACCTCATACGGACGCTTAAGGTCTGTCTTAAGATCCATGGATATTCCTTCCGGTTAAAGCTCCACCGACAATCGGGGAGCAAGGATGACTTATAATGTTCAACTGGTTTAGCAGCTTCCGTAGACGTAGACAAGGCTTGATCTAACCCCTAATATAAAATTTATGAAATTGGCTCTACAGGTGTTAGACGGACACCACAAAGGACAGATTATTGCCATGCGCGAGAACTATATTTTCTCGTCAGGTTATTTCGGTGATCCCGAAATGGCGACCGTGCATGCAGAAATCTATCTAGATACAAATTTCTTATGGAAAATCAGAGCCTTAGGTGGCAACAAGATTCGTGCTGGTTCATCTGAAGGGGTGTCGCTTAGCTTAATTAGTGGGCTGATTTTTCATATGGGACAGACGGGTTTTAAAGTGCTCGAAAAGCCTAAAAGCAGCTCGCCAAACTGGGAAGAAGCTTTGGTCGAATTTCTTGAAGCCGACAGCTGGGAGCCCATTTTAACCGAGTTTTTCTTCTATCTTTACCCCGTTCGCCTGACCTTTTTGCAAGGGCCGCAGACCGACGAGTTTTATACCTTGAGTTATGGTCCCCGGACCTTGGGGTTTAACAGTCTAGATTTAAACATCAAAGACCCAACCCAGCCCGGACAAATTGCCAAATTTTTTCAAGTCGGCGAAACAGCTTACATTGAAACTCTTTGCGGTGATAAAATTCTTATCAACGGCCATCCCTTTACCCAACATCCCATCGAAAGTGGTGATCAGTTGTCGTTTGGAGCCAACTTAGTGGAGCTTTCGATTTTAAAATGAGTACGCAATTTATTGAGAAAAAAACTGGATACTATGAGGCTATGGATGGAACTCCGATTTATTACGAAGTTCACGGCAAAGGTGAACCCATCGTATTTATTTACGGCATCGCCTGTTTAATGAATCACTGGCATCCGCAAGTTGAGTTTTTTTCAAAAACTCATGAAGTTATTTTGTTTGATATACGTGGCCATCACAAAAGTGTTCCGGTAAGAAATCCTGATAATATGACATTTGAACATTTAGCTTTTGATCTTAAAGGCTTAATAAATCATTTAGGTCACAAAAGTGCCCACGTAGTTGGTCACAGCTTTGGCGTGCCTTACCAATTAAAATCATTTGAACAATTTCCTGAAATTTTTAAAACGTTAACGTTCATAAATGGTTTTGCAAGAAATCCACTGAAAAAACTTTTTGGTTTTGAGTTTGTAGAACCCTTATTTCAATTTCTAAAAACTCAACATGCGAAGTCTCCTGATCTGTGGAGCGCTCTTTGGCGCGCCATGGTTGATAATCCTGTTGCGTTTCAAGTTGCGGCACTTTCTGGCGGGTTTAATATTAAACTCACTCAGTTTAAAGATATCGAAATGTACGGCCGGGGAGTTTCTAGATTAGAACTGCCTTTGTTTTTTAGATTATTTGAACAGCTGTTAAATTTTGATGGAACAAATATTTTATCTCATATCGACAAACCGGCCTTAGTTATCGCGGGCGATCGTGATTTTTTAACTCCACCGAGTTATCAAAAAGAATTAGTCGATAAAATTCACGGGGCAGAGTACGTTTTAGTTCCTTATGGATCACACTGCTGCCAATTGGATTTTCCAGAGTTTTTAAATTTAAAACTTCGCGATTTTATAAATCGCCATCCGTAGCATGTGTTTAAATCAAAAAAATATTTTTATTTTGGATGGAGTCGGCGCAATCCTGAGCGCTTGCTTCACGGGTCTGATTCTTACGCGATACTCTTTATTTCTTGGAATTAACGTGTCTCTGTTACAGTCTTTGGCTTTGATTCCGGCGACCTATGCTATTTACTCTTTAAGCTGCTATTTTTTCATTACAAAAACTAAGCCTTGGATGTTGTTAACAGTTATTTATGCAAATCTATCTTATTGTCTAATTTCAGCAGCAATAATTTTTTTTCGAGAGCGAATAACTTCGACAGGAAGATTGCTTCTGACCGTCGAAGTTATTATTATTCTTTTGGTGGTGTTAATTGAGTTTAAAATATATCGCAAAATAAAAGCGCCGAGATAGCGCCTAAGGGTTTTTCCTTACTTAAGCTGTAACAATCCGTTAGGATCAATTTTATACGGCACTGCTTGAGATTTTTTCGCAAATGCTGGCGGTACTTGAAAACATAGACCAGGAACAACTCCCGAGTAACGAATAAAATCGTGGCGAGCACCAAAGACAAGAACCGCTTCGTCAACATCAGGGTGCTTATTGAAAAAAGTGATGATGTGATTAATCGCACCTTTGTCGCGATTACGAAAAATCGCATCCATGGCTTCGTCATCATCCACTGTAATTTTTTCTTTAATAGCTAAGACATCGTTAACAGCCTTCATTTCTGCATCGTGCATTTTTTTGTCTTCGATCGTTTTATAGATAGCATTAATTTTTCCTAAAAATAACATTGAAAACGGTCCTGATACTTGTGCAAGAAGCTCTTTATCTGCCTGGCTAAGGTCTTCAAATCTGCCACTTGAATTATTTAACGGCTCTATCTTAGTCAACTGCTTGGCCCAATTTTTAATTTGGTCGCTAAAATTACTTTTTTCCGACACAACAACGTCTTGGTAAAGACCTTCAACAAAGACAGGAAGCTGTGAGTTTTGTTCGACAAACTGTGCGACCTCAAATTGTGATCGAGAAAGATTTTCTAAATCAGCACGCTGAATTGCAGAAAGGGGCGTTCCAAAATTTTTATTGTGGCTTTGTGGAAGAAAAAACACGGTCTTGCTACACTGAGTTTCTCCTTGTGCTGCTACGGCCATTAAGTTAAAAATAAAAATAAAAAATATTTTTTTGTAAATCGCTTTTTTTGTCATGACAATGCTCCTTTAAAGTTGCTTCAACACTCTAACTCTGCAATGCGTGCCAATCGCTTATTATTGTCTTATTTTGAGATTTCTTGCTTTAGATTAAATTTAGAAGACTTTTGTGTGTTGATCTTTTATACGTTTGTATGACTAAAGCTGTCTTTTTATAAAAAAAGACCCACATCTTTATTAAGATGTGGGTCGGTTGTTTTTACAGTTTATGATGGACCCGTAGGCCGCACCTTCTTAACGATAAGCCGCTTTAGTGATCGTCCAACCAGATTTTTCAACTGATTTATCTGATTTAAACTCGATACGAGCAGATGCGCCAGTGATCGTCATAGAAAATGATTCATTATTAGATCCCGTTAAAGCTTGAACTTTAACACCTTTAGAATCGTAAACAGTTACGAAGTCATATCCAGATTCGACATTGAATTTTTCGAAGTAAATCGCAAATTCTTTTGCTCCTGGAACAGAAACTTCAAACACTTGATTCGTATTTGGTTTGTATGGAGATGCAGATTTGAAATCCATAGAAACAGTTGCCCAGTTAGATGGGTCATTTGTATCAGGAGGAGCTTGCGTGTTCGTTAAAGCACCGTAAGCATCAACCATTCCGCCAGTTATAGTTTTACCTTTCATAGAAGCTAAAGGTCTAACCGTAGCTACTAATCTTTCTTTAACTTGAGCCGCAGTTAGGTTTGGTTCGTTAGCCCATAATAAGGCTGCAACACCCGCAACGTGTGGAGTTGCCATTGAAGTGCCAGAATAAGATTTATATCCACCACCAGTAGTCGACATTACATTCACACCAGGCGCACCTAAGTGAACTGTCTTTTTACCGTAGTTAGAAAAATCTGCTTTTGCACCACGATTATCAATAGCTGCAACCGACAGTACGTTTTCAACTTGGTACGTTGATGGGTAAGAGGGTGAGGTATCATTATTTTTATATTCGTTGCCTGCTGCTGCGATAAAAATCGCGCCAGCTTCTTGTGAACGTTTAATGCTATCTAATAGAGTTTGCGAAAATGCGCCGCCACCCCAAGAGTTTGACAGTACGTGTGCACCCATTTTAGTTGCGTAGTCGATAGCTTTAATTGCATTAACTAATGAGCCAGATCCGCCAGAATCTAAAAACTTAACAGCCATCATACGCGTGTTCCAGTTTACACCAGCAACGCCGATACCGTTATTTGCACGAGCACCGATTGTACCAGCACAGTGAGAGCCGTGACCTTGATCATCTTTTGCATTACCACTATTGGTGATCGCATTGTAACCATAGATATCATCAACAACACCATTATTGTCATCATCCACATCCGTTTTACCTGCGGCTTCAACTTCATTTTGCCACATGTTATCAACTAAATCTGGGTGAGTATGGTCGATACCTGTATCAATGATTGCGATAATTTTTTCGCGAGTTCCTGTTTGGATTTCCCAAGCACGCTCAGCATTGATATCGATTCCCGCAACACCAACTTGATTTTTTGGATCAGATTGGCCTACGTTATCTAAACCCCAAGTTTGTAAATACATTGGATCAGTTGGAGCTTTGTTGATTTTATAAATATAGTTCGGCTCTGCGATTTCAACCATTGGATTTTCATTTAATGATTTCACTGCTGAATCATTAGTTTGAAAAACAGCTTTTTTAACTACGACAATATCTTGTCCAGAAATTTTTTGAGTTACAAACTCATTAAGCTGTTGAGAAAGTGATTGCGTCGACATGCGCATCATTCCTGGTTTTAATTTTACAACATATTCTCCTGGTACAGATTCAGTTGTAAATTTTGCGTTTGCAGTTATAGCTAACATCATTGTCGCCGCTACTGCGCCTACTTTAGAAAAATTCTTTTTCATGGTGGTGTTTTCCCTTAACTTACGAAAAATATTAGCACGTGCTTGTTTAGCAAACAGTCTAGTTGTTGGTTCCAGACTGAAACTAGCAAAACGGCCAGGAGAAAGTTAGCATTTTTTAAAATTTATTGCTACGCTTTTTTAGACTTTTTGACGCTGATTTGAGTTTCATCATCGGCAAAATCAAACGCTAGTTGTTTTGGAAATTGCACAATTTTATCCGGGTTTTCTTGGATAATTTTTTTCTCGGTCGGAGTCACAACATTCGTTCCTGTGGCGGCTTTGATCAGATGTTTGATAAATGCTTCTTGTGTTGCCACCGGTGCATTTTTATTGAATCCCATTTCTTTCATTAAATCGCTGGCTTTTTTCATTTGCATCCTACCTATGATTCTCATCGTCAGAATAGGTCCAGGAATTTAGACTTTTGTCGAGGTGCAAATCGGCGTTGTGTTTAGTTCTTCCTGAACTAACGTACGTAAGTGAGACAGATGACGCGATTTTTAAAGGTTAGTCGTTTCAAAAATAAATTCAAATATGTGTAACAAATTGCGGCTGCGGTTGTCGTGTCATTAGTGAGTAGTCTCCCTTTGAGACACTCACCTCAAAGATATGCTATTCAAAATCGCGGGGCTTTTTGCATTCTCTATAAATATGAAAAAATTATTTATCTTAACGACATGTTTAATTTCATTTTCAGCTTTTGCCGCCCAAGTAGGGTCTTTTCAAGTAAAAGGGTGTAGTCTAATTGTTCCAAACACCACGCCAGACGAAGTCACCGAAGCTTTGATGGCTAAGGGCTACCGTCCGATGAATGTCTTAGATGTAACTACACATGACACCCAAAAAGATCTCTCTGGATCATTTGAAATACGCGCTTCAAAAGAATTACAAGACTCAGCACTACTTGCGGGTTTTCCGTACTTAGAAATTAAGGTAGACTCTGTTCGCGGCGCTACGTTTTCGAATTTATCAGTCGGAATAGTTGGCGTTAAAGTCATGCCAAAATACAATTCAAGTAAAACGATTTTACCGCTACAACGAGATGTTGTGCAGAAACTTTCTGCTGAAGAATTACCAGCCTGTGTAGAAAACTAAATGCGATCTGTGCGACTTAAAACAAAACTTCCGATAAGTTTTGTTGTTCCGTTTGGAAGTCGTTCATAAAAATTACCTGCAATTTTATCTGCGCTTTCAATTTTATAAATCTGTAAAAATCTTCCGCCCATGCTAACCATATTACCTTGATAGCCGGCAGGCGTATAGCCCCAAGTTGTTGAGTTAAAGCTTGAAGTTGATTCGTTTTTACCGCCACGGTAAAACTTAACCTCTCCCTCGACATGATTGGCTTTTTCAGCCATCGGGCCGATCGACATCACTAAAGATCCATAGTTTGAACCATCTACAGCAGATACTCGTCCGCGATATGTCCCGTAATATTTTTGCAAATCTGTAAACGAAGTTTCAGGCGCATCTTTTAGAAAAGCGTCGATATCGCTTAGCTTTACTTTTTCTAGATTTCTTAAAATTTCTGAATTTGAAGAACTGTTAACGAGAGTCCATTCTGTTGATTTAAATCTGCCAGGAGCAGTTTGTGAAAACTTTGGCGCTTTAGGCGTTTCAGCTTCCTCTGTTAAATTTTTTGGAATAGAAATTTGAGCCAGGGCTTGAGGTGTTTTAATCGCTGGCGCTTGGCCCGACTGAGATGCGCAAACCAATAACTGCGATTTACCAACATCTAGATCTTTTTGCTGTTGTTCAGAAATACGCAGACCAAGATCAACCAAAAACACGGTCATCATTTTACCGTAAACTTCATCGGCTTTTTTTAAATCGGCACTATCTAGTAAACTTTGAAACTTATCTTTCATCGTTTTTAACTCTTCTTCAGAGCGAGAATTTTCAGCTTGCTGACTTTTGTTTTCTTTGAATTCTTTAGACTCTAAGATCGACGTTTCGCCATAGTTGCGCCCAGAAACAAAGGCCACAACTACCGCAATTAGAACAACAAAGATCTTAATAAAGTCTTTCATTAGCCGTCGCCCCCGCCAGAATGTTCTTCTTGTTTCGTGATCGTTGCTTTTAACAATTCGCGATTCATTGTCGCGATGTTGATTAATGAAATGTCTTTCGGACAGGCCGCAGAACAAGATCCTGTTGTCGAGCAGGCGCCGAAACCCTCTGCATCCATTTGGGCTGTCATATCTAGTGCGCGTTGTGCGCGCTCAACTTGACCTTGTGGAAGCAAAGCCATGTGTTGGATTTTTGCTGACGTGAATAGGGCAGCAGAAGCATTTTTACAAGAAGCCACACATGCACCACAACCAATACATGTCGCAGAAGCCATGGCTTCGTCAGCATCTGGTTTGGGAATTAAGATGTTGTTTGCATCGCGCGCATTGCCTGTGTTTACAGAAATGTAACCGCCAGATTTAATAATGCGATCAAAAGACGAGCGATCCGCAACTAAGTCTTTTAGAATTGGAAAAGCTGTCGCTCTCCATGGTTCTAATACAAGTGTTTCGCCGTCTTTGAATGTGCGCATGTGTAATTGGCAGACTGTTGTTGATTTTTGCGGGCCGTGCGCGTTTCCGTTAATCATGAATCCACAGCTTCCACAAATACCTTCGCGGCAATCATGGTCGAATAAAATTGGTTCTTCGTTTTTATTGATTAACTCTTCGTTAACAGCATCAAGCATTTCTAAAAAAGATGCGTCAGGAGAAACATTGGTTGCGTCGTAATTCTTAAACTCACCTTTAGAGCTACTGTTTTTTTGGCGCCAAACTTTTAATTTTAAATTGATCGTTGGTTTTGCAATTCCCATATATTCCTCAACCTATTTGTACGAACGTGTCGCTAAATGGACGTTGTCGAAAGTTAGTTCTTCTTGGTGACGAGTTTGCGTTTTGTCTGCAGAGCCATTCCACTCCCACGCAGCTGCGTGACAAAACTTTTCATCATCACGCTTCGCTTCGCCATCGACCTGATATTCAGATCTAAAGTGACCGCCGCAAGATTCTTCACGAGTTAAAGCATCTCGACACATTAATTCACCAAGTTCGATGAAGTCGGCTACGCGACCTGCTTTTTCTAATTCATTGTTAATGCCTTTGCCTTCGCCAGGAACATTAACGTTTGAATGAAATTCTTTACGTAGGTTTTGAATTTTAGAAATCGCTTCTGTAAGGCCCGCTTTATCACGAGCCATGCCGCATTTTTCCCACATGATGTGGCCAAGTTCTTTATGAAGTGATTCAACCGATCTTGAGCCTTTAACGCTTAAGAATTTGTTTAATTCATTTTGTGTTTCGTTTGCCGCATACTTAAATGCATCGTTAGTTATTTCAACTTTACCTAACTTCGCATTCGCAATGTAGTTACCTATTGTGTACGGCAATACGAAATATCCATCTGCTAAACCTTGCATTAGCGCGGAAGCGCCCAGACGATTCGCACCGTGATCAGAGAAATTCGCTTCGCCGGCTACGAATAAGCCCGGAACCGTTGATTCAAGATTGTAATCTACCCACAGGCCACCCATCGTGTAGTGCGGAGCCGGGAAAATTCTCATCGGTTGTTTATATGGATTTTCGCCAGTGATTTTATCATACATCTGGAAAAGATTTCCGTAGCGTTCAGCCACTTTGTCTTCGCCTAAACGTTTAATGCTGTCTTTGAAATCTAAGAAAACAGATTTTTCACCTAAGGCGCCGTGACCTTCATCAACGCGGTATTTGGCCTGTCTAGACGCCACATCACGCGGCGCTAAGTTACCAAAGCTTGGATATATGCGCTCTAAGAAATAATCGCGTTCTGCTTCTGGGATATCATTTCCTAAACGAGCGTCGCCTTTTTTCAATGGAGCCCAAATACGTCCGTCATTGCGAAGTGATTCAGACATAAGAGTTAGCTTCGATTGGTTTTCACCATGTACCGGAATACAAGTCGGGTGAATTTGTGTGTAACAAGGGTTTGCGAAGAACGCTCCTTTTTTATGAGCTTTCCAAGCGGCTGTTACTGCACACGCCATTGCATTTGTTGATAAGTAAAATACGTTTGAATATCCGCCAGAAGCAACAACAACTGCGTCTGCTTCGTGTGATTCGATTTCACCAGTTAATAAATTTCTGATAATCACGCCGCGCGCTTTACCATCAACCACAACAAGATCTAACATTTCACGACGCGTGTATAATTCAACAGTTCCAAGATCAACTTGTCTCATCATTGAAGAATACGCGCCTAATAATAATTGCTGACCCGTTTGCCCGCGCGCATAGAATGTGCGTGAAACTTGCGAACCGCCGAATGAACGATTTGATAATAATCCGCCGTATTCACGCGCTAACGGAACACCCGAGGCAACAGCTTGATCGATAATATTTACAGACACTTCGGCTAAACGATGAACGTTGGCCTCGCGGGCACGAAAGTCTCCGCCCTTAACTGTGTCGTAGAATAAACGATAAACTGAATCGCCATCATTTTGATAATTTTTTGCTGCGTTTATTCCGCCCTGTGCTGCCACTGAGTGGGCGCGGCGCGGAGATTCATGCACGCAGAAAGCTTTTACTTTGTAACCAAGCTCGCCCAGCGAAGATGCGGCAGAAGCCCCGGCAAGGCCTGTTCCAATCACAATAACTGTGTGTTTACGTTTATTCGCTGGATTGATCAGCTTCATGTCGAACTTGTGTTTCGTCCATTTGTCACCGATGTCGCCACTAGGAATTTTGCTATCTAATTTGTTAGACATATTAATTTCCTTTTAATAAAAATACGTAAAGAGGTTGGGATAAGAAGCCAGCAACTACGATAATTGCATAAGCCCACGCAAATTTTCTAACTCCATTGATCATTTTTCTCTCTAAGAAACCAAATGATTGAAAGATCGAATGAGCGCCGTGACTTAAGTGAAACATTAAAACAATCAGAGCAATAACATACCAAAGCACGTAACCTGGCTGTTGAAATATTTCGACAACTAAGCGATGTAGATCGCGCATTTGCACGCCGTTCACCGTTGTGTCGTAATGAGTTCCGTATTTAAACGTCGCTAAATGCAAAATGATGAAAGCCAAAACCAATGAACCCTGCATGCCCATTGTTTGCGAAGCCAGTGTTGGTCCTTTTTCGCCATTTGGATTTACGGCGTAACGTGTTCCTTTAGCTCTGCGATTTTCAATTGTTAATGAGATTGCAGTAACCACGTGAACTATTAAGGCTAAAACTAAAACCGACTCCGCACCGTACAGAAGCGGTTTGTTCGACAAGATTGCATGTCCATAAGCATTGTAAAAATCAGGGCCCACAAGAATCAGCATGTTTCCAGCCATGTGAGTGAGTACGAAACCCATCCACACTAAGCCCGAGATTCCCATGATGTATTTTCGACCAACTGTCGATTTAACGAAATCAAACATAAACACTTCACCTTCTCATAATGTTTTCATCTTACAATAAACCTTGTGCCGATAAATTGTCACTTTGCCACTCACCAACAGCCAGAATTTTTGCGTCACGTTATATTTATAATTCACTGTCTGATTTCAGGCACTTGCGCTAGAACAAATGGGTTCATTTATTAAACAAAAATGCGGTATTTCTTGGCGTAGCCGAGAGGAGTATGAAACATGAAAATTTTCGTATGTATTAAGCAAGTGCCGGACACTGAAACAAAAATCAAAGTGGCCGCCGACCAAAACGGAATCGACACCACTGGAATAAAATGGGTTTTAAACCCCTACGACGAAATTGCCGTCGAAGAAGCTGTAAAATTTAAAGAAAAAAATCCAACCGCTCAAGTCTGGGCGATCACATCTGGGCCAAAAACTCGTGCCGTTGAATCACTAAGAACTGCTTTAGCCATGGGCGCTGATGAGGCTATCGTGATTAATTCTGATGAAAAATTAGATGCTATTTCTACGGCCAAAGCTTTAGCTGCTACAATTAAAGCTGAAGGTGGAGCTCATTTGATTTTCACTGGCAAATTAGCCATCGATGGCAACCAATCTTCGGTTCCACAAATGGTGGCTGAATTTTTATCCATCCCACACACCTCTGTAGTTTCTAAATTTGAAAACCAAGGCGAAAGCGTTTTAGTTGAGCGTGATGTTGAGGGTGGAGCTAAAGAAGTTGTGCAAATGATGAATCCTGCATTGATTGCTGCAAACAAAGGCTTAAACATGCCTCGTTACGCGTCTCTTCCAGGAATTATGAAAGCTAAAAAGAAAGTGATCAAAGAAGTTGAGTTCTCTTCTTTGGGAGTTTCTGCAACTGAGCAAAAAGTAAAATATGTTCAGTTTACTTTGCCTGCTGAAAAGCCAGCGGTAAAACTTTTAAATGGCGATTCTTCAGCACAAGCGGCTGAATTAATTAAACTTCTTCGTGATGAAGCGAAAGTGTTGTAGGTCGATTATGTCTAAAATTTTAGTTTTTGCTGAATTTCAAAACAATAAACTTAAAAGAAGCTCTCAAGAGCTTTTACAGTTCGCCGCCAAAACGGGCCACACAGTTCTTGGTTTTGCTTTAGGCACACAAGCTGGAGCTGCAAACGCAGAGCTTGCTCACCATGGCGCTCAAGAAATACATTTCGTAAAAGATGCGTCTTTTGACGTGTATAACCCAGAGTTATTTACTGCGGCTGTTTCTGAAGTCATTTCAAAAACCGGCGCAACTATCGTTTTAGCTTCGGCTGGTTCAACGGCTAAAGATTTATTTCCTCGCGTTGCTGCAAAGCTAAATGCTGGTGTTATTTCTGACGGCACTGAAATCACGATTGCTGGTGACGATGTAAAAGTTAAAAAACCACTGTACGCTGGAAAATGTTTTGCAACTGGCACTTTTGAAAACGCGACTGTAAAAATCGTTTTAATGCGTGCAAATCAATTGCCTGTTGCAGCTGCTGACTCTGCAAAAACAGCTCCCGCAACAGAACACACTTTTACAACTCCTTCTTTAAAAACAATCATCAAACAAATCGTTAAGGGCACTTCAGAAAAATTAGATTTAACTGAAGCAAACATTATCGTTTCTGGTGGCCGCGGCTTAAAAGAGGCTGGCAACTTTAAACTTTTAAATGATTTGGCTGATGTGTTGGGCGCGACGGTTGGTGCTTCGCGCGCCGTCGTTGATGCTGGTTGGGTTCCGCACAGCATGCAAGTTGGTCAAACTGGTAAAACAGTTGCTCCATCACTTTACATCGCCGTTGGTGTTTCGGGCGCGATTCAACATTTAGCTGGCATGAGTGGTTCAAAGGTCATCGTAGCGATTAACAGTGATCCGAACGCCCCCATTTTTCAAAAAGCAACTTACGGTATCGTAGGTGATGCCTTTGAAATTTTACCAAAACTAACTGAAGAATTCAAAAAAGCTCTTCACCACTAAATTTTTTAATGTATAAAATTCGCGGACTTATTTTAGGTTTTATTATCTGGGTCATTTACAGAGCACTGTTGATGACCTGGAAGATTCGTCTGGTCGAACCAGAATCTATGAAAATCATGATGAATGAAAGAAAGCCTTTTATCTTAGCGCATTTTCACGGCGATGAAATCCCTCTGCTTTCACTAGCGGGTCATTATAAAATTGCCACTATGACATCAACCTCAAAAGACGGTGAAATGATGAATACCGTTTTACATTTGTTAGGTGCAAAAACTTCGCGCGGCTCTTCAACTCGTGGTGGAATTTCTGCGCTTAAAGGTTTGCTTCAGTTTTGCAAAAACGGATCAAATTGCAGTATGGCCGTGGATGGTCCTAAAGGTCCTATTTTTGAAGTAAAGCCAGGCGTGTTTGAAATCGCGCGTTTGATGAAAGCTCCCATTTTTGCTGGAGCCGTCGCTTGCGATCGCGCGTGGCATTTTCCTAAATCGTGGAATAAAGCATTTCTGCCCAAGCCTTTCGCCCAGGTAAGTATTTTTTGGACGCCGTTTAGTTTTACTATCGATAAAAACACCGATCCAAGGTCGCCAGAATTAGCAAATTCCCTGAAAAATCAACTTTTTGATGCGCGCAGCCAATCGGCCAAATTCATTTAAAATCATTGTCGAGCACACCCGTAAGCCTTAGCATTTTATATAGGACTTATAAGTCAAAAAGGAATACGACATGAAATGGATTTTATCTTTAGGACTAGCTTTTTCTTTATCGGCTTTTGCTCAAAAAGGTTCTGACGTTGTTGCAACTGTTGGAAACAAAAAAATCACTCTTGATGAGTTCAACAAAAAATACAAAGACGTAACTTCGCAAGTCATCACCAACATGCCGAGCCGTAAAATTTTCTTAGAAGATCTGATCCGTTACGAAATCGGCTTGCAAGAAGCTAAAAAACGTAACCTAGAAAAAGATCCCATGGTTCAAGACCGGCTCAACCAAGAACTTTACAAAGGTTTACTTGAAAAAGAATTAGGTCAAAAAGTTCAAGAGAGCAAAGTTTCCGATCAAGAGATGAAAGAGTACTACGCTAAAAATCCTCAAATCCGCGTATCAGATATCTTAATTGAAGTTAAGCCAGGTGCTACGGCTCAACAACGCGCAGAGGCTAAAAAACGTGCGACAGAAATTTTAGCTGAAGTTTTAAAGTCCAAACGTCCATTTGAAGAGTTAGTACGTTTATACTCTGATGATTTAACAACTAAAAATTTAGGTGGCGACATCGGTTGGCAATCACGCTTAACCTTGGTTCCTTCATACTACGACTCCGCACTTCGGTTAAAAATTAACGAAATAACTTCTGGATTAGTCGAAACTCCGTTTGGACTTCATATATTTAAATTAACTGGCAAACGTTCATACGAAGAAGCCACTAAACGTGAAATTCGCATGGCTGTTTTTGATGAAAAAAGAAAAGCTTTGTTCGATGATTTTTTCACTAAATTAAAAAAGCAATATCCAGTAAATGTTAACTCTAAATTGGTTGAGTAAATCTCAGTTAAATTTATTGCTCCGAAAAAGCCCCGCCTTTGCGGGGTTTTTTGTATGTTTGACGCTCGCGTCCGGCTGCGATTTTTTTTCTTACGGCACAAAATCTAAAGTGGTTTTGCAGGTCGAAAACCGCACCATGACTCTTAGCCAATTTTCAATGGCCTTGGCAAATCGTTTGAAAGAACTTGATCCGTTATCTGCAAAAGATCCCTCTGTTTTAAAAACCTTTAAAACCAAAGTAACTACCGACTTTTTAGTCGACGCCCTCATAGAACAGTGGTTTACCGACAAAAAATTAAATATTGATGGCAAGATTTTAGAGGCTGAGCTGGTTAAGACGATTTCGCAATTTCCAACAGATAAAGATTTTCGTGATGAATTGGCTTCGCAAAACAAATCTTACCAAGACTGGCGCAAAGCGGTTGAAATTGGTTTAAAGCGCAAAATTTTATTTACCGAGCTTCGCAAAGAAATGGCAAATCCTACTGTCGAAGAGCTACAGGCCCATTACCAAAACAATAAGCTTAAATATTTTCAAAACGAATCGGTTCTAACCGAATCAATTCTATTGCAGGATGAAAACCAAGTCGATGTTGTTAAAAAGCTTTATCGCAAATCAACTCTTGAAAGTTTATTTAAAGAGTATTCTTTAGATCGCGCTACGCCAGAAGCCTTAAAATACGGCTGGGTTGAGCGCACTCCGGGTTCGCCACTTGAGCCTTTGTTTATTTCGAAAAAATCAGAGCTCATCGGGCCTATTCAGCTGGCCGAAGGTTATCGTTTATTTAAAGTCACCCAGCGCAAGCAGTCTTTTCAGCGCACTTTTGACGACACTAGGCCTCAGATCTTGGCTGAAGTTGTGTCCTTGCGCGAATCTGCGCGCTTTTCGGCCTGGTTAGATGAGCAAATTAAGCGTTATAAAATACTTCGCAACAATGCCGCCATTGACGCTTTGGTCGTTGAAACCCGCGAAGAATAAAGAGATAAATAACGCATGAAACGCTTGTTTATTGCTCTTACACTTACACAGATACTTTCTATAACTTCCATCGCGACAGCAGCGCCCGCAAAAGATGCTGGTAAAAAATCTGACTTGGTCGATAAAATTGTCGCAACAGTCGGCTCAGAAGCCGTACTGCAATCTGATCTAAATGAAGTTGCTTCGCGCATAAAAAAAGAAGGTTCAATTGATGAAACGATGTTGTTAGACGACAAGATCGAAGATCTTAAATCGAGTCGCACCACTCAATTGCAATATTTAATTCGCGAAAAATTAGTTGAATCAGAAATCAAACGCCAAAATTTAGCCTTTACAGAAGAACGCATTAATGAAGAGATGGGTAATCTGGCTAAAAAAAATCAGATGAACAGATCTGAATTAGAAACGTATTTAAAAAAGCAGGGCTACAATATCGCTGATTATAAAAAAACTTTAAAATCGCGATTAGAACGTCAAAGTTTTTTTGAATCTGAAATCGTAGCCAAACTTCGCATCACTGATGAAGATGCTTATAATGAATATAAAAATCGTAATCCAAAATACAAACCTAATGTAAACGAATTAAAAGTGGGCATGATTTTCTTTAACTCGCGCAAAGGCACTCCCGAAGAAGCACTAAAGCGCGCCGATGCTGTTTATAAAAAACTGCAAGCTGGAGAATCATTCGAAGCTTTGGCTGATAAATACAACGAAGACCCAGATGCAAATGCAGGTGGTTATTTAGGTCAATTTAAAACTGGCGAATTAAATGCCGACATGGAAAAAGCGTTAGCAAATCTAGATACTGGCGAAACTTCGAAAATTGTTCGTTCATCGCGTGGCTTTCAAATTTTAAAAGTTATTGATAAAAAAGTAACCCAAGACCCAATGTTTTTACGCTATAAAGAACAGATCAAAGCAGGGCTAGTTGAAAAAAACTTCAAGCGCCAATTAAAAAACTGGTTCGAATCTAAAAAACAAGACGCCTATATCAAAATTTATGAATAAAGAATTTTCTGCAGTAGCAATTACCACCGGTGACCCCGATGGTATTGGCTTTGAAGTTACGGCTAAAGCACTCGCGCAGCTTGGCCCACAAAAAAACACTTCGTTTTTTTTATTTCGTGATAATAGCCAAGAAAAAAAACAAAAGCGATATTTTCAATTGTTAGATCAAAAATTTTCTCGTCTAACTTTTAAAACAACCAAGGCCGCCTTAGCATTTTATTATATTTTAAAAAACGCCAAGGCACTTGATCAGCAGTTTTTATTTGATCTAGAGCTATCGACGAATGCTGCTGATTGGATTATCGAAGCCACAGAGTTTTGTCGCGATCGCGTGTTCGATTCACTAGTTACAGCTCCCGTTTCTAAAACCTTAATTAAAGATGCTGGGTATAAATTTATCGGACATACCGGAATCTTTCGCCACTATTTTCCAAATTACCCCATGTTTATGGGTTTCATTGGTAATAAGTTTAATGTCATCATTGCCAGTGATCACATTGCGCTTAAAAATGTGGAAAAGGACTTATCCACAAAGAAACTCACAGCTAGTTTTTTGGCGGCTAAAAAATTACAGCGCTTGCTATCTAGTGGTCAACCTGTAGGGCTTTTAGGTTTAAATCCGCATGCTGGCGAAAAAGGCGTGGTCGGCTCATTCGAACAAAAAATTCTACTACCGCTAGTTAAGAAATTTAAGCATCTCTCGCCGCCACTATCTCCAGATGCGGCGTTTTTTCCGAGTAACTGGTCGAAATATTCGACTTACTTGGCGCTGTACCATGACCAAGGTTTAATTCCTTTTAAAATGATCCATGGCCAAGACTCGGGAGTCCACATTACGTTAGGACTACCATTTCTGCGCACCAGCGTAGATCATGGAACAGCTAAAGATATTTATAATAAAAACAAAGCCAACGCCAATTCCATGCGTGAAGCTATTGAGCTCAATTTACAGTTATTAAGGAAAGGTCGCTAACTTATATGATTATCAGCCCAATTATTTTTCGTGAATACGATATCCGCGGAGTATACAACAAACAATTCAACGACGAATTCGCCTACAACCTAGGAAAAGCTTTTTGTTCTTATGTTTTTAAAAAAACGGGTAAAAAAAGTTTTCGTTTATCTTTAGGCCACGACGCCAGAAACTCTTCAACTCCATTAATCGAAAACTTAAGACGAGGCTTCGTAGAGTCTGGCGCAGAAGTTTACATGCTTGGAATGGTCACTTCACCGATCAGCTATTTTTCAACATTCGCACTTGATTTAGATGGCGGTATTATGGTTACGGGTTCACATAACCCACCAGAATATAACGGCTTTAAAATTTCTTTCGGCAAAACCACAATTCACGGTGCCGAAATTCAAGAGTTATACAAAATCATTACAGCAAAAGATTATATTCAAGGAACTGGTTCAGCAAAAGATTATGATATTTTTCCAGAATACTTAGAGCGTTACAAAAAAGAATTCGGCCAATTAAAACCCATCAAAGTCGTTCTTGATTGTGGTAACGGCGCGGGCGGCGTGATTGTAAAAAGATTATTCGAAGCTGTTGGTTTAACTCCAGAAATTTTATTCGAACAGCCAGATGGAACATTTCCTAATCATCATCCAGACCCTACCGTAGAAGAAAACTTAGTTGATCTTGCAAAACGCGTAACAGAGACCGGCGCCATTTGCGGAATCGGTTTTGACGGCGATGCAGATCGCATCGGTATCGTTGATCACACAGGAAAAATGATTTACGGTGATGAGTTAATGACGATCTACGCACGTTCAATCTTGGCAACTCGTAAAGGTGAAAAAGTAGTTGGCGATGTAAAATGCTCTGACAGAATGTACGCAGACGTAGCTAAACACGGCGGTGTTCCAGTATTATGGAAAACAGGCCATAGCTTAATTAAAGAAAAAGTAAAATCAGAAAAGGCCCCTTTCGGTGGAGAAATGTCAGGACACATCTTTTTCGCAGATAGAAACTACGGTTACGACGATGCTCCTTATGCAGGTTTACGCTTATGCGAGATTTTATCTCAAACAGGTAAAAACGTTCAGCAGTTGTTAGAGGGTTTACCACCCGCATTCAACACACCTGAAATCAGAATTGATACAACTGAAGAGAAAAAAGTTTTAATCGTAGAAAAAGTAAAAGAAGCTTTCTCAAAGCCCTCAGACGATTACAAAGTAAATCTAATCGACGGCATCAGAGTCAGCTTCGCAGACGGCTGGGCATTAGCAAGAGCTTCAAACACGCAGCCAGTACTAGTTGTGCGTTTCGAATCATCCTCTGAAGCAGGATTAAAGAAAATCCAAGACTCAGTAATGAACGTAGTTAATAAGTATTTATAAGAATTAAAATTAGAAAAAAGAAACGGGCTGAAGAAATTCAGTCCTTTTTTTATTCCCATCACTCTTCTGCCAGGAAGGCAGAAGATGCCAGCCCACGGATAGTAGCCAGCGGCAGCGACGCGACTCACTGCTCCCCAAAAAGGTACGGCCTACCGTTTTTGCGCAAAAAAAAGAGCCGGTATTAAACCGACTCTTTTTTGTTTCATTTTCTGTAAAAAGAAAAAATTAGAAACCGAAACCAGCTGCTGGTAATTTTACGAAAGCAACTAGGAACGCTAAGATTACTAAAGACTCGATAAGAGCTAAAGATAAAATAAGCGGAGTGAATAATTTGTCAGAAGCAGCTGGATTGCGAGCCATTCCTTCTAGTGCAGCAGCTGCTGCTTTACCTTGAGCTGATGTTCCACCAAGTACTGCTAAGCCGATAGCTAAAGCAGCGCCGATAGCTATCATACCGCTGTTTGAAGAGGCTGCAGCTGCGTCTTGTGCAAAAACGCTAACAGAAGCTAATAAAGTTGCCGCAAATAAAATTGCTTTTTTCATAAAGATCTCCTTACCCAATAAAGGGTGTTTTGTATTAGTGGTCGTGGGCTGTAGCAAGAGCCACGTAGACCATTGATAATAAAGTAAATACGAACGCCTGAATTACACAAACAAGCATTCCCATTAAGTAGAACGGAATCGCAGGACCGATCGGAAACAAGTTTAAGAAAACTGTTAATACCGCATGGTCACCAGTCATCACATTCGCTAAACGTAAACCTAAAGTTAGCGGACGAATAAAGTGAGAAATTAATTCGATGATTAACATTAATGGAGCCAACGCTATAACTGGGCCCAAGAAATGTTTAAGGTAACCTAAGCCACCTTCTTTAAGGCCAACGACATTATAGGCTAAGAAAGAAAATACACCGAAAGCAAATGTCGTGTTGAAGTTATCAGTTGCTGGTGTCATTCCCGGAAGTAAGCCCAAGAAATTGTTGATTAAAATAAACGTAAAAATCGCCGCAAAGTACGGACCGAAATGTCTACCGTGGGCACCGATCACTTGGCTTGATAAGTTGTAAAGGTACTCAGTTAAAATCTCGAAAACTCCGCGAACAGAAAATTTTCCTGTTGGGATTACGGCTGTATCGCCAGATCCTAATGAGGCGCGAGCCACAAGGCCTAAGATAATTGTAAGTGCGGTAGCAAGAAGAAGAGTTGCAACGTGCACATAGTGATGACCAACTCCAGGGATTAATTGCGTCCAGTTAAAATGCATACTTTGTCCTTACGCTTTAAGTTTTGTTTCAAGTTTATGTCTTAACAATGCAGCCAGAACAATTGAAAGTACAAACGACGAAAATCCGATTAATACACCAATAGAACTAAACCAAGTTTGGCGGCTCATCTGTACGACAATATATCCAAGCAATGGGTATTTTAATATAATGATCACGACCCCTAGGGCAATTGATTTTTTTTCGAAAACCACACTCCAAATAAGCCAAATTCCTAGCATATTTAAGATCAACATCAGGTGGGTGGCAAATCCCGTCAAACCCATTTCGGGTTTTACGAAAAACCAAGCGGCAAGCCCTGTAGCCACAGCTGTTAGTAGAGACAGAATTGCGATTTTTTTAATCATTACGGCGGTCTTTCTATTGATCTTTATTTTTTTCGATCGAGCGTAACTTTGTGATAAGACTGATAAACCACACAACAAATGCCAAGACAATCAATAAAGCCTTCAGGTAGTTCGGGTAGCCTTGTTTGACCGCGTACTCACCCCCATAGATTGCAAATAAAATAAGCGATATTAATTCAAATCCAATAGCCCCAAACATAAGATATTTATTTTTCTTCATTTACGAACTCCCTTGGTGAAAGGTTTATTCAAAAGCTTTTCGTTTAGCCGCTTAATTCTTAGCTCAACGTAAGAGCCATCTTTAATTTTATCTTTGTTTTGTAGGATATAGGCCAAAGCCGTTTTGTAATCCTGTTTTTCTTCATAGGTCATCGCGATCGCTACATAGAGGTTTTCATCTAAAAAGTATTTAGGATCATTCGCTAATATTAAATTATAGTTTTTGACCGCTTCATCGTACTGGCCCAAAGAAGAATACGTCTGGGCTTTCAATTTTAAAAATGAATTTTTTTCAGTCTTTGCTGAGTTTAAAAACACTTCGATATATTCAAGCGCTGTTTTAAAACTTCCGGTATAGCGATAGCACTGGGCAATTTTTAGACGAATTTTTTCTAATTTTTCTGGATCTTTAATCAAAGATTCTAATAGCAAATATTCTTTTACGGCGGTGATGTAGTCTTGAATATTTTCAAAAAAAATTTCTGCGATCGCCTCTTGAGACAACAAACGAATCGATGCCTCTTCAGATTTTAAAATTAATTCGCGGTAAACAAGCAGGGCCTTGTTGTAATCTTGAATTTCAAAACGCAAAATTCTAGCAATTTCAAAATTGGTTTTAGACCACAGACGATTATTCTTTTCTAATTCAGCTGAGTTCTCTAACAAATCAACAGCATCGAGAAACTGACGCTGTTCGATTTTAGTTTGCGCTAAATGATAAAATTTTTCAGCTCTAGATTGGCAGGCGCACAAAGCACCTGCCAGTAGAAATAAAATGATTTTTTTAATGAATTTCTTCGCCAGCTTTATCTTCATCATCGACAACAGCTAAACCTGACACGAACTCTTGTTTTTCATCTAAGTTAATTAATCTAACACCTTGAGTGTTGCGTCCAAGAACTGAGATATCAGAAATTTTCATTCTAATAACTTGGCCTTGATCGGTTGATAAAATTAATTCTTGGGCAGCATGAACTTTTAATGTTCCAATCACAATGCCAACCTTATCAGTTGTTTTTTGCGTAATGATACCAACACCACCGCGGCTTTGTACGCGGTATTCAGTCACTTCAGAACGTTTTCCGTAACCTTTTGAAGTCACCATTAATAGCGTATCTTTCGTGTCTTTTTCAATCACTTGAAAGCCAACTACGATGTCTTCTTTAGCTAACGTCATACCTTTCACACCACGAGCAGATCTGCCCATACCGCGAACGTCATCTTCGTTAAAACGAATAGACATACCCTCTTTGGTTGCGATGAAAATATCACTTTGGCCGTCAGAGATTTTTGCTGCCACTAACTGATCATCAAGATCAGTTGTTAAAGCAATAATACCTGCTTGGCGTGGATTATTAAATGCATCTAAAGACGTTTTTTTGATGATCCCTTTTTCAGTTAACATCACAACGTATTTATTTTCGCTAAATTCATTCACTGGTAAAATCGCTTTTACTTTTTCGCCGGCAGCAAGCTGAACAACATTAGCTATCGCTTTCCCTTTAGAAGTTCTATTACCCAACGGTAATTTATGAACTTTACACCAGTAAACTTTACCTTTATCTGTGAACACTAGTAACTGTGTTTTCGTGCTCGCCGTAAAGATGTCAGTCACGTAATCCTCTTCACGAGTTTCCATGCCTTTTAAACCTTTACCGCCACGCTTTTGCACGCGGTATTCTTCAGTCGAAATACGCTTGATGTAACCTGTGTTAGTCACAGTCACAACCATCGCCTCATCAGCAATTAAATCTTCGTCTTCAAGATCTTCCATGTCTCCGGTGATTTCTGAACGACGTGGATCTGCGTATTTTTTTCTAATGTCTTCTAGTTCGCCAATGATAATTTTGTAAATTTCTTTAACGTCAGCTAAAACGAATCTTAGCCAGTTAATTTGTTTTGTGATCTCTGCTAATTCATCAATGATTTTTTGAATTTCTAAACCAGTTAAACGCTGTAAACGCATTTCTAAGATCGCCGTCGCCTGGCGTTCAGAGAATTGAAATGTAGTCTGTAGGGCTTCACGAGCTTGGTTAGCTTCTTTCGAAGCTTTAATAGTTGCAATAACAGCATCGATATTATCTAGAGCTTTTTTCAAGCCATCTAAAATATGAGCGCGTTCTTGAGCTTTTTTAAGTTCAAAAATACAACGTTTAGTTACAACATCACGTCTATGATCAACAAAAGCTTCTAACATCGCTTTTAAATCAAATGTTACCGGCTGATTCGTTTTATCAATCGCAAGCATGATAATACCAAAGCTGACTTGTAGCTGAGTGTATTTAAATAGACGATTTAAAATAACAGATGCGTTTTCATTACGTTTTAAAATAATAACAACGCGCATTCCTTCGCGAGAAGATTCGTCGCGGATATCAGAGATGCCTTCAACAGTTTTTTCTTTCACAAGGTCAGCAATGCTTTCGATAAGTTTTGCTTTATTCACTTGGTACGGAAGTTCAGTCACGATGATTTCTTCGTGATCTTTTTTAGTTTCAATTTCAGTGCGTGCTTTTAAAGTAATGATCCCGCGGCCTTTTTTATAAGCCTGTAAAATACCTGCGCGACCTGCGATTAAACCAGCTGTTGGAAAATCCGGCCCTGGAATTCTTTCGATTAATTCATCGATAGAACAATCTGGATTATTAATTAAATGAATTGCGCCATCGATAACTTCGCCTAAGTTGTGTGGCGGAATATTTGTCGCCATACCAACCGCAATACCTGATGAACCATTCACTAATAAATTAGGAAATTTAGCCGGCAAAACCAACGGAATTTCTAAAGAGTCATCATAGTTGGGCCCATGAGCTACAGTTTCTTTTTCGATATCAGCCAGCAATTCTTCTGCTAAACGAGTCATACGAACTTCTGTGTAACGAGAAGCTGCGGCCGAATCACCATCGATAGAGCCGAAGTTACCTTGACCATCAATCAAGGGGTAGCGAAGAGAGAAGTCCTGCGCCATACGAACCATTGTATCGTAAGCAGCTGTATCGCCATGCGGATGGTATTTACCGATAACATCACCGACAACACGTGCCGATTTTTTATAGGGTTTATCATGAGTATTTGATAATTCATGTTGGGCAAACAATACGCGTCTATGAACTGGTTTTAAACCATCTCGAACATCTGGAAGGGCGCGGCCTACAATTACAGACATTGAGTACTGTAAATAAGCCTCACGCATTTCTTTGTTAATATCTACGTTAGTTACGCCTCTAACTGGAGTTTCATTTGAATCCATATATTCCCTCTACACATCTAACGCGCGCACTAATAACGCATTGTCTTGAATAAATTTTCTGCGCGGCTCTACTTGCTCACCCATAAGAACGCTGAACGTCTCATCGGCCGCAACAGCATCGTCAATAGTCACTCTTAAAAGATTTCTGACTTCAGGATTCAAAGTGGTGTCCCAAAGTTGTTCTGGATTCATCTCTCCCAATCCTTTGTATCGTTGGATGTAGATGCCTTTTTTAGAACTTTCCATGATGTTGTCATAGAAATCATTGTAGTTTTCAAAAGAAACTTCATCTGTGTTTTTCATCACAGTGATTGGAAGTTTGCTGATACTTTGCATGAACTTCCAGTTGTTACGAATTTCGATAATCTCAGAATAGTTAATCATATCTGCAGATAAAACCGTTTTCATGCGGTCTGCATAACGAGTCGTTTCAACAACGGCCTCAAGTTTTCCTTCAGCATTGGTTTCCATTTTAAAATCGATTTCTGTTAAACCAAGCGTTGGTTGGTTATTAGCCCAAACTTTAAAATCATTTAGAGCTGCTGTTAGTTTAGTTTCGTCTTTTAACGTTACTTCTAAATCAGCAACTTTGCTTAATAAGAAATACAATACGTCTTTATCGTATTTACGAGAAGAGGCGTGTAATAAATTATTAAATTTTTGAATATTTAAAACAAAAGTTTTCATGTCTACTGGATCAACTTTTTTACCTTTGATTTCAAAACTATCTAAACCTGTTTTTAAAAGGTATTCAGTCAACGCAGCATCATCTTTTAAGTAAGTTTCAGACTGGCCTTTTTTAGCACGGTATAAAGGAGGTTGCGCGATGTAGATATAACCTTTTTCTAGAACTTCTGGCATTTGACGGTAGAAGAAAGTTAGTAAAAGGGTACGGATATGTGATCCGTCCACATCGGCATCTGTCATGATAATGATTTTGTGGTAACGAATTTTTTCGGCATTCACATTGTCTTTACCAATTCCGGTTCCAAGTGCTGAAATCATCATCCGAATCTCTTCGTTAGATAACATTTTATCAAAACGTGCTTTTTCAACGTTTAAAATTTTACCTTTTAATGGCAATACGGCTTGTGTCTTGCGATCACGCGCCATTTTTGCAGATCCTCCTGCCGAGTCTCCTTCGACCAGATATAATTCACATTTTGCTGGATCGCGCTCTTGGCAATCGGCCATTTTTCCAGGAAGTGATCCGCCATCTAATGCTGTCTTACGGCGAGTTAAATCGCGGGCTTTGCGGGCGGCATCACGCGCACGCGCTGCTTCCACACACTTAGTAACGATATTTTTTGCTGTCGAAGGATTGCGATCTAACCAGTCAGCTAATTTATCATTAACTAATGATTCTACGATCCCTTTAACTTCGGCATTTCCAAGTTTAGTTTTCGTTTGTCCTTCGAATTGAGGCTCGCGTACTTTAACAGAAATAATTGCAGCTAAACCTTCACGAATATCTTCACCCTCGATCGATTCTTTAAAATCTTTTAAAAGATTTTTTTGTTGAGCGTAAGTGTTCGTCGTACGAGTTAAGGCGCCGCGAAAACCGATTAAGTGTGTTCCACCTTCGTGTGTGTTAATATTATTTGCGTAGCAGTAAATCGATTCAGAGTATGAATCATTCCACTGCATAGCAACTTCAACTTCAACTTGATCTTTTTCACCTTTGAAATAAATGACTTCAGAGTGAATCGCTTTTTTAGATTGATTTAAATAAGCCACGAATTCAGCAATACCATTTGCGTATTGAAAATCTGTTTTTTTACCAGTTGTTTCGTCAGTTAAAGAAATATGTAAACCTGCATTTAAGAAAGCCATCTCGCGAAAACGATTAGATAACGTGTTGAAATCAAAAGTCATTCCTGGTTCTTTGAAAATTTCTAAATCTGGTTTAAAAGTAACAGTTGTTCCTGATTTAGTTGTTGGACCAATTTTTTCAACTGGGCCTTCAGGAGCACCTTTGTGATAAACCTGGCGATAATGATGCCCATTTTTATGAGAATCAACTTGGCAACGAGATGAAAGTGCATTCACAACCGAAGCACCTACGCCATGTAAGCCGCCTGATACTTTGTACGCGCCACCATCAAATTTTCCACCGGCATGAAGAACGGTGTAAACAACTTCCATCGCATCTTTACCAGATTTATGCGGGCCAACGGGAACGCCACGGCCGTTATCTTCTACAGAGAGTGATCCGTCAGCAGTGATTGTAACTAAAATATTTTTGCAATAGCCAGCTAAATGTTCGTCAACGGCGTTATCCACAATTTCATAAACAAGATGATGATAGCCACGAATCGTCGTATCACCGATATACATCCCTGGTCTTTTGCGTACGGCTTCTAATCCTTCTAAAACCTGAATATCATCTGCGCCATAGACCTTGTCTTTATCAACTGAAGTTGAAGACGTAATTTGTTCCGACATGAGCACCCCATATTTTTTTTCAAAAAATAAGTTTTATTTATTTTTCATTCTGTACAAATCCATTTTGTACTTTGAAAACGGTACTACTATCGATGTTCAGTTTTTTTAAAACTTCGATATCAGTTGAGGTTAAAAAGGTCTGAGTCTGAATTTCATTCAACGCCAAAACAAGCGAACTTTGCTTAGTTTGATCGAGCTCTGACAATACATCATCCAATAACAAAACAGGATAGAATCCGTTAACCTTGAAATGATACACTATTTGAGCCATTTTGAAAGCTAATATGATAGATCTTTGCTGCCCTTGCGAAGAGAAGAATCTTGAGTCATTTCCGCTATATAGAAATATGACATCATGCTTCTGCGGACCAACTAAACTTATGCCTGCTGAAAGCTCAGCTGGAAGCAATTCTTGAGCTCTTTTTTTCATAAGACTTATCAACATTTCCTCAGAATTTTCCACAATTTTTTTGTCAGAAATTTCGTAAGAAAAATCAAAAGTCACATTTGGATTTTTTGCTTCGATTTTAACCAAAGCCTCTTGCACAAAAGGTTTGATGTCTGTCAGACATTTAATACGCAAGTAAGTTAAGCGTGCCGCCAGATTAAAATAAATCTGATTAACGCTATCTAGTGTTTGCATTCCCATATCACGTGAGATTTTTTCTTCAGAGATATCTTTTAAAATTTTATTGCGCGTTCTTAAGGCTTTTTTAAAATCTAGTAAAAGCTGTTTACCATTTTTAACGCTAGTTTCGATTAAGCTATCTAAAAGCTTTCTACGCCCATCAGCACTTTCTTTGATTACTGATAAGCTTTCAGGTGAAAATAACACCACAGGAGGCAAATACTGCTCAATCTTGGTGGTTTTTTTATCATTCACTAAGGTTTCTTTTTTATTCCCCAGAATTTTCAGCAGAATTTGATATTCAAGATCGTTATTTATTAAACTCGCTTTTACAAAAGCGCTGTCATGACCGAATTGAATTAAAGTTGAGTAGTCAGAATATCTAAAAGATTCACCTTCGATAAGTAAATGTATACTCTCGATAAAGTTTGTTTTTCCCTGACCATTATCGCCAATAAAAATATTTAAGCGTGGAGAAAGTCGTAGAAAAGCTTCAGAAATATTTCTAAAACTTTTCAGACCAAGGGTATTTAATTGCATCAAATTCTCATAGGCATAACTACGTTGATGTAGTCATTTTTACCATAGGCTTTTAAAACACCAGGTGAAGTCTGATCATTTAATTCGATTTCGATATTTTCTTGTTCAATGTTTTTTAAAACATCTTCAATGTATCTAGCGTTAAAACCAATTTTTAAATCTGGCCCCGTGTATTCAATATCTAATTCATCTTTAGCATCACCTAGTTCAGGATTGCTTGAAGTTATTTCTAATTTGTTTGATGAAAATGAAAATAAAATCGCTTTTGATTTTTGGTTGGCCAATAAAGAAACTTTTTTCAACGAAGATAAAATTGTTTCACGAGGAATTTTAATTTTGTGAGTTAACTTCTGTGGAATAAACTGTTGATAATTCGGGTACTTGCCTTCAATCAGTCTAATCATTAAAACGCAAGTGCCACATTTAACAATAAATTGTGAACCTTCAACAGCTACAAAAACATCTTCAACTGTGTTCTCAATTAATTTTTTAATTTCGAATAAACCTTTTTTAGGAATGATCACACCAACTTTGTCAGTGAAGGTTAAGCCAGTAAAAGTTTTTTTAATTAAACTTAAACGATGACCATCGGTTGCTACCATCGTTACATTGTTCATATCAGAGGCTTCAAAGAAAACTCCATTTAAGTGATAGCGAGTTTCATCGTTTGAAACACTATAAATTGTTTTATCAATCATCTGCTTAAATTCTGACGCATCGATTTTAGAAAAGTTTTCTGATTTATAAGTTGGGAACACCGGATACTCTTCAGCAGCTACACCAACAATCTTAGACAAAAACTTGCCTTGTTTGATTTCTAAGTAGTTATTATCTTTTTTTGTTAATTGAATCGGTCCTTCTAAAAGTTCTTTAGTTAAATCAAATAGGCTCTTGGCGCTCACTGCGACCTTGCCATCTTCTTTAATTTGGGCAGGACTACTGTCAGTAAGGCTTACTTCTAAATCTGTTGCATAGGCCTTTAATTGATTATTGGCGGTTTCTAAAAGAACGTTCACTAAAACAGGCATTGTATTTCTTTTTTCAACGATGTTTTGCGTACGGCCAATTAATCCTAATAAATCTTTCTTCTGAATTTCGATTTTCATATAAAGCCTTTTTGGTTATCTGTGTTGCAAGTTCACTTGCGTGTTTTATTGATTCCTTTTTCCCTATTATTATATATATAAATATATAGTAGTCGTAGTAGGGGCTGTAGTTATCCGTAAAACTCTATTAAATTATTGAAACTTCTAACCTTTTACTGTGGAAAACTCAACGCTTAGCTTACCTTTTTATGGACCCGATTTTGGGGGTAACTTTGTCCACTAAGATATACAAACCTAATCCACAAAATTATCCACAATCCACATGTTATAAACCGGTGATATTGTGGATTTGGTTCACTAACTCGTCGATATCACTTTTGTATTGCAGATCTTTGGCCTGTGTAGATTCGACCTTTTCAAGTGAATTGATGACTGTTGTGTGATCACGACCGCCAAAAGTTCTACCAATTTCAACTAATGACTTATCTAAAAATTTCTTAATTAACCACATTGCAATTTGTCTAGGCACCACAACAGGCTTTGCGCGGCTGCTTGATTTTAAATCAGTTATGCGAATTTTAAAATACTCTGCTGTAATTCTTAAAATTTCGTCGACACTAATAGTAGCGGTGTTTTCGTGATGTGATAAAATTTTACGCGCTAATTCTAAATTAACCGTCACACCTTGAAGTTCAGAGAACATTTTAATTTTATTTAAATTGCCCTCAAGCTCACGAATTGAGCGTTTTGAAATTCTAGCTAAATATTGGATAGCATCTTCGGGGATACGCAAATTTTTCTTTTCAACTTTGTAACGTAATATGGCTATCCGTGTTTCAAAATCGGGCATTGTGATATCCGCGATTAATCCACGCTCTAAACGTGTACGCGATCTATCTTCTAAATTTAAAATATCTTTCGGCATACGATCGCTGGCTAAGATAACTTGGCGGCGGCGTTCAATAAAAGCATTCACAGTATGAAAGAATTCTTCTTGAACACGTTCACCGCGTTCGATGTATTGCACGTCATCAACAACTAAAACATCGCAATTTTCGCGATATTTCATACGAAATTTATCCATCTCTTGGCGACGAATAGATTGCACGCACTCATTTAAAAATTTTTCGGCACTAGTATATAGTACGCGATAATGTGGATAGTTCTGGTGAATTTGGTGGATAGCCGCTTTTAACAAATGCGTTTTACCCATTCCAGATGGTCCATATATAAAGAGAGGGTTGTAATCACCCTCGCCAGGGCTTTGCGACACATTATATGTAGCTGCATGAGCAAACTCAGAATTTTTACCTACGACAAATGTTGAAAAGGTGAATTCTTCACCTAATAAATCCATGTTCACTATCGGTAGGGGCTTGGCTTGATTTAATTTATTTTGAATTTGTAATAATTCGTCAGAGTTCTGCAGCACATCTTGTAAAGATGAATTGTAATCAATCGAGTTTTTTGCTGAAACAATAAGATTAATTTCAAATTCCTCAGGAATAAGATTCTTAATTTCGGCTACGATCTTTTCTTTAAGATTTTCATTTACATAGAAATAGATAAATTGGTTAGGCACTGACAGGGTGAAGTGAAATTTATCATCCTTTTTTTCGGTGCTAATGAACTCTACTGGCTCAAGATAAGACTCTAAGATACGGTTTGAACCGTTTTTTTGCTTCATGGTCGTTTTTACTTGATTCCAAAATGATGAATCCAAGTTTGCTGAATTTAACTGCACTGGCCCCCCTAGCAATTAACGGAATGTGGATAACTAGCATATCCAGGGGATAGTTTTCAACAGTTGACCATGATGCCGCGATGTGCTTTAACTAGGATTCTCTTTTTTGGAAGAGCTTAAAATATTTGCAAGTTAAAACTTACAACAGACGGTTAATCGTCGTAAGAGTAAAAAGTCATAAGACTAAAAGATATAGAGGATACATATGAGCAAACGTACATACCAACCCAGCAAAAAACGTCGCGCTAAAAAACACGGTTTCCGCGCTAGAATGAAAACTGCTGCAGGCAAAAAAACTATCGCTCGCCGTAGAGCCAAAGGCCGTAAAAAATTAACTGTTAAACCTGGTGGAAAGTAATTCTAAAGTCTTTCCAATAAAGCTGTCTTCTGAATTCACTCAAATTACAAAAACGGGTCGTAAGATAAGAGCTTCATCTTATCTGACCGTAATTACATTGGATTCAAAGGACGATTTTGCGTACTTCGGCATAACAGTTTCAAAAAAAGTAGGCTCAGCCGTAGTACGAAATAAGCTAAAAAGATGGGTGCGTAACTGTGTACGATCTACCGGCTGGAGTTCCAAATTCAAATCTAAAAAAGTTGTGTTCATGTTCAGAGCACAACCTGAAGGTTTTTACAAAAATCTCAAGTACAACGATTTCGTCTCGGCCGTCTTGGCTTAGCCAAGCATCTATATATTTAGTGAAATTTTATCAGGCTTCATTTTCACACTTTTTAGGTGGAAATTGCCGGTTTTATCCAAGCTGCTCACATTACGCAGTGGAAAGTTTTCAGAGTCACACCTTCTTAAAGGCATTTCGTTTAACAATAGTCAGACTACTTAAATGCCATCCGTTTTACCCTCAAAAGGGGTTTGACCCGGTACCCAAAGCGCATACAGGAAGTCGTGTCGCAGACACGCAAAGGAAACGATCAAATGAGCAATAATCAAAGCGAATCACCCTTCGGAAATCCAAAATTTTTGATGGCCATAGCCGTTACTTTTTTTGGTTTATGGGGTTGGCAGTTTTATTTAAGTAAAAAATACCCACCAAAACCAGTTACAGAACAAGTTGCCACTACAGCTAGTGGAACCACTTCGACGGCGGCAGCCGCCACGACAACAGCCGCCGCAGGAACTTCTGCAACCTTGAACGCAGCAACGACCCTGGCAACAGTCGAAGAAAAAACTTTTCCTTACGAAGATGATACAGTTAAATTTGAAGTTTCATCTCGCGGCTTAGGAATCAAAAATTTTACTCTTAAGAAGTACACAGATAGAAAAGGCCAACAAATCAACTTTACAAGCGTTGAAGGCCAGGCCGAATTATTGGCAAATAATAATGTTGTGAATTTTTCTGTGGAAAAAACTGGGGATTTCGAATTTACCGGTTCTGCACTAGTAGAGGGAAAAAAAATCTCTCGTAAAATAACCTATAATAAAGACACCATGTCTTTTGCTTCTGAAGCTGATTTTGATTTAGGTTTTGAATCGTTATCGATTAAACTATTTCAAAAACATCATCTGCCAGAAAGCACAAGTTTCTTAACGCCAAGCTTTGAACAGCAAGATTTTATCTGGATGGAAGCTGGATCTGCGATGAGTGAAAGTATCGCGGGTCTTAAAGAAAACGAAGGCTTCACAAAAAGCGCAACAGCAGCGACGATGGCATCGATTGGCACTCAGTATTTTACGGCAGCTGCGGTAAATCGTGCAGACATTGTGCCGAGCATTTTAAATAAGGTTGAAAGCAACTTAGCTTCTGTGAATATCAGCTATAACCTTAAAGATGCAAAGATTACTAAAATTAATCAAGCGATCTACTTAGGTCCAAAACAAACAGATGCCTTAGCTAAAATTGATACGCAATTAACCGAAACTTTAAATTACGGCATGTTCGGTTTTATCTCGGCCTTGTTAATGAAGTTATTAATTTTCATGCACAGCATTTTAGGCAACTGGGGTTTAGCAATTATCGCCTTAACTTTAGTTGTGCGTTCGATATTATTGCCATTTAACGTGATGTCATTTAGATCTGCGCAGTCGATGCAAAAAGTAAAACCAAAACTTGATGCTATTCGTGAAAAATATAAATCAGACCCAATGCGCATGAATAAAGAAACTATGGCTGTTATGAAAGAAAATAACGCCAATCCTTTATCGGGCTGTTTACCAATGTTAATTCAGATTCCAATTTTCTTCGCGTTATGGCGCGCCATTGGTTCTAGCATTGAAATTTACCAACAGCCATTCTTTGGTTGGATTACAGATTTAAGTTACCATGATACGTTTTTTGTTTTTCCTGTATTGATGGGCATTACAATGTACTTACAACAAAAAATGACGCCAACAACGATGGATCCGATGCAGGCAAAAATTTTAAATTTCATGCCGATTATATTTACGCTATTTATGTTAACACTTCCGAGCGGCTTAACTCTGTACAATTTTGTCAGTGCGCTTTTCGGCGTGATTCAACAGTATTTTTTATTAAAAGAAACTAAAACTAACAGTCCGGCAGTGGCGTAGTTATATAGGTAGGGGAAGTCGCGTCGTAGACGCGCGAAAGGAATAGTTATGGCAGGATTTTTCTCAAAATTATTTGGTGGCGGAAAAAAATCAGATATCGACGCAGTTGTTGAAGCAACATTGTCGGGGATTTTAGAAAAAGGTGGATTTGATTTAGAGTACAATCTAGCAATCACTAAAAAAGAAGAAATCACAGAAATCAAAATTGATTTTTCTGGTGCTGACGAAGAACTATTAAAAGACCACAAAGGTCAATTGTTAGACGCTTTTCAATTAATCATTAAACGCGTAACTCAACATAATTTTCCCGATGTGCAAACAAACGTATTAGTTGATTGTGGTGGTTACCGTGAAGAATCAGAAGCGGCTCTGATCGAACGCGCTGAACACTTAAAATCTATCGCTATCGAGCAAGGTAAATCAGTTTATTACCGCGCGCTTCCGCCGAAAGAAAGAAAAGTGGTTCACCAATACTTAGCTTTAGATCCACGTGTTAAAAGCCGCTCATTAGGTGACGGTCTTTATAAAAAGATCAAAATTTTTCCGGTTAAAGCTAATGGCACTGAAGCAGCAGATGCTACAATGTCTGACGAAGGGTAATTAAAAAAATGTTCGATGCTAATCGCGAAACAAAAACGATTTGTGCGTTAGCGTCGGCAGCTGGAACAGCGGCCATTTCTGTGATCAGGCTAAGTGGCCCAGATTCGTATAGGATCACGCAAAAAGCCTGTAAAAGCCTGGCGCGTAAAAAAATCGAATCACATAAAGTTTATCTCGCAAAATTCACTAACAATAAAAACGAAGTGATTGATCAAGTGGTGTTAACCACTTTTGATCAAGGCAAGTCCTATACTGGAGAAGAGACTGTAGAAATTTCTTCGCATGGGTCGCCCCATATCACAAAAAAAATTCTTGAAGCCTTAGTTGAATATGGGGCTGTCACTGCCGAAAAAGGTGAATTTACATACCGCGCGTTTATGAATGATCGCCTAGATCTAGTTCAAGCTGAAGCGGTGTTGTCTGTGATTGAAAGCCAATCAGATAGCGCCCTTAAAATGTCACTACGTCAGCTTGAAGGCAAAGTGTCAGAAAAATTTCAGCAGCTAGAAGATAAGCTAACTTGGTGTTTAGCTCACATTGAAGCTTCGATTGATTTTTCAACCGAAGGTATTGATGTTGTTGACCCACGGGTGTTGATTCAAAAATTAAAAGAATTAAAATCTGAATTAGAAATTTTAACAGGTTCATATAGCCAAGGTAAAATTTTAAAAGATGGCATTAAGTTGGTTTTGGCAGGTTTGCCAAACGTAGGCAAATCAAGCTTGCTTAATAATTTGGTCTTAGATGAAAAAGCGATCGTTACTGATATCGCGGGAACAACTCGCGATGTGGTCGTCGGAAGCACTTTTTATAACGGCATTAAATTTAATATTTCAGATACCGCAGGACTTCGCGATACGACCGACATTGTAGAAAATATCGGGGTACAAAGATCGTTGAAAGAAATTGAAAGTGGTGACTTGACTCTATTTGTGTTTGATAGCTCTTTAGGCCTCCAGCAGGCTGATTTTGAGCGTTTTCGAAAGGTCAAGGGAAACACCCTCGTTCTTGCAAACAAAGCTGATAAAGCCGGCTCTATGACGTCATCTGAAATTAAGCAAAAATTACAGGATTTAGAGGGCGCCCCCAGGGTTATCGACATTCTTCCGGTGTCTGCCCTTGATGTTACTACCCGCGATACGATATTACATCGTGTAAGCCTAATTATGGGATCAGAGAAGTTTAGCGATGAATCGATTATTTCATCAGCCCGACAGTTCGAACTTTCAAACGCGGCGATGGATCTGATCGATCAATCTATCGTTGAATTAGAAAATGAACTCGGAAGCGAATTTGTCGCACAAACTTTAAAAAATTCTTTATTAGCGTTACAAAAAATTCTTGGAAGATATTTTGACGATCAAATTATGGATCGTGTTTTTAAAGAGTTTTGCTTAGGAAAATAAACACCCTAAGCCGCAAGCTTACTGCTAAAGGGGTTCATGAAATCAAATTCGTATCAAGTCATTGTCGTCGGAGCCGGTCACGCAGGAATTGAAGCTTGCTTAGTGCCTGCTAAATTAGGTTTAAAAACCCTGATGGTGACTAGTAATACCGATCGCATTGGTTACATGTCTTGCAACCCTTCAATTGGCGGATTAGCTAAAGGCCACATGGTTCGCGAAATCGACGTGCTCGGTGGGCAAATGGGTGTGGCTGCTGATGAATCATGTATTCAATTCAAAAGATTGAATGCCTCTAAGGGGCCTGCGGTTCGCGGAACACGCACGCAGAACGATAAAAAAATCTATTCACAAATTCAAACGACAGCCTTATACAGCCAAGAAAACTTAGAAGTTATTCAAGGCGAAGTTAAACACCTTATTCTTCAGGGCAATGAATGCCGTGGTGTGGTTTTACAGGACGGTTCGCGAATTTTTTCTGATCGCGTGATCATTACTGCAGGAACTTTTTTAAATGGTGTTATGCACATCGGCCTAGAACAAACACCAGGGGGGCGTGTCGGCGATGCCGCCTCGGTTGGCCTTTCTGATCAGTTGAGAGAATTTGGTTTTACCGTTCAGCGTTTAAAAACGGGAACTCCAGCGCGCCTTCATAAAGATAGTATTGATTGGAGTAAAACGATCCCGCAAGAGGGTGACCCCAAGTTTTATCCATTTAGCTTTAAATCAAAACGTGAATTTTATCTACCACAAGTGCTTTGTTATCTTTCGCACACCACAGAGCAAACGCACGAAATCATTCGCAACAACTTAGATAAATCACCGATGTATTGCGGAATTATCGAAGGCGTTGGTCCACGCTATTGCCCGAGTATCGAAGATAAAGTGACGCGCTTTCATGAAAAGGGCACGCACCAAACATTCTTAGAGCCAGAAAGTTTAACCAGTGACTTGATTTACTTACAGGGGATTTCGACATCATTACCAGCTGATGTTCAGGACCAGTTTTTAAAAACGATTCCGGGTTTAGAAAATGTTAAGGTTATTCGTTACGGTTATGCAGTTGAATACGATTTTATTGAGCCTACACAAATTCATCACCGCTTAGAAACGCGTCCAATTAAAAACTTATTTTTAGCGGGACAAATTAATGGAACAAGCGGTTATGAAGAGGCTGCGGCACAGGGTTTTATTGCCGGCGTAAATGCCTCGCACAGTTTATTAGAAAAAGAAGAATTTATTTTAGCACGCTCTGAAGCCTATGCTGGTGTATTGATCGATGACCTTGTTACCAAGGGAACGCGCGAACCGTACCGCATGTTTACATCGCGAGCCGAACACCGCTTGGTGCTGCGCGAAGACAACACGATTGATCGCTTGGCCGACGTCTCGAAAAAAATCGGCCTAGTCTCAGAAAAAGAGCTTAATCAATTGATGTCGATTAAAGATGAACGCAGTGTTTTGTTGGCGCAGCTACAGACAACCGTTTTATACCCGAAAAAAGCCACCAACGAAGCGATCTCAGAGATGGGCAGTAAGCCGTTATTAAAGCCAGTCACTATGGAAGAGTTTTTACGGCGTCCCGAAATTAACTTTTCTCATCTTGAAAAGCTAGATTTTCAATTCTCTAAGAACGAAGTTGTGACTGAGGCCGTAGAAATTGAAGTTAAGTATTCGGGTTACGTGAAAAAGCAGTATGAAATTATCGAACAGTCTAAAAAACTAGAGACATTAGAACTTCCACAAGAATTAGTTTTCGCAAAAATTAAAGGTTTATCGAATGAAGAAGTAGATAAACTAAATAAAGTTAAACCACGCACCTTAGGTCAAGCGCAGAGAATTTCAGGTGTAAATCCGTCAGCTATTCAGGCGATAATGGTTTATCTCAAAGGGAATAAATTTTTATAGCTCGAAGGGTGCTGATATTTGCATGAGCCGTGGCACTTCACGGAGGGCGCCTCGCCAGCCCAGCAGTTTACACAAAACCAAATTAAAACGAATACTTAGGCGATCAAAGCCAGGCAAACAGTTTTTAGGGGGCGTCGCTGGATTGCCTACCTTGACATGAAAGCGCAGCTTTGTAGACCAAGACCATTGTCAGTGCGACTTCTTAAAAAAGTCACCACGATTTGCTGCGTAAAAATATTTTATTATTCCTTTGCCAGCAAAAAGCTAAAGAAGAAGACAGCATCTAGTTGCAGCTACAAAAACCCCTATCGGACCTTTATTTAGAGCCTGGTTTTGTTTGCGGCGCGCTTGCGGCATTGTCTGCTGTTCCACGTGGAACATTTTTATCGTCGACCTTGGGCAAATTATTTTTTACGCGCGCTACTTTCTCGCGTAGCATTTGAAGTTTTAGCAGCTCAGCGTCTGCCTCGCCCTCTTCTGGCCACTTTCGACCGTTAGCAGTTAGGCTCTCTAAATAGCGACGCTGAACATAGAGCTTTCTTTCTTCGGCGCGCACTTCATACATTCGTACTTGTTGGGCGGCATAAGTATGAGCATTTAAGCCTTCGTTGATGCGCTTTACATAAACTGCCTGTTCGCCCGATTGTGGAACTGCCGCCTTAAGGTCGGCCTTGTTTGTAGCGATATAATCCGAGACATAAGTATGAGCGGCCTTTGCCTCACCCAAATCTTTATTCAGTTGAGCATAAACAACATCTTTATTCTGTGGATTCGCATCGCGCTTATTACATGCACAGATATTCACCACAAGGAGCGTAAAAATAAGTAGTTTTGCTAGTTTTTGCACATGTTCCACGTAGAACAATCGGATTAAATAGCGCAGCACTAAAGTATTTTCTTGTAAAGAATAGATGCAAGGAACAGGATAATCGCATTGTTCCACGTAGAACATTTCCTGGAGGAAAACATCATGGTTAAAGTCATTTGCATAGCCAATCAGAAGGGTGGAGTGGGAAAAACCACCACTACAGTAAACCTATCGTCTGCCTTAGCTCAATTAGGCAAAAAAGTATTGGTTATCGACATGGACCCGCAAGGAAATGCGTCGAGCGGGCTAGGTATTAAGAAGCACGAGACCGAAGAAAAGAACATTTATCATGTTCTAATCGGCGAAAGCACGCTATCCGAGGTGATTTTCAGAGCGAATCATGATAACCTACACATTGCTACAGCGAACCCCGACCTAGTGGGGGCTGAAATTGAGCTAGTGGATATGCCACAGCGCGAATTTCGTTTAAAACAGGCTATCCAAACAGTTTCACACCAATATGAATACGTAATCATTGATTGCCCGCCATCGCTTGGGCTACTCACTTTAAATTCTTTAGCTGCGGCGAATAGCTTTTTAGTTCCACTTCAGTGTGAATACTATGCTTTAGAGGGGCTATCTCAGCTATTAAATACTGCAGGCCTAGTCAAAAAAGGAATCAATCCTAACTTACATATCGAAGGTATTCTTTTAACTATGTTTGATAAGCGTAATAACTTAAGCCACCAGGTGGTTGAAGAGATTAAGACTCACTTTAAAGATAAAGTGTTCGGCGTAATCATTCCAAGAAACGTGCGCCTGTCTGAGGCGCCTAGCCACGGAGTATCTATTTTTGGTTACGATCCAAGAAGCATTGGCGCCCTTATGTACCTAGAATTGGGTAAAGAGATCATCGCGAAACGCAAAATCGAAGCCTTAGAGCAAAACAAACAACAAAGTCAAGAGCTATAACATATGGAAAATTCTACAGAAAACTCAAACAAAAAACGTCTCGGCCGCGGCCTCGGCTCGCTTTTAGGCGCAGCCGTAGAACAAAGATCAGAACCACAACAGCAAGCTTTGGCAAAGCCCGCTGGCGCGACTACTCAGGCAAAACCTGCGGCTAACCAAGAGCTAAGACAAGTTGTGGTCGAGAAAATTGTCGAAAAAATCGTTGAACAAAAAATCGATGAAGACAAAAGAATATGGTCTATTGCTGTTGATAAACTAGTTCCAGGTCAATATCAGCCACGCAAAAAATTCGATAAAGAACAACTAAATGAACTGGCTCAATCAATTAAAGAAAATGGAATTCTACAGCCTATCGTGGTTCGCAAGCGCCAAGCGGGCGGTTTTGAGATCGTGGCCGGCGAGCGCCGCTGGAGAGCCGCCCAAATTGCGGGCCTACATGAAGTCAGCGCATTAATTAAGACATATACTGATCAAGAAGCGCTTCAGTTGGCATTAATTGAAAATATTCAACGCGAAGACCTAGATCCTATCGAAGAAGCTGAAAGCTATCAGCGTTTGATGGACGAGTTTAACTTATCTCAACAGCAAGTGGCTGAAAAAGTTGGTAAAGAAAGATCTTCAGTAGCCAATGCCTTACGTCTATTGGTGTTGCCGTTTGAAATTAAAAATATGATGGTTGAAAAAATGCTTACAGTTGGTCATGCCAAGGTGATTCTTTCTGTAGAGGGCAAACCAGAGCAAATGCGCCTAGCGAAAGCTGTGCATGCAAAAAACTTATCGGTTCGTGCGCTCGAGCAAATGGTTAAATCAGGCGGACACAAGGACGAAGACTCTAAAGAAAAAATCAAAGAACTAGGTATGCCCGAAAAACTTGCGCAACAGCTGGCCCAACAAGTGCAAAAAAAGCTAGGTACAAAAACAACGATCTCATACAAAAAAGGCAAGGGCGAGTTGACGATCCACTTCTATTCAGACGAACAACTTAATAGTATCTACGAAAGATTAACTGAATAATGGATCAACACTCTATATCAGCTATTGTCGAAGAAGGCTGCGCCATTGAGGGACGAATGTCTTTCAGTGGTACTGCTAAAATTTCTGGTCAGTTTAATGGAGAGATTTTTTCGCGCGATGAATTAATCATCACCGAAACGGGTTTCGTAAAGGCTGATGTTGAAGTTGGCAGCATTATTGTCAAGGGCACTTTTGAAGGCAATATTACGGCTCATGTGAGGGTGATCATGTTGCCGCCAGCCCACTTTAAAGGCACCGTGACCGCGCCCAGTCTTAAGATTGAAGAAGGTGTGGTTTTCGAAGGGGCCTCGTACATTCCGAAAACATAAAATCTGCCAAAGCTTTCGCAGCTATTAAATTAAAGCTGAAATTATTTAATTTTCAACTTGCCTGGCAAAAAACCACTTGGCTGTTAGGTCTTGACCTCAAATTAAATACAATGCTATTCCAAGGTGTTTTCTAACATAAGGATGCCTATGGAAATTTTCTCAAAAATTGGCGAGATCGTTATGCAGATCCTCCTCCAATTAGGAGCGAACACGACCGCGTACATTCAAGTCGTTATTTTTATCGTAGCGATTACGTTTTTAACGACGGTAGTTTACGGTCCGTATTTTAAAGCTGCAGACAAACGTTTTCAAAAAACAAAAGGCGCAGATGCCGTAGCAAAAGATGCAGCTGCTGAAGCCAAAAATTTGCAATTGGTTTATCAAACCAAAGCCCGCGAAGTGAATAATAAAATTCGCGATATTTTTGATGCCGAAAAAAACAAAGCCTTAAAAAGATCAGCCGACATTATTTCTCAAGCAAAAATTCAAGCAGATGAAGCGGCAACAAAAGCCCGCAAAAACATCGATGATCAAATGAAATCTGCAGACGGCGAAATCGCAAAAATTTCTGCTGACATAGCACAAACCCTAACTGGTAAATTCGAAAAGGGATTATAAAATGAAGTCATTACTAATCTCAGCCACACTATTACTCTCAGCAACAGCTTTCGCGGCTGGCGGTGGTGGCGATCACGATGTTCACCACATTCCTTGGGAAGCCATTCGCAATCAAGCAATCAACGTAGGAATTTTGTTTGCGGCACTTATCTTTTTATTAAGAAAATCCATTCCAGCAGTATTTGTAGCTCGCAAAGCGACATTCTTAGAAGAATCACAAAAAACTGAAGCCGCTTTAAAATTAGCGGAAACAGAATTAAAAGATATCAAAACACGCCTTGTAGAGCTTGAGTCAAGCGAAGCCACATCAATTTCAAAAGCACAAAAAGAAGCGATGATTACGGCAGAGAAAATGGTTACAGATTCTCAGGCACAAGGCAGAAAAATCGTTGAAGACACTTCATTAGTTATCAATGCAGAAGTGTTAAAAGCAAAATCGCAAATTCGCGAAAAAATCATCACTCAATCAATGGCAATCACAGAGCAAGGCCTTAAAGCCACTGCTGATGCGGTTACTAAAAAATCTGAGGCTGGATTTTTACAGAATTTAGGACAGGTGAAAGCATGAGTTCTAATAACGTAGTAAAAAAATATTCGAAATCTTTGTTTGATGTGACTTATGAAAAAGGCGCAGCCGGCGAAGTTGGTCAGCAGTTAAATGAAATCGCAAAAATTTTCTCAAGCGAAGTAGTAGCATTTTTCACAAGCCCATTTAATACAGCAGAAAACAAACTGTCTGTTGCTAAATCAGCTTTAGAAGGAAAAGTTACTCCTGAAACATTTAATTTTATTCTTATTTTAGTACAAAACGAGCGCGTCGCTTTATTAAAAGATATCGCGAAAGAATTTAGCTCTTTAGTGCAAGCAAGTGCGGGCATTACAAAAGGTAAATTATCTGCGGCTCAAGAAGTTTCTGCTGAATTCTTAAAGCAAGCCGAAGCAACAGCTTCAAAAGCTTTAGGTAAAAAAGTTGAACTTACATTCGAAAAAAATCCAGGTTTAGTAGCGGGCTTCAAAGTTGAAGTAGCTGGTTGGACAATGGATGATTCTGCACAAGCGCATTTAAAAAGTTTAAAAGATGATTTAATTAAGAGAGGACTTTAATTGATGGAAACACAAATCAGAGCCGATGAAATTGGCCGTATTTTAAAAGAACAGATTTCTAAATATAATAAAACAGTAGAAGTTGCTGAAGCAGGAAGCGTTCTTTCTGTAGGTGACGGTGTTGCCAGAGTTTATGGTTTAGAAAACGTTATGGCCGGTGAACTTGTTGAGTTTGCATCGGGCGTAAAAGGTATGGCTCTTAATCTTGAGGCCTCTCAAGTGGGTGTGGTTATCTTCGGGGAAGATCGCGACATTAAAGAGGGCGATACTGTTAAAAGAACAAAACAAATCGTATCAGTTCCAGTGGGCCCAGAATTATTAGGCCGCGTAGTTGATGCTTTAGGCAATCCAGTAGATGGCAAAGGTCCTTTAAATGCTAAAGAGACTCGTATCGTAGAGTTAAAAGCTCCAGGTATCGTTTACCGTAAATCGGTTCATGAGCCTTTACAAACTGGTATCAAAGCAATCGATGCCTTAGTGCCAATCGGTCGCGGTCAGCGCGAGCTAATCATTGGTGACCGCCAAACTGGTAAAACTACAATTGCTATCGATACAATCATCAACCAAAAAGGCCAAGGCGTTCACTGCTTTTACGTAGCGATCGGTCAAAAGCAGTCTACGGTATCATTAGTTGTTGAAAAATTACGTCAAGCTGGCGCGATGGAATACACAACTGTAATCACAGCTTCAGCTTCTGAACCAGCTCCTATGCAGTACTTATCTGCGTACACTGGTACTGCAATGGCTGAATACTTTCGTGATTCAGGTAAGCATGCATTAATCATTTACGATGATTTAACTAAGCAAGCCCAAGCTTACCGTCAGATGTCATTATTATTACGTCGTCCTCCAGGACGTGAAGCCTACCCAGGCGACGTATTCTATTTACACAGCCGTTTATTAGAGCGCGCAGCAAAAGTTTCTGATGCAGTTGGTGCTGGTTCATTAACAGCTTTACCAATGATCGAAACTCAAGGTGGCGATATCTCTGCGTACATTCCTACGAACGTTATCTCGATCACTGATGGTCAGATCTTCTTAGAATCAGAATTATTCTATAAAGGTATCCGTCCAGCGATTTCTGTTGGTAAATCAGTATCACGCGTTGGTGGTGCCGCTCAGATTAAAGCGATGAAGCAAGTTGCCGGTTCTATGAAATTAGAATTAGCTCAGTTCCGTGCGTTAGAGGCTTTCGCAGCTTTCGCATCTGACTTAGATAAAGCCTCGCAAAACCAATTAGCTCGTGGTCGTCGTTTAGTTGAAGTTTTAAAACAAGGCCAATATCAACCAGTAAAAGTTGAAGAACAAACTGCAATGATTTTTGCAGCCTCAAACGGTTACGTTGATACAATCCCTGAAACTGATGTTAAACGTTATGAAAAAGAAATGATCGAATTCATGAAGCAAAAATACTCTGGTGTTTTAACAGACATCTTAGCTAAAAAAGCTATCTCTGATGATAATAAAAAAGAGATGGTTAATGCGCTTAACGAATTCAAAGCAATTTTCCAGTCCAGCAAAGCTGGCCAATAACTGTGCAAATAGTTAAGGATAATTAATGGCAAGTTTAAAAGACATACGCATGCGTATCGATTCGACAAAGAATACTCAGCAAATCACGAAAGCGTTGAAGCTGGTATCTGCGGCGAAACTACGTAGAGCGCAACACAACATCACAAATATGAGACCGTATGCGGTGACTTTGAAAAAAGTTATCGCAAATATTACGGCAACTCAAAAAGTGACTCATCCGTTGATGACAGCAAAAGACTCTGTAAAAAAAGTCTTACTTGTTGTTTTAACTTCGGATCGTGGTCTTTGTGGTGGCTTTAATACAAATATTATTAAGTTCGCTGATAAATATCGTTTAGAAAATGCTCCTAAGTTAGAAAAATTAGATTTTTTCTTTATCGGTAAACGCGGTGATGACTATTTTGCAAAACGTGGAATTAAATCTATCGAAACTTATTTTAAGTTAGATAAAGAAATCTCTTACGGCTTAGCAAAGGGCGTCGCTGAAAAATTAATTAATCACTATCTTGATGGCAGCTACGATGAAATTCGTTTAGTTTATAATGAATTTCAGTCAGCAATCTCTCAAGTTGTGATTTGCGAAACACTTCTTCCAATCCAGGTTGAAAATACTTCGTTTGATGCAGAGGGAAGCCAATTTTCTAAAGACATTATTTTTGATCCGTCTCCAGAAGCGATCGTTGAAGAGCTTTTGAAAAAGCATTTTAACTTATCGGTTTACAAAGCAATGTCTGAATCGGTGGCGTCTGAGCACGGTGCTCGTATGTCAGCGATGGAAAATGCAACGAACAACGCGAAAGAAATGATCAGTAAATTAACTCTGACTTACAACAAAGCACGTCAAGAAAAAATCACGACAGAGTTAACAGAGATCGTATCGGGCGCGGAAGCACTTAAATAATTAAAGTAATAATTTAAAGATTAACGAGGAAATATATATGATTAAAGGTAAAATCAAACAAGTAACAGGCGCGGTTGTTGACGTTGAGTTCGACGGCGCAGAATTACCACCAATCAATGGTGCATTAAAAGTAACAAACAAATTCATCTCTGATAAGCCATTCAACTTAGTATTAGAAACAGCACAGCACTTAGGTGACAACACTGTTCGTACGATTTCAATGGATTCTACTGAAGGTTTAGTTCGTGGAACTGAAGTTCAGTACACTGGCAACATGATCACAGCTCCAGTAGGCCGCGAAGTTTTAGGTCGCATCATCAACGTAGTTGGTGAACCGATCGATGAACAAGGCCCAGTTAACACTAAAGAACAATGGCCAATCCACAGAGCGGCACCTAAATTTGAAGACCAAGCAACATCAGCAGAAATGCTAATGACTGGTATCAAAGTCGTAGATCTTTTAGCTCCCTACGTAAAAGGTGGAAAAATTGGTTTATTCGGCGGCGCGGGCGTTGGTAAAACAGTTCTTATTCAAGAGTTAATTCGCAATATTGCAACTGAGCATGGTGGCTTCTCTGTTTTCGCTGGCGTAGGCGAGCGCACTCGTGAAGGAAACGATCTTTGGATGGAAATGAAAGAATCAGGCGTTTTGGCAAAAACTGCGCTTGTCTTCGGTCAAATGAATGAACCACCAGGAGCTCGCGCACGCGTTGCCTTAACTGGTTTAACTATCGCTGAATACTTCCGTGACGTTGAAAAACAAGACGTTCTTTTCTTCGTTGATAATATCTTCCGCTTTACTCAAGCCGGTGCAGAAGTATCTGCATTATTAGGTCGTATCCCTTCTGCCGTGGGTTACCAACCTACATTAGCAACTGAGATGGGTGTAATGCAGGAACGTATTACTTCTACTAAAAATGGATCTATTACTTCAGTTCAAGCGGTTTACGTACCAGCGGATGATTATACTGATCCAGCTCCTGCAACTACATTTACTCACTTAGATGCTACGACGAACTTAGACCGTGATATCGCTGCTATGGCAATCTTCCCAGCGGTTCATCCGTTAACATCAACTTCTCGTATCTTAGATCCAATGGTTGTGGGCGAAGCTCATTACAAAACAGCACGTGATGTTCAGTCGTTATTACAACGCTACAAAGAATTGCAAGATATCATCGCCATCTTAGGTATGGATGAATTATCTGAAGAAGATAAGTTAGTTGTATTACGTGCTCGTCGTATTCAACGTTTCTTAGCGCAACCGTTCTTCGTTGCTGAGCAGTTCACGAACTTACCTGGTAAGTACGTAGACATTAAAGATACTGTTAAAGGTTTCCGTGAAATCTTAGATGGTAAACATGATGCTATGCCTGAACAAGCGTTCTACATGGTTGGAACTATCGAAGAAGCTATCGAAAAAGGTAAGAAAATCGCTGCAGGTTAATTCCTGCAGTTAACTCGTAAGAGGTAACTCGTGTTTAAATTAAATTTACTAACTCCAGAAAAAAAGGTTGTTGTTGATCAAGAGATCACCGAAGCCGTTATCCCAACTATTTCAGGTGAAGTTGATATTTTACCTGGCCACGTTCCGATGATTGCTAACCTTGGCACGGGAATTTTAAAATTCAAAGTTAAAGAAACTGGCGCGGTATTTAAAGCCGTGATCAGCTCTGGTTACTGCGAAGTAAATCCTGAGGGCGTAAACATCCTTACAGAATCAATTCAATTAAAAGAAGAGATCTCTGAAGAGGCGGCCAAAGCTAAAGCGACTGCTGCGAATACAAAATTAGCTACAGAAACTTTAACTGACGCTCAGTTTGAAGAGACTTTAAACGATGCTAAAAAAGCTCAAGTGGGTATTGATCTAGTTAACGAAAACATCAGACACCACTAAGAAGAAATTAAAAAGTCTAATTGAAAGACCAAGGGCAAAATCCTTGGTCTTTTTTTATTTGAAGACAGACTTATAGAAGCTGAGCATTGGCATTAGATAGTTGAATCAATTCTATGCCGTGATTTTTTTTGAATGTAAATAACTTTGACAGACGTAGGTCTTAAAACCTTGGTCGCTATTTAATCGCAAATAAAGCTTAATTCATAAAACTGTGCACAGTCAGAAGCAAATAGAGCTAAAATGAAGAGGATATGAGTAATCTACTAAGAGTTTTTCTATTTTTCGGAGTTACAATTTTTGGCGCCTTTTCTTTGGCCCAAGATTATTCTGATCCATTGCGCGGAGATGAGATTACCGTTGAAAGCACACAAGATCTAACAACCTCATATAAAGAACGCCGCAAAGATTTCGGCGCCATTTTTTCGATTAATTATGAGCGCTACTTTCCTGAAGAGCATATTTCAGTTATTCAAAATAAATCCTACGAAGAAATTTCTGAAGGCGAATCTATTCCGGTTATCGGTGCTGAAATCGGTGTAAAATATAATTTTTCTTTAGGGTCATTTTCGGCGCTCTTCGGTTATGGCGCAGGCAATTTTGCCAACGAAACACAAAACTTAGATGGTGCTAGCGTTAAGATCACTAAGCTTGATTTGAATTTTGCTTTAGATAATTTAACTTCTGAACCCTGGATTGTTCCGTATGTGCAAGGCGGAATCCACCAGCTGGAGTGGGAAGAAAATAGTTTTACTGGCAGTGATAATGTTATTGAAACATTAATTGCAAAACCAAATGCACACTATAAATTAGGCGTGCTACTGCAGTTAAATTGGATTGAAAACTGGATTGACCCAAGTACGACGCGAGAAGGTTTACGCACTTCTGGCCTAGAAAACACGTATTTAGATATTTTTTATTCTGGTTACTCAGCCTATGCAGAGCCGGATCCTCTTGTTGGTGCCTTAGGTTCTGATGATGGCGAGGCCAATCTTTCTAGCTCTGGCCTTGGCATGGGACTCAAGCTCGAGTTCTAATAAGGGTTTTTTAAATGCGAACATTGTTAGTGTCTATTTATTTATTAACCATATCTTTTGAGGCGATGGCCTGTGGTTTACAGGGCGCCACATCTATGCAAAATCTTTTGCAGGTGGCTGCTCAAGCCGAAGCACCAGCGTCCGCGCATTTACCAAAAACTTTAATCAATGGCGGATCAACCTTAATTGTTAAAAATGACAAAGGTGAAGATGTAAAAATCGATGCGAATTTGGTTTTGGCTCGAGGCATGACGATCACAACCAATGCCAGCAAAGCTAAAGTTAATATTCCAGCCACAGGCCAAAGCATTGAACTTTTGCCAATGACGACGATTAAGGTTTTACAATATAACAAATCCGCAGAACAAAAAATTTGTCATTTAAGTTTTGAACTTCAACGTGGTCGCGCGGTTTTTTCTTCTGAACATCAAGCGCGTGAAAAAGACTGTAAACCCATCCAGCAAGGCGTGTTTGAAGTTGCTACCAAAGCAATTGAAATTACGCCGATTGGCACCAAATATTCAGTGGATTTAAATCAAGCAATTGCAGAGCTTAACGGCGAAACTGTTGAAATAGATGAAAATGTATCTGTGCAAAAAGGCGCGGTGCAAATTCGCATAGTGAGAATGAAAAAAAGCAATGCTAAAAAAGTAACGAGCAAAAAATTAAAGCTAGCTTCAAGTGATGATTCAGCAGAAGAAAAACCTATCGTCGTTAAAGCTGGCCGCAAGGCGCGTGTTAAAAAAAGCAAAACAGATCGTATGGCAGATATACAAATTGTGTATCCAGAGCAGTAATTAAACCAAGCTTAATAAATACTGAAGTTCTTCATAAACCGCAGACCAGGTGATTGCATTCATACGCACATTTAATCTTTGATCTGGTGTAATTGAGTATTTTTTATTTTCGCGCATCGCTAGCTGAATAGCGGTTTGCGGTTTTAATTTAGTCTGCTCTGTGAACACTAACGACACGGTTTTTAATCCCGCACTGATATCACGCACACCTAGGTTTTTACATTGGCGTCGAATAAGCATTAAGCCCATTAGGTTCACTACTGGATCTGGTAATTCACCGAACTGATCTTTTAACTCAGCTTCGATTTGATCTAAGTCTTCTTGTGACTTAATATCAGCTAACGCCTTATAATAACTCAATCTAATGCGAATATCTTTAATGTAAACATCTGGAATAAGCGCAGGAATACGTAAATTAATTTCTGGATCAAGCTCTTGATCAGGTGTGTTTTCACCTTTAGCCTCAGCAAGTGCCTCGTTTAATAAATCCATATACATCTCATAACCAACCGAATTCACATGCCCCGATTGATCATCACCTAAAATATTACCAGCGCCGCGCAACTCTAAATCGTATTGTGCGATTTTGATTCCAGAGCCTAATGCAGAATTGTCTTGGATAATTTTAAGTCGCTCTTGCGCAACTTTTTCTATGCGCTTGTCTTTCGGCATTAATAAATAACAATATGCGCGCGCCTTGCTGCGACCAACGCGTCCACGCAATTGATAGAGCTGCGATAGGCCAAACATATGCGCTTGATCAATAAACATGGTGTTCGCCCGTGGCACATCCATCCCTGATTCAACAATTGAAGTGCAAATCAGAACATCGATTTCGTGATTAAAAAATGCAAGCATGGCAGCTTCTAGATCTTCTTCGGCCATTTGGCCGTGAGCCACTTTCATTCGCGCATTTGGAAGAATTTGGCGCAATTCATCAGCGATGCCGTAAATGGATTGTACGCGGTTGTGAATAAAATAAACTTGGCCACCACGAGCAATTTCTGCGGTGATGCCTTTGCGGATTAGCTCAGTATCAAATTTAGAAACAAAGGTTCTTGTCGGCAGGCGATCAACAGGGGGAGTATTAATAATTGATAAATCACGCACGCCAGTAAAGCTCATATTTAAAGTTCTAGGAATTGGAGTTGCGGATAAAGTTAGAGTATCAACATTAGTTTTAAATTTTTTAATTTTTTCTTTATGGAGAACGCCAAACTTTTGTTCTTCATCGATAATTAACAACCCTAAGTCTTTATATACGACATCTTTACTAAATAGACGGTGAGTTCCTATAAGAATGTCTACTTTTCCATCTTTAAGCTCGGCTAAAGTTTTTTTCTGGTCGGCTGTTGAAACAAATCTATTAAGTGATCTAATTTCGTAGTTAAACCCAGCAAAACGCTTTTTGAAGGTTTCTAAATGTTGAAATGTTAAAACAGTCGTCGGCGCAAGCACAGCAACTTGTTTTTTGTTGGCCACGGCTTGGAATGCGGCCCTCATAGACACTTCAGTTTTACCAAAACCCACATCACCGCACACCAAACGATCCATAGGGTGATCACCGTGAAAATCTTTTTGAATTTCATGGATAGCGCGCAGTTGATCAATTGTTTCGTCGTATGGAAAAGCCCTTTCGAACTTACCATACTCGACCTCGTCTAACACCAATGGAAAACGAGTAATTTCGGCGCGTTTTGCATAGAGCTGTAAAAGTTCTGCAGCGATATCGCGCAAATGTTTTTTAACTTTGCTGGTGGTTTTTTCCCAACCCGTGCCGCCAAGTTTATCTAAGATGGTGGTTTGTGAGGCTCCTGAAAATTTTTGTAACTGACCAACTCGGTATACGGGTAAATATAATTTATCTTTATCTTTGTAGGCGACCTGAATAAATTCAGATTCGATGCCGCCGACATTCATAAGCTTTAAACCTTCGTAAATGCCGACACCATGCTTTACATGCACAACTAAATCACTGGGTTTTAAATCTCCGAAACTTAATCTTTTGGCATTCTTAGAAAACTCTTCATAAGAACTTTGCGTGGCGGCTCGTTGCTTGCGACCAAAAAAATCATCAGCACGTAAGAAAATAATTTGTTCTTCGTGTAACAAGACGGTTTCACCTAAATCACGCGGAATTAATACGGCGGGCTGATTCGGTTGATCTAAAAAACCTAACCATTTGTCCCAATCATAGCTGGCTCGTCCCGAACTAGGGGCGACTTCAAAGCTAACCTCTAAACGATCCAATAAATTTTTTAAACGATCGAGCTGAGTTTGGTTTTTATAAGAAATAAATATTTTAAATTTATCTTTGCGCCATAATTGTAATTTAGGCGCAGCCACAGAAATCCACTCTGTAGATCCAGGAGTTTTATTGTGGGCTAATTGCGTAAACTCAGTTAACGGACTTGAGCGATATTCGATACGCTCTTCTGTAAAAGATTCTTCAGTTAAAAAAGCTAAATTAGAAAACTGAATTGTTTGCGAACCTTCTGGATAAATGACTTTATCAAAAGAAAAATAAAGCTCTTCAACTTCTGGTTTAAATAGAGTTGTTTCGGCGGCACGATAATCGGCAACAACTTCTTGGTAATACTCATCAGCGCGTCTGGCAACCTCGACAGGGTCGACCATGATCACATTTAAACCTGAAGAAAAATGTTCAAGTGGTGAAACTAATGAATCGTAGCTGTAAGGCAAGAGGTATTCAGCGCCAGGAAATAAAGTTTTTTGCGTAAGTTCTCGCAAAAGCTCATCTCTTTCGGCATGCGCAACCGGCCGGCCCTCTAATTGTTTGCGAAACTTTTTAACAACAGACTCTAAATTGTCGTCGTCTAATTCATATTCAAACACGGGGGCCAAATTTAACACCCTGGTAGTGTCTTCACTTAGTTGCGAGATGTGAGAAAAATAACGAAGGGTTTCAACTTGATCGCCAAACAACTCTAAACGAATAGGCTTTTCTTCGGCCACCGAAAAAATATCTACGATACCACCGCGGATACTGTATTGGCCGCGATCTTCAACCACCGGGGCTGGTTGATAACCTAAATCATGAAAATACTCGGCCAGGTTTGTTGGCAGCTCGTCGCCGGATTTAATAGCACGACAGCGTTTGTGAAAGTTTTTAAAAGGGGCTGACTTTTGCTGAAGCGCCGAAATGGGGGCGATAAAAATGTTGCTTTTTTCAGCGTTTGGCTGGTTTGCCCAATACAAAAATTTAGAGCGATCCCAAGAAGCTGAAGGCGATGGGTAAAGCCCCGAATAGGGCTGAACATCAAAATGTTTTAAGATATGACAGTGATATTCATTAGAAAAAAAGCTTATTTGTTTGGCAAAAAGCTCGGCATCATCCAAACTTGAAACTACGACAAGCGTCGGCAAGCCATTGAAATGTATAGAAAAATGTTGTGACAATAAAAACGAAATAGCTGTCGACGACTGTGAGCCGACAACGTTAAATAACTCTTTCTTTTTATTGGCCGCTCGAAGAATAATTTCTTCTAAATGCAGCTGATACGGACTATTCACTTCGTTAAATTTCCTAAAAAACGCATCATAATTTTATTTTTTAAAAGCGCTCTGGATGTTGCCAAAAAATTATTCTTTCGTCACCCACCAAAATTCTTTCGCCAAACAATAATTAGGCGTAACAGACCTCAGCTTTTTCATTTGGTTTTTGATTGAACGCTTTGTATAACTAAGTAGTTAAAACTATTCATTAAACTATCAAATATCTGACTTCGTCAGAAGGAGGCAAGATGCCTTTAGGTGGGATCATTTTTATCACGCTTTTTATCGCCGTGTTCGGGGTAATTTTAATTTACCTTGCTCGCTGGACAGGTGGCCGGGCAGTACGCACTAGCGCAGCTAAAATGGAAATCTATGAATGTGGTATTCCTGAACAAGAAAAAAAGGATACTAAAATTTCTGTTAAATTCTACTTAACAGCAATCTTGTTCATTCTATTCGATATCGAAATTATTTTTATGTACCCATGGGCGGTTGGCTTCAGAGAATTTATAGCCACTGGCGCAGGCCCGTTCGTTTTTGGATCTATGGCGATCTTCTTAGCGATTTTCATTTTCGGTCTATGGTGGGAAATCAAATCTAAAGCTCTTGAGTGGGACTAAGGGAAACTAATTTATGATGGACATGGGAAGTACTCCTTTTGAAATTACAATCAATGTCGTTAAAACTGTTTTAGTTTTCTTGATGATGGTTCAGCTTGTTCCAATTCTTGTTTGGGTTGAGCGCCGCGGATCGGCATTCATTCAAAATCGTTTTGGTCCAAATCGTATCGGGCCTTTGGGTCTATTACAGCTTTTAGCTGACGCGGTGAAATTCTTAACCAAAGAAGATTTCGTGCCAGACAAAGGGAATAAATATTTATTCTACGCGGCTCCGATCTTTGCTTTAATTCCGGCCTCAATTGCTTATATGGCAATTCCGATGTCGACGCCGTTACTTATCGGCGATTCAAAATTTTTAATTCAAGGTTTTGAAGTTAACGTAGGTATCGTTTTCATTTTAGGTGTTTCGTCACTTGCTGCGTACACTATTTTAATGGCGGGCTGGGGATCAGGAAGTAAGTTTGCTTTAATGGGAGCGATGCGTGCATCAGCTCAAATTATTTCTTACGAATTAGCACTTGGTCTTTCAATTGTTGGCGTAATTATGACTTATGGAACGTTCAATTTATCTGAAATGATTGCGGCCCAACAAGGCGCTTTAACATTTACAGGTTTTGGCAGCACGCTAACGGCGCACTTTTTGCCTAACTGGGGGATTTTCTATCAACCACTGGGCGCTTTAATTTTCTTTGCTGCGGCGTTTGCAGAATCAAATCGTTTGCCTTTCGACTTAGCCGAAGGCGAAGCAGAGTTAGTTGCTGGTTTTCATACGGAGTACGGCGGCTTTAAAATGTTAATGTTCTTCATCGGTGAGTACGGTCACATGATGATTGCCTCTGGTTTGTTTGCGACTTTCTTTTTGGGTGGTTACAACATTCCGTGGACAACAGTGCAAGGTGTGCACGCCTGGTTAACTGAACTTACCGGTTCAGCCGCCATAGCAAATATCTTAAACACCGTGGTTCACTTCTTGTGTTACAACGTGAAGTTTTTAATTCTACTTTGGATTTTTATCCATGTTCGTTGGACTCTTCCACGTTTTAGATATGACCAATTAATGGATCTTGGTTGGAAAACCATGCTTCCGTGGGCTTTGGCAAACACGATCTTAACTTCAATAGTAATTTTCGCAGCGGCGCAGTTTGCGCTCTAAGAAAGTAGGAATTTATGACTGATGCAATTTTGTTTTGGTTTTTAGCTTTAGTAACTGTTGGTGCGGGGCTATCTGTCGTTCTGATGTCGAATCCCATTTATTCAGCGCTTTCGCTGGCGATGACAATGGTGGGCGTATCAGCCTTGTTCGTCACCTTGGGCGCCTACTTCTTAGCGGGTGTGCAATTGATCGTTTATGCCGGCGCGGTGATGGTTTTATTCGTTATGGTATTAATGCTTTTCGATTTAAAACACGAAATTCAAGCGTTCACGCGTGGTAAAATTACTGGTGCAGTTAAAATTGCTTCAGTGGGAATTTTAGCAGGCTTAATTGTCGGCGCGATCACGTTAAGCACAAAAGCGATTGAGCTGGCAAAACAAGGGCCATCAACTACGGGTAAAACTTACGACAACACGATGTCGCTCGCGCAAAATTTATTTTTACAAAACGTTTTCGGCTTTGAGGCTTTAGGCGTTTTACTTTTAGTAATTGCAGTTGGAACCGTAGCGCTATCACGCAGCAGAGGGGGCACACATGCCAGAGACTAATATCTTCACAACAATCGGTCTTGAACACTACTTAGTGTTATCCGCGGTTTTATTTTCAATGGGTATGGCGGGTGTATTGCTTCGCCGTAATCTAATTGTTTTATTAATGTCGATCGAGCTTATGTTAAACGCCGTCAATATCAGTTTCGTCGCGTTTTCTAAATACAATAACAACATCGAAGGCCAAATCATGGTTTTCTTTGTTATGACTATCGCAGCCGCTGAGGCCGCCGTCGGCCTGGCATTAGCGGTTTCAATTTTTAAACGCTTTAAAGAAGTTAACATTAGATTCTTCGAACATTTGAAGGGGTAATTCAAGATGAGTCATGAAGCATTGATTGCAATATTATTATTAAGCCCTTTTGTCGGATTTTTTTTAAACGGCGTGCGCTTTCGTTCACAAAACTACGTCTTGGCGGGTTCAATCGCTACGGGCGCAGTTGTTGTTTCGTTTATCTGTTCTGTGTTGTTGATGATAGATTTAATCAACGCCCCAGTAGATGCTAGGCGTATAGCTGCAAACTATTTTGAATGGATGTCGGTTGGCGGATTTAAAGTCAACGCAGGATTCGTCGTAGATCAAATTAGCTCGATCATGATTTTAATCATCACAGGCGTGGGCTCGTTGATTCACCTATTCTCTATCGGCTACATGCACCACGATAAAGGTGTTACTAAATACTTCGCGTATTTAAATCTTTTTATTTTCAACATGTTAATCCTGGTTTTAGGCGATTCATTATTAACAATGTTCGTAGGCTGGGAAGGCGTTGGACTTTGTTCTTATTTGTTGATTGGTTTTTGGTTCTCTGATTCTGCCAAGGCTGCAGCGGGTATGAAAGCATTCATCACCAATCGTATTGGTGATGCGGCTTTTATTATTGGCATGTTTGTTTTGTTCTTTTCGTTTGGCACATTAAATATGTACGAACTGAATCAGTTGGCACCAACGGCTGTTGAAGCCAGTTGGTTAGGCGCCGCAACTCTTGGAACATTAATGCTATTTATCGGAGCTACTGGAAAATCTGCTCAGGTTCCGCTTTATGTGTGGCTACCTGATGCGATGGCGGGTCCGACTCCAGTATCGGCATTAATCCATGCGGCGACGATGGTTACAGCGGGCGTTTACATGATCGTACGTTTAAACCCAATGTTCGTAGCAGCTCCAAACACCATGATGGTTATTGCCATCGTTGGCGCAGTGACTGCGGTGATGGCGGCGATAATTGGTTTAACTCAATTTGATATTAAAAAAGTATTAGCGTACTCAACAGTTTCACAGCTTGGTTACATGTTCTTGGCTGTCGGTGTTGGCGCGTTCGGCGCGGGCATGTTGCACTTAATGACGCACGCGTTTTTCAAAGCGTTAATGTTCTTAGGTTCTGGATCAGTGATCCATGCCATGCACGAAGAACAAGATATTCGTAAAATGGGTGGATTGAAAAAATACTTACCGATCACGCACGTCACCTTCTTAATGGGCTGGCTTGCAATTATTGGGTTTCCATTGTTTTCAGGTTTCTTTTCTAAAGATGAAATCTTATGGCAAGCTTACGCGTCTCCGCGCGGAAGTGTGTTCTTGTGGATCGCGGGTGCACTTGGTGCCACATTAACCGCGTTTTATATGACACGTTTAATGGCGTTAACTTTCTGGGGGGGGTCAAGAGTTCCTAAATCGGTTCACCCTCACGAAAGCCCTGCGATCATGACAGTTCCATTAATCGTACTAGCTATTTTATCAGTAGTTGGTGGGTTTATCGGCGTACCACATGTGATTTCAGAATACTTGGGCCACATTCCAAATTACTGGGCTGACTGGTTAGATCCGTTGATTCGTAAACTTCCCGAAACAGCAAGTGCGCACACGGTTGCTGAAGAGTGGAGTTTAATGGCAGCGTCAGTTAGCTTAGCTTTAATCTCTGCATTTACGGCGTACCGTATTTACACAAACAACAAAGGCACCAACGAACAAATCGCAAAAGCTTTTGGTCCTGTGTATAACTTTGTGAATAACAAGTACTTCGTTGATGAAGCGTACTTTGCAGCCATCATAAATCCACTAATTAAACAAAGTCAGAACCTATGGATGTATATCGATGTGAACTTCATCGATAAAACAACGCATGTGATTGGTGATATGACAAAAGGGGTCGGCTCGTTAGCTCGCTCTTTTCAAACGGGAAACATGCAACAATACGCGATGTACATCGGATTAGGTGTTGTTGTCGTTCTAACATTCGTGTTGATGAGGTAGTAAATGTTGTTATCAGTCGTTTTATTTTTACCCCTAGTTTTTGCGGTGCTTTTGGCCTTCTGGCCTCAAAAAAGCACGCTCCGTCATTTGGCCCTAGGCTTATCGCTAATCGAATTTTTAGCGTCGCTTGCGGTGCTTAATAATTTTGATCAAGCATCGGCGGCTTTACAAATGGCTGAGCAGTATTCTTGGGTTCCGCGTTTCGGGATTTCATACTTTATCGGTGTTGACGGCATTAGCTTGATGTTAATTATGCTAACAACGTTCTTAATTCCGGTAATTATTTTGGGATCTTGGAACTCAATTTCTGAACGCGTAAAGGGCTTTCATGTCGCACTTTTTGTTTTACAAACAGCGATGATGGGATCTTTCTTAGCGATGGATGCGGTTCTATTCTACGTATTCTGGGAATTATCACTTGTTCCGATGTACTTTATAGTAGGTATCTGGGGCGGCGCTCGCAGAATTTATGCAACGATTAAGTTTTTCATCTACACGATGGCCGGATCTGTTCTGATGTTATTAGCGATTATCTTTTTAATGCGCTTAACTCCAGAAGTCACCGGCGGGGCCGTCAGTGCGAGTTTACTAGATTTCTATAAATTACAAATTCCGTTTGTTGCGGGAGATTTCTTTACCGCACAAACGTTATTGTTCTTTGCTTTCGCGCTGGCGTTTGCGATTAAAGTTCCACTTTTTCCATTACATACTTGGTTACCTGATGCCCACGTTGAGGCGCCAACTCCTGGTTCAGTAGTTCTAGCGGGCGTGATGTTAAAAATGGGAACGTTCTGTTATTTACGTTGGGTGATTCCGCTTTTTTCAGAAGCTGCAGAATACTATGCCTGGTTTTTCGCATCGCTTGGGGTGATTGGCATCGTGTACGGAGCCTTAGTCGCGATGGTACAACCAGATGTAAAAAAACTTGTGGCGTACTCTTCAGTTTCACACATGGGCTATGTCATCCTTGGAATTTTTGTGATGAATCAATACGGTGTGAACGGGGCTTTATACCAAATGTTAAATCACGGTATTTCAACTGGCGCGCTATTTTTGTTAATCGGCATGATTTACGAACGCACACATTCACGCATGATTTCTAAATACGGCGGTTTAGCAAGTGCGCTTCCGGTTTTTACAATTATGTTTGTGATCGTAACAATGTCTTCAATCGCGGTGCCATTAACAAATGGCTTTGTCGGTGAATTTTTGATCTTAATGGGCACGTTTCAATACTCACCAATTGCAGCAGGAATTTCTGTAACAGGTGTGATCTTGGGCGCAGCTTACATGTTATGGATGGTTAAACGTGTGTTCTTTGGACCAAAAGGTGAAATCGTAACCCACGCGGAAGAAGACAAAAGCCATGCTTTACATGATTTAAGTGTACGCGAGTGGGCTGTGATGACTCCGCTAATTATCTTAATTTTTTGGATGGGTATTTTTCCGAATCACTTCATGGATTATTCAAAAAAGAGCGTTGATCATTTAATCTCTAACAAACACAACTACACTCTTGAGGTGAAATAGTTATGAATATTACAGTTGGTCTTACAGACGTTTTATTAGCCTCTCCGTTGATTGTTTTGTTTTTATTTAGTTTAATTCCGCTAACAATTAAAGTTTTGCGTGGCAATGAAGAACAAAACCCAGCAGCAACAATTGTTATTGCTTTAATCGGCCTAGGCCTAACTGCTGGGTTACTATTCGTGTTTGGTGGTTCTGATAAAACAGCATTTAATAATCAATTATTATTTGATGGTTTAACTCAGTGGTCAGCACTCCTTGCGATCGTGGCTTCAGCCGGCGCGCTAATTATGATGTATGAAAATCCATCCACGCGCGGCAAACAATTTTCTGAATTAATTTTCTTAGCTTTAAATTCTGTGCTTGGCATGATTATTCTGGTTGCCGCGGTTAATTTGATTACGGTGTTTATCGGCTTAGAGTTAATGTCGTTATCGCTTTATTTAATGATTGCGATGTCTAATGAACAAAAAATCTCTAAAGAAGCCGCAATTAAATACTTCGTATTGGGTTCTTTTGCTTCAGCGATTTTCTTGTATGGCGTGTCTTTTGTATACGGAAGTTCGGGATCAGTGAACATTACTGATTTCATGCAAAGTGCTGCGACGTTAGTTAAAACAAATAAATTATTCTTATTTGGCATCGTGTTTGTCATCTTAGGGTTTTGTTTTAAGGTTTCGATTGCTCCTTTTCACGCTTGGGCACCAGATGTTTATCAAGGCGCGCCTACGCCGATAACTTCTTTTATGGCGACAGCGGTAAAAGCAGTTTCTTTTGCGGCGTTCTTACGTGTGATTGCAACTCAAACTTTAGTGGGTTCACAAAATCTATTTGATGTTATGCAATGGCTTGCGGTTATTACGATGACGTTGGGTAACGTTGCTGCGATTATGCAAAACAACCTAAAACGTACCCTAGCGTATTCATCAGTAGCTCATTCTGGTTATATTTTAGTGGGTTTAATTACGGCAGGTATTAGTCAGAATTCGGCTTACAGCGCCTCTAGCGTAATGTTTTATTTATTCGCTTATAGCGTAATGACTATGGGAGCCTTTGCGATCGTAAGTCTTATCGAGCGTTCAGAAAACTCTGTGATTAATACTGATGATCTAGCTGGTTTTGCAAAAAACCAACCAGCTTTAGCAATGTGCTTAACGATTTTTATGTTGTCGATGGCAGGCCTTCCGCCAACGTTGGGATTTTTCGGTAAGTTTTACTTATTTAGTGCTGCCGTCAACGAGGGTTTAGTTTGGTTGGCTTTATGGGGTGTGATTAACTCTGTTATCAGTGTTTATTATTATTTGCGCCCAATCGTTGTGATGTACATGAAAGAAGGCGACGCTGATGTTGCAGATCATTCATTACATGCAACAACAGTGGTTGTGTACATGTGTGCATTTTTAATTATTGTGATCGGCTTGTTCTCGGGTCCTTTATTTGACCTTGTTGAAAAAAGCTTAGGTTAATTTTTTAATTACCAGTTTCCATACTTTTAACCGTTCTACATCCGTAGGACGGTTTTTGTTTTTGGCGATACTCTTGTGCACAGGCCTCAAGCTTTACAACCATGGCCTCCATGCGGTCATAAGTTAGATCTACATATTTATCAAATTCTTCGAGAGTATCGTTTTGCAAATCTCCACCGGGCGCATAAGGCATTTTAAATGTGGCTAAAATAAAATCTTGTACGGCGCGCGAAGTTCTACCGTTGCCATCTGCAAAAGGATGAATTGTAACTAGCCATTTTTGCACAAGCGCCGAAAATTCGATAGGCGGCATAATTGGTTTATTAGCGCGGTAGCGTTCGATTGAAGCTTTAACAAAAGTATTTAGCCAAGATATTTGTGCTGAAACCATTTTGCCAGGAGCGTAAGCCACTTCAAATGATTTACCACCATCAAGCGAAGAAACTGTCATAGGTACAGAAAATGTGGCTGCGTTTGGTAACAAACCATTATATTTTTTAATCACTTCATTAAAGCTCATTCCGTATTCGACTTCCCAATCTTGCTGAGCTTTAAGCATAGAGTTTTGCGCAGAACTCACTTTATCCTGGGAATCAGGACTATAAGTAGTCCAACCAACCTGAGGGTCTCCGTCTTTGCGATAAGTTCCTGGCTTTGACATGCGACGGTTTAATTTGGTTAAATGGTCGCGGCTAATATCGCCACTGTTATTTTTTAAAAGCGCGCCATTGATCATCGCAAAGTTTAAATATTCAAAAGCTGGTGCTTTAGAATTAAAACCATTCGATTTAAATAGTATTTGCGCAATCTGATCATCGCCAAACAGAGATCTAATTCCAGAATCCCAAACATTCCAAGTTGTCGGTGCCGGTTTATAAATCTGCGAAGGCGACATTTCTAATTGTTGAGCTTTTTCATAACTATTGCGATCAACAAAGCGTAATAAACGATATTCAGCAAGCTCTGCGACATTGATGCCTTCAGAAGTAAAATAGGTTTGTAATTTTTGATAACGATCTTGTATCTCGCAATCGCGCATATAAAGACTGGCTTTGCGCGCATTTTCTTGGGGCAATCGAAGAAAACTATCGCAGTCTGCCGCAGCAACTGAAGCGATCCAAAGTGAGACAATAAATAGAGTGAAATTTTTCATATAAACTCCCAAGTTCTTCGATAGTTTATATTGCGATTTCGGCTCCAAGCAGAGCTGCGTTGTGAGAGGTTTGACCGTTCAGATTATTTACAGATGACGTAAAGTGCTTAACCCAGATTTAAAGCCTATCCATAGGATTTTCTCTAAGATAACAGGGTTTAGCGAGAAATGATCGGCAAAAAACATTTCATAATCTTGAGGGCGTGGCTTGATATAAACATAGTCGACCTCAGGCTTAAAGCTGGTCGTCTTTTCGACAGCTTTTAAAATCTTTTTGGTGGTGTCAGCAGTCAAACCTTCGCTAGCACAGATTTTTTTCAATTCACCGTAAAGGTTCTTTTTTTGATTTTGATACTGAATGCCACGGGCTACTTTTTGTTCAAGCACTTGATATAATGCTTGGTTCACAATCGCCGGGATCCCGTACTTATGCAGTGAGCCCATTTCTTCAGAATAGTGATAAGGTTGCATTGAATACGAAGCAATAATTAGATCGGCGCCATGATCTGCGGCCACATGTGTACTTAAGGTGTCGCGAATCTCACCATCATAAAGATAAATTTCTTTTTTATAATCAGGCAATGTTATAGGGTACGGGGCAAATACTGGCGGCAGGGCAGTAGATGCGGCAACGGCTTCTGAGACCTTAGATGATCCGATATATAAAGAGTCTGCGTCTTTGCTGTTTTCTAGATAGTTACCAAAAACCACTTTACGCGAGTGGTTTAACTGAGTCGCAATAATGTAAAGCTCTACACCCAAACGCGAAAATTCGTTTTCGTCTAAAACATACTTACGTAAATAGCGTTCAATGCCGTTGGTGTTAAATAAACCATTTAATTTAAAGCCTTCTTTTAAAAAGACCTCTAGACCACCAGTTAAGATCGATTTTTTAAATAAAGTTTCAGGTAAAAAACTAAGAATACGGGCGCTGTTGATATTAAACATATGGCGATAGCCGATAGGTTTTAAATTTTCATCTTCAGGCAAAGTATAAAACGGGGAATCGCCGGCCCCGACTTGAAAGGCGGTGATCAGTGATTCGATCGACCGACCAGAAGCTAAAACCGAGCTAACGAAAGCTCCAGCGCTAGATCCAACATAGGTTTGAATCTTTGGCCCCTTGGTATTTCGAAGTTGCACAGACTCTTTGGTGCCACCCTCAAAGATAAATCCTTTTTCTTTAAGCGCTAAGCACACACCAATATGAAAAGCCGCAGCTTTGATTCCGCCGCCACTAAGAACTAGGGCTATTTTTTTCTTATCGTGAATATTCACAGACATAAGGCTAGTTAATCACGATCAAGGTCGAGTGTAAAGGCAGCTAAACCCCACCTAAGTCGTGACTATCCACGCATTGTGCTTAACAAATGACGCAGTTCTTTGGATATCCACGTCAAAAGTCTGGGTTAAAAAAAGTCTAGAATCCTTATTTGACAAGCCTTTCGGCTGTGTTAGGCTTGAGTAGTCAACCCGGAGGCACATAGAATGTGGTTACCTTTAGCTGAGTACTCAATGAAACATAAAGTGAGTATTTCCACGTTAAGACGTCGGATTAAAGCAGAGGACATTCAATACCGCTTGGATGACGGCAAGTATTTTATTTTCGACACAGACCCAACAGCTACAACAACAACCGTCGAAAACAAAACGTTCAGCACAGAAGCCCATCGCCCCTCCCTAAAAAGTGATTCTTCTGCTGCTGAAATTGCTAAAGAAAATAGAGCTGAAGGTGAATCGGTCATCACGGCAGCTAACCGTTTATTAACGGATCTAAAAAAAGCCTACACTCAGGTGTTACAAGAAAAAGAAGAACAGATTGTTTCGTTAAAAGAAGAGATTTCTGATTTGCGGACATTGGTTCGCGTTCTTGAATCTGAAAATCTGCGCTTAAATCAAAAAACTAATCCACATCATGTGGCGTATTCTTCGAACCAAAACGTAGATTATTAATCACGACAAAACTACAAAACATGCAAAGATATGACTTTATTATTATTGGTTCTGGCTTTGGTGGCTCGGTCAGCGCCATGCGGTTAAGCCAAAAAGGCTACAAAGTTTTGCTTCTTGAAAAAGGTCGCAAATACACAGCCAATGACTTTCCAAAAACCAACTGGAATTTAAAAAAATTTCTGTGGGTACCCCTTTTTCGCCTGTTTGGTATTCAAGAAATCACACTTTTGAATAAAATTATGATTCTTCACGGCGTTGGCGTTGGCGGCGGCAGTTTAGTTTATGCCAATACGCTTATGCAGCCGAAAGAAAATATTTTTACCCACAATCGTTGGCCAGAAATATTTTTAAAAAACTATAAATTACATTATCAAACGGCTCGTAAAATGCTGGGCGTAACAACGAATCAGTTTTTTTCGGCGGCCGATGAAAAAATCAAAGCGCTGGGGCAAAAACTAGATGTTTCAGAAACATTTCATCTCACCGAAGTCGGTATTCACTTTGGTCAGGATAGAAAACTTAAAGACCCGTACTTTTCAGGGCAGGGGCCCGAGCGTGAAACTTGCACTGGCTGCGGGGCGTGTATGATTGGTTGCCCAGTAGGCGCGAAAAATACCCTTGATAAAAACTATCTTTTTTTCGCAGAAAAATGGGGTTGTGAAATTAAAGCTGAAACCGTAGCTGTAAAAATTACGCCGCTGCTAAGCGAAGGCTATTCTGTATCAACAAAAAACACTCTCAACCCTTTGGCCGCTTCAGAAACTTTTTTTGCCGACAAAGTTATTTTATCAGCGGGGGTTTTAGGAACTTTAAAAATTTTATTTGCTAATAAATATAAATATAAAACTCTCGACCAAGTGTCTGATTGTTTGGGCAGCGAAGTGCGCACGAATGGTGAAAGTCTTTGCGGCGCTACAAGCGTGTCTGACGATATTGATTATTCTAAAGGTATTGCCATCGGCTCGGCTATTCACACGGATGCGGCTACAAAGATAGAACCCGTACGATATCCCGCAGGTTCAGACCTAATGCGCCTTTTAGCTGTGCCACTGACTAATGATGGCACGTGGTTTAGTCGCCCTGCTAGATTGCTTTTTAACGTTATCAAAAATGTATTTACATTTTCGAAAGTTTATTTTGCAAAAGACTGGTCTAAGCAAACCATTATATTATTAGTCATGCGGTCGATTGAAGAAAAAATAAAAATCAAATATCGCCGCTCAGTATTTACATTTTTTCGGCGCGGGCTTTATTGCGATGATAAAAATGGTGCTATTAAATCATTTATGCCGGTCGCACAAACAGCTTCACAAAATTTAAGTGAACTTATGAATGGCATACCTCAAAATGTTATTTCAGAAGTTTTATTGGGTATACCCGCAACGGCGCACATTCTTGGAGGTTGTTTATTTGGCGAAACCACAGTCACGGGTGTCATTGATGATTCGCATGAAGTCTTTGGGTATAAAAATCTTTATATTGCCGATGGCAGCGTGATACCTGCAAATTTAGGTGTAAACCCCAGTCTGACAATCACGGCTATGACCGAAAGCTTTTGCAGCCAGTTTCAGCGGTCTACTCACCTTAGTGAAGACGAATATCTTCGTCGCCAAATTCATTTTTCTTTTAAATAAATCGTGTCTATAGCCAGTTCGAGTGTATCAAAGTTTTACACCTTCAATTTGTTCATGCCCCATATATCTTCATAAAAGTTGGCTAAGTGCTTGCAATACTAACTTTCGTCGATAGGAGACCTTATGAAAAACTCATTAGCCATTGCGATTTCAGTGCTTGCAATATTTCTAACATTAACGGCACATGCAGAAAGCACAACTTGTAGCGCTGACATATTACAAAGGTTAAACGCTTTAACGTCGCCGACCGAAAAGCAAGTTAATGCAGTACAAAGATTAGCAGATCACTTTTATGGTAAAACCGAAGCTTTGCAAGAGTTAGTAGTTGTTGTGAATACAAAAGCCGCAGCTGAAAATAAGCCAGTACAGCGATTAAGCCCATCTGATGCATCTGAGCTATCTAATGTATTTGCTGTGACGCGCGAAACGTCTAAAGGGCTTGGTGGCGCATTAGCCTATCTCGAGGTGATGAAAACAATTACTGCAGAAATTGATTCCTACAAGCCATGTGTATCCCGCATGGAAATCATTTTAAAAAACAAATAGTTAAATATACTGATATTTCGTGATGTTAAAAAAACCCAGGGTCTTTAATCCTGGGCTTTTCGTGAACTTCTAATTTTAAACTAAGCTGCTGCTGTAGAGCCCTTGCTTTTCTTCGGAGATTTGTTGGCTCCAGTTTTAGTTTTAGAGAAGCGATCAGTTTTCTCGAACGCTACTGCAAATACTTCATCTAAATTTTCAGCTAAGATGAAATTCATTTTCTCTTTGAAAACTTGTGGGATGTCTTCAAGATCTTTTCCGTTAGCCATAGGAATAATTACGTTATAAATTCCTAAGTTAAGTGCCGCTAAGCACTTCTCACGGATTCCGCCGACAGGTAAGACGCGACCTTGTAAAGTCACTTCGCCAGTCATAGCGATGTCGTTTCTGATGGGTGTTCCAGTTAACAAGCTGACCAAGGCTGTAGTTAACGTGATACCCGCAGAAGGACCATCTTTCGGAATTGCACCTGCAGGTAAATGCACGTGAATATCAAATTTTTCAAACATCTCTTGATCGATACCTAACTCGTCCATGTGAGCACGAGCATAAGACATCGCTGCATGAGCAGATTCTTTCATCACATCACCTAATTGTCCGGTAAGCATTAAACTGCCTTTGCCTTTCATTTTAAGGGCTTCGATTAAAAGAACTTCGCCACCGGCTTGAGTCCAAGCTAAACCTTGAACAACACCAATAGATGGTTCAAGCATTCTTTCGTCACGTAAGAAACGTGGAGGACCAAGTAATTCTGGCACTGTCGTAGCATTCACTTCAACAAAGTTAGATTCATTCATCACAACTTTTTTAGCTACTTTGCGGCAAACAGAACCAACTTCTCTTTCAAGGTTACGTAATCCTGCTTCGCGAGTATACCCAGCGATTAAAAATTTGATACCTTCATCAGTAAATTTGATATTATCTGACGTAACTCCGTTGGCTTCCATTTGTCTGCTGATTAAATGTTTTTTAGTAATAAATAATTTATCATTTTCTGTGTAACCAGGGATGTAAATCATTTCCATACGATCGCGTAAAGCTGGTGGAATATTTTCAACCACGTTTGCTGTTGCGATGAATAGAACTTTCGACAAATCGAAATCTACATTTAAATAGTTATCACGGAAAGTTGTGTTTTGTTCTGGATCTAACACCTCTAACATTGCCGAAGCTGGATCGCCGCGGAAGTCTGAAGCCATTTTATCGATCTCATCTAACACGATAACCGGATTTTTTGTTTTACATTGACGTAAAGCTTGCACGATTTTACCTGGCATAGCTCCAACGTATGTTCTTCTGTGACCACGAATCTCGGCTTCGTCTTTCACGCCGCCAAGTGCGATACGAAAGTATTCGCGACCCATTGCTTTTGCAATTGAGCGGCCTAGCGAAGTTTTACCTACGCCCGGAGGCCCAGAGAAACAAAGGATTGGGCCCTTCATTGTCGTTTTTAATTTTCTTACAGCTAAAAACTCCATGACACGGTCTTTAGCTTTTTGTAATTCATAGTGATCATCATCTAAAACTTGCATTGCATGTTTTAAATCATGGATATCTTCAGTTTGTTTGCTCCACGGAAGATCAACCATCCAGTCTAAGTATGTACGAACCATTGTTGCTTCAGAAGCATCTGGGTGCATACGCTCTAAACGAGTTAATTGTTTTAAAGCTTCAGATTGTACCGGCTCTGGCATTCCGCACGCCATAAGTTTAGCGCGGAGTTCATCCATCTCTTCGGCTTTTGAATCTTGCGAACCAGCTTCGCCAAGTTCAGACTTTATAGCTTTCATTTGGTCGCGTAAAAAGTTTTCGCGTTGATTTTTGTGTTGGTCATCGCGAGAGTTACCGCGTAATTTTGCTTGCGCTTGTAAAACTTCTAATTCAGCAGCTAGGATTGTGCACACTAGGGAGAGGCGATCTTTAGCATCAACTGTTTCTAGAACTTTTTGCGCTTCTTGAACTTTTACACCCAAGTTGCTTGCGATAAGATCAGCGATACGACCTGGATCAGTCACATCATCTAACACTAATAAGATATCTGGAGACAAAGCTTTACCAAGAGCGATGATTTTTTCGATCGATTCTTTCGCTGTGCGAATTAAAGCTTCGATTTCAGCAGGAGTTGACGTCGTGCCTTTATCTTCGATTTTTTCAATGGCAACTTCATAGCTGCCTGTTGTTTTTGTGAACGAAGTGATTTGCGCTTTCGCTTCACCTTGAATCAGGATTTTTACACGGCCATCAGAAAGTTTTCTCATGCGCATAATTTTTGCGACAGTACCAACTTTGTAAATTGTGTCTGGCGTAGGGTTTTCTTCAGCGATATCTTTTTGCGAAGCAAGAAAGATAAGGCGATTCTTAGCTAAAGCATCTTCAACTGATCTGATAGACGATTCTCTTCCGACGAATAGTGGAATAATCATGTACGGGAATACAACGATATCTCTTACTGGTAACATCGGTAGAGTTTGAGGTACTTCAACTGGCTGATTGTCAAATGTCATGTCGGCTCCTGTTTCTTACAAACCTAATCGGAGCAAAGTGAATGAGCTTAAATGTTATTAAGTCTGGATTTTAAAAAAATTGTTAAAAACAAGACTGACATCCATGTCAGCGGGCCTCATTCCATGAGAAAACAGTTAGTTTTCATGGTGACTTTTGGCTGGAAGTAAACGGCCGCTTATTGGATTAGTCCAGAGAGGTGTGACTGCTCTTCGTGTTCTTCCATGCAGTTGATGCAAAAAGGAGTCAAAGGTCTAGCTTGTAAACGTTTGATCGTGATTTCATCACCGCAAGATTCGCATTCACCGTATGTGCCGATAGCAAATTTCGAAAGAGTTTTTTCAATATGTACGAGAGACATTCGCTCACGTTCATGCAATTGAATTGAAATATTATTTTGTTGTTCTTGTGCTGTTTGATCGCCTTCATCAGATAGTTTTGCAACATCTAACTGCGCTAATTTAAACTCGCTATCACGATTTAAAATTTCGCTTTTTTGCAATAGTAATGAATCTCTGATGATAGTCAGTTCTGGCGACATAATTAATGTTTCTGAATTCTCGGTTTTTTTCACCAAATTCCCCTCACTGACCAACGTCAGCTGACATGTTGAAATCGTTCCGAATCGATGGCGATAATTATCTTAAGAGGGATTTCTGTCATCAAAAAACACTGCGACACTTTGATTTTTCTTGCTGCGCAAGAGCATTAGGATCGCAGAATCTTAAATTTGTAGAATCAAAAAGCAAGAAAGCCTCGTCCTGCTTTTTTTGTTTGCGACTCGCGCAGTTCTGCACCCTCTATGCTCAGGCGTGTCCACGGAATAGCCAGCAAGCGCTCAGTCTCTATTAACTCATCAGTTTCTTCGCAGATACCGTAGTTTCCGCTCTCAATGCGGGCAAGCGCGATTTCTATTTCTAATAATTGGGCTTTCATGCGCGTCTGAGCGATTAAAAAATTATGCTCTTCTTGATGTGCTGCAGATAGATCACTTTCGTCGCCGCGTGACTTATCAACCAGGTTAAAATTAGCAGCCATAGATTTTACTTGATTTAAAACTTGGCTTTTAAAATCTAAAAGCTTCGTTCTGCACACCTGAATTGTTTGCTCTGATAAAAAATCCTTTTTCATCTGAATACGCCTCCCGTATATGCTCTATGCATTTTAAATGACTAGACTATCTGCTAGTTCTTGGACATTGGATGCCGCCGGAGGAATAAACGGTTAACAGCAGGTGAAAAATGCCTCATAAAATTCAAAAAATGTGGATAAAACGGACTAAAGTCTATTCTGTTTTCTGAATAGACCCTGCGGTCAAGCTAAAGATATGTAAAGGACGTTCGATTTCATGATTGTTATTCATGCGTATTTCGCCGTAGGCGCCGTTTCTGCGCCCAAGGATACCTAACTGGTAGGCTAACGAACTGCGGCCAATAGAGCTGTTGCCGATAACGTCACGTAAAATTTTAGCAGCTTCATAAACTTGCGCTTCAACGATAGTTGGATCTTCTTCGTATTTAGCTAAGTATTTAGCATGAAAATCAGATTTTCTTTGTTCGTCAGTCGTAAATGTTGAATCAACAAAAAACACGTTGCTAGCATTCGTTCCAACACGACGAAATAAATCAGGTGTATTCCAAAGATTAGTGCCTAGATAAGTCATTTGGGCCACGTCATTATTTTTCATAAAAGCCATAATTTGACCAAGGGCTTTACCGCTATCAGGAACAAACAGCACATCAAAATCGACGACAGCAGGTAAAATATTTTCTTGAGTCTCGTGTTCGCGTGTATTTTTTTTCTTGAGGGGCTCAGCGTCCTTTTGTTTTTTCTTTTTTTCAGTGATTTCTTTTTGGCGAGCTTTAAACTCTTCAGAACGAGCGTCGATGTAATAAGTGCCGACAAGTTTTTTCACGTAAATATTTAAATCAGTGTCTTTCGGATCATAAGCTTGTGCGGCAACAACCTCGCCACCACCAGCTAAAACTAAATCCCAATATTTATTGGCAAACTCAACACCGTAGGGATCGTTCGGGTAAAGAATTGCAAAACGTTTCGCATTTAAATTTTTAAAAGCATGCTGTAAAAGTCTAGCCACTTGCATTTCGGGAGTAACAGAGTTTCTAAAAGTGTATTCAGCGGCATCAGTTAAGCCTGATTTTTGCGAGAACGAAAAAAACGGCACTTGAAAGAACTCAGCCCGAGACGAAATGTTTTGGGCTTCTTTGGCACTTAGACCACCCAAGACAGCAATGACGTGATCATCGCGCAAAAGTTTTTCAACCCCAAGCGTGGCCACATCGGAATTACTTTGGCTGTCATAAATATGGATTGAATAAGACGGGTTTTTGTCATCAAGACCAAGCCCTAAGCGAATAGCATTTAAAGCACGCTGACCTAGGCTAGCATTTTTACCAGTGATCGGAAGAATCACGCCGATTTTTTGCGCGTCAGAATCATAACTTACGGTTGAGCGTGGTTTATCTGATTTTTCTTCATTTAATTTAAAATTTTCAACAACAGGAACAACAATTGCCGGTGGCGCTGGAACGGCTTCTGCAGGCGGCGTTGCGGTCACAACAGTTGGAGTTGGCGCATAAATCGAAGTCGGCACTTGCGGCGAATTTTTTTCGTTTTTAACGTATTCATTTTTTTTAGAAGGAATCGCTCTGTGACGTGTTTCAATTGACGGAGTGCTTGAGCAGCCGTGAAGCGCAATAACTGCAACTACGGCTAAACTTAATTTTTTAATCATTTTCGCGACCTCAACAAAGATTCTAATTTTTCTTCATAAGTTTTTACTAACGGAGTTTCTTCATCATAACGATTTAGCTCTTCGAGAAGTTCTTTTTGTCGGGTATTGGTTTTTTGAGGCGTATCTACTAAGAGGCGCACCAACATATCACCATTGCCAATTCCACCGATACGGGGAAAGCCTTTTCCTTTTAAACGTAAAACTTGGCCAGAGTAGGTTCCCGCAGGAATTTTAATTTGGGCCTTACCAGATAAAGTTGGAATTTCAATTTCAGTACCTAAAATAGCTTCAGTGTACTTAACTGGAAGATCTAACATCACGTCAGCTTCTTCGCGTTTAAATAATAAATGCTCTTGTAAATTAATTATAACGTAAAGATCACCTGCGGCTCCAGATGAAGGTTTGTCGCCCTCTTCAGAAAGTTTTAAACGTTGGCCTTCTTTGACTCCTGCAGGAACAGTTACAGAAAGTTTTGCAGCTTCTTCGCGTGAGCCCACTTGGCGAACAAAACTAATGACTTTGTCACAACCGATAGAGGCTTCTTCAAAGGTGATTGTTAACGTATAACGAAGATCAGCACCTTTGCTGCCTTGACGTGCGCGCTGTTGTTGTTGCTGTTGTTGTGATGATCTGCCGCGAGCGGCGCCGCCACCGAAGGCCTCGCCGAAAATATCTCCGAATAAATCGTTAATATCGGCATTCCCAAAAGGATTGCCGCCACGACCAAAAGGATTGCCTTGTTGGCCGCCAGGGCCGCCAAAAGGATTACCGTTAACGCCGGCGTGTCCGAAGGTGTCGTAATTTTTTCTTTTATCTATATCGCTTAAAACTTCATAAGCTTCGGAAAGTTCTTTAAATTTATCTTCAGCTTTTTTATTGCCCTGATTTTTATCTGGGTGATACTGCATCGCTAACTTGCGATAAGCTTTTTTAATTTCATCAGCGGTTGATGATTTAGCAACACCCAATGTTTGATAAAAATCCTTTTTACTCATAGTTATGCTTTGGGAGCCGTTGCAACAACTACTTGACCCATGCGAATCACTTTATCATGAAGTTTATAAGGCTTTTTAAAAACCTTAGTAATATGGCCCTCGGCAACCTGACTTGTAGGTTCAGAGCTAATGGCCTCATGAACTTGTGGATTAAACGGTTGGTTATCGCTGGGAACTTCTTGAATACCATGCTTAGTTAAAGTTTCTTTTAATTCTTTGGCCGTCATCTCAACACCTGTTCTGTATGTTGGAATATTTTCTGCCGTAACTTTGGTTTGTAAAGCGCGTTCAAAATTATCCATCACCTCTAAGATATCGCGAGCAATTCTCTCGATACCAAATTTTAAAAGATCTGATCGTTCTTTGATGGCATGTTTTTTAAAATTGTCGAATTCAGCGCGCAAATATAAATATTCGTTTTTCCATTTTTGCACGTCGTCTTGAGCTTGTTCTAATTCAGACTTGATTGGGGTTATAGTCGCCTTGCCTTCAGCGCTGGCTTCGCCGTTCTGAGCTTCCGGTTTAGTGTTATTTTCTTCTGTCATAGACCCTCACATGTTCAAAAATATTAACCTATAAAGTGTGAGTTTTATCCTAGAAATGTCAACTATATGTCAGCCGCTAAAAAGGTGAATTTTTCAAATATTTGATTGCTGATCAGCACACCACGATTGGTGAGCACTAAATGATTATTTTCTAGCTGCAAAAGCTCGCGTTCTAGCATGGGTTGCGCGATTTCTAGAACTTTAGCGCACGCTTGCGCGTCGAATTTGCCTTCTAGGCGTGCGAATGAAATGCCTTCTGCAACGCGCAGTGAGGTATGACAAAAGTCGGTAAGGGCCTGATGTTTTTGCAAAGTTTCAATTTGATTCTCTGGAAGCTCAACTAAGCCCTGGCGAATTTGCTTTTCATAAACGTCGATATTGTTCGGATTCCAAAAACGATGACCCCATTCAGAAGTTCTTGAATAAGAATGCGCGCTTAACCCTAAACCCCAATAAGAGTGATCATCCCAGTACAGACGGTTATGGCGTGATTCTTTACCGGGCAAACTATAGTTCGAAATCTCATAGCGACTGAAGTTTTTTGCAGTCAAGTGTTGATGAATAATATCAAACATTTCAACTTGTTCATCTTCAAGGGGGCGATTTTTTGAAAGTGGGTGAGCTTCGGGCACTGTTAGACAGTAGGGCGAAATGTGCGATGAGCCGATTTCCACAGCCATTTCCACATCTGATTTCAATTCTTCAACAGTTTGAGTCGGTAACGCGAAAAGTAAATCGAACGAAAAATTTAGTTTATAGCGTTTTAACAGGTCTAAGGTCTGAAGAGTCTGTTTCGCATTGTGTTCACGCTTCACCATTTTCAATAAGCGATCATGAAACGTTTGTGCCCCAACGCTAAAGCGATTAACCCCAGCCGACAAATAATGTTCTAATTTGCGCTCATCAATTGTTGCCGGATTAATCTCTATTGTGATTTCTGCATCAGGACCAGTTGTTAACCCATGCTTGTTGAGTTCTGAAATCAGGCCTACAATAAGGTCAGAAGAAATCAGGCTGGGAGTTCCCCCGCCAAAATACACCGTATTTAATTTTTTTTCGGTGTCGGGCGAAAAACCAAAATAATGTTTTCGCAAAGGGATTTCTTCTTTGACCAAAGCCACGTATTTTTCAGGAACTAAAATTTCTGATTGCACATAGGTGGCAAAGTCGCAGTACGAACAGCGCTGAATGCAGTACGGGATATGAATGTAGATTCCAAACTCATTCGACATGAAGGATGTTATAGATGAAACAAGTTAAATTTCAACTCAAAAACAAGCTAAAAGTAATTCTTATCCCTAGCCATAAATCTCCTGTGGTCAGCGTGCAGATGTGGGTTAAAAACGGAAGCGCCGACGAAAAAAAAGGTGAAGAGGGCATTAGTCATTTTATCGAACATTTGGTGTTTAAAGGCACTCACAAATACAAAGTGGGTGAAATTGCGTCGATCGTAGAAGCTTCGGGTGGAGAACTCAATGCGTACACGTCGTTTGATCAAACAGTATTTTATGTCACGATTTCAAAGTCTTTTCAGGATGTGGCACTAGATGTAATTTCACAAATGATGGGCCATCCAACATTTGATGCTGATGAAACCCATAGCGAGCGTGAAGTTGTGTGTGAAGAAATTAAAATGGGCCAAGACTCTCCAGGTCGCCAATCTTCACAATTATTATTTAGCTCAGTTTATAAAAAACACGCGTATGGTGTTCCAGTTATTGGTTACGAAAAAAATGTACGCTCATGGCCGGTAAAAAAATTAAAAAGCTTTTATCAATCTCGCTATGTGCCGTCGAATATGTGTTTGATCGTATCAGGTGATTTTGATGAAAAAGAAATGCGTCAAAATGTGGATAAATATTTTTCTACATTTCAACCGTATAAACTAAAAAAAGTTAAACGCACGAAAGAGCCAAAAGCCACGAAGGTTTCATTTAAGGCGAAAACTAAAGATTTAAAAGACAGTAATTATAATTTAGCTTTTCCCGCGCCGGCCATTAAACATAAAGATGTACCCGCGCTCGATGTGATGGCCATGGTTTTAGGTCAAGGCGAAACCAGTCGTCTGTTTTCTAAATTACGTTTGCAATCAAGTTTAGTCAGTAGTGTGTCCAGCTATAGTTACACACCTCAAGATCCAGGCTTACTTGCCTTAAGCTTCAAAGTTTTAGAGCAGGATCCAAAACTTGCTTTTGAGGGTATTTATCAAGAGATTGAAAAAATCAAAAAAGAAGAAGTGTGTTGGCAAGAAATTCGCAAAGCAATTATTAATATTTCGTCTGAACAATTTTACTCAATTGAAACCGTAGACGGTATTGCCAGCAAAATTGGTTCGTCGCAGTTTTATATGGACGATAGCTTCGCGCATGAAAAATATTTAAAAACGATTCAAAAAATTACACCAAAAGATGTATCGCGAGTTGCTAAAAAATACTTAGATCCCAAAGTGGCCAGCTACACCGTTCTGGGCCCCAAAAAAGAAGCTGAGTTTGTCGATATTTTAAAAGACTCACACAAGATCTGGTTACAAATTGTCGAAAGCCAGAAAAAAGTAAAACCTTCAAAAGTTAAAAACAAAAAAGTAAAAATTCCGAAAATTGTCTTTAAAGACATTAAAAAAACAGATAAATCTGCCATCGAAGTCGTTACTACTGATAACGGCACGCGCGTGATTTTTGAAAAATCATTAGAAATTCCTACGGTGTCGGCTCGAATTCTATTAGGTGGCGGGGCTCGAATCGAAGCTCTTGATAAAATGGGAACGTCTGAATTGTTAAGCCGCTCTTGGCTAGGTGGAACAAAAAATAAATCAGAGGCAGAGATTCTACAGCTCATCGAAGAGTCCGCGGCAGGTCTTTCGCCATTTAGTGGCAAAAACACTGTGGGTTTCTCATTAGATTATATGAAACCATTTGAAGGCAAAATTGTAAACTTAATGGAAGAGTTATTTTTAGAGCCCGATTTTACGCCAGCCGTATTTGATCGCGAACGTCAAGCGATGCAAAGACAAATTCATTCAAAAGAAGACCAACCTTCTTATTTGTGCGGAAAACAGTTTGTAAAAAACATGTTTCCGAATCATCCAGTTTCTTATGACCAGCTGGGCACTATTGAAACAACCAACAATATTAATGCCATTGATTTAAGTAATTACTTAGACATGGTTAAATCTTCAAACAACATGTTAGCTGTTGTCGTTGGTGATTTTGACAAAAAGACCTGGATCGATAGTATTGAACGTTTAGAAAAAACTTTTAAACGCACTCCTAAGTTGTTACCAACCACTGAATATAAGAAAATAACTGATAATCAAAGATATTTTACCGAAAAAGATAAAGAACAATCGCACGTGATTGTTGGCTGGCAAGGTATAAACATCACAGACCCAGATCGTTATGTTTTGCATGTGATTCAGGCCATTATGGCGGGCCAAGGTGGTCGTTTATTTATTGAATTGCGCGATAAAAATTCATTAGCGTATTCAGTTTCGCCTATTCGCATGGAAAGCTTAGAGTGTGGATATTTCGGTGGATATATTGCTTGTTCGCCTGATAAAGTTGAAAAAGCGATTAAAATGTTTCACATCGAATTCGCTAAAATTGTTAGCCACAAAGTGCCGCAGGCAGAACTTGAGCGCGCTCAACGATATCTGATTGGGCAAAATGACATTGGTTTACAAAGAAAATCATCTTTGTGTAATACAATCGCTTTTGATGATTTTTACGGTAATGATTTTAACGAATCATTACACATCGATAAAATTTACAATAATATTACATCAGATGATGTAAAGCGTGTCGCAAAAAAACTTTTTACTCAGCCACATATTACAAGTGTTGTTGGTAAAAAAATAGCTTAGGGTGATATCCATTTCCATTCCACGACATTCGCCAACGATGATGCGATCTGGCCGCATACGTACAGCACGACCCTCTGGCCTATTTTGAAACAGAATTTAGTCGTATTTAGCCAGACTTTAGCCGCAAATTGTTTCTGGGAGTCGTTTTCAAGTCAAGCCCGACTAGATCAAGGCCGATAAGCATACTAAGATGAGACACAAACTATGAGTGCATTTTTATTTATTTCTCCGGAACAGCATTTTTCCGAAGCTTTAAAAGAAGCTTTAGAGCAAAGAAAAGTAAAATCGTTTCCACATTTGGAAACGTATCTGGTTCATATGCTTAAACACTATCTTGATTCACGTAATTTATTTACTCCGCAAAGTACGCATGGCGAACACAGCGAAAATCCGCCAGAGACCTTAGCTGAAATGTATTTGATCGCGATCAACTCAGAAAATACGCGAAAAAAAGAAATCATGAAAACTTTGGCGGATCGCTCACTCTACTTAGCAGGATTTTTTGGCGACTCGCTTCAAAAAAAGTTAGTCGATATTGATTACTATTCTGAAATGGGTGCGGCGGCCTACTTTAACTTATCGACCTGGACCAAAGAAGACCATTTAAGTGAAGTTTATAAAACGTTTTCTCAGCGTTTTGTAGAGTTTGTTGAAGTGCTTAGCTACATGAGCGAAAAATCAGCTGTGCAGGCTGATCAGAACGTATTACGTCTTTATGACCTGTATCTGAAAACAGGTTCTGAAATGGCCCGCGAAAAGCTAACTGAGATGGGCATTGCGACGCTACCAAAAGAACAATTGAAACTTAATAAGGCCTAAGCTAAAACTGACTGTATGAGTTTTAGTCATTTAGTTATTCTTGGAATAATTTTAATTATTGTTATTCCGCCAGATAAGCTTCCAGAAGTTATGCGTAATATTGGGCGTGTGTTTAATGATTTACGCCGAAGCACAGCGGGCGTTTGGGATGATCTTAAAAAAGAAGCTGAAATTAGACCTTCTGATTTAATGAAGCAGAAAGCTCCGCCAACACCACCATCACAATCGACCGCCGCCACACCAGTGACAAATTTAGACGAAGTCGTGGCAGAAAAATCCGATGAATCCAAATCTTAATCCGAGTGTTCCCACCGAAGAAGAAAAAAACATGTCTTTGATTGAACATCTTGGAGAATTGCGGTTTCGCTTAACACGTGCAGCTTACGCCATTTTTTTTGGAACCTGTTTATGTTGGGGAATCAGCGAAAGACTTTTTGATATTGTTCGTAAACCCATCCAGCCGTATTTGCCGACGGGGGGATTAGTTTACACAGGTCCTATCGACAAATTCATGGCACATATTAAAATTGCGTTTATTGCAGGGCTCGTAGTCTCGGCCCCCTTTTGGCTTTACCAAGTATGGAAGTTTATTTCGCCAGCTTTGTACCGCAACGAAAAAAAAATGGCGACAGGATTTATTTTTTTCGGAACGCTGCAATTTATTTTGGGTGTTTTATTTAGTTACTTTGTTGTGTTGCCAATGGCCTTTAAATTTTTAATGACCTTCGGCGGTGATGTCGACAAACCAATGATCACCATAGATCATTATTTGGGTTTCTTTACACAAACTGCAGTGGTGTTCGGATTAACTTTCGAAATGCCAGTAGTGATCACCTTTTTAGGAATCATGGGCTTAGTGTCGCAAAGATTTTTAAAAGAAAAAAAGAAGTATGCAGTTGTGGCGATTACAGCCGTGTCTGCAGTTGTTGCTCCGCCCGATGCGTTAAGCATGATTTTGCTTATGGTGCCGCTGTGGGTGATGTACGAAATATCAATTGTTATTGTCGGCTTTTTTGAAAAGAAAAAAGCGTTATCAGAAAGTTTTGAAAACTAAGGAGAGTTAATATGGTTTATTCAGGTTTTTGGCGCAGATTTGCTGCCACGGTTATCGATGCATTAATTATTTTAATTCCGGCGTGCATTTTAGGAGCGTTAGTTCCTTATGTCGGTGGGCTTGTTCTTGGTTTGTTATATAAACCTGTTTTTGAAGCTTCTCCGCTTAAGGGAACTCCAGGTAAAGCCATGATGAAAATGATTGTGCTGTCAGAGGCTGGCGAGCGTTTAACATTAAAACAATCCTACATTAGATATTTTTGCAGTATTTTATCGGGCTTTGTTTTAGGTATTGGTTATTTGATGAATTTATTCACAGCTAAACGCCAAACGTTACACGATATGATTGCTGAAAGTGTTGTTATTAACCAAGAAGCACCGGATGTTAATTACTTTCAAGTTTGGCTGGCCGAAGTAAAAGTTATATTTAATCGCCTAGCAGGTGATTCAACAGAAGTATCAAATGCTGCAAGTTCAGTGAACAGCTCTGTCGCCACACCATCTGCAGATGTTTCAAAAATCATTGAAGATTTACATAAGCTGTATCAATCAGGAGCTTTATCAGAAGCCGAATACACCGCCAAAAAAGAAGAATTACTAAAAAAAATTTAGTGATGAATAAATTGTAATATTGCCGCAACTATTTTTTGTAAATTAGGGTTAGCTTTTATTTGATCCCCGTTTCCTCGGCAAAAGCTTTATGAAAGCATTGAGCATGCCAGGACGATTTAATTGCATCACGAGACAATAAGCCTAGGTAAATTCGAGTTGGCACGGCGGTGACAATTTTTTTGACAGTCTTTGATTGTTTACAATGTGTGCTTAAGTTTGTTGATAAAAAACAACACAAAATTATATGGTGTGCCCACATCCACAGGGGGAATGTATATGAAGTTTTTAACGATTATGGTTCTCGCAAGTCTCGCTTTTCCAATCTTGGTCAATGCAGCTGATCCACGCGATATCTCGCAAGAGATGATGGATCAACTGACCCCGCTCAATGTGGAGGTTCGTGATGTCACAGAAAAATACCAAAAGAAAAATCGATTTAAGTTAGAACAAACCGCACTTAGTCGTGAAGCTATTCAAGAAGAACTCGGAGGAGGCCCTTTTGATCAAGTCATCGCACAACTTACTCAAGTTGAAGTTATCGTCGATAAAATCATTAACATAGGAACAAAAATTTGGAATGTTTTAGAAACAGGAAAACCAGTTGCAAACTACCAAAAGGTGACAAAAGCCAATGCGGTTCCACAAAATATTACAGCCTGGCAACAGTTAGAAGGTTGGAAAAACCCACAATCTAAATATTATGAAATTACGTATAAAAATTTATATAATATCGAAGTGGCTAGGCTTGTTTATAAAATTATTTATTTAACGAATGGAAGTTATAAAGGGCAAGGCAAATACATTGGTTACGTATCGGTAGAACCACAAGAATTTAAAACAGCGTACTTATACACATTTAACGTACAGGCCGCTGTTGAATCGGTTTATAACAAAGGAACTTCAGAAAATCCTTTGGCTGGAATGATTATCAATATTAACTGGACAGTATCTACAATTCTGAAAAAAGAAACTCAGTCATACTCATACCATATCGATGGGTTAGGTAATTTCTCGGCTTTATAAATTTTAAAATAGACAAATTAAGACGAAAAAAAGCTCCGGTTAAGGAGCTTTTTTTATTTACGGTTTTTCAAACTTAATGAGGACAGCTCCGTTTTCGACCGAATCACCTTGCTTGATGCAGATCTGTTTGATTTTTACATCGCTAGATGCGCGCATTTCGTTTTCCATCTTCATAGCTTCCATAATTAATAAAGGTTTGCCAGCTTTGACGGTTTCACCTTCTTTAACAAAAATCTCAATCACTTTACCTGGCATACCAGCTTTTAACTCAATGTTTGAACCCGCACCACCGCCTTTTTTTAATGATTCATGTAACAACATTTCATCATTGAAAATTTTGATCGTACGAAAAGAGTTACGAATGAATACAGTGTATTCAGTGTCTTGTCCTAATACGTCGATTAAGTATGACTTTCCATCAAATAAAAAGCTCACGTACTCTTCGGCATGTTTGAAATCGGTTTTCGAAATGTCGTAGTGCTGCCAGTCTTGGCTTTCTTGCTGTAAAGAAACCTTCCAAGAATGCCGTTCTTCGTGGACATCGACTTTATATTTTTTTCCTTTTAGTTCTGCTTCAAAATACATATCTAATCCCTTACGTTCTTAATTGAATTTTACGGCTAAGACTGCGCCAGTTAGAGCGTACATTGTATCTGCGCACATCTTTAGATTTGCGATCTTCATAAGCTGTAATTGCGGCAGCAATTAAAAAGACTCTATCGTTCACTTCGCGAAACATTTGCGGCTCTAACACTTCAAAATTCTTTTCAATGAATTGAGTTGTGTATGAACCATCTAAGAACTTCGGGTGTCCTAAGATAGTGCGATGTAAAACGATATTTGTTTTAATTCCAGTTAATACGAACTCAGCTAAGGCTCTTTGCATACGATCGATAGCTTCCTCGCGCGTGTCACCCCAAGTAATTACTTTTGCAATCATTGGATCATAGTAAATTGGAACCTCATAACCAGGATAGGCGTATGAATCGATACGTAAGAAGGGCCCTTGTGGATGACGACAAGCACGAATTAAACCAGGTGAGGGTTTATAGGTTGTTGGGTCTTCGGCACAAATGCGCGCTTCAATCGCATGACCTTTTTGTTTGATGTCTTCTTGTTTGAAACTCAGTTTGTTTCCCTTAGCGACAAAGATTTGTTCTTTAACTAAATCAACGCCGATAACAAGTTCTGTGATGGGGTGCTCTACTTGTAGACGAGTATTCATCTCCATGAAGAAGAATTCTTTAGTTTGGTTGTCAAAAATAAATTCGATCGTGCCAGCGCCTACATAGCCAATTGATTGGGCTGCACGAACCGCGCAATCACCCATTTTTAATTTTACATCCATTGGCACAGATGGAGACGGTGATTCTTCGATAATTTTTTGGTGGCGACGTTGCACCGAACATTCGCGTTCAAATAAATGCACTACGTTTCCGTGAGTATCGCCGAACACTTGAATTTCGATATGTTTAGGATCGTTAATAAATCTTTCGATGTAAACTGTAGGATTTGCGAAATAGTTTTGACCCTCAGACCGACAAGCGCGAAAAGCACTTTCAATTTCTGATTCATGACGAACGACGCGCATCCCTTTACCACCACCACCAGCAGTTGCTTTGATAATGATTGGTAAACCGACTTTTTTCGAGATCTCTAAAGCTTCTTCAACTGTCTCAACACCACCAGCAGATCCGGGAACCAAAGGAACTCCAGCTTTTTTCATTAAAGCTTTGGCAGATAATTTATCTCCCATAGCCTCCATGTTTTCAGGTGTTGGTCCAATGAATACGATTCCCGCTTCTTTACAAGCTCTTACAAAAACTGGATTTTCAGATAAAAAACCATAACCCGGGTGAATCGCGTCTACATTAGCTTTTTTAGCGACTTCGATAATTTTGCGATAGTTTAAGTAGCTCTCTTTAGAGGGGCTTGGTCCGATATGGTAAGCTTCATCGGCTAAGAAGACGTGTAAACTTTCACGATCTGCATCACTAAATACAGCTACCGTTGCTATTCCTAACTCGCGACAAGCACGAGTTACACGAATTGCGATTTCACCGCGATTAGCGATTAAAATCTTTTTGAACGGGGCGTTTTGTGGAGTCGAAATTTCATGACTATGCATTTTGTCTCTCTCCTAAAGTGGAATGTTTCCGTGTTTTTTCGGAGGATTCATTTCGCGCTTATTGCGAAGCATTTCTAGTGAATCAATAACACGTTTGCGAGTTAATGCAGGTTCGATCACTTCATCAGTGTAGCCAAGTTCTGCAGAAACATATGGATTAGAAAACATTTGTTCATATTCAGCAGTTAATTTGGCTCTTTCAGCAACAGGATCTGCCGCTTTCGCGATTTTTTCACGGTGAATAATATTTACCGCACCATCAGCACCCATGACTGCGATCTCTGCAGACGGGTAAGCTAAGTTCACATCTGAACGTAATAATTTAGAACCCATAACGATGTAAGCACCACCGTAAGCTTTGCGAGTAATGACAGTCACCTTAGGAACTGTAGCTTCAGCGTAAGCATAAAGAAGTTTTGCACCATGAGTGATAATACCATTCCACTCTTGATCACGGCCCGGCAAGAAACCCGGAACATCGACAAAAGAAACAATGGGAATATTAAATGCATCACAAAAACGAATAAACCGCGCCGCTTTTCTAGAAGCATCGATATTTAAACAGCCGGCTAAAATTTGTGGTTGGTTCGCAACGATACCTACAGGACGACCATTCATGCGGGCGTAACCTACGATAATATTCTGTGCGAAATTTTTATGAACTTCTAAAAAATAACCTTCATCTACAACTTCTGAAATCACTTGTAACATGTCGTAAGGTTTTTTCGGGTTATCAGGAATTAATTTATTTAACGCCTCATTGATACGGTCTGGAGTGTCTTTAGTGCCTAAAGTCGGTGAATCATCTAAATTGTTTGAGGGAATAAAATTCATTAATTCACGAATTAATAATAAACAGTGTTTATCATCAGTCGCCGTGAAATGACATACGCCAGATTTTTGTGAATGCGTAACCGCGCCACCCAAATCTTCTTTAGTCACATCTTCATGAGTTACGGTTTTAATAACATCCGGACCAGTTACAAACATGTAACTGGTATTTTCAACCATAAATACGAAATCAGTAATCGCTGGAGAATAAACCGCACCACCAGCGCACGGCCCCATGATGGCCGTAATTTGTGGAATCACACCTGAAGATAAAACGTTACGGGTAAAGATGTCAGCGTAACCACCAAGAGATTCGATACCTTCTTGAATGCGCGCGCCACCCGAATCGTTGATTGAAATAAATGGAGCTCCGTTTTTAAGTGCTAAATCCATCACTTTACAAATTTTGTTCGCTTGTGTGCGAGACATGGACCCGCCGTTAACAGTGAAATCTTGCGAAGATAGATAAACTAGTTTTCCGTTGATGCGGCCGTAACCGGTGATAATGCCATCGCCTGGTACTTTGTTTTTTTCCATACCGAAGTTGGTACAACGATGAGTCATGAAGCGATCAGTCTCAACGAAACTTCCGGCATCAAGTAGAACCTCAACGCGTTCACGTGCTGTTAAACGTCCGCCTTGTTTGTGTTTGGCAATTTTATCTGCGCCGCCGCCTAAAAAGGCTTTGTCGTTTCTTTTTTCAAGGTCTTGAATTTTTAGCTGCATTAAATTTTCTGACATAGGTAAACTACCTCTCTCTAAGAGGTAAGAATTTACCATAAATAATTTGTAAGAAACAAACTTTTTAGTGCTTTTACTCTCGTGATAATGCGCGCTGTGAAAACTCATCTTCAGACAGACCTGAATTAGATTTAATGTTTGAAAGAATCAAATCAGTGCCTCTTTTATTGACTAAATTGCGCACCTTTATTGACTGAGCGCGATATGCGCCGCCGACTTGAATGTAATTTTGAAAATCTACACGTTTAACAGCTTTATTTTGCTTATCATAATATTCTAAGCGAGCGGGTAAACGGCTCTTTAACGAAACAAGCACCAAAGCTTTTGAATATTCAGTGGTGTTCGAGTTTGATTTGATTTCAATTAAAGCAAAATCCTGGGCACCGATTTTCATTTCTTTAATCAAAGTGGCCTTAGAACCTTTAACTGTCGTGATATCTAAATCTTCTGGCGTTAATTCAGAACCTAAAACGCCGGCTTTTTTATTCTGCTGACCCATAACTCGGCGCACCTGCTTACTTGATGGCAAATACAGCCACTGATTTTCTTCGCCGTCTTCAATCACGTTTAATAAAGCTGTGCCTTTAAGATCTGCCGGAGCTTTCATGCGCACAAGAGTCATATGTTTTGCACCGAACTTACGTTTGATTTGCATCGAGAGCTCTTTAACTGAACCATCTTTTTCAATAATTTTCATAGTGACGTCAGCCACATCATCTTTACTGGCAATCAATGATTTAGATTTTTTTAATAACGTATCAACGTCAATGGGCGCTGAAAAAGCATTGTGAGAAAAAACAATGAACAACAAAAAAGTAGCTGCCGTAGTTGCCGTAACTACTTTTGGGGGAAGCATAGATTGTTTTTGTAATAAATATTTCGGATAGCGTTTAATAAAAGAAGGCAGAAATAACAAATCTGCAAACGCGCCGGCAAGAATTGAAAGGATCATATAAACTCCAAAAATCTTATTCATTTCAAAATACGAAAACGTAAATACAATAAATCCCGAAGCCACTAACACTGTAGCTAGTAAACACGGAATCATTTCTGAAACGAGCATAGACTTAACCGGTAAATAGTCTATCAGATTTTTTTCTTTGATCACTTTTTTAAGTTTTCCAAGTAGGTACACCGTATTAGAAAATGCTAATCCGATCGCAATTGAAAATATAATAGCAACACTCGGTTTAATCGGCGTGCGCGTTACGGCTAGTATAGCAATAAGCGCAAGTGGTGGAACCAAGTTTGGCAGACATGCAACTAGGGCCCACTTGTATGAGCGAAAAACAAAAACTAAAATCACACCAATCACCACGATAGCATGCCAAAAACTAAAAATTAATTCTTTCGACATTTCTGAATTTAATTGATGGGCACTTACACCCATTCCAGAAATATTATAACGTATGCCCGGAAAATATTTTTGAATTAAATATTTTGATTGTTCTAAATCTGATTGTTGAGTGTAGAAGGGCGTATCTTTTAATCTAAGCTCTAAACGAGTTAAGTAATTAAGCTGATTTAAGTATGACGCCGTGGGATCTTTTTCTGCCATCGAATATAAAAATAGTGACTCTGTAGCTTCAGCTGCTGTAGCAGGAAGCCTTGCACCTTTTAGCGACGATTTTTTTAACAAGTCAGCAGTAGAGATAACTGAACCAATCGAAGGCAGTTTTTTAAGATCTTTAGATAGTAAATCTAAATTTTTCATCGCTTGGGGATCAACCCAAGTTTTTTCTTGGCCGAATAAAACAATAGATACAGGAATCGTTCCACCAAAGGTAGAATCAATTCTTTCAGTGTTAATTCGGGTCGCACTATCTTTAGGAAGATCATCAAAAAGACGGGTATTCCAGTTTAAAAAGAAAAAACCGATGATCCCAACAACAAATAAACTATATGTAGTGGCCATAACCGGATTGCCGTATTTAAGTAGACGTAAACTCCAAAAAGCCTTTTTTGAAGACCATGAACGCAGTACGACTTTGGGTAAAAACAACAAAGCCGGAATCATAAATAGTTGTGATAAAAGCCAGCTTAAGAGGATCACTGTTGAAACAGATTTGCCATATTTATGAATAATGCCAATATCTGAAGTCATTAACATTAAAAAACCAATAGCCGGCATAAGTGTCGCTAAAAAATATTCTACAAAGTGTGAACGCAGATTTTCGATGATGCCGAAGAATTTAGTTTTTACATTATTGCTTTGATAATCTGTTAGCGCAGAAACGCGGAGTAAAATATGCACCGTTAATGAAATCGTCATCAAGCTCACTAGTACGGGTAGTGTAGACAATAAAACATCTAATTTAATTCCTAACAAAACTAACAGACTAAGACTAATAACATTTACAAAGACCAAGTTAATAACTGAAAGAACTAACCCTGACCAGCCTGCGAAGATGGCTGCTAATACGGCGATAAAAACCATTACGCCGAATATTACAGAACGAATCAGTTCAGATTTTAAAAGTTTGGCCACATCGTTCTGCAATAGCGGAACACCAGCGTAATTTATGTTAATATTTGGATACTTAGTTTTTTGTAAATCACTGATATAGCCTTGAAACGCCTGCATTTTATCTGGCGTGTTTTCGGCCAACTCGATGACGAATAAAGTTTGTTTTCCGCTTTGAGAAAGTAAATTTGGTTTAGCGATGGGGTGGCTTGCGATCATTTGTTTCCAATATTTCACGGGGACCTGCGCAAATAAATCACCTACATATAAATCCTGATTTACCTCGAAGGTTCCTTGAATCTTTCCCAAACTGTAAAGAGTTTTTACAGTATTCTGTGATTCGATATCTGTGGCAAAATCACGTAGTTGTGTAATCAACTTTTGACTCATCCAAGACGTATCATTGTTATTTTCGAGGATAAGCACTAAGCTGGATTTTTCTTGCAGCTTGAAATGGGCTACCACACGGCGTTCTTGTTCAAGTAAAGCATGTTTCTTAGGAAAAAATTGTTTGATGTTATATTCAGACGAAAGATGTTTTAAACTGTAAAAACTTAGACAGAAAACCGCAACTAAACAAAATGCAAAAATTTTGATAAAAGATTCCACACTTTCTTCGCTTTTGTTGCTAAAATATTTTATAAATCTTGTTCCAAAGTACTTCATTAATATTTCTTTCTACCGAATAGTTTATCCACGAGGGATTACATGCAAAAAAACAATGACTGTTTAGTTTTATCGGATGAAAAACAAAAAACATATAGAGCTTTATCAATAATTTTTGTTTTATTTTTCTCCGCGAGTGCCCAGGCGCAAAGCCTCTCGGGACACTTTCTAATTTCAACATCAAAGCTTAAACAGACATTAGAAAATTTAATAGTCCAGAAAAAACCTATTGCTGGTGTGTACGATAAGCCTTTGTCATTCACTTCTTTGATCCCAATTGCAGTGAACAACATTGAATATAATTTAGATTGGCAAACAGTTAATTTTAATCCGATTCAAAATAACAATATTAATTTCGCTCTGGTTGCACCGAACCTTGAAATTACAGTTCCAAAAATTGCGATCGACACATATTTAGTAAAAGAAATTAACGGTGTCATTTTAAAGGTGTATGTGAAATCATCTTGTGAAAACATTAAACTTATTACAGCAACTGATGTAATTGCTGTACGGGCAGTAATTGCAGGTTCTGCGAATGCGGATCATGTCGATATGTCAGCAACGGTAACAGATATCAACATTGGCACACCTAAATTAACGGTGCAAAATTTTAAATGCGATAATATCTCGGGCTTTGAAGATCTTGTAGCCGATGAAATATTACAGCAATTTGCGCGCATTGATTTTTACAAACCTGTGTTATTAGAAAAAATGAACGTATTATTGGCCGCACAACTACGAAAATATGCTGCTAAAACTGAAAAAGCGATTAAAGACCAAGTGTTAACAATAGAGGGTCTGTCGTCTCCACTATTTAGTTTGTTACAAGTAAATGAAAACTATATTGATATAGGCTTTGCTTTAAATAAATCCACGGCAACGTTCGTGCCAGTTGAAAACTACACGCTCAATTCTGACGGAGCGATGATTGTTGATAAAACAGAACTGCAAGAATTTTTAAAACAGGGCATAACAGTAAAACTAACTAAACTGGCATACTCTTCAAAAAGTATTACTGAGTTAGATAAGCTGACGAGATCTCGGTTTAAGCAGTTCTTCGTGTGGCCCGCGCTGATGAAAATTCCTAAAGGCCAAGAGCTAATTTTAAGACCAATGTTAGAATCCCTAAATATTACTTTAAAGCCTGATAGTTACGTCACTAGCCTTAACTTAACTGCAACTGCAGGCATTTGGGTGATGGAGCGCAGTGAAGCCATGGTGTATTTGCGCACAAACTTGCAGGCCACATCCAATATTGCCGATGCCGCAAAAGTAGCAACAAAGATCACTTCTCTTAAGACAAGTGCAGTATGGGATGCAGGTTACCTTGACCGTCATGACTGCTCTAAACGTATTTCAACAGGTATTGTAGATACGACGGCAAAAAAGTTTTTCACTGATAACTGGGCGACAGCAAATTTAAGTCTATTAAAGTTAACTGATACGGCTTCAGCCAAACTGAATCGCATTTACTATAGCAAAGATAATAAATTATATTTTGAATTAGGGCTAAACAATTAAAAACTTGTGCCGATTTTAAGTGAAGCAGAATCGGCCTTATCAAAATACGATAGTAATGATTCTTTTTCTCCACCGACTGCAATCAATTGCAATTCTGTGTAGGCATTTTGCGTGAAAAAATATTTGGGTCGTAAGGTCGCAATATAAGAACCTTGGTCTGAATCATATAATCCGCCGACCAGCAGACTAAATTTATCATTAGGGTCGTAACGAAGCCCTAAGGCTTGTGCGTTTTTATAAAGATTAGTCATCGTTGAAAGATTGCTGTTATCAACCCGGCTATTTATCTTTTGACTGGTGGTTTCTAAAACGGTAATTAAGTTTCCAAGCGTTTTTTCAAAAGCCACCGTCGTCATTAATGTTTTTTTCGACTCTGTGACTTCCTGGTTTGAAAAGATCTTAATGATTAAACCTAGTGATTCTAGTGGAATATTAAAGCCACCACCATAGTTTTTTACTTTTCTCCAACGCACATCAAGCTCAATAGGGTTGGTCAATTCTATAGTGTAAACTGGAGAAGCAGAAATTAAATTACCTGTTAAGGTCGGTGAAATCTCAGGAGAGCTGGAAAGTGTTTCAGCGACTTGCAAAACAATATCTGTATAAGATGTAGTGATTTTTGTTTTGAAGATATAATTATTCTTTAAATCGTCTTTAGAGCGTTCTTCATTATGAATATGGTAATTGGGATTTTCAGGTAGGGTAATTAAGAAGCTGTCAGATTCTGTAGGTAGAATTCCTTCACGGGGGTACCAAGCTGAACTTTCTTGCGGAATAACGGGAATGCGATTTTGCGGTGTAAATCCGACTTCAAATGTCAGATAATTATTAATAGCGAGTTCAGCTTTCACGCCGAGTAGTGAAAGCTTTCCTGAATGGAGCGGGTCGAGATAGTTTTTAGGCTGTTGATAATCGAGCGGATCTAAAACGTCAGGGCCTTCTTTTTTCATTTGAAAAAAGCCCAGCGTCCAACTTAATTTCGAACCAAAGTAATTTAGACCCAGTTCTTTTGGTTCGACCAGGGCTTTGTCTTTGTGTTCGGATTTTTGATTATCCAGATAGTAAATTTCAGGCGACAGGGCGAATTCGTATTTAGAGTTCAGCTTAACTTTAGTATCACTTGTTAAAAAATATAAGACTTGGCTTTTTTCGGCAAACTCTGATTCGATAGAATACGAATTGCCAGCAATGTAGATTTCAGTTTTTGAATCGAAATCTACAGCCCAACATGGGTAACTAAAAAATAAAATGAAAAATATATGTTTAAATCGAACCTGCATTAAGGCGATGATAACATTGCACGTAAAGCATCTAAAGCTTTTTTCACATTAACACGCCCACGCGTGCTAACTTGGTACTCAGGATACACATCAACTGAGGAAAAAAGCGCCTGTTTGATCTGTTGCGCAGTCGCTGCAGGCACGGCACTCCACAGTAATGCTGCCGCACCAGAAACCATTGGTGCAGCCATACTTGTGCCATCCATGTCATCGATGCGATTACCAGGAATCGTTGAATAGATTGAAACGCCCGGAGCTCCCACATTGACTGTATGAATTCCGCGGTTAGAAAAAGAAATAAAGCGATCATCAATTGTCGTCGCCGCTACATTGATTTGATTGGCTAAACGAAAAGCTGCTGGATAGTCAGGTGAATAATCTGAATTAGCTCCGTCATTACCAGCGGCAGTTACAATTAAAATTCCACGATGAGATAACGCTTCAACAGCATCTCTTAACGAAGTTACGCAGCCTGCGCCACCCCAAGACATATTAATAATTTTTGCACCCTTATTGGCAACAGAGTTCATAGCCAAAATAGCCTCGCCCAGTGAACCACCACCAGCGTTACTAATAAACTGACCAGAAATAATTTTTGCAGATGGTGCAACGCCACCAACAGGTCCTAAATTAGGATCTGCGGCGATGATGCCAGCGACATGTGTACCATGAATATTTAAATTAGGATCATTGATTTCATTATTAAATTGTTCAGCAGAAATAACATTATTGGCTAATTGTGCATGCGTTGGATCAACCATACCATCAATGACTCCAACCTTCACACCTTGGCCTTTATAGCCTTGTGACCACACGAGATCAGCTTGCATGCGTTCTGGCCCCCAACTTAAATTTGTCGCCTCAGCCTGAACGTCTGAAGACTTAGTCATCGGTCGCACGCGAATTTGAAAATCGCGGTCGACGTGTTTAATTAAAGTTAAATTATCTTTAACAAATGTCTCTCTGAATTGATCATCAGATTGGCCTTGTTCGTTGGTTTCAACCGTAATTGAGCCGTCTTCCCATTGCACGACATAGCGATTTTTTAAAGTATTGGCTTCACAGTAAGACTGGGCGTTTTCAGAGAATACAGATTCTTTGGTTTTGCTGTTATTGCAGCCGGTTAAAATTACTAGACCTAAGACTAATAAAAATATCTGTAAATTGTTTCGCATTTTTCTCTCTTCTTCACCGCAAGTACATTCCCGCTCTACTTGTGATGACCTTCTGAGAACCTTTCGGTTAAATGCGAAACATAACCAAGTCTTGCTCGTTCGATTGTGAGAAAATCTAGACCGAAAAAAGGCCATTTTCGCTATATGATTTGGTGAGCTAAAACGAGTGCTTTGCTTAACTATAAGTGTTTGTTTGGCCTATTGCTTCCGTCTTCCAAATCAGATATGTTACGTGCATGAAAAGAACAGTGCGTACGCTATTTAAAGAGAGTGATAAATTAATAGGACAGCAAGTCCAGTTAGCCGGTTGGGTCAGAAAAATTCGTGATCAGAAAAGTTTTGGTTTCATTGAGCTTAATGACGGTAGCTTTTTTAACGGTGTGCAAATTGTTTTTGATGAAAACCTTTCGAACTTTGCTGATGTGACTAAGCTATCAATTGCAAGTTCTATTCAGGTTGTCGGCACAGTTGTTAAATCTGAAGGTGCTGGTCAAACTTTTGAAGTGAAAGCCTCGAGTGTCGAAATCTTTCAAAAAGCCGATGCCGATTATCCGCTGCAAAACAAACGTCACAGCATGGAGTTTTTACGCGAGATTGCTCACTTACGTCCGCGCTCAAATACATTCTCGGCAGTTTTTCGTGTGCGCTCGGCGCTGGCGTTTGCGATTAATAAATTTTTTCAAGAAAAAAACTTTGTACTCGTACACACGCCGATCATCACCGGATCTGATGCTGAAGGTGCCGGCGAAATGTTTCGCGTGACGACAATGAATTTAGATAAAATTCCACGCACAGCAGACGGCCATATTGATGCCAGCCAAGATTTTTTCGGCAAGACAACTAGCTTAACAGTGAGTGGTCAGTTAAATGGTGAAACATTCGCTGCGGCGTTTGGCAATATCTATACTTTTGGTCCAACATTTCGTGCCGAAAACTCAAATACTTCGCGCCATGCTGCTGAATTTTGGATGATCGAACCAGAAATGGCCTTCGCCGACTTATCAGCTAACATGGACGTCGCTGAAGAGATGGTGAAATACATTATCAAATACGTGATGGAACAATGCCCTGAAGAAATGGCATTTTTTAACCAATTTGTTGAAAAGGGATTGTTTGATAAATTGAACAATGTTTTAAATAACGACTTCGGCCGCCTAACGTACACCGAAGGCGTTGATATCTTGATGAAGTCAGGTAAAAAATTTGAATTTCCAGTTAAATGGGGTACGGATTTACAATCAGAACACGAAAGATATTTAGCAGAAGAGCATTTTAAAAAACCGTTATTCTTAACAGATTACCCGAAAGAAATTAAAGCTTTTTACATGAAGCTAAACCCAGATCAAAAAACTGTTCGTGCCATGGATCTTTTAGTTCCGGGCATTGGTGAAATGATTGGCGGATCGCAACGTGAAGACAATCTAGAGTTGTTAGAAACACAGATGAAAAACGTTGGTTTAGATCCTAAGGATTATGCGTTCTATACTGATTTACGCCGTTACGGCACGTTCCCGCACTCTGGCTACGGTTTGGGTTTTGAACGTATGTTGATGTACGTAACAGGAATGGGAAATATCCGTGATGTTATTCCATTCCCAAGAACTCCGAAGAACGCGTTATTCTAGATTTTATCTTGAGTGAAACTCTAAACTTTAGAGATAAACTCTTTTAAGAAATCGCAGAAGGTTTTTTCAACTCTTTTAGCTGTCACGGTGACTTCGTCGTGGGTAAGTTTATGCGCACTAATACCTGCGGCTAAATTCGTAATACAGCTAATCGCTGCTACACGAATTCCCATATGATTCGCTGCAATCACTTCAGGAACTGTAGACATACCAACAGCTTTTCCACCCATGCTTTTGAACATGCGAATTTCTGACGGTGTTTCGTAAGTAGGTCCCGTTACACCGATATAAATTCCTTTATGAAAAAAAACTTTTTGCGCACGAAGCACTGTTTCAGCTTTTGCTAAAAGTTCTTTGTCATAAGCATGAGTCATGTCTGGAAAACGAGGTCCCAACTGTTTAATGTTTGGTCCCATTAAGGGATTAGTGCCCATCATGTTGATATGGTCTTCAATGACCATGAAATCACCAGCATTCATGCCATCGCCGTAACCACCGGCAGAGTTAGTGACGATTAAAATCTCGATGCCTAAAGCCGCCATCACACGCGTCGGAAAAACCACCGTGTTCATGTCGTGACCTTCGTAATAGTGAAGTCTTCCTTGTAGAACAACTAACTGTACGCCATCAATATCACCTAAGATTAAATTTCCTGAGTGGCCTTCAACTGTTGTCGGTATAAAATTAGGAATCGCATTGAACGGAAAAGTCGTTTCAACATTCATAGTTTGTACGAAGTGTCCTAATCCTGAACCTAAAATAATTCCAATACGTGGTTTAACTTTAGATTGGGTTTTAATAAATGTAACTGCATCAGTGATGTTTTGTACGACGTTATTGTTGTTCATCATAATAGAACCTCTTTAATTAATTTATGTTGATTAGGTTTCTGCGCAGAGATTGTGACAGATTGATTTAAAAAATTCGTTGCATCAGCGACTAAAGCTTCATTATCACAGTGAATAGTAAATAAGGTGTCGCCAACTTTAATGCTATCGCCGATTTTTTTATGAAACTCGATGCCCGTCAGAGGATCAATCACATCCGAAGTCAGGCGGCGACCGGCTTTAAGCACGATGCCTGCGACTCCGACTTTTTCCACATTAAATGCAGAAACATAACCACTAGCTGTAGCAGTGACTGGAAATTGCTTTTTTGAAAAACTTAGTGCGCCGAGATTTCCACCTTGTTTTCCACACATTTTATCAAATATTTCTAAAGCCCGGCCAGAAACCAAAGCATCTACCGCTAGCGCATAAGCATCTTCTATAGAATTAGTTTTTCCAGATAAATGAATCATATGTGCAGAAAGATGTAATGACAGTTCGCGTGTGTCTTCATACAGATCGTAACCATCCGCACCGATATGTGTTTTGTTTTTCATGATCTCAACGCATTCAAAGACTTCCCAAGCGTTACCAGCAAAGCGGCCAAGCGGCTGATCCATCGAAGTCACAAGTGAAACAACTTTTTTGCCGTAACCTTCGCCAATAGCCATTAATTTACGAGCCAACTCGCGAGCGTTTTCAGCGGTTTTCATAAACGCGCCGGTTCCGAATTTTACATCAAGAACTAATCCGTCAATGCCTTCAGCAATTTTTTTCGACATGATGCTAGCACAGATTAAAGGATAACTTTCAACAGTGGCTGTCACATCGCGAAGAGCATAGATTTTTTTATCTGCCGGGCAAATATCTTTCGTTTGACCGATAAAACAGGTGCCAAGCTCTTTTGTAATACGAATAAAACTATCTAAATCTTGCTGAGTATTAAATCCTGGAATGGCTTCTAACTTATCTAAGGTTCCGCCAGTGTGTCCAAGGCCACGACCTGAAATCATCGGAACATAGAGGCCACAAGCTGCGACCACTGGGCCTAAGATCAAACTTGTTTTATCACCTACGCCGCCAGTCGAATGTTTATCAACCTTAAAGCCGGGGATAGATGAGGTATCAACAACGATTCCTGAATGTAACATTGTTCTTGTTAACGATAATGTCTCTGGTGTTGTCATGCCTTTGAAATAAATCGCCATAAGTAAAGCTGACATTTGATAATCAGGAACTGTACCGTGCGTGTAACCTAAAATAAAATCTTCGATTTCTTTTTCAGTTAATTCAAAACCATTTCTTTTTTTCTTAATTATTTCTGCAGGTAGCATTAGTAACCTGCTTTTCCTGATTCGTTTTGCACGATAGCCACGCCAGAACTAGTTCCAATGCGCGTAGCACCTGCCTGAATCATTTTTACAGCTGTTGCGAAATCACGAACTCCGCCGCTGGCTTTTACTTGAGCTTTATTCTGAACAATTGATTTCATCAAAGTGACATCTTCAACCGTAGCTCCGCCGCCAGTAAAGCCTGTCGCAGTTTTTACGAACTGAGCACCAGCTAATAAACTGATTTCGCAAACTTTTTGTTTTTCTTCTTGAGCTAAGATGTGAGTTTCTAAAATGACTTTGACCGGATGGCCTTGCGCCGCTAAGACAACTTCTTTGATATCTTTTTCGATATATGACCATTCTTGTGATTTAACAGCACCAAGATGTACAACCATATCAATTTCAGTGGCACCTAAATTAAGCGCGCGCGTGGTTTCAAATACTTTTGTCGAAGTATCACAAACACCTAGTGGAAAACCGATAACGGACGCAATTTTAACAGAACTATTTTTTAGAATTTCTTTGCAGACAGAAATCATCGATGAATTTACACAAACCGCATAAAAACGATGAGTTAAAGCTTCTTCGCAAAGCTTTTGAATTTGCGCACGAGTAGCCTCTGGTTTTAATAATGTATGATCGATGTAGGCTGCAATATCTTCTGGAGATAAATTTTTAGTATCGGATGTCATGGTTCAATTTGACATCCGATCTAAGAGTTAGGCAACTTTTTTTCCAGTTGGAGTGATGCTACCTGAGCCACCAGCAGGCTCTTTGCCTAAGAAAGAGCGGGCGTCTGCATCAGTGATTTGACCTTTTTTCACAAGATCATCTAAGTATTTATCAAATAAAATCATGCCCTGAGCTGCGCTGGTTTGCATAATCGACGCAATTTGATGATTTTTACCTTCACGAATAAGATTCGCAATAGCGCGAGTACCTTTCATGACTTCAAAAGCGGCAACACGACCCATTTTATCGGCGCGAGTAAATAGCGACTGCGCCACAACTCCGCGTAATGATTCAGACAACATCGCACGAATTTGCGCCTGTTGACCCGACGGGAAAACGTCAATGATACGATCGATTGTTTTGACCGCTGAATTTGTATGAAGAGTTGCTAAAACTAAATGTCCTGTTTCTGCAGCTGTTAAAGCTAAAGAAATAGTTTCTAAGTCACGTAGCTCTCCCACCAGAATAATATCTGGATCTTCACGTAAAGAGGCCTTTAAGGCATTCGAGAATGATTTTGTGTGTGCACCAACTTCACGTTGATTCACTAATGATTTTAAATTTGGATGTACGAACTCGATCGGATCTTCAACCGTGATAATGTGGGCTTCACGAGTGGCGTTGATATGTTGAATCATCGCAGCCAAGGTTGTTGATTTACCCGAGCCGGTTGGGCCCGTCACAAGCACAAGTCCACGATCGTGTTCAACGAGATCCATAATGGTTTGTGGCAAGTTTAATTCTGTCGCAGATTTAATTTTCTCAGGAATTGTACGAAACACGGCTCCTAAACCTTTACGCTGCATGAAGATGTTACAACGAAAACGTCCGACACCTTCTAATACATAAGCAAAATCCAGCTCCCATTTTTCAACGAAGGCCTTTTTTTGTTTTTCATTCAGGATTTCAAAGATCAAGCCTTGTACGTCTTGGCTTGTCAATTGGCGATAATTCAGTGGCGACATCATCCCATGAACGCGAAGATATGGAGGTGCGCCGCTTGTCACGTGCAAATCCGATGCTTTTTGCTCAACCATTAATCGAAATAGATCATCAATTGTAGCCATGTTATTATCCTCGCATTGCTTAACAAACTATTATTCGGTAAAACTGTCTTCGAAGTTAACAGGCGAATCGTCTAGGAGACCCGCATATGGCAGCAGAAATTCTAATTAATGTACGACCGTTAGAAACACGCGTGGCCTACGTCGAGTCGGGGATTCTGATGGACTTAAAGGTCGAACGTAAATCTTCACCGACTTGGGTCGGGACAGTTCATCGTGGGATCGTAACTAGAGTGCTTCCAGGTATGCAGGCGGCTTTTGTCGACATTGGCCTAGAGAAAGCAGCCTTTCTTTATGTGGGCGATATCTTAACAGAAGAAGGCAAAGAATTTTTTGCAGATGATGATGATCATAAACCTCAAGACGACAATCAAGACTACAGATCAAGCCGAGATATTAAAACTCCTATTCAAGATTTAATCAAAGAAGGCCAGCATCTGATGGTGCAAGTGGCGAAAGATCCACTGGGCACAAAGGGTGCTCGAATCACGACGCATATTTCATTACCGGGCCGTGGCATTGTGTACATGCCGTATGTAAAACACATTGGTATTTCACGCAAAATCGAAGAAGAGAGTGAAAAAGAACGTCTCAAAAGATTAGTGCAAAAAATTAATCCTAATGGCGGAGTTATTGTTAGAACAGCTGCCGAAGGGGCCACTGAAGAAGCCCTTCGCTCAGATATTGAATACCTAGATCGCTTAGGTAAAGAGATTCAAAAAAATTACGAAAAGAAAAAAACAGCAGGTTTGGTGCACGCCGAGATTGATGTCGAGCTGCGTGCCTTACGTGATTTGATGAGCGAAGAAGTCACAACAGTTTGGGTTGATGACGAAGAAGTTTATAAAAAAGTTTCAAAGTTTGTGACTCAGTTAATGCCAAAGTACAAACAGAACATCATTCATTACGGCGAAAAAAAGCCGCTTTTTGATTTGTATGATATCGATTTAGATATTTCACGCGCCACTGAACGTAAAGTTTGGCTTAAATCTGGTGGTTATATTGTCGTTGATGAGGCTGAGGCCTTAGTTGTCGTTGATGTAAACACCGGAAGTTACGTAGGTAAAAAAGATTTAGAAGACACGATCTTAAAAACCAATTTAGAAGCGGTTAAAGAGATTGCCCATCAATTGCGCGTTCGCAATGTGGGCGGAATTATCATTATCGACTTTATCGACATGGAAAAAGAATCGCACCGCGAACAAGTTTTGCAAGCCATGATCGAAGAGCTTAAAAAAGATCGCGTACGTACCAATGTGACCTCTATGTCTGAGTTGGGACTGGTCGAAATGACCCGTAAACGTATTCGTCCAAGCCTTGTTAAAACTCTGTGTGAACCATGCTCTTATTGCGATGGTAAGGGTTATATTAAGCGCAAAGCCACGATTGCTAATGAAATATTTCGCGAAATTGAACGTGAAGTGGGTTTAACAGAAAACTCGAAGCGCAATTTAATGGTTCATTGCCATGCTAAAATCGTGGATTGGATCTACGAAGTCGAAAACGAAACTTTGGAACACCTTGAGAAGCGCTTTGGACATTCGATTGCTTTTAAAATCGAAACAACGTACCACTTAGAACAGTACGAAATTTTCGATAATTGACAGGAAATGATTATATGAAAAATCTTTTAGTAAGTCTTACGCTTATCTTAGGTGTGTCTTTAGCTGCGTTCGCAAATCAACAATTAGTCGATTATTGCACCCAAACCGGGGGAGAGGTTGTCCCCGAATGGACTTGTCCTGCGACGGGTTCAGTTAAAATGGGTGAAGCCTGTAAACAAAAAAACTCAAGCGGCCAAGAGATGTATTTTAATGGCTGTTCGGCTCCTGAAGGTAAATATAAAAATTTATTTTTCAAAGCTTGTATCGTGCACGATCTTTGTTATCACCACGAACCAACAACAAATAACAAATCCAAAGCAGATTGCGACAACACTTTCTTGGCCGACATGAAAAAAATCTGCAAAGCCATTAATCCTTTGAGTTTAGAATGCGGAATCGTAGCTCAAACCTATTATGCAGCTGTAGCTAATGCCGGAGATGCCGCATTTAGCTGTTCAAAAGAGAATGTAAATTACCCACCAAGTATGGATCAATTGCCATTGCCATCACCGACTCCATTTATGGCTAATTATTAGATCACTTTATCGCGCCACAAATCTTTTAAAAACGTTTCAACGTTTAAACTTTGTGGATCGCGAGTAATCAAATAAGATTTGTTCACCGAAAATTTAGTCGCGAATTTTTTAAGGCGGCGCGAATGTTGGCTGGTCACAGATTTGGTTGCCCGTACTTCAATGGCAATTTCATCATTAATTAAAAAATCAACTTCATTACCCTGATAATCACACCAAAATTCAATTTTCATATCGGGCTTACGATAGTTTTTATAAGCCATAAGCTCTGATAAGATAAAGTGTTTCAAAGCCGACTCAGATTTTTCAAAATCTTGCTCGATATTGAAATCATTTCGTAGTGCATTCACGACACCAATATCGAAAAAATAAAACTTAGAGCGTTTAGCGCCTTTACGCGATGTCGTACACTGGATTTCATAACCAAGGTGCATCTCTTTTAGCAGTTCAAAGTACTCTCGTACAGTGCGCGCAGGCGCTTCGCAAAGCTTAGCAATTTCTTCATAATGTAAATATTGGCCGTTGTATTCGGCAGCCACGTTTAAAAAGCGGGAGAAGTTTTCAATTTTACGAATTTTTCCAGATTGAATAAAATCAGCCTGAAACAACAAACCCACATAGTCACTTAAAAGCACATCCTTGTGCTCAAAATCATAAACTGAAGGTAGTGAACCAAAACTTAGAATTTGTTCTAAATTAAAATCGCCGAGAAGTTCTTCATAACAAAAGGGTAATAACGAAAGGGTATCTGCGTTTTCAGAGGCGATAGCGCGGTGTTTTTTCATCTGTTGTGACGAAGATAAAATAAAACGCACATTTTTGGTTTTATTTAAGTGTTCAACCTGATCCAATAGCGACGGCAGACGGTGAACATTATCTAACGCCACAGTCTTCATCTCTGGAGTTAATAATTTTTCGATAATGTTTTTTTGAAATGAGAGCTTTCGAAAAGTATCTGCCTCTTGCAAGTTCAGATACAAATCGACTGAAGACAGTGTCTTCAGATAAGAGCTTTTTCCAGTTTGACGTGGAGAAAGTAAAAATAAGTTTTTCTTTAAAGGGGCCTTTAAGGGAGGGGCGATCCTTCTTTTATGGATAACATCCATAAAGCAATAACAACACAGTCTATTAATAATGGCAACAGTAATTCGTAAAATATATTAAATAAGCATTAATTATGCGATAATTAGTATCCAAATCGCACCAAATGGCTACTGGCATGCCGCCTAGAGTAATAAAAATCTAGACTGAAATAGAAACATTTGGCTTTGACAGGGTCAGACGAAAAATGATTTAAAGGTCACTCTCATTTAAGACAGTTAATCCAATCAAGGAGTAAAGAATGTACGCAATTATTAAAACAGGCGGCAAACAATACAAAGTTCAAGCCGGCGATGTTTTACAAATCGACAAGATCGAAAAAGATCTTGGATCAGAATTCACAATCAGCGAAGTATTGCTTGTTGGTGGTGATAAAACTCACGTGGGATCTCCACTAGTTAAAAACGCTGGTGTTACAGTTGTTGTTACTAAGCAAGCTCGCACTCGTAAAGTGTACGTTTTCAAAAAACGTCGTCGTCAAGGCTACAGAAGATTCGGAACTCACAAGCAAGATTTCACTGAAATTTTCATTAAAGCTATTGCTTCACCAGATGGTCAAACTTCTAAAGCAGAAGGCAAACCAGTAGTAAAAGATATGACAGCATTACGTGCTGAGCGTACTCAAACTAAAATTGAAGATAGCCGCGCTCGCGCAGAAGCTGGTGTTGGTTTAGGCCGTGCTAGTGCACATGGCGTAACTAAGGCAGAAGCTGGTCCATCTAAGAAAGCAGCAGCTCCTAAGAAAAAAGCTACAGCTAAAAAAGCAGCTCCTAAAAAGGCTACTTCTAAACGCTCAGTAAAAACAGCAGCTAAAAAAGCAGCAAAAAAAACAACTAAGAAAACGAAATAATTAATTTTTTAAAGAATACGGGAGTATACAATGGCAAGTAAAAAAGCTGGTGGTAGTACCAAGAATGGTCGCGATTCACACTCGAAGAGATTAGGCGTAAAACGTTTCGGTGGCCAATTAGTGCAATCAGGAACAATTATCATTCGCCAACGTGGAACTCAATTCCACACTGGTAACAATGTTAAAATGGGTCGCGATCACACAATTTATGCTGTGATCGAAGGTCACGTTAAGTTTGAAAGATTTTCGAAAGAAAAATTTAAAGTTAGCGTTTATCCAAAAACTGCGTAATAAGTAGTTCAATTACAAACATTCGCATAAAGAGGGAGCCCTTGAAGGCTCCTTTTTTATTGTTTTGTACTTAGAGTCGCAAGGATAGTCGTGCCGTAGGCGCGCAAAGGTGTTGTGCTGAAAGCACGCAAGGAATATATGAAATTTGTCGATGAAGTTAAAATCAAAGTTGCCTCTGGTCGTGGTGGCCCTGGTGCGGTTACATTCCGCAGAGAATCATTTGCTCCTCGTGGTGGCCCAGATGGTGGCGACGGCGGTAAAGGTGGCGATGTTATCTTTAAAACCTCTAAACATATCAACTCTTTAGTCGACTATAAAGAGTATAAAAAATACCATGCTGAAAATGGCCAAGGTGGCGGCGCTTCTAATTGTTCAGGCCATCAAGGCGCTGACATGCTGATGATCGTGCCTGAAGGCACAATTATCCGTGATGGTGAAACAAACGAAGTTCTAATTGATTTAACTGAAACTCATGAAATCAACTTCTTACAAGGTGGCCGTGGCGGCAAAGGTAACGCATTTTTCAAAACAAGCGTAAACCAAGCCCCAGAGTATGCTCAACCCGGTGAAGATAATCACGCTCGCGAAATCGTACTAGAATTAAAATTAATTGCTGACGTGGGTATTATCGGTTTTCCGAATGCGGGTAAATCGACTTTAATTTCTCGTATCTCTGCAGCTAAGCCTAAAATCGCTGATTATCCGTTTACAACTTTAACTCCTAACTTAGGCGTTGTTAAAGTTGGCGATTATTCAAATTTCGTAGTTGCTGACATTCCGGGACTCATCAAAGGCGCACATTTAGGTGTGGGCTTAGGCATCCAATTTTTAAAACATATCGAACGCACGAGCTTATTCGTACACATCGTTGATGTGTCGGGCATGAGTGGCCGTGATCCGGTTCAAGATTACCAAGACATCAATTATGAAATCGAACAGTACGACGAAATGAGCAAAGATAAAGACGGGTTCTTCCCGCTTTCTTCGCGCCAACAAATCGTAGTTTTTAATAAAATCGATTTAGTTCCAGCAGAACAAATCGAAAAAATGAAACAAACATTTAAGAAAAAATTTAATGTCAATGCTTTCGCAATTTCTGGCGTTACAGGAAAAAACATCAATGAATTACTTCAAGCTATGGCTGAAAAAGTAATCGCATCGAAAGTTGGCGACAGCGACCAACAGCAAGAACAACAGCATTAGTAAGGAACACTAGAATGAAAATCGGTATATTCGGAGGAAGTTTTAATCCTCCACATAATGGTCACGTGAACAGCTTAACGACCGTACAAAAGAAAATGGGTTTTGATAAAATCCATATTATCCCAAACAGCCAAAATCCGTTAAAAGTTCCGACTGAAACTGCAGATAATGAACACCGTTTAAATATGGCTAAGTTAGCTTTCGCTACTTATGGACCTGCATTTTATATCGATGATATCGAACTCAAACGCGGCGGCAAAAGCTACACAATCGATACAATCAAAGAATTACGTAAAACTTACGAATCTAAAGATTTATACTTAATTATCGGTGCGGATAACTTCGAAACGTTAAACGAATGGAAAGACTATAAAAAGATTCTTTCTGAAGTAAACATCGTTGTAACAACTCGTCCTGGTTACCATATTCCAGAAACTGAAAATGAATTTCCTGCTTTTCTTTCTGGTTTAGTGGCTGAAAGCGATTTCGGAGCTGTTGAGTTAACAACAGGTCGCGGTATCGAATTCTTAACTTTACAAGACTTAGATATCGCATCGTCTGAATTGCGCAAAAAATTACGCGTAGGCCGTCCAGTAGAAAAGTTTTTACCACTAGCAGTAGAAAGCTATCTTAAAGAACATAAGCTTTACCGTGTAGCTAACGCAAAAATCAGCGACTACAAAAAGTTCTCTGAATTTTGTGCGCAGGTGCTTTTTGATAAAAAAGGCATCGCAGTTCGTGGTTATGATATTCGCGAAACTTCAACTACAACAGATTACACATTGATCGCTTCAGGTACGAGTACTCGTCATGCGGCTTCAATGGCAGAAAACTTAATTCAAGCGGTTAAAGACGAATTCAACGTTTACCCACAGGGTGTTGAGGGCGTTGATGAGGGCCGTTGGGTTGTTGTGGATTACGGTCCATTGATCGTTCATTTATTCTACGATTTCGTTCGTCAAGAATACCGTATGGAAGAACTTTGGAAAGACGGTAAAGAGTTTACTGTTACTGATAAAACCGGACAGAAGTAATCATGAAAGCCGTTCTATTTGACTTTAAAACAGCCAAAGAAGAATGGTTTGATCTTGCGGTCGCTACCTATACAAAAAAATTAAATCCGTTTATCCCGTTCGAAGTGATTTCGTTGAAATCATCAAAGTCTGACCGGGATGATGCCCAATCCAAAAAAAAACAAGAATCTGAATATTTATTAAAAAAAATCACCAATGATGATTACGTGATTTTGTTCGACGAAAAAGGCAAAGACCTTGATTCTTTACAATTTTCAAAACAAATAGAATTGGCCCAAATGTCAGGTAAAAAACGTTTAGTTTTTATTATCGGCGGAGCCTTTGGCATATCTGACGACGTAAAAAGCAGAGCTCAACTTAAAGTTTCGCTCTCGAAAATGGTGATGAATCACTTAGTTGCTGAAACCATGGCGCTTGAACAAATCTATCGCGGTTTCACAATTATCAAACGTATTCCTTATCACAATATTTAATAAATAATCCGGCCAAGCAATTGCAAGGTTTCTAATTCATGTGGACGAACTTACGCTTTTGGTTTTATCGGTTATGGATTGTTGATTGTGTGGGGTGTGGATCATTAGTGGTGCACGCGTGCGGGCTCTGTTTAGCTTGTGAGTATCATATTTTAGGTCACTATTTGGCGCTGGCTGATCAGGTGAGTGAATTAGAAAAATCCGAATTACGTTTTCGCTATTTATTTCGATGGATTCCCGGAGCCAGTGATGTTCTTTCAAGATATGTGTATCTTTTAAAGTCACCTTTAGCTGAGCCTTTGTGGCATGAACTTGCACGCTATTTTATTTCTTTAAAAGAAATATCTATTAACCAAAAAAGAATTTTTATTCCAATTCCTAGTCGTAAAAATCGAAAGCATTCATTGTATTTTGCCGAAGCTTTAGCTGAACAATGTGGTGGGGTGGTGCTGCCGCTGTTAAGTATAAATGCCTTCGATGTCATCGAGCAGAAAGCAAAAAACAAAGAACAACGCCACAAGATTAGCTTTAGTGTGAATGAAGAATTTACAGAGCAGCTGCGCTTAGGCCAGACCCTCGTTATCGTAGACGATGTTATAACTACAGGGGCCTCCTATGAGGCGGCCTATAACGTTTTAAAATCACGGGTAGTGTGTCCCAAAAACATCGAACTTTGGACTGCGTTTCACCGCGAAAGTATGTCTATCGGCTTTGAGTAAAACCTGATATACCAGAAGCATGCAATCTCTCTCTCAATTTCGTCTATTTTTTGTTTTGTTCGCGGCCGTCGTGTCAATGCCGTTAACGAATTTGGCAGCGGCAAAAGCCGTTACCGATCAAGCTCAAGCAGAAAAAATCTTACAAAAGTATAATCAAAAATCTGGCGTGCAAATCAAACTAGAAATGCAAACTGAGAAAAAAGTTTTAGGCACCAAAACAACTGATAAAGGTGTTATCACGCATCAATCAGGAAAATTAAATTTATCAATAGAAGGCGATAAAAAATCAGAAATGATTTTTGATGGCAAAAAAGCATATTTGATCGCTTACCCTGATCAAGAACTAGATCCCGATGGCAAAAGAAAAGTTATTTTTTTAAAAGTGAATAGTAACAACCAATTAGGTTTGTTGTCAGATTTGTTTGGCCAACCTAAAAAGTTTTTTGCAAACTTTAAAACTAAAACTGTCTCTAGCGATAAAAAATCTTTAATCTTAAAACTTGAAGATAAAGCTAAAACTTTAAAAGACATGACGTTGGCGTTTTCAAAAGAAGATAAAGCCCTTGTTCGGCTTTCTTATACCGACGAGGTGGGTTCTGAAATTCAAATTAATTTCGAAAAACCCAGCTTCACTACTGAAATCTCTGCTAAATTATTTAAATACAATGCCCTTAAATCTGACGAGGTCGTAAGCCAATGAGCCAAAAACAAACTGAAAATACAAAAAAAGTTCACTTTATCAGCTTAGGTTGCCCTAAAAATTTAGTGGATAGCGAAATCATGGCCGGAACATTAATGAAAGACGGTTATGAAGTTGTGGCTGACGCAGAGATGGCTGACACAGTTGTTGTGAACACGTGCGGATTCATTGAAGAATCAAAAAAAGAATCAATCCAAAGAATCTTGGATATGACGTCATTAAAAGAACAAGGCCAAATACGCAAAGTGGTTGTGGCCGGTTGTTTAACTCAACGTTATAAAGATGAATTAGTTAAAGGTTTGCCAGAGGCAGATTTATTCGTTGGTAGCGGTGAATTTCAAAACATTTCAAAAATATTAAAAGCACACGATGCCGGTAGTAAAAAGAAAACTTTCTTTAATTTGCCAACATATTTACAAGAAGAAACTACTCCGCGTGTAAATTCACAACCTAAACACAGAGCCTATTTAAAAATCTCTGAAGGTTGTATGAAGCGTTGTGCATTCTGCGCAATTCCACTAATTCGTGGCAACTTACAATCACGTACGATTTCTAATATCGTCAACGAAGCTAAATTATTAGCTGCTGGTGGCGTTAAAGAATTAATTATCATTAGCCATGATTTTACAGATTACGGTTGGGATTTGCGTCGTAAAAATCCTGCCGCTAAAGAATCTCCAGTTGAATTATTAAGAGCTTTAGCGGAAGTAGACGGTATCCAATGGATTCGGATGCTTTATTTATATCCAGATGGAATCACACAAGAATTAATCGATTTAATGAAGTCGAATAAAAAATTCGTTAAATATTTTGATATGCCTTTACAACATATCAACAGCGACGTTCTTAAAAAAATGAATCGTAAAATGACTCGCGAAGAAATCGAAGTGGCTTTAAAACGTATCCGCACCGAGATACCAGATGCTGTTATTCGTACACAATTCATCGTGGGCTTTCCTGGTGAAACAAACGAACAATTTGAAGAATTATTAAAGTTTGTCTCTGATCAACAATTTGACCGCGTCGGCTGTTTTCAGTATTCACCAGAAGAAAATACGCCTGGCGGAAAAATGATTGATCAAATCGCAGATGAGGTTAAACAATTTCGTCATGACGCTTTGATGTCTGTTCAACAAGGTATTTCTAAAACCAAACACGCAGCTTTTGTTGGTAAAACAGTAGAGGTTTTAGTTGAGGGTTACAGTGAAGAAACTGAATTGTTATTACAAGGTCGCACATCTCAACAAGCTCCAGAAATTGATGGCGTTGTTTTAATTAATGATGGCTTAGCTAAAATTGGTGATATCGTGCAAGTTGAAATCACTGAAAGCATGGAATACGATCTGATCGGTGGAATCGTTCAATAGTTGTGTGGCCCGCAACCGCTGGACGCTTTATTAGCGTAAGCCACCGCACTGTTGGATGCCGTTGTAGTAAGCCGTAGAAATCTTAAGTTTCGCGGCTTCTAGAGGCTGGTGCGCCTCGCGAAAGCGTGTCGAAGATGTTTTATCAAGCTGACAGGCTTTAACGAAATACGGCAAAGCCTCTTCATAACGAAGTAATTGATATAATGACTGTGCTGCCCCTAGCTGTGCACGGCCAGACTGTGGATTAGCAGTTGTAGCTGCTTTAAAAGATTCAATCGCTTTACCAAAATTTTTCTGTAAATAAAAAACTTCACCCAAGCAAGATAATGCAAATTCATTCTTTTCTGTTTGTGAAGAGCGTTCGAATTGTTTTTGTGCGTCTTTGTAATTTAGACGTTCACGAAGCGAGATTCCCATATACACCATAGCCAAATAATCTTTTGGAAACACCTTCATCACTTTAGAACAAACCACATCAACTTCACCGTGATTTGAATCTTCGGTTTCTAGAATGCACAAATCTAGAAGATATTTATTTGCATTTTTTTTATCGATCTTCATAGCGTCTTGCAATGCACTTTTAGCTTCAAATAAATTATTCAATTTGCGATAGGCGTGTGAATATTCGACCAACGCAAGCAAATTATTTTTATCATCAGTCACCGAATCTAACATGGCGACAGCCTCACGATATTTACGATCTGCAATAAGAATTCGCGCTTGTAAGGCCTTGTCTTGAGACACAGTTAATAAAGATTTATTTTCAATAACAGCTGTGCGCGCTTCTTTTGTGCGTGTTTCACTGATAAGAAAATCAACCATCGCTTCTAAGTTTAAAAAAGTTTTTTTATTATTAAATGTAGTTTTAAATGGTTCTAGGGCCATTGTAAAATCAGCTTCTGAAAGCGGATTTTTAAACTCCAGGGGGTGACGACAGTACGAAAGGTATTCGTAGTATTTTCCAGTAGCACTGACAGCACCCGCAGGTAAGGCCGAACTCCCGTTCTGAATAGCCTGTTGCACGCCTTGTGGATTGCCAGGATTAAAACTTGGAACTGTGACTTGTACAGGCTGAGTTGATGAAGGTGGCGTCGGACCAGACTGTGCATGTGCCATATTGATACAAACTAAACAAATACCCATAGAAAAAACTAATAAAAATCGTCTCATATTTTTCACCAATTGAATTAATCATCCGATAAGTTCACAGGTGAAACAAGAGCTAGCATCAAAAACAAGACGTTCGATTTTACGTGGTCAATCCTCTGGGCAGGCTGTGGTCGAATATATTTTAATCGTGGCCATTGCAGTGGGCATGATTTTTATTATGAAAGGTGCGTTCACGGGGATGAACACGTTCATAAATAATTATTTGGGATTGTACACTGAGTGTTTAATGGCTCACGGTGAACTACCTGCGTTAGGTGTTTCTGGTGCGACAAGTTTTAGCGATGGCAGTGGTCTAAAAGAACATTTAAATTCTGGATACAAATGTGAATCTGGATTTAAACCTTTTACGATTACGGGTGGTCGCCCACCTGTTGGCGGAAGTAGTTCGAACAATCAACCAAGTGGTAATAGCGGCGGTCAAGGCGGAACACCATCAGAAAACAGTTCAACAACTGCAGCAGGTAGTGCAAATAAAAGTTCTTCTAAAGATGGTAGCAGCGACAAAGATAAAGATGCCGTAGGTCGTAACGGGAGTGGACGCTCGCCTTACGAAGAGGGCGATATCAAGCGATCGGGTCGCAGAAGCGCGGATGGCTTTGCTGGCGCGGGTTCTGACCGCACAAGGCTCATCGAAGATGACAGTGAAGGCGACGAAGAAGGTGGCAGTGGCCGTCGCAGGCCGCGCGAGTCGCGTATTATTTACAGAGATAACCCGCGTCAACGTAAGCTCTTGGGACCAGCTGCACAGCAGCTGGTGAACAACTCTTCGCGCAGCACGAACAAACGTAAGGTGACCTCAAGAGCCATTGCTAAGGCCGATAACGGGGGCTTTAGCGGCCCGCGCTCAGGCTTAATGAAGCAACCACCAGAGAAGGTCATTATCGCTGCTGAGACGAAAGAAGCGGGCTGGGGATTTGGTCAAATGTTGAAGTGGCTTTTGATTATCGGCATTCTTGTGGCTCTGATTATTTTCTTCGGAGGACAACTTCTCAATTACTCGAACTCTGACAGCTAATATATTAGTCATTATATAATATACAATCGCGGCTTTCTTGGTTGAAACTTTATCTAAAAAAGCAAATAAAGAGTCATAAATTTCTGGCAGGGGACATAAATTGATCGAGATTTTCAACGTTCAAAAAAATAGACAATTTTCATACGCGGAAGCAGAAGAAATTCTACCCCTAGTTTACCGCATTACTGAAGATTCAAGTAAAGAAGTGAAGTATCTTATGGGCTGTGTTGAGGCCTTACAAGATAAACACAACGACTCATCTCGCGAACTTCAAACTCGTATCAATCAAATCATCGAAAAGTGGCAAAACAAACTTGAGCGCTTAGGCTTACGCCCTAAGGGGTTATGGTTAGCAGATTTTGATAACGGAGCGGGTTATTTTTGCTGGAAATTTCCAGAAACTAAAATTTTGTTTCAACACGGCTACCAAGATGGCTTTACTGGGCGTATTCTAATATCTGAACAAGATGCCCCATGTAAGGACGACCATGCGCATAGCCCTATCACAAATTAATTCAAATTTAGCCGATTTCGACTACAACGCCGAAAAAATTATTTCTCACATTAAAACTTTAGCTGAAAAAAAAGCCGAACTGATCGTTTTTCCTGAGGCGTCGCTTTTTGGTTATCATCCGTTTGATTTGTTAGAACGCGAAGTTTTAATTACGCAGCAAAACAAAGCCTTACAAAAGATTTTAAAAGCGATTCCAAATGGCGTGCATGTGTTAGTGGGTGGTTTTGAAAAAAATAAAAACACCAAAGGCCGCCCTTATTTTAATTCAGTCTTTTTATGTAAGAAAAATAAAATAGTTAAAACATTCAGAAAACAATTATTACCAACTGGTGATGTGTTTGATGAAGCGCGCTTTATTGAACAAGGTGATATGAAGAAAAACTATTTTCAAATTGGTAAGAAAAAGTTTTTCCTGACCATTTGTGAAGATATGTGGGCGTGGCCTACAAAAGATGGCTCTGATTACAAAGAAAACCCAATTTTAAAAGTTCCCAAAAAGAAAATAGATCTAGTTATCAACATGAGCGCGTCGCCGTTTCATACGGGCAAATTTAAAAAACGCCAATTTGTAGCTACACAAACGGCGAAATACTTTAAAGCACCGCTGTTATATGTGAACTTAGTTGGCGCCCAAGATGAAATCGTTTATGACGGCCAAAGCTTTTTGGTTTCGGCAAAAGATAAAATTTTATTTAAAGCTCAATCTTTTGCTGAAGACACAAATGTTATCGATCTTAATACTTTAGAAACATGGAGCCCCAGCCATAAATTTGATTCATCAACTGAAGAATTACGCAAAGCCTTAGTGCTGGGTTTAAAAGACTATGGTCAAAAAATCGGTGTTAATAAGGTTCACTTAGGCTTATCTGGCGGAATTGATTCAGCTTTAGTCGCCGCTTTAGCTGTAGATGCATTTGGCTCTAATAACGTTAAGTTATTCGCATTACCGACTCAGTACAATGCTGAACTTAGCATGACCTACGCTAGACAGTTAGCCTTAAATCTTGGTTCAGAATTAAAAACAGTTTCAATTCAATCAACATTTGAATTTATTAAAACAATTCTAGATGAAGAGTTCTCAGTTTCACAATTTGGTTTGATGCACGAAAATTTACAGTCGCGTATTCGTGGATTATTCTTAATGGCCTATTCAAATTTTACCGGCAGCTTATTATTAACAACGGGCAACAAATCAGAATACGCCACAGGCTACGCGACGTTGTACGGAGACATGTGCGGTGGCCTTGCTCCATTAGGCGATTTAACGAAAAAACAAATCGTTCAATTGTGCGAGCATTACAATAAAGAAATCGAAATCATTCCAGATTTTATCATTCGTAGGCCGCCAAGCGCCGAACTACGCCCAGATCAAAAAGATCAAGACAGTCTGCCGGCTTACGAGCTTTTAGATAAAGCCGTGCAAAATATCGTCGAAAAGAAAAAGCCAGCAAAATCAGAAACCGAAAAATGGTTGATCACACAATTGATGAAAACAGAATTTAAACGTTGGCAAGCTCCGCCGATTTTAAAAATGTCAGAACATTCATTTGGCCGTGGACGTCGTTATCCGATCGCCCACAAAGCTAAAGAGTAATTAAAACAAGAAACCCATCTGTTTAGGCTGACGTTCAATTTGTGGAAACTTGAACTCAGTCTTACCAGTTAATTGAATTAAGTTTTCAATTTGTGGTGGGCGATTGCCTACAGTTAAACGCTTAACCATTTCCCAGAAAACCATTCCACAATAAGTCGCATCTTCTTCGGCTCTATGAAACTCAGAGGATTGCACTTTAAAATGCTGAACCAAAGTTCCTAATTTATAGTTAGCTAAGCCTGGAATTAGTTTGCGCGCCATAGGTAAGGTATCAACGACAACACCTTGTGGAGCCAGAGATTCAAATCTTTTAATATCAGCAACTAAAAACTGACAGTCAAAAGGTGCATTGTGAGCAACCATGACTTCGGTACCGCAAAATTCAGCGAATGAATTTAACACGTCTTCGATCAACGGTTTACCTGCCACCATTTCATTAGTGATTTTATTAACGGCAGTCGCGCCAGGAGGAATTGGAATTAATGGATTAATTAAAGTCGAGAAAACGGCTTGCACTTGGCCGTTATCGATAAGCACGGCACCGATTTCTACAATTTTATCTACGCCAGGTACAGTTCCAGTAGTTTCTAAGTCAAAAGCTATAAATCTCATACAATATATGTTACATATAGGTGTGGGCGTATCAACAAAAACACTGACAGTTTTAAAATACAACGATGCGAAATTAAGCGTTATTGCTGAAATCGAACTTAAACAAACAGAAAATATATTGGAGCTATTAAACGCCAATAAAATTGGCATCAGTCAGTCCTGTGGCGGTTTTGCGACTTGTACAACGTGCCGAATTATCGTGACAAAAGGTGCAGAATATTTGCCCGCGCGCGAAGAACTTGAAGAAGAACGCGCACAAGAAAGAAACTTCGCACCAGAAGAAAGATTAGCCTGCCAAGTTGAAATATCAGTAGCCACCGCAACCGATATAGAAATCATCATCACAGACTCTAACGAGGATTAACGTAAAAATTATTTGTATACACCCAAGTGATCCACTTAGTGGCATCAGGCAGTGGAAACGTCGGGCTTAAGCGCACTTGAATTCTATATACACCCGGTGAATCAATTGAAAACAAGCCTTCAAAAGTATTTAAGTGATCAATACGCTGACCGTTTTTAAAAAGAACAACTTCGTAAAACGGAATTGGTTCAGCTGGTAGTTTGTAATACAGGCGCAAATTTTTTGTGTAGGCAACATCATCACCAGTGAAAAATTTCTTACGATTTTCAGTGATGTAGGTTTCAAATCCAGTTGGGTCGCCTAAGGCATCAAATGCGACATAAGAATGCCCGCGTTTAAGTGCTGCTAAGATTCGCTGAGCATCGTTACTGATATCGCCAGTTAGCTCAGAGGTTAAAAATACGTGCTGGTTCGCGATATTAAAAGTCATTTCATAACTAGGAAATTTAACTAACCAATCTGCAAAGGGAATAGCGCGCGCCGTCGCTTCAGCGCCAACGAAAAAATTCACCTTTTTGAGTTGTGAAAGCTGATCAAATACGGCGAGTTCGGCCGAGGGCTCTTTGTATAAGCGGGTTAAGGCTAAGCGAGGATTAAATGGATAATATAATAAGCTCCACATCGTCGATATACGAGATTCCCTCCATGATTTTTGCGCAATGCTTTTAAAATTAATAACTTCTAAGCCGTCGAATTTATTAGCCGCTAATTGATTTAATTCGTAAGGAACGTTAATTTGATGAGATTCAATAATCAGGGCTTTATCATCATTAGCAAAATCTGATGATCTTTTTTGAAAAAACGATTTTTCAGTCGGAGAATAATAGATAAACAATCTTTTATCGTCGGCCACTTTAGCGCCAGATAGAATGCCGACATCTGATAAATATTTATCAGTATCTAAATCGTAAAAACTATTGTTGTCAGAAATTAAAACAAAATTCAAACGGGCTTTTTTAGCTTCTTCGGCAATAGAAAGCACGTTTCCTGATCCCGTAGAAAGATTAGAATAAACGCCGAAAGCGATTTTGTAGTCGTATAAGAAGGTCGCTTGACCTTCTTTTTTTACCGCCGTGGGCATAATTCGAAACTCGAACTGCGAGATATAAAATCCGTAGACGACAAAAGAAATTAAAAGAAAAGTCAGAACTAAAAATAGTCTATTCATAGCGCAATTCGAATACTTCTAGTTTAAATTTAGGAAATTCAGTCACTTTGGTCTTACTAAAATTTTCATAGTAAACAGGCCACTCTGAAGATTTGTATTTTAGCACATAAAATAATTTTTCAGTCGGGTGAGACTTCGGTAGCGAGTCAAAAAAATCATAACGGCTTAAACCGTGTAATTTATAAACTGGAATATCAGTAAGAAGTGTTAGCAGCGATGAAATTTGATATGTTGGTCCATAAAGAGGTTGGTATTGTAGTAACTCGGAAGATAATTCGTTAATGGTTAAGCTCGTGGGTAACGCAGCAACTTTTTTTTGCCCGAAGTCTGTGAAGAAAAACACCGGCAGACCAATCCATAAAATGGTATAGTAAAAAAATGAATAGCGGATAATTTTTTTACGAGTCCCATCTAAATCCATAAGCCCTGAAACATGTGATGTGAGTGGCCAATTTGCTTCAACTTTAGCTTTAAATGAACTGTAGAGAAAGAAAAGCCACTGCCCTAAAGCACTGATATTAAATAAAGACTTTTTAAATTTGAAGCACATTGAAAACACTAAGGCCGGATTAAAAAGTAAAACCTGGCCAATGAGATAAGTTGAAGTCCACCAGAATTGGTAGGGTTTGGCTTCGTTTAATCCATGATTAAGCTGAAATTTAAAAGAGGCAAAGTCGTTTTGGTAATTCCAAATTAAGACCGGAGAACAAAATAATAAGCCAAATAAAATGGTAACCAGTACTTTTTTAGAAAAGAAAACCTTAAGATTTTTTTCAAAGTATAGCGCCGCAATTGTGACTAATGGAAAAAGCACAATGTGGTATTTTGAACAAAAACCTAAACCAAGACTTACGCCTAACAGAGCATAGTCGATAGATTTTTGTTCACGCATAATTTTTAATACAAAGTAAGAAGATAAACCCCAGAATAGTAATAGCGGCGAATCAGGCGTAATTAAAACACTTCCTAAACCTAAAAATGGGTTCAGCATAAAAAATATCGAAAAAATATTTAATTCTTGGTTGATATTTGGACTATTTTGTCTGTGTTTAAGAAAAACTTTAATCCAAACGAAAAAAGCCACCATACTTAAGGCAACAAATACTAATCGCGTTGCCGCCCATTTCGGGGTAATAGGTAAATAATCACTTAGGGCGGCAAGCCAGGCCACCATGCCTGGATGATCGAAATAGCTAAGCTGTAGGTTTTGGCCCCAGAACCAGTAATAGGCCTCATCACCAACAAGCGGAAATGCCAATGCGAAAACCAGCTTCAAAAATAAAACAATGACGAGAATGTTAAAGATTCGTTTTTGTAACACTATATTAGAATGTCATCTCGACGAATTTATTCGCGTTAGACATTTGCCCTTTACTAACACCATTAACAGTAATGCTTACGGCACTGCCATCGGCGGCACGTAAATGTAAACCTGCTTGTGATTTTAAAATTTGATAAGTGTTTGCTTTTAGCGTTAAACGTTTGAAGTCAGTCGTATTACCTTTAGCGTAATCAATATAAGCATCTTTTTTGGCCTCAATAAGAACTTCAACGGCTTGGCCTTTAGACTTTTCTGTCGCGGCCGTGTTTTGCGGTTGATGGTTTGCTGTAGTGTTTGCCGATACAGCAGAAACGGCGACAGCTGCTTTTGTACTAATGGCAGCAGAAGCGATTTCAACGCCACCAGTGAGAGTGCTTGAAGAACTTAATGCGCTGACGATATCGTTAGGAACAGTTTCGGCCGACACGACAGAAGGAGAAGACGCCACAACAGCTTCTGTATTTACCGGTACGCCATCAGCAGAAGCATCGCTGATTTGTGGAATTTCGTTTTGGTAATGATTGGCTACTTTGTTGATGATCGCAATGACGATCACTAAACTTGTTACAACGGCAAAATAAATCACATTCTTCTGTGTTAAGCCGCCTTCCATTTTGTTGCCACTGATAGATTCAACATTTTGTCTAAAAGCTACTTTTGAACTTTTTTGAGTTGGGGCCGAAGTTTCAGTTGTTTGACCAATTGGCGAAGCGATTGTTTTTGGAACTGGATGTGTTGATCCCATTTCTTCTTGAAATTGTTTTAATACAGCATCGCTATTAATTTTTAAATAGTCGGCATAACTTTTAACAAAACCACGAACAAAAGTTTTTGCAGGCAGTTCATCGGTGTCACCATTTTCGATAGCTTGAATAATACGTGAGCTTAATTTAAGAGCGTAAGCCACATCCTGAATAGATAAGTCTTTTTTGATTCTTTCTGACTTCAGCAATTCTCCGGTGATTTTCATAGTGTTCCTTTTTCGATGATGTCGATCATTTTTTTTGACTGTTCTCTATATTTTGCCTGAGGAAATAAATTTAAAAGTTCTTTAAAGCGAACCAAAGATTGGTATTTGTCGCCAGTTCGATATAAAGCAATCGCTGAAAAATAATGAGCATCATCAATGCCCACCATTTTACAAAACGTAGTGGCTTTTTCTAATTGATCGACAGCTTGCTTATTTTCTTTAAGTTCTAAAAACGTACGACCTAAAAAAACTTGAGCAAAACAATCTTCGCGATCTTGCATTAAAACTTTTTTGAAATGTTTTTTAGCTTCTTTAAAGCGATTACGGTTAAATTCTAATAAGCCATAGTTCATATCTGCTTTGATTGGAAATTGATATGTTAGATCTGCTAGCACTTCATCAAGTAGTTGTTGTGCGATAGCGAATTGTTTTAGCTCGATATAAATGCGAGCTAAATTATTTTTCGCATCAGTAAATTTTTTATCCAATTCATAAGAGCGTGCAAAATGTTTTGCAGAAAGTTCTAATTTGTCGCGCACAAAATACAACATACCTAAATTATTTTGAATTTGTGCATTTTCAGGATCTAATTCTTCGGCGGCCAATAATTCTTTTAAAGCTAGGGGGTAGTTGCCTTGTTGCATGTACGAAACGCCTAATTGTTGGCGTAACTCAGCACGCTCTTCAGAGCGGTCGTTGCTAAAAAACGATTTACATGATGAAAACAAAAAGATGATGAGGCTCAGGCGAAGTAAAAACATACTCCTTAATTAAGCCTTTTAAGGCTTAGTTGAGTCAACACTTCAGTGAGCTAATTTGAGAAGACAAAGAGTTTCGAAATGATCGGTTTGCGGAAACATATCAAAGATTTGCAAATGCTGCATTTCAAAGTGAAAACCATTTTGGTTTAGCACTTGAAGATCGCGCACTAACGACACTGGATGACAGCTGATATAGAGTAAAAACTTTGGTTTAGTCTCTGCAATTTTAACTAAAAGTGATTTTTCACAACCTTGGCGTGGCGGATCTAACAGGATTAGATCTGATGACATTGTGTTTCGTAATGGAAACGACTCTGATTTGGTCGTATAAAATCTGATTTGTTTATGAAGCTTTTGCGATTTAATGACATCGACTGCTTTTTGCGTGAGTTCGGGGTTTAGCTCGATTGCGTCAATCTGCAAATCCTTCGAAATTTGACCCAATGGAAAAGTAAAATTCCCGCTACCGGCATAAAATTCGGTCAAAGTTTTTGGTTGAGCACTTTTAACTAAATTCACTGTGGTTTCAACTAAAGTAGCATTCACAAAACGGTTCACTTGTGAAAACGATAAGCCTTCGCTTTGCGCGCCGATTGGATAAAATTCGACTTTACCTTCGGCATTGATTTTTAATTCATGCTTGCGCAGTTTATCGCTAGGGCGAATCTTCGATTTATTCTCTTTTAGCCAGTCACGGAGTGGCTTTTCGGCGATCAAACAGTCATCGATATCCACTAAGTCATGTGACTCAGGTTTGAAATAACCCAGCTGTTTACCAAATTGTTTAAGTTGAATGCGATTTCGGTACTCAAAATTTTGCGCCCCAACTTGTGAAGGCAGTAATTTATATTGCAGCTCGGGCAAAAACTTTTTGAAAAGGTCGGTTAAGATTAATTCTTTTTGTTCTATTTGATGTTTTTCATCAATGTGCTGCCAAGAACAGCCACCACAGTCTTTAAAGTACGGGCAGGGGGCTTCGCGTCGGTACGGACTTGGTTTTACGATTTGAACGATTTCGCCGTTAAGAAAGTTTTTTTCGACATGAGTAATTCGCACGCGAGCGACGTCTTCCGGAGCTGATTTTGGGATAAAAACGACTAACTTTTTATCTTGAAAATCAATACGACCAATTCCCGAGCCACCCACCGCTAATTTTTCAATAGTGATATTATGCTCAGAATGTAAAAGGGACTCTAATTCAGAGTCCCTTTTCTTATTTGAATGAGGATTTTTGTTATCCTGTCTCTTCATTAAATTACACTCCTGCTGAAAGCAGGTATTACATATTTAAGTTTGCTAATTCGTGTTTATCAAAAAAAATCGCTAATTCGCGTTCAGCAGAAGCTACTGAATCAGAACCGTGAACTGCATTTTCACCCATAGAATCGCCGTGCTTAGCGCGGATTGTGCCAGCGTCAGCTTTTTTAGGATCAGTTGCGCCCATGATTTCGCGGTTTTTTAAAACTGCGTTTTCACCAACTAAGCACATCATTACAACAGGGCCAGAAGTCATGAAAGAAACTAATTCACCGAAAAAAGGACGAGCCGCGTGTTCAGCGTAGAATAATTCGCATTTTTCGCGAGATAACATTCCTAATTTAGCTCCACCGATGCGTAAACCTTTTGATTCAAAAGTAGCGATGATGTCGCCGATTACATTCTTTTTAACAGCGTTAGGTTTGATGATTGAAAATGTTCTTTCGATTGCCATGTTGGGCTCCTTTAAATAGGTTTTTTGGTTACCGAATAGATGTAAACGTAGGGGGTAAATTGGTCAAACTTAAAAGCTGGAGCGCATTTCATGTATTATATGTCGAAAGTGGCGTGCAATACAGACATATGATGCGTAAAATTTGTAACCTATTGAAATTAAAAGGCTTTTTTTAAAAATTACTGAAATGGCAGCCAATTCAGGCATATCAAAATATTTTGCCACCCCAAAGCGCAGAAATAAAATCAGCTAAAGGGTAAACTTCGATATTGTTTTTCGTAAGTCGTCGATCGCCAAGATATATAGCCACCGATTTTTTTAGCTGCTTTGGAGCTTTTTCAGCAATCAGCTTTGGCAACTTTTCAAAATTTGTGTTCCAGGTCTTTGAAAGCTTAACATCAATTGTGACAATTTGTGAGGGACTTGAGAGCGATTTTTTTTTTGTTTCTATGACAAAGTCAATGTCGCCCAAAGTGGGTACATTATAGAAGAATATTTTAAAATCAGCGCGTGTAACTTCCTTATAAACCTTTAATTCATTCAAAATTAACGACTCAAAGTAAAATCCATTTTTTTCTGGGAAGGAATCAATGTTTTTGATACCTTCTGCCGCGCGAGCTACGCCGGGATCAAAATAGTAAAATTTTGGATGTTTTGATTCTTTTGGAAAAACATTTAGACTGTAGGCTTCTAGATATTCCCCAATCAAAGTGTCATGCAGGATTTGAAACCAGGATTTTATAGTGTCGCCAGATTTTCCAACCTCGCGAGAAATATTTTCTAAATTAACGATCTGCCCATGATATTGGCCAGCCAATTCTATAAACTGTGAAAACTCATTTAGGCTGCGAACAATACCTTCCTGTAGAATTTCTTCTTTAAGATAAGTTTCAACATACGAAAATAAAAAATCATTAACCTCATCTCGAGTCTTCAGATTTAAAGCATTAGGTAAGGTGCCGCGAAACAGAATTTCACTTAGACTCCTGTGTTCAGCAATTTCCTTTATTGAAAGGGGGTGCATCCGCCGGCTTAAAGCTCTACCTGCAAGAAGATTAACACCCTGTTTTTTTAGTTTTCTGGCACTAGAACCAGTAAGAATAAAAGTAAGCTGTTTATTTTCAATGAGTCTATGTACTTCATCTAATAATTCAGGAATTTTTTGAATTTCATCAATGAAGACGACAGCCTTAGGTTTCAAGTGGGCTACCATGTCCTCTAGCTCTGAGGGGTTTTTATTCAAAGCTCTGTAGTCTACCGATTTTAACAAGTCGATCGATAAGTCTGGCTTAACAACTTCTCTGATAAAGGTACTTTTTCCCGAGCCACGGGGGCCTAATAAAAAAATTGATTTTGAGACGTCAGCGTAGATTCGTTGATACTTCATATAAGAAATATCCTACTTCTACTAGGATATTTCAAGCATAATTCCTAGTAGAAGTAGGATATTTGCTGATGGTCTAGGGTAATCTGCCATGTATGCGATACAGGTCGAATTCGAAATTAATGGCGTTCGTTGTTTGAAGTAAATCTCTTTTGCAGTGTCTTATTGAACAAAAGCTTTACCGAAAGCTAGTGGTTTAAAAACCGTAATCTCTCTCTACTTTGCTAATTCTGACTTTAAAATGCTCATACCATTTTTGTTTTCCATTGTTTTGCGCTTCGGTATGCTCAACATTGTTTTTCCACTTAGAAATACTTTCCAAATCTTGCCAGTATGAAACTGTAATGCCGATGGCATTGTCTTCGCGGGCTGACTCTAATCCAAGAAATCCAGGCTGTATTTGTGCTAGATTCACCATTCGATTCGCAACAGACTCATATCCAATATCATCTGAAGTTCTGATAGAAGTAAAAATAACTGCATAGTACGGTGGCTTGGGTGTCGATGAAATCATCAATAAAGAATACTAATTTCAAAAAAGTGTGGCAAGAAATCAAATCTTTTAAGACCACATCAAGCCTACTTAAACGCAGACTTCTGTAATCATAACACATTCAGACGACGGTAAAGATCCTGCTTAAGACAGGCAAATAAAAAATCCCACACTCGCGTGCAGGGTTTTAATAAGTTCATCATTGAAGCGAAAAAACTATTTTAACATAGATTTAAGCGTCGTTCCCATATCTGCAGGAGAACGTGAGATCTTACAGCTGTTTCGCCAATACCAACAAAAGTTGATTGGCCAAAACCTAAAGTTGAAAGTTGACAAAGCTAAATGAACCTATTCCTTCTGCGGGCTGGGTCAAAGCTATTCGAGGTTCGTTGGGCCTAACAATTCGTCAACTTGCAGAGCGTATAGGTGTTGGACATAGCGCAATTACCCAGCTTGAACAGCGCGAGCCATGGACTGTAAAGTCGTTTACGCCAATAAATTACGTTTCAACCTCTAAAGCCTCATTGGTCACAGGATGAATATTTAAATTCATCTGAAAAAGCCTTCGCCCTTTATAACTTTCGTTATCGAAGCGACTTAGTTGTTCTGAAGCAAAATCGTCTAAAAACGAATAGAGTTGATTGAGCTCGTCTTGTGATAAAGGCAGCAGCAAACTGCGGTAGCGACGAACTTTAGAAGGTTGGTGAAATGCGGCCACTGCATCGTTAAGGCTATGTTCGTGAAATTTAAAAAGGTTCATGTTGCCGTGATTATCAGGAATTTTAAAACCCTGCGGAGACGCCAGCCAGTGAATTTCGTCATCAATCATTGAACGACTAGCTAATGTGAGTTCTTCGAGTTTTTCTAAGTAAGCGTTAACTTCGGCTAAAGTTAAACTCATAAGGTGCGCCAAATTTTTTGCCGTCGGGTTGATGTCTTGCAGACCCAATAAAGTAAATAAACGGGGAAGCGCAGGATCCGAAATAAAATCAGCCGGCGGATCATTAATTACTTCGGTATTTTTAATATTTCTTAAAAGCTGCATCAGCTTGGCGCCAAAAACTTTGCGTTCACTTTGGTTGGTGGCTTGTGAATGTTTAACCAAATAAAAAAAATACTCTTCATCTAACGAGCGTATAAAATTTAAACGGCAAAAGACTTCACAAAATTTTTTTGAAACCTTTTTTTTACCCATGATCATCATGCGTATATAAGAGCGGCTCTTGAACTCAAGTTCTTCACTCCAGTATTCATACGAGAAATCTGGATTAGTTGCTTTTCGCCAATGATAGTAATCCTGCAAATAAGAAATAACATCCAGGTACTCGGTCACAATAGGGGCCGTCTTTAAGACTTTCATAGAATTCCTTTTCTATTTTTTTAATGAGAGCATTCGGATAAACATCAAGTCAAATATTTGTATTGTACTTTTTTTAGAGCACAAGAAGTGAGAGAAGCCCTCGTATTGCGGGAGCTGTAAATGCTATCGACAGTGTTTAAGCGTCAATAAACGTTTTTGGAGCTATAATGGCCTGGCACATCTCGTGAAATAGAAGGTTTTCATAATCGTAGGGTCAATTAACTACCGCTTGTCGAGACTATGTTAAAGGCCTGAATGTAAATGGAGAATTCTATGAAATTAAATATGATAGCAATGGCTTTAGTGCTAGTTGGTTCTTACGCAGCTTACGCTGGTTCGGGCGAAAAGACGGGAGACATCGGTTCAGCTACTGGTAAAGAGATAAGCTGTACGGCACGAACGACATCGCTTGATCTAGAAAAAATTGGCATCATTAAAGAATCCCCCGAGGCATCTTTAATATTATCAGCTAATGCAAATGATCCAACTGATGAGCGTACGCAAGCTGAAAATGTATTTGATTTAGGAAATAACCAACAAGTAGCAATTTCGGTAGTTCATATTCCGAAAGGATCGATAGTTAATAAAGGAGAGGCAATGATTATGATGTCTTCGCGCTTGCAATACGTAGCCCCGAATGATGGTAAAATCACAGTGCTAGCCGTAGATACGGCTACGTCGGACGAGGGTTTTTTGACCAAAAAAGGAAATTTCTTGCATGTACGTTCGACTTTGGTAGATCCGGCTTTAGCGACGGCTGCGGCAAATCAAAAACAACCGATGTCAGCATACGGTTTATTGAAGGCAGGACTGATTAAAAATGGTTTTATCTCTCAGGTTCATGTGAGTTGCTTTTTTGATATGTAATTGAAATAAAAGGGCCCATATTTTTCCAATATGGGCCTGACAAGATTAATTATAACGGTAACAAAAAAGGCCTGGCACCAAACCCTACTTCAACATCGATTTAAGAGTCGTTCCCATGTCAGCAGGAGAACGAGAAATCTTGCAGCCGGCCGCTTCTAAAGCCGCAAATTTTGCTTCTGCTGTGCCTTTGCCGCCGCTGATAATCGCGCCCGCATGACCCATACGTTTTCCTGGAGGAGCCGAAGCACCTGCAATGAAAACTGCTATTGGTTTTTTGAATTCTTTTTTGATGTATTCAGCTGCTTCTTCTTCTGCTGTTCCACCGATTTCGCCGATCATGATTACTGCATCAGTATCTGGATCTGCGTTGAATAGTTTTAACATATCGATAAAGTTAGTTCCGTTAACTGGGTCACCACCGATACCAACGCATGTTGATTGGCCTAAACCTAAAGCTGAAAGTTGACCTACAGCTTCGTAAGTTAATGTACCAGAGCGTGATAGCACGCCAATACGACCTGCTTTGTGAATGTGACCAGGCATGATTCCGATTTTACAAGCTTCTGGAGTGATAACGCCAGGGCAGTTAGGACCAATTAAACGCGTGCGTTTGCCTTGCATGTATTTCTTAACTTTAACCATGTCTAATACCGGAATACCTTCAGTGATACAGATCACTAAATCTAAATCCGCATCAACCGCTTCCATAATAGAATCAGCAGCAAATGGAGGTGGAACGAAAATCATAGAAACAGTCGCACCTGTTTTTTGTTTTGCTTCTTTAACGGTGTTAAACACTGGAATACCTTCGTGAGTCGTTCCACCTTTACCTGGTGTAACGCCCGCAACCATTTGTGTGCCGTAAGCTTTACATTGTAAAGAGTGAAATGATCCTTGAGATCCCGTAAGACCTTGGCACATTACTTTTGTATTTTTATTAATTAAAATCGCCATTTTAAAACCTACTTAATTGCCGCTGTGATTTTTTTAGCAGCGTCTGTTAAATCATTTGCAGCAATGATATTTAAACCACTTTCAGCTAAGATTTTTTTACCAAGTTCAACGTTAGTACCTTCTAAACGAACAACTAAAGGAACTTTCAAGCCAACTTCTTTAGAAGCGGCGATAACACCTTCAGCGATCACATCACATTTCATGATACCACCGAAAATATTAACTAAAATTCCTTTAACGTTTTTATCTTTTAGGATGATTTTGAAAGCGTTTGTTACTTTTTCTTTATTTGCGCCGCCGCCAACATCTAAGAAGTTTGCAGGAGCCGCACCGTGAAGTTTAATGATATCTAACGTAGCCATTGCTAAACCAGCACCGTTAACTAAACAGCCGATGTTTCCGTCTAATTTAATGAAAGCTAAATCAAATTTAGAAGCTTCGATTTCAGTCGCTTCTTCTTCGTTTAAATCGCGCATTTCAAGAATCATGGGTTGACGGTATAAAGCATTTGAATCGAAATTCATTTTTGCATCTAAGCAAATAACATCATTTTCTTTAGTTACAACTAAAGGGTTAATCTCTGCAATTGAACAATCGTGTTTAACAAAAGCTTCATATAAGCCCATCATGAATTTTACAGCTTTATTAACAACTTCTGGTCCCATGCCGATGGCGAAAGCTAATTCGCGAGCTTGCCATGCACCTAAGCCTGTTGTTGGATCGATATCTACTCTTTTAATTGCATTTGGATTGTGTTCTGCAACTTCTTCGATATCCATGCCGCCCTCAGAAGACGCCATCATCGCGACGCGACCAGTTTCACGGTCGATAAGACATGCCACGTAGTATTCTTTAGCGATATTACAGCCTTGTTCGATAAAAACTTTGAGAACTTTTTTACCTTCAGGGCCAGTTTGCGGAGTTACTAAAGTCATGCCGATAATTTTTTGAGCGTAGTCGCGAACTTCATCTAGTGATTTTGCAACTTTAACGCCGCCGCCTTTACCGCGGCCACCAGCGTGAATTTGGGCTTTAACAACCCAAACTGATCCGCCAATTTCTTTAGCTGCGCTAACTGCTTCTTCAGGAGTTAATGCTAATTTACCTTTTAAGGTAGCAACTCCGAAGTTTCTTAAAACGTCTTTAGCTTGATACTCATGAATATTCATTATTGTACTGCTTTCAAGCCTTCGCATAATGTGCGAACAGCTGTTACTGATTTTTCAAATTCAGCTTTTTCGTCAGCGTTGAATTTGTAATCGATGATTTTTTCTAAACCTTTACCGCCGATAACGCACATAACACCAACCATCATGCCGTCGTTAACGCCAAATTCACCTTTTAACTCAACAGCGACTGGTAATACACGCTTTTGATCTTTTAAAATCGCTTCAGCCATTTCAACCGCACCGCGAGAAGGAGCGTAATATGCCGAACCAGTTTTTAAGTGGCCACCGATTTCTGCGCCTGCAGATTTAGTGCGAGTAACGATCGCAGCGATTTTATCAGCTGATAACATATCCATTAATGGAACTGAACCAACAGAAGCTGTGCGAACTAATGGAACCATTGCATCGCCGTGGTTACCAACAACTACGCCAGTTACATCTTTATAAGATACACCGCATTCTTCAGCGATGAATGTACGGAAACGAGCTGAATCTAAACAACCGCCCATACCTAACACGCGCTCACGTGGAAATCCTAATTGTTGCTTGGCATAAAGGGCCATAACATCCATTGGGTTACAAACTACGATAACAATTGAGTTGGGAGCGTGTTGTTTTACGCCAGCGCAAACATCTTTAACGATTTTTGCGTTGATACCGATTAATTCGTCACGGCTCATGCCTGGTTTACGTGGCATACCCGCAGTGATGATCACGATGTCAGAATTTGCGATATCTGCGTAGTTAGAAGTACCTTTGATTTTTGTATCGAACATTTCCATAGTAGCTGCTTGAGCTAAGTCTAAAGATTTTCCGATAGCTGCGCCTTCGTTAACATCTAAAAGAACTACATCACCTAATTCTTTTTGAGCTGCCCAGTGAGCAGTTGTTGATCCTACGAAACCTGCGCCGATAACGGCGATTTTTTTTCTTGCGTGTGCCATGTGAAATCTCCTTTGCGATTTATTAAAAAAAATAATAGAATTTAAATACTTAACAGGTTTAATACTTATCGACTTAAAGCTCAAGCCCAGATAAGTTTTGGCCAGTTGCAGGAGTTGTGAATGACTGCATTTTCGGCTCTCAAAATTGCGAAAATTTCTTTAGCTTTGCTTTTGATCATTTTCACAAATTAAAGATTATAAAATTAAACATATAACGACATATTTTAGGCCATTTCTATCAATCAAGGTGGTTAAGGCGCCGGCATAATTTTTTAGACCCAATAGTCAAGTTGTAGATTATGTTTATACTAGTACTTTTAGGTATTTACGGCAGTATTTGATGGTCAGAAGTTTGATGTAAAAGGGTGAATTATGCAGAGTATATGTGCGGCGTTCGTTTAAAGTGATTTTATATCAAGAACTGCAGAAATCGTTTCCTATTCAGACAAAAATGATTAAACTAGCTAAAAAAGAGGGCCCACAGCATGAAATTACTTATTATCGCATTAGTTTTTTTGACTACAACAGCAACTTTTGCTCAGACTGAACCAACAAATCAGTCAGTTTTTTCTAAAAGCCAGAAATTTGATAACGAAGGTGTAGAACTTTACGATTCCAATTATGAACTTAAAAAGTATAAAAAGATCGGTTTAGGGGTATCAACAGGCGGCTTAACGGGTGGTTTAGGATTTAATTTAGAAGTTAATCTTCAACCAGAAGATGCTTTAGACTTTGGAATCGGTGGCGGTAAAGCCTACAACTCATTTCACATTGCCTGGAAACATAACTATGAAGCCGTTTACTTATCTCCTTATACTAAGGTCGGATATTCTAACTGGTTTAATTCAAATGGCTCTTCTGCAGATGCATCAAGCTCAGATATCCTGAAAAGAGTTCTTTCTGAAAATCAGATTAAAGAGAACAAGTTTTCGGCGAACTTTTTGGCGGCGGGAATGGGTTTAGAATACAATCAACTTGAAGGCGAATTAGCCGGTGTAAATTTTTACGGTGAGTTGATGGTGTTGGGTGAATTAAACAGTTCTGTTTATTTGCCTACAGCGGGCTTAGGTTTAACTTATTTCTACTAGGGCTTTAACCGCGCTCTTTAATCTTAACAAATTCAGTTTAAACGCAAAATAGGCCTGTTACAGGCCTATTTTTTTATTTTGTGGGGATCTCACAGAAGATTTTTGTCCCGATGTGTTTTGCACAAAAAAAAGGACCAACTTACGTTAGCCCTTCCCAAGCTTCTGCTTTACAAAAGAAACTACTTTTTCTTTTTTTTAGTAGATTTTTTTGTAGTTTTTTTAGCAGCTTTTTTAGTAGCTTTTTTTGCTTTTTTCTTAGCCATGGTTGCTCCTTCCGGAGTGAGCGTATTTCTACGATCACCGTTGTTGTTGTTGTCGACTTTGCAGTCTCCCTTAATAAAATTGTTAACAAATTGATTTAATCCGTCAACAAAAAAAATTCTTGCATTTATTTTGCAATCTCAACTTTGCGTGAAAGCGAGGTTTGGATGCTCTTTTTACTGATTTCGATATTCGGATTATTCATTTCGGATCGATTCGTGTATCGACTTGAGAACTTTAACATCATTTTTCCGAAAATTCGGAAACTGTTGTTCATCGTTTTGAATATTCCGAGTCTTTATTTTCTATTTTTCAAAGAACATCTGATCTTGTTCTATATTTATATCGGCTTAATTCTGGTGAGCTTGATCTTTTTGAACATATATTTTGAATTATTTTTGAAAAAGACGTTTTTCAGAGGGCAAATCAAGGTTCTTGAAGCCATAAATTTGCATATTAAGGGTGGTCAATCACCGTTAAAATCTGTGAAACTTGTCTTTCAAACACTCACTCACGTTGAAAAAATTGTTTTTGAACCACTGAACTACATCGAAGTTGATGTGCTTGTTAGTAAAGGGGCAAATGCGGTGCCAATTTACGCGCGAAAGAACTTTTCCGCCCACTTTTTCGAAGAAATGTATTTTATTTTGCGTTCATCGACGCGAGTTTCTGATCAAATTGATCAATTTAAGCGCGGATTACGCATCCAAAATAATTTGCGACATAAGTCGAGACTATCAGCACTACAAGTGCGCGCACAAGCGGTGGTGGCGTCTCTAATTTATGTGTTTTTGCTTTTCTTTGCCATCGCTGAGCTGCAATTAACAAATTATCCTGAAGTGATTGGCATCTCGCTTTTGCTCATGGTGGCGGGCCTCACAGTCATTCTTAAGAAAGGAAACAACATCAAATGGACGATTTAAATTTGCCGAGCAGTTTAGTTTTAATTTGGGATATTAAGCGTGCGATTGAAAAAAATCTGTCACTTCAACAAGGTTTGCAGAAATTTAACCAACGAATGACGCACAATCAAAGTTTGAAGGATGAATTTGCGAAAAATTTCTTACAATGGTGGCAAATACGGCAGAAAACTCAAGTCAGTGAGCTTTCTCATTTTAACGCACAACATAGAGCCATCATCACTTTGTTAGAAAATGGGCTGCGCGGACAATCAATTTATGAACCACTTAAAGCTTTAGAAGTCGATTTTATCGAAATGTGTGATGCCGATATTCAAGAACATGCGGCAAAACTTCCGCTTCTGCTGCAAATTCCCCTGATTTTTCTAGTGTTTCCGGCGATTTGTATTTTGCTGTTAGTTCCGACACTGTGCCAGCTAGCTTTTTAAAAGGTTTTTCACCTTGTTTTGCAGCCCGTAAAACGATAATTTCGGGAGTATGACAAACAATGAATTATGCCTAGAACTTGTAGCAGAATTGACGAAAAAAAATATTCAATCCAAAAAAGTCCAACAGTTATGTCAAAGACTTAAAATCCCTTATAATGGTGATGTGGTCGAACTTATGACTTTTATGCTGGGTTCAGGAATGATTTCAAAAAACTTAAAAGAACAAACTACAACAAAGAAGACAAATCATGACATCAATCTGTAATGACATCTTAGATACTATCGGAAACACGCCATTAGTGCGTTTAAATAAAGTTGTTGGTAATTCAAAACACGAATTCTTCGCCAAAGTTGAATATTTTAATCCTGGTGGATCAATTAAAGACCGTATCGCCAAATATATGGTTGAAGCGGCAGAAAAACGCGGCGAAATCAAAGCTGGTGGAACAATAGTTGAAGCCACTGCCGGAAACACAGGAATGGGTTTAGCGCTCGTTGCCGCAATTAAAGGTTACAAATGTATTTTTGTGCTTCCAGAAAAAATGAGCGAAGAAAAAAGAGCGATGCTTCGTGCTTATGGGGCAAAAGTTGTCTTAACGCCGAATGGATTAGAGCCTGAACATCCATTAAGCCATTATTCGGTAGCCAAAAAAATTGCCGAGAACACACCAAACTGTTTCTATGCGAATCAATATCACAATATGGATAATTTCGATTATCATTATAATATGACGGGTCCTGAACTTTGGGAGCAAACCAAAGGTGAAATCGATTGTATTGTTGGCGGAGTGGGCACAGGCGGCACAATTTCTGGTGTAGGCAAATTTTTAAAAGAAAAAAATCCAAACTGCAAAGTCTTAGTGGTTGATCCAGTCGGAAGCATCATTTACGACCTATTTTATCATGGTAAAATCGTTGATCCTCCAGGTCCTTGGAAGGTTGAGGGCGTGGGCGAAGATATGCTTCCGGGTAACTGCAAATTAAACATCTATGACGATTGCATAAAAGTAACTGATAAAGACGCGTTTCAATTAACTCGTCGCTTAGTGATTGAAGAAGGTCTTTGTGTTGGTCCATCAAGCGGATTAATTTTAGCAGGCGCTTTTGAATACGCGCAAAAATTAGATAAACCCTCTAAAATTGTCGCGTTTATGCCTGATTCTGGTAAATCGTACTTAAGTAAAGTGTTTAACGATAAATGGATGGTTGAAAACGGATTAATGGATGCGGATTCATTGAAAACAGCATTCAACACTGAAGTAAAAGCTGAAGAACAGTTAAAACAATATACATAGCCTAACATTTAAGGTGAGAAATTTATGAAAACAGATAGCAAAAATACGAAATTTAACACTCGCGCAATTCACGCGGGCCAATCTCCAGATCCTACAACTGGCGCAATTATGACGCCCGTGTACTTAACTTCAACTTATGTGCAAGAATCGCCGGGTGTTCATAAAGGTTGGGAGTACTCACGCACACATAATCCAACTCGTAAAGCTTACGAAGATTGCATCGCAAGTCTTGAATCAGGCAAATATGGTTTTGCTTTTGCTAGCGGTTGCGCGGCAACGACAACAGTGATGCATTTATTAACTTCGGGCGATCATGTGATTGCGATGGATGATATGTACGGCGGTACTTTTCGTTTATTTGACAAAGTTTTACGTCATCACGGTTTAGAATTTTCATACGCAGATTTAACTAAAGTTGAAAACGTTGAAAAATCAATCAAACCAAATACAAAAATGATTTGGATTGAAACGCCGACAAATCCAACACTAAAATTAGCTGATATCAAAAAAATCTCAGCCATTGGAGCGGCAAAAAATATTTTAGTGGTTGTTGATAACACATTTATGTCTCCTTATTTTCAACGTCCGTTAGAATTAGGGGCTAATATCGTAGTTCACTCAGCCACTAAATATCTTGGTGGCCACAGCGATGTGGTTGGCGGAGTAGCGGTAACAAGTGATCCAAAAATCGCAGAAAAATTGCAATTTTTAACTAATTCTATGGGTGGAATTCAAGGTGCATTTGATTCTTTCTTAGCGTTACGTTCACTTAAAACTTTACCATTGCGTATGAAAGCCCACGCTGAAAATGCGATTAAAGTGGCTAATTACTTAGAAAAACATGCGCAAGTTGAAAAAATCATTTATCCGGGTCTTACTTCGCATCCACAACATGCTTTAGCTAAAGAACAAATGAGCGGTTTTGGTGGAATGATCACTTTTTTTATTAAAGGTGGCTTACCAGCAGCTCGTAAATTTTTAGAATCAGTTGAAGTATTTGCTTTGGCAGAATCATTAGGCGGCGTTGAATCGTTGATCGAACATCCTGCAATTATGACGCACGCGTCTGTTCCAGCTGAACAGCGCAAGGCTTTAGGTATTGATGATTCATTAATTCGGTTATCAGTCGGTGTAGAAGATGTTGATGATCTTCTACAAGATTTAGAACAAGCCTTCAAAAGCGCTTTAGGTTAAATGGTAAGATTGAATACCTAGATATTTTTGTGCTGATGAAAATAAAAAAGGCTAAAGATGACTTCAAGAAGTTATCTTTTAATGCTTTTAGGGAAAAATTAAACCTTGTACGGGCCAAATTAATGAGCAACACCTATTTATGATTATTAATTAATCACAAATAAGAATGAATTCTAATAGAGGCTGGCTAAATAGTTGACTTGATTAGACTGAATAGATAATTTCCAAGTTCACTTTTCAGAATGGCCAAGTAGCTCAGTCGGTAGAGCAGATGACTGAAAATCATCGTGTCGGCGGTTCAATTCCGTCCTTGGCCACCATTTCGCAACCCGTATAGTTCTGGTTGTTTTTTGCTTCAATTAAAATCAAAATTTAATTATGAAACTTATAACTGCATTTCTATTGTTGTACGGATTTTTATCTCACGCTGCTGATATCAATATTAAAAATAAAAAAATTTTCTACAAAGATAAAGAACTTCATCCAGGATGCATAAGAGCTATTTCATCGCAGTTAAATGGTGATGCAACCTCGATGATAGTAAATATCGAATTTGAAAAACCAAACGGACAATTTATAGGTCGTGGTTGTATGACCGCCAATCAATATTATCAGAAGCCATTTATGAGAAATGATTATTTAACTTATGTAGATGACGAAAAAAATATAAAAGATATCTTGAAGGATCCCATATTAAGATTCGACGGATTCGGATATAAGTTAGCAAAAAAGATCGATGATAAAATTTTTGCTATTGATATACGAGAATTTACTACCGGCAGCGCAGATTTTTTAACTACTGTAGTTGTAGAATTAGTTGAGAATCCATTTTTTAGTATAACTCCTGAAGGAAAAGCTGTTTCGACAACTGTTGTTGGACTGAAAAAAGTAGGCGAAGTTCTTAAAGGTACAGTTAACTGGCAAGAAAAGCTTAATGAGGCATTAAAAAATAGAAAAACACTCGAAAAGAAAACCAAAAATAAGCTAGACTTAATTTAAAAATAACACAGATCCAACTCTATGGATTTGTTTGAGATCACAATTTGTGATTTCAAAAGCTGGTCAGAAAATTGCTCATAACGATAAGCAAATGACCAATATATCAAAAACAGAAATAGAAAAATGCATTTTTATCGTTCGTAAGCAGAAAGTGATGCTGGATGCGGACTTGGCTCGTATATATTGTGTTCAAACAAAAAATTTAAACAAAGCAGTGAAGCGAAATCCGGCTCGATTCCCATCGGATTTTATGTTCTAGCTATCTGCAACAGAAGCTGAAAACTTGAGGTTCCAAACTGGAACCTCAAGTTCAACCTATGGTGGTCGGCGATATTTGCCGTATGTTTTTACTGAACATGGAGCTTGATGTTAGCTAATGTTCTGAATAGCGATGTGGCGGTTGAAGCAAGTATTCAAGTTGTGCGATCTTTCATTCAATTGCGAGAGTTTGTTATTTCTCATACAGAACTTTCGAAAAAGCTTTCCGAGCTAGAGAAAAAATATGATTCACAGTTTAAAGATGTCTTTAAAGCCATTGAGCAGTTAATGACCGTCCCAGAGATTCCTCTTAAGAAAATAGGCATTTAAGCACTTAAGTTAAAACCAACACAATGAGGTAGAAACGCATCCAGCTCGACTAAGATCTGTCTTCTTTTTCTTAAGCATTCTGCCGAAAAGTTTAAGTATTCGTACAACAAGGAGACCACATCATGTCTAAACAATCGGGTGATCCGTCATCGCTTACTGAAGCCATCGAAAAATTAGAAAATGCCGGCCGTGGTAAAGTTCAAGATTTTAAAGAAATTCTAGAAAAAGACTATAATGAACTTCGTAAAACGCTAGATGATCTAAAGCCGTATTTGGATGACTTACGTTCTAATGTTGAAACAGAAGTTAAAAAAACGAAAAACCAAGTAGAAAATAAAGTAAAAGAAAATCCATGGATCGTTATAGGGATTGTTGGCTTAGTTGCCTTTGTAATTGGTTGGATTTTTAGCCAGAACAAAAAAGGTGAATAGCTAATGAGTTGGTTACGAAAAATCTTTTCATATTTTTTGGGACAGATGGCGTATCAATACGCTTTTGGACATGTGAAAAAAAAAGCAGTTCTCATTTATTTAAAAACACTTCAGGCCATGCGCCGAAGTTTAATGGTGGCGTTAATTATTTTTTGTATTTTACAGTTGATGGTGCTTGGATTTTTAGGTGCGGTCGCAACTGCGATCTGGCTTTTGCCTCAGGACACAAATACTAAACTTTATATTCTCTTAAGTTTTTTTGCGTTTCTGTTTATTATCCCATTCGTGGCGCTTTGTTATATATTTTCAGAACGTCTATGGTTTCGCCTATCTGGGGCAGAAAAGCTTTTGAAAGAAGCATAAATGAGTCTAATCGTTCTGAGTCGTCAAGAAGTCGACTACAAACTATCTTATTCAAATACGACTGCAACGATTTGAGAAATTATAAATTAGGTCGATTTTTTTATTCGTGTTAAGGTGCCGATAAGTAATAGCTAAGTTAGAGACCTTGTTCATTCTGTTCAATTCCTCCGAAATAGCGCTCAAGCCTTTAGGAGGTATTTATGAGTAATAAATTATACGTTGGCAATTTGCCATATTCTGCAACTGATCAATCATTAGGTGACAAATTTTCTGAATGTGGAACTGTTAACTCTGTTAAAGTTATCACTGATCGCGATTCAGGTCGCAGCAAAGGTTTTGCCTTTGTAGAAATGTCTACTGCTGCTGAAGCAACTAATTCTATTAGTCGTTTCAACGGAACTGATTTAGACGGTCGTGCTATGAATGTTTCTGAAGCGAAACCTCAAGCACCACGTAATTCATACTAAGAATTTTTTTTAGATATAAATTAAGTTTAAACCGACCGTAACAGGTCGGTTTTTATTTATGACATAGGAGAGCCGCTGAACTCACAAATAATTTCATTTAACTGTGTTCTTAAAAACAAAGCTGGTCTATTGATTAGCTCAACTTACAATCGTGATGTTCTCACTGCAGTTGATATCGGTGAAACGATGCTTTTGGGCCTTGCCCAAGGTTTACAAAATCTAAAAAAAGGTGAACATCGCAAAATTAGTATTTCTGCCGATGAAGCCTATGGTTTTTACGACTTAAAAAAGATAATTTTATACCCAGTAAAAAAACTCGCTAAAGATCTTCGCATTGGCCAGGTTATTTCGATTATGGGTAAAAGCGGAAATCACAGAACCTATAAAGTTGTCGAATTTCATAATGACTTTATCAGCTTAGATGGAAATCATCCTTTAGCTGGACAAGATTTAGTATTTGAAATTGAAGCCCTTGAAGTTCGCGAAGCCACTAAAGAAGAAATTAATGCTTCTATAAATACGGTCGGCACAAAGTTTTTGCACTAACTTTGCGCAGACCTCCTAGAACCGCAAAAACTAATGGCGGTTTGAGGAAAAAATACCCTCCATATCGAATAAAACCGATTATGGAAAAAAAAGCATTTTTTGCTAGGTAAAAGTGCAAAAATATTGTAAACCAAAGATTCAACCGTTCTGTACTATCGATCAAAAGCATTAAGCTCTTTCTTCTTAGGCGAACACTATATTCCTGAGGAGGAATTATGAACAACAAACTATACGTTGGAAACTTATCATTCAAAATGGATGAACAAACTCTAACTAACTTATTTTCTGAAGTTGGTAACGTTCAATCTACAAAAATCATCATGGACCGTGAATCTGGTCGCTCTAAAGGTTTTGCATTCGTAGAAATGTCTACTGAAGCAGAAGCTAACGAAGCAATCCAAAAATTAAATGGTTCTGAGCAATTGCAACGTGCAATGACAGTAACTGTAGCTAAACCAATGGAACCTAAAACTAATCGTGGCGGTGGCTTCGGTGGTGGCGGTGGCGGCCGTGGCGGTGGCGGCGGACGTTACTAGTGGCTAAAGACGACCTAGTTACTCTGAAAGGTAAGATCCATGACCTTTCAGGGGGCGGCGTTTACCACATCACTCTTGATAATGGCGTAAAAGTTCAAGCAAGACTTTGTGGTAAAATGAAAAAGTTTAATATCAAGGTTGTTGTAGGTGACTCTGTTGACGTTGGATTATCTCCGTATGATCCAACTCACGGACTAATTACTCACCGACATAAAAATGTTGGTAGGTAGTGAGAACTTACCAACAAAGTTTCATTGGCCTTCTAAAAAATCAAAATATAAAAGACAATGAACACGAAATACTTTCGCTCTGGCAGTCTCTGCCAGTGCGCGAACGTGCGTCTCTATTTATAGATACAGCACTGTTAATTACTTTGCTTCGTTTTATCCAAGAGCAATATTGGATCGTTAATCAAGAGCGTGAAGAGCCAGCTCACTTCGGAAACTTTGTTAAAAAGTATTTCAAATCCGAACTCTCTTTAATTTTATTTCTACACGCATCTTTAGAATCATCAGTAGTTACTGATATCGAAGAAATGCGTCGTAATTTACTAATACTTCAAAAAGTCATATTAGTAGAAGCTGTTAAGCACGAATCAAACGATCATGTCGTATTTGCGACCGAATGTTTGAAGTTAATGGTCGACATCTTTACATTCGATCAAGAGCTGCACAGCCAATATGAAGACAAAAAAGAAGTCGCAAACTTTACATTAGATCGTACGTTTGACGTATTGGATATCGTCTTTAATTTGGATTATAAGGCCGAAATACAATCGGGCGACTTAGATGAGACCCTTGAGCGTATTTACCAAGGCTCGGGCGTTGGCGTGCAATCAAGCTACAATACGATTATCATGGCTTTAAATTTTTTAAGATTGCCACAAGGTGCACGCTTAACTGATTTAGGTTCTGGTTATGGCCGGGTTGGTCTAGTTATTACTTTATTAAGACCTGATATTAAATTTGTCGGTTACGAGTTCGTTTCAAATCGTGTTGATTTAGCAAACGCCGCTGTTAAAAAACTTGGGATTGAAAAAGAGCTTTTCTTTCATCAGGATTTATCATCACCTGAATTTAAAATTCCAGATGCAGAAGTTTATTACTTATTTGATCCGTTCACTCAAGAAACTTACAGTCATGTTATTGCACAGCTAAACCAAGTAGCTGCGCAAAGAAAGATAATGATTGTGACTAAGGGTAATGCTCGCGAACAGTTCACCGCCATAAACGAGAAGAAAAACTGGTCAGCGCCACAAGTTTTAAACTACGCGAACTTTTGTTTGTTTCGTTCGCGGGGCTAACGCATACCATGGTATAAGTACCGCTTGCTGTTAGTTACAACAATATGACTATTCTTCTAAATTGATGCGGTATGAGCCATTCACGATCATATTTTTATCTACGATTTTATTATCGATCATGATCACTTCTTGCATTTGCAAGCCAACATCAAAAATAAGTGACTGCAGCGTTTTTGAATTTAATGTAACTTCTTGGCTAAATTTTGTCGCATCTAAGAAAATACGCTCTAGTAAATAGAACCCATCAGCTTTAGTAATAACTAAGTTAGGTTCGCTGTATTCATAGCTGATAATGTGTCCGTTGCTTTTGTAAGATTGCTTCTCAGATAAAGCGTAGGGAACTAAAGTCATTTTACCTTCAAGACGAAGACAAACTAAAGTATCAACCTGAAGAACTAACAAATTCAACGAAGCATTTTTAACTGTAAGCTTGAAAGCGCGAACCCCTGCGTCTTCAGCTTCCTGACAACGAGCCGTCGAACCAATTGGAAGAATTTCATTCTTTAAATGTGGCAAAGCCTCTGCAATCAAAGTTGAAGCAAGGATTATTGAAATAAGCATCGCTTTAATAGCCATATGTACACCTCGTGCAGATATTACTAAAAGCGTAATTAAAATCAACCGCTTCTTACTTAGCCTTTGTCGCTTTATTCATATCGAACATAAAAATGTTCGGATCAGTATAGTTCTTATAATCGCCTTCGCGATCAGTGAACGGGGGGAAAGCCGCATTAGTTGGCCCAAGCACGTCTACTACAGCGCCAGAGTACGCTAAAATGTTATAATGATCTTTCTCGTTACAATTTGAAGTGACATCTTCAAGGCCTAAAGGAAGCAATTTATATTTTGGATTACTACCTGCATTGGGTTCAAATGCGGGATATAACTTAACGCCGCCACCAGCTGGCTCTTTTAATAAACTTATGCTTTCACCTAATGCCACAGCATACATACCTTTAACAGGATAAATGCCGTGTGAACCTTTTGCAGCTACAGCTAAGATACGACCATTTTCTGTGGGCACTTTCGGCATATTGACATAGGCACGGCCACCTTTCCAATCTTGAACACGGCTACCACTAGAATCAAGCTGGGCCATCAACTGACTGGCTAAGTGGGCACCGTAAATCACCATGATAGGTTGGCGTGACTGATTTAGAACAACAGTCATGCTTTCGCGGTCAAGAAAGTGAGATGCAGCAACTGGTTTTGCGGCAGTACCGTTCTTTGTATCGAAAGCATAAAAGAAGTGATAGTTGATGTAGATATAATGTGGCGATAACGGAACAACTTTTACTCGTTTGTCTTGAGTTACGAATGTAGTTTTTCTGTGTTCGAAGACTGAATAGTAGACGGCTAAGTTATTTTTACCTGTGCGCAATCTTAGGCGCGTCTGTTTGTCGTCAGCAAGACCTGACTTAATGACCGAATCTGAATTTCCGTAGAAGGGAAGAATTTTTTCAACTTCACCGTAATTAAAATTTACTGTAAATTTGTAACTGCGGCTAAATCTATTTAAAAAACTTGATTGTGTATTTTTATTAGTGATTAAGAAGGGCTCTGTATTTAATTGCGGGTCAACATCTTCTTTATTAAAGATATATTCTAATGTAGTAGGAAAAATTTCTTCACCTGCGGTCATTTCCATAACCGGCGCAAACTTTTGAGCTAACAATTCGCGCTCTTCTTTAGAAATCTGATTTTCTTCGGGATCAATCGAAAAAACTTTTTGTTTCCAAAAAACTTTATCGCCGTCGGCTAAGGCGAAATTATAAATTCCACTACGTGCAACGGGTACTTCAATAATGTGAGGTTCTTTGCTAACTGTTGCAGCTGCAACATCTGTCACATTAGTAAAAGTGCTTTCTCCTGCTCTATCTTGAATAATCAAATCTTCGAAAGTAACTTTCACATTGTAAGAGCTTGATAAACTAAATAATTTTGTGAAATTATTTAGTTGAACTCTAATTTTCCCGTCTTTATTTTGAAGTACTGTAAAAGCCGGAGGATTTTTATCTGAGATCGGGCATTGACTTACGCTATCAGGAAAACGTGCCGTGTAGTTGAAAGAGGAACAAGACGACATCAATACGGTAGCTAAAAGTATTAGTTTTTTCATGCTTTTAGCATAGCAAATATCACTAAAATTTAAAGACCAGTTAAGGAAACGCTTTACGACTTAAGTCTTGGAAACACCCAATAGCCGCCGAAGTTGGGCTGTAGGAGTGTAGAAGTGCTCTTCCCATTTAACTGAAAAAGGCGAGGCCATCTGTTCGCCAAAGTTAAACCCATCGTTTACATAGCGAGTAAGCTTGATAAGTTCTTTAGGGCGTTTAAATAAAAAATGCAAAAATGCGCCACCTACAATAACCGAGGTAAATGGGCTGCATCCTTTTGGCATGAAAACAGCGTTCAACTTGGCTTCTTCTTCAACTGTAACGCCAATTTTTAATAAAGCATGTACCAAATCATGAATTTGGCGCTGGCGTTCACGTACATAAATCTTTTCAGGCATATCTAAAGTAAATTTTGTCGGGTAAACCGTTAAGCGATGGCTAGCCATGTGCTTGTAGTAATCATGACCGAATGAATTGGCTGGATAGTTTTTTAATTCTTCAATTGTCGGCATCCCAGGTGAATACCTTTGTTCAATCAATTCTTTCGCGGCTTTGTCAGTCTTAAGGTGTTCAACTGCCGCATCGAAAGCCGGAAGCTCGGTTAACTGATTAGCTAAACTTATCAGCGTGTGTAATTCATGCGGCCGCAAGAACAGACGCACACCATAGTAGCTAGCTTTAATTATTAAAATAGGAAGTCTAAAGATCTTCGATTTCATAAACTGGTGAAATTAAATCTAAGTCAGGAATCATTTTTGTTAGGCTTTTACACGGACCAATATTAATAAATTTAACGTTCTGAAGTTGTTGTTCGAGTGTTTTAATAGCTTCACCCCAGCGTAATGGTTGAGTCATATTGAGCATCAACTCTTGTTTCAAGTCATCTGTTTTGGTAAGTTCGCGACAAGTGATAGAAGAAAATGTGCGGTACAACGGTAAGTTCAGCTGAACATCTTTAACTTCTTCAGCAGCAGCAGCAACATAATCCTTGATGTAGCGAGAATGAGCCGGATAATCCAATATCTTAACAACGCGCCAGCGCTTTTCTTTGGCTGTTTCTTGAAGTTTTTCTAAATCGCTATAGCGACCACCGATATTTAAAAATTTTGGCGTCATGACTGAAACATCTAATCCGAGTTGTCCCATAGTAGCGATTTCGTCTTCAGTAAATATAGCACCTTTAGGTTTTGATACGCCAATGTTGGCGCCAATAGTTTCAACGCCCTTAAGTTTGTGAGCAAAACGAATATAGCCAGAAATCATAAACTCAAAACTACAAACATCACTAATTACAGCGCGAGCTAAATCACCTAATGAACAACCCAGTGTCCAATCTGGTTTGATGCCTTTGTTGTGCATTAGATTTTCTGCTGCACCAACTTGTAAAGCGCAAATTGCCGTAGCGGCTTTACTTATATTTTCAACTGAGTAGATTTCTTGAACGCTACCTTGTAGGTACTTTTCAAAACTAATATCTTCATTATTTTGAATTTTAAAAATTTGTTCAACTTGGTGCAGGCGTTGTTGCACTTCAGGAAGCTGAATATACCGAAAACGATCTTCTAATTTAATAAGGCCATTTAAACCAGGAAAAATAAAAACAGTTTTCATAATGTTAAATCCGCTTTGGGTTTGTTATGTAACCGAATGGCTTTTTCAAGGCCGTAAGCTACACCAATTAGTGAAGTCACCTGTGCTAGTTGTTCGTAATGCGAGAGCAGTTGTGGTGTTTTCCAAGACTTAATTAATTTTATGTCTTCGCTAAATACGGTTTGTACTTTTGTATTGCCAGTAATAAATAAAATTGAATCAGTTAAAATTTGAGCTTGCTCAGTGTTTGCACAAGATTTTTCATTTTCAGCTAAGGCACTAATCCAAGAGGCTAAACGAGTACGATCGGAAGTTAAATTACGCTCAAGGGTATCGGCATTTGCTGATCCCGATTCATAACTGTAAAACGTCGAAAGCATTTTTCGGCCTAACAGCTCACACATTTCAGCTTCAATCGCATTGATTTCATCAATACAAAACTTTTCTTCTGGAGCCAAGGTTTCGTAAAACTTTTTACCTAAGGCTAAATGCGAAGCTTCATCTTTTAAAACAGTAGCTAAGCCTTGTTTGATACTTTCATTACGAGTTAATTTATAATAAGCGGTGTACATTTGCAGTGGCACTTGTTCAATAGTTAAAGCGCCATGCACATAACCCGCAAAGCGACTAGCCGTGCGGGCACGAAGTAATAGTTGTTGCCCAAAAAACCCTAAGACAAAATTAACTCCTAATTCAGAAAGATCATATTCTAAGTGATAGTATTTAGTTTCTAGATATTTTTTAACTGGCTTCAGTGCGCGGAGTTGAAAGGCGTGACGATGTTCGTCTCGTGCGTGTCCGATAATTTCTAATACGGTTTCTTGCGGTGTAGTTTCCCCTATAGTTTTAATAATTTCTCGAGCCGCGACTTCTTCCATGTTTCCAAGAGCGGCTAAAAAAGCTGATTCATAGTTTTCGTTACTAGCGACAAACTTACCTAGTGTATCCATTGTGTTTTTTAGCTTCGAACTCATGTCAAAAACTCCTTAGGTCTAAACGGAGACAAAATATCGCAGAATTTATGCTGGCGGGGAATTAATAACTGATTTTGTAAAAATGAATCAAACTGTCAAAAACTGTTACAGTTGCGCAATGAAACTTAAGTTGCGCCCGCTATTGTGTTTGTCGCGGCGGTAAGAATGAAATTTTAGGTCGGTTACTGTGTCAAAAGGCAACAAAGAAATAGACGCATCTATGCCGGCGGCCTTGATGTCGGCGATAACTATTCGAGTTAGATCAATATAGAATTTAATGTTTTTTCGATTAAAAGTATTTCGAAAGTCTTCCGAATCAGCAGAGATTTTACAGATTTTTTCTAACTGTTCTTTAACATCTAAATCAACTTCAAAACTAGATTGTTGAATGCAAGGACCAATAAAAATATCAGCCTGTTGTAATCCGCACTGAAGTAATGATTTTGAAGTGATTTGATTTTCAACTCCACGCCAACCTGCATGAATTGCTAAAATTAAACTTTTACTTTTATTGTAAGCCAAAATGGGCTGACAATCTGCGGTTTTTACGACGAGAGCAATTTTTCTGTCTGTTGTGAAGTGGGCATCAGCAATCATATCGATGCTGTCAGAAATCGAAGGCAAGCAGATGTCGGTATGTTTTTGGTGAACATGGCGAAAAGTTAATTTAGGGTAGGCTTGTTTTATTTGATCTAATGTAGCTGAGTTTTTTCCGAAAAAAATTAAATGCTGATCTTGTTCTTTTATAAAACCTAAATCGGTTTCAATAAAACTCATAAAATAAAGCCCCAAGATTTAATTTTTTCATAATCAGCACGTGGCCAATCAATTAAAAACTTCATGGGTTCTTTTGTTTTAGGGTGAATAAAACCAAGTTCAGCAGCATGTAGATAAAATCGTGTGATCGCTAACTCTTTAGCTTTTTTTACTGAGAATCCATAAGTCAGATCTCCAACTAACGTGTGACCCATCTCAGACATATGCACGCGAATTTGGTGTGTGCGACCGGTTTCAAGTTGCACGCGCACTAATGATTTGGATTGTGAGCTTTGAATAGTTTGGTAATGCGTGACTGCCCATTTACCTTTTTCAAAACCATCTTCGAATTCAGTAAGAATACGATTATTGATTCGAACTGAAGCAAATTTTTTACGGTCATTTGAGTGTCGAGCTAAGTAACTACTTATTGTGGCTTTACCTAATCGTGGACGACCTTCAACGACAGCGTAATAAATTCTGTGTGTAGTTTTGTTTTTAAATTGATGAGATAAGTGCTCATGCGCTTTATCATTTTTAGCAACCACTAATAAACCACTCGTTTCTTTGTCGATTCTGTGAACAATGCCAGGGCGTTCTTCATTTTTCATCGAGAGATTTTTTGTGTGGTGTAAAAGTGCATTTACCAGAGTGTTTTGTTCATGCCCCGCCGAAGGGTGCACGACTAAACCCGCAGGTTTATTAATGACGATTAAATCATCGTCTTCAAAAATAATATCTAATTTGTAATCGTAAGCAACCAACTCGGTCGGTTTTACTTCAGGAATAATAATATCAATAGTGTCTGATTCTTTAACTGCGTATGAAGCCTTGGTGCGTTCGCCGTTAATAGCGATATAACCTTTTTCAATCATATTTTGTGCATAACTGCGTGTAGAGATAACGTCTTTGAAAAAAAGTTCGTCGACTAAAACTTTATCAAGTCTAAGGCCTACGTACTGGGCAGTAACAGAAAATGTGATTTTATTTGGTCTTTTGTTGCTCAAGTTTAGACTTGTAGATTCTCATGTACGATTCAGCAACTTGTTTTTCGTCTAAACCTAATGTTTTTGCAAATTGGATGATGTAACCACGAACAAATACCGGGGCTGGTAGGTTTTGCGGCTCCATTTTTTCAAGCGCTGATAAATACCAAGGGTTAACTTTGGTCTTTTCATGCAAAAGCTCTAATGAATACTGTTTGTATTCGCGTACCTTTTTTAAGAAATCGCCATCCCAAGTACTACAAGTTTCGATTTCGCTCTCTAAATCTTGATTTTTTTCGTAAGTCGGCTTTTCATTTTCTGTTACTTCAGCGGGAGCAGTTTGTAATAAACTGTTTTCGTTGAATAATTCAGTGCTGGCTTTTTTAACAGCATCTAAAGATAAATCTGAAGCAGAATACGATTTTGAGATCAGGCGTTTTTCGTAAATATTGCGGTAATTCTGGTTACTTAGCACTGAATAAGCTTCTTCGATAAGGTCACGTAATGCAGAAGCTTCGGCTTCAGTGAAGACACTGTATAAAGCCGCGTTTTGAGCAGAGTAGGTTCTTTTGGCTTTTTCGTAAGCCACAGTGATTTCATGTTGAGTTGCTGTGTTGGCAACTTCTAGAATTTCGTAGTAATTATTTTTAGAATCTGTACTCATCTTAAATTATGATACGGCCCGTAGATCGTTTGGATCAATCAATTGTTTGCAGATTTTGTAAAAATCATGACAGACTTCGGAATATGGCATCAATGCAAAAACGTTAGGCTTGTTTGATAGCAAATTTGACGTGGTCATAAAGGTCGACTGCCACACGGCGTTATCAAAGCGGATGCCTGCTGAAAATCTAACATTCACATCGTGTTTTTTAAACAAAATCGATTCAAATGATTTTCCTAGGGCCTGATGTTGCTGCGAACGGCAAAAATTCACTAAAATATGCAAGTTTTTCGCCGGGTTTTCAGTGGCAATATATTGTTCGATAAAAGAATAAGTCTTTTCGATTGAAGTCGGTTCGCAATTGGTAATCACAAAATTACGGTGAGCATAGTTCATTAAACTAAAATTTGCTTTTTGTGCGCCGGGACCTAAATCGAAAATAATTACATCGTACTTTAAACTTTTAAGCTGTTGTAACAGGGCATCGACTTTAAAAGTGCAAAGTTCTTGGCCTAATTGCGGAACGATAAAACCAGGAATAAAATCTAAATTCGAAAAACCAGAATGCATCACCATATCTGTGCCATTAGAATTTGAATTTAAACCATCAACGATCGATTTTTTAAAGTCTTTTAATCCAAGAACAGTATGTAAGTTGGCGCCAGAAATATCGAAATCAACTAACAAAACTTTTTTTCTTAGTTTAGCTAAACTGATTCCTAAGCCGGAAGCGACGAAAGTTTTGCCTACGCCACCTTTGCCGCTTGCGACACACCAAATTTCCGACATGCTGAACTCCCGAAGATACTACAGAGGTTGATACTTAATTCCGTTCAGGTTCTCTTCGGCTTCGGAGGCTCTTAAATATAGAGGTAAAAGTTGTGACCAGTGAAAAAATTTATTTTCTAGACTCGCAAGGTGGCCGACTGCAGCCGCCGTGGGATAGTCGTGTATTTTTTCGCTGCGAATTAATTTTTCGCTGCAGTGTATTTTAAAATAATTTTCGTAAGCAGCAAAGGCATCGCCAACAAATAAAACCGGCGAAGTTAAGAATTTATTTAACTCTTGCACGCGCACAACTTGCGGAGGTCTGGTTTCAATAATGGAATCACCCTCAACTCGATAAGTCGCGATGTAGACCATGTTCTTAAATGCGTTTATAGCGCAGCAAATTTCTTTAGCGTGATGACGATTAAGATAAGCTAAGCTTTTTAAACTGTCGATCCCAGCCATTGGTTTAGCAAAAGTTGAAGAAAAAGTTTTTAAAGTGTTAAAGCTGATACGAATACCAGTGAAACTGCCAGGCCCAAGTCCTGTAGCAAAGTGATCAACATCTTTTAAAGTAAGCTTCGCTTCAGACAAAGCTTCTTGAATTAAGACATTCAAGGCTTCAGCGTGTGAACCCTGGCGAAACAGCGATTTTTCAGCTAAGAGTTGGCCATCTTTATGGATAGCCACACTTCCAAGTAAAGTGCTGGTTTCGCAGGATAATATGATCATAATCTTAAGTTTTGAAAATAAATTTAGTGAAGTCGTTAAATAACGCCAACACCATTAAACCCATTAACAGTGCAAAACCGACTTGGTGGGCAATCTCTAATTTTCTGCCACTTAACGGAGAACCTTTAACGATTTCAATAGCATAAAACACTAAGTGTCCGCCATCTAAAACCGGAACTGGTAATAAATTTAAAATGAATAAACTGATTGATAGGATTCCCATCGTCATTAAAAACGATTGTAAGCCCATTGCGTATGAATCTTTAGCGGCTTTACCAATTGAAATCATACCACCGATATTTTTGTGCGACACTTCGCCTTGAAATAGGCGTACAAAAGACATCACCGTCATCACTGAAATATCCCATGAACGGTTAAAACCTTTAGCTGTTGCTGCAAAGATCGAGCTCTCAGTGACGGTAACTATTTCGGGCTGAGAGATGTTGGCCATGGGCATAATTCCGATGGTGTAACGCTTGTCTTCTTTACCTTGAAACGTCATTTGTGAAGTCACTTCTGGAGTGATTTTTTTAATCATTTCAGTGCCTTCACGCATGATTTTAAACTCTAGTGCGTCTTTACCATCGTAAGATTTAATCGTGTTTAAGACATTTTCCCAAACAAGCATAGGCTGGCCATTGATAGAAACAAGCTTATCGTGTCTTAGTAACTCAGCTTTTGCCGCTGGAGAACCGGGTACGATTTGTTCTAAATAAAGTTCTGGGCTTTCTAAACCAATGTCAGCTAGTTCGGGGGCCTTTGTATAAACCGGCAATGTTAATTGCAGCTGAACAGTTTCTTTTTTATCGTCGCTTGATACGCGATCAACAGTGATTTCAGAAGCTTGATTCTGCGTTAAACGAGTTAAATCATTCCATGATTGAACTTTGCGACCAGAGATTTTAGTGATTTCATCACCAGTGCGTAGCCCCGCTTTAAAAGCCTGTGAATCAGGTCGAACAGCAACTAAAGTACCTTTAGTATATGGCATTACACCAGTGATGCTGCCGATTGTGTTTTGGCCAGCAAAAATATTAGGATTATTAGTGCTACCAACTTGTGTAGTGATAGTGCGTGCTGGTTCGCCGTCTTGTTGAACTTGAATTTGAGCGCTTTGATTCTGCGCTTGATTTAGCGCGATTTGAAATTCTTCATAACTTCTAACAGGTTGATTATTTATCGCTAACACCATGTCTTGCGATTTTAGACCAGCAGTTTCTGCGATTGAGCCAGGAGTCACTTCTGCAATTCTTGCCGCGCGAGTTTCTTCGCCGCTGTAGGCAATATAACCAAAGACTAAAATGGCGAATAAAAAATTCATCAAAGGGCCAGCAAATACAATCGCGATTCTTTGCCAAACGGTTTTGTGAGTGTATGAAACTTCACGATCTTCGGGAGAAATAGTTGCTGCATCGGTTGATTGTTCGCCGAACATTTTGACGTATCCACCAAGCGGTACGATTGATATACAATATGTAGTAAAGCCGCGTTTAAAGCTTAGAATTTTTTTACCAAACCCTAACGAAAAAACTTCAACACGAACACCACAAGCCCGTGCCACCAAGAAGTGGCCAAGTTCATGAACAAAAACTAGAATTCCTAAAAGAAGAACAAAAGGAATAACGTTTGAATAAAGGTAACCCAACATAGAAAATAAATAAGTCATAAAAACCCTCGTGGCTTAAAGCAATATTTTAGCATTTTTTAAGCATTAAGTAAGCTGTTAGTTAAGTGTGATGCTGGTAACTAAGACCAAAGACTATGGTAATTCGCGGCAAAATAAAATAGGGGTGCGGCTAATAAGACACCATCGATTCGATCTAAGACACCACCATGGCCTGGCATGATTGTTCCCGAGTCTTTTACACCAGAAACTCGTTTAATTAATGATTCGAAAAAATCGCCGATTTGGCCTAATAGGCCACCAAAAAATCCGCAAGCTAGTAATATGGGTAAAGCCACGTCGGTTAATACAAATGAAAAAGCATAAGCGGCTAAAGTTGAAAATAATAAGCCACCAATTGCACCCTGTAGGCTTTTCTTCGGTGATAACGTGGGTGCGACTTTAGTTTTACCCATCGTGACACCAAATAAGTAAGCTCCGATATCGCCAGCAAAGATCACTGCTAATAAACAGTAAAACCAACTCATACCGTGTTGAGAATAAACTAACCAAGTCACAATTGCAGGAATTACCGTGGCGTAGATCGTACCAAAAGTCGACTGTGAAACGTAATCAAAGATCGTTTGTAGGTCTCTAAATTTTTTATGAAATAGAATTCCCACCACAACACTTGCGACAAAACTTAATAAAATAAAAAACATCGCAAAGTTTTTTGTAGGTTCTAAAGTTAATAATAAAAACGTCGTAAAATTAATTAAAACAAACGCGTAAGTCGCAAATTTTGGATAATGAGCTTTAAAAACCATACGTGCGATTTCGTAAGAACAACGAACTGATGCAAACGCGATGCAGGCATACATGCCTTTTTCAGCGAAAAAATAAACTGTCGAAATTAAGATAGCTAAGGCCACAAGCGCCGAAAGAGTTCTAGAAATTAAGTTCGGCATGATTTTTTTCTTTTTTAGTAAATAGAGTTTTTAAAACACCTTCAATACGGCCAAAACGGCGCGAGCGGTTTTTAAAATCAGTAAGAGCTTTGTTCAAATCATCTTCTTTGAAGTCAGGCCACAAAATATTTGTGAAGTACAATTCGCTGTAAGCTGCTTGCCACATTAAGAAATTCGACAAACGAAACTCGCCGCTTGTGCGAATAATTAAATCCGGATCAGGGCAGTGTGCAGTCATAAGCTTTTTAGAAATCATATCTTCATTGATTTCATTTAAGCTTATGACGCCGTCTTTAAGATCAGTCGCAATCAACTGAACGGCATTGATTAACTCTTGGCGCGAGCCATAGCTGATAGCAAAGGTCAGCTTTAAGCCTGAACAGTGTGCCGTTTTGGTTTGTGCATTTAGAATTAATTTACGAACATTCGTTGGAACTTTTGATAAATCGCCAATCGTGTGAAACTGAATATTCTTTTTAACTAAGTTTTCAGTTTCGCGAATTAAATAGCGCTCCATTAATTTCATCAATACAGAAACTTCTTCCTGTGGACGAAACCAATTTTCAGAACTGAAAGCATATAAAGTAAGATGATTTAAACCTAGATTTGCAGCGTGGGTGATAATTTTTTTCGCTACACGTACGCCTTTAACATGCCCGAACGTACGAGGACGGCCGCGCATTTGCGCCCAGCGACCATTTCCATCCATAATAATAGCGACATGTTTGATTTGCGACATTAATTTTTAGATTGTAAGGATTGATTTTTCTTTTTCTTCAGCTAACTGATCCACTTTTTTGATCGTGTCGTCAGTTAATTTTTGAATATCTGTTTCGCCTTTTTTAGCTTCGTCTTCGCTAACAGCTTTATCTTTTAAAAGTTTTTTAACTTCTTCGTTAGCATCGCGGCGAATTAAACGAACAGCTACACGAGCGTCTTCAGCGATTTTTTTAACTTGTTTAGCTAAGTCTTTACGACGTTCTTCAGTTAAGCTTGGCACTTTTAAGCGGATTACTTTTCCGTCATTGATGGGCGCCATACCGATATCAGATTTAACGATACCCATTTCGATTTCTTTTAAAATTGCAGACTCCCAAGGAGCGATTAAAAAAGTCGTCGCATCGGGTGTAGAAACTGAAGCTACTTGATTTAATGGAGCTAATTGGCCGTAGTAGTTGATACGGATACCATCAAGCATAGAAACTTGAGCTTTACCGGTACGAACCTTTTTTAAATCTTCTACTAGGGCCGTAGTCGCTTTTTCCATTTTTGCTTTTGCATTTGTTTTTGAAGTTTCGATCATAAATTCTCCATCCTAACATTTTAAACAATAAACTAATTTAGATTCACTCTTTATTTTACAGACTATTTAACAAAACGGTTGAACCGTTATTTTACCACTGTGCCGATATTTTCACCAGCAACGGCTTTTAAGATATTGCCTGGTTTTGCTAAATCAAAAGTCATAATAGGCAATTTGTTATCCATACAAAGGCTGATTGCCGTTGAATCCATAACTTGTAAACCTTGTTTTAAAACTTCGATGTAGCTGATTTGGTCATATTTTTTAGCGTCAGTATGCTTCATTGGGTCTTTATCGTAGATACCGTCTACTTTCGTAGCTTTCATTAAAACTTCAGCGTTAAGCTCCATTGCGCGTAATGAGGCGGCTGTATCAGTTGTGAAATACGGATTACCCGTACCAGCACCAAAGATAACAATGCGGCCTTTTTCTAAATGGCGAATGGCACGTCTGCGAATATAAGGTTCAGCAATTTCTGCCATTTCAATAGCTGATTGTACGCGAGTCGGTACGCCAGCTTTTTCTAAAGCGTCTTGTAGTGCTAAAGCATTGATACATGTGGCTAGCATCCCCATGTAATCTGAGCTTGCACGATCCATACCTTGAGCAGAGGCCGCGATACCGCGAAAGATGTTTCCGCCGCCGATCACGATACCGATTTGTACACCCGTAGCGTGAGCTTCTTTAACGTCTTGAGCGATTTGTGCAATCACTGTCGTGTTGATTCCTGTTCCTTGCGTTCCGGCCAAAGCTTCGCCGCTAAGTTTTAGTAAGATGCGTTTATAAACAGGTTTTTTCAAGAGAGCCTCCGGTCAGTGGTGTATGAATGAATAAAGAGTAATCAAAAAAAAAGCCCTCCGAAGAGAGCTTTTTCTATTTTGTTAGGCTCAGTGCCCTTGCATTGATGCAACTTCAGCTGCGAAATCGTTAACTTTTTTCTCGATTCCTGCGCCTAATTCAAAACGTACGAAACGTTTAATCGTTAGATCGCCACCAGCTTTTTTACCAGCTTCTTTTGAGTAAGCAGTAATAGTTAGATCAGGGTTCTTTACGAACGGTTGATCAACTAAGCAGTTTTCAGCTAAGAATTTACGAATTTGACCTTCAACGATTTTTTCGATCATTTCTGGTTTTTTACCTTGTTCTAAGTTTTTTTGTTTTAAGATTTCTTTTTCTTTAGCAACTGTATCTGCAGACATGTCAGCAGACGATAAAGCCATTGGATTCATCGCCGCGATATGTAAACAAACATCTGAAGCAAAAGTTTTTGCATCAGCAGATGCAGCCACAGCCGCAGACGGAGTAGCAACTTCGATCATTACACCGATTTTACCTTCACCGTGGATATAGGTGTGCACTAAACCTGTTTCGTTAGTCGTGTATTTTTCAGTACGACGGATAACTAAGTTTTCACCGATAGTTGCGATACTTTCTTTAAGTTTATCGCCTACAGTTTTACCTGGAGTTTTACCAAACGGTTGAGTTAATAAATCATTCGTAGATGTAGCTGTTACTACGTGATCAACTACATCAGCTACGAAAGCCTTGAAGCCATCATTGCGAGCAACGAAATCTGTTTCAGAGTTGATTTCAACAACAACTGCAGTTTTACCTTCAGTTTTTGCAGAAACAACGCCTTCAGCGGCAATGCGGTCAGATTTTTTTGCAGCTGCAGATAAACCTTTTACGCGTAACCATTCAACAGCAGCTTCAAAATCGCCTTTTGATTCTTCTAAAGCTTTTTTACAATCCATCATACCTGCGCTAGTTTTTTCGCGCAGTTCTTTTACCATAGATGCAGAGATAGACATGCTTTTCTCCTTTAATGAATTCAACAGATTACTCTGCTGAATCATCCTTTTTCTCTTCGTTTAATTCTGCTTCGATCTCAACTAGGTCTGCAGTTCCTGCAGCCACTAACTTACGAGATTTGCTAGATTTAACAACTTGTGGACCAGCAGGTTTAGCTGCTGCAACTGGAGTTGCTTTAGTGTCTTGGCCTTTAGCACCTGGAGTGCGAGGAGCCGTACGTTTAGGAGCTTCAGCAGTTTGTTCAGGTTTGTTGTCAGAAGCTTTGTCAGTCATAGTGCGAGCTTTTTGTTCCCAAACTTGAGCGCCTTCCATGAAAGCATCAGCAACTAAGTTAGAGAATAATTTGATAGAACGGATTGCATCGTCGTTACCTGGAATTGGGTAATCAACTAATTCAGGATCAGAGTTAGTATCTGCGATAGCTACAACTTTGATACCTAATTTTCTAGCTTCTAAAACTGCGATATGTTCTTTAGGTAGATCAACTACGAACATAACCGCTGGAAGCGTTTTCATGTCGCGAATACCTTCTAGGTATTCAGTTAAACGGATGTATTCGTTATCTAAACCAGCGCGTTCTTTTTTAGTTAATAAATTGAAATCGCCTGATTCTTTCATTTTGTCGATTTTGCGTAAACGATCGATAGATTGTTTGATCGTTTCGAAATTAGTTAACATTCCGCCTAACCAACGTTTAGTTACGAAATATTGACCAGATCTTTTAGCAGCTTCTTGGATAGGTTCGATAGCTTGCTTTTTAGTTCCAACCATAATCATTGTTCCGCCAGATGCTGCGATTTCTTTTACGAAGTCAGCAGCTTGGTTTGCACGAACTACAGTTTTTTGTAAGTCGATGATGTGGATTCCGCCGCGTGCAGTGTATACATACGGTTTCATTTTTGGGTTCCAGCGTTGTGTTTGGTGACCAAAGTGTACGCCAGCGTCTAACATTTCTTTCATGGTAACTTGTGCCATGTGATTTCCTTTTTTTCTGGTTAAGCCTCCGGGGGGCAGAGCTATCTGAAGTTTGATCTCCAGTTAGAGTTTCCGATGCAACCAATTTAAGCATCAGACCAGGTATTACCATCCCGTGTGTTTTAGTGAGGATCAGAGATAGCAAACCGAGGTGTGTTAGGCAAGCCTTGAGTTATGAAAATTGGCCTTTTTTAGAGGATTTTGAGGGGATAAAATTGCTTTGAGGATTGCGGGTCAGATATCGACTAAATAATTAGCGCAATTGTGAACGGTAAGTGGGTTTAAGGTTGGGTTTTTTACGAAATTCTAGTACACATTTACAAGTTTTGTTAAAAAAGGGGATTACATGTTTAAAAAAACGTTATTATCATTTTGTTTATTTTTTTATTTAGGAAGTGCACACGCAGTTCAAATTCATTGCTACGAAGATGAGATTAATCCTGCCGCAAGAGTAGTATTTTTAAGCTCTGCCGATAGCTCTTCAAGAGTGACTGCATTCGAACAAACTTTTAATATTCCACATCCAAAAGAAGGTATGGGCTATTATTTTCAACAAATTAAACAATCTCAGGGTAGTGGATCAACTTTTCCTTTAGGCGTGTACACCGGTCTAGCCATGATCTTTAAAGATAACAAAGAAGAAAGCTATAGAGGAACTCTTGTAATTGAAGAACAGGGTGAGTGGAGCTTTTCAGATTTTAAATATCAGTACCAAGGAACCTACTTGTTGCACAGTCCAAATGATATGGTTACGGGAGTCGACAAGTCAGTAATAATCCCAGTTAACTGTCGTGCTCAGGGCCTAGTTGATTCGCCATCTCAGCGGGCTTTAAAATAAAATATAAGTTTCATCGAGTTTGATTCAAATACTATGCGATATTCTCTGAAAACATTTGATCCACAGCAAGTGATAGATATTAAGAATCAAGTCGTTGATGTTTATAAGTCTGTTTATTCCTTACCGCCCTATAAGGAGACTGAGGGGCAAATTGAATCATTCTTTAAGTCCCTGGAGGTTAGAGTCGCCAAAAGTGGCTTCTTGTTCGTTGGAGCTGTGGACGAGGCTGGCTGCTTAGTTGGATTTACTTACGGATGGAAAAGCGTGCCTGGTGATACTTGGAATATTAAATTGTCTCAGCAACTCGGTGAGCTTAGTGCGCAATGGCTTTCCAATTGTTTTGAATTTGTTGATCTCGCGGTAATGCCATCAGCTCAAGGCTCAGGCTTGGGAAGGGATCTGACCAAAAATCTATTTGCAATAGTGGACGCAAAAACCGCAATACTTCTAACTCACCAAACGACCACGAAAGCCTCAGAAATGTATTTGCGAAATGGATGGATGAAGTTGGTCGAGCATTTTGAGGTTGCGCCTGGCAAGTTCTATCAAATTATGGGTAAATTTCTTTGACCCACAATCCTTGTTTCCGCCCTAAGCCTGCCTTAAAACGCAGGCTTTTTTGTAGCAAAGGGTTTTCTTGACATTTCATGAAGTTTCATGAATAATAGAACTTATGACGAAGCCTAAAAAATTTGCGACCCAAATAGATGAGAAAGTTTTAAAAGACCTCAAGACTTATGCGATTAAAGCAGATCGCAGTATTTCAAGCGTGGTTTCTGATGCTGTAGCAGAATACATTGCCAAAGCACAGCTTCGTCCAGCTTTTCGTAAAGCTATGGACGAGGTTTTGGACGATCATGCCGAGCTTTTACAAAGACTAGCTAAATGAAGATCACGTTATTTCCAACATTGATTGAAACTGTTGAATTACATTCAAAATTAATCGAGCGTTTTGGTGGAAAAGATGGGGTTCGCGATCTAGGGTTACTTGAAAGTGCTCTGTGGCGGCCGCAATCGAGTTATTATGATACTTTATCACTACAAGCTGCGGCGTTATTGCAAAGCCTTACGCAAAACCACTCCCTCATTGATGGCTATAAGCGGGTGGCCTTTGCGACGACGGCGATTTTTTTACGCATGAATGGTTATTGTTTGAAAGTCGACGCTGATAACGGCGAATTTTTAATGATTGAAACTGTGATTAAAAATAAAGCCTCGATCGAAGTAATTGCTGCTTGGCTTGAAAAGCATATGCATGTTGTTGATTAGTTGTACTCGTATTAAGATCTGATCCATGAAAAACAAATTATTTCTAATCGCTATTTTGAGCTTTGCATTGCTGCCTGCGGGCGCAAAAAACCTATCTTTTGAAACTTACAAACAAAAGCCCAAACTAGTGGTGGTTGTGGTGATTGACCAGTTTCGTTCTGATTTTTTAACTCGGTATCAAAAAGATTTTATGCCGGCTTCGTCTCTTGGTTTTAATCATATGATGAGCACGGGAGCTTATTTCGCGCAAAGCACTTATGGGATTTTACAAGCAATGACTTGTCCGGGGCATGCGATGATTTTATCTGGATCGTATCCGGCGCAAACCAGTATTCAAATTAATGAATGGTATGACATTAAAAATAAAAAACGTGCGTACTGTGCTGATGATGTAGAATTTGGTTTTTCTCCGCGCCGTTTGAAAACTACGACTTACGGTGATGAAGTCAAAAATATTTATCCCGACAGCAAAGTTTTTACGGTTTCTTTGAAAGATCGCTCAGCGATTTTTTTGGGTGGGCACAGAGCTGATATGGCCTTGTGGTATGAAGATCAGCCGAATCAATGGGTGACGACAAAATATTATAACGGCGGCAAAACTCCAGCGTGGTTAGCTAAAATCAATGCTAAACAAAAAACTCAAGGTGATTTAGAAGCGAAAAATCTTGAAGCAGCAATTCGGGGAACTGAATCTACGATGGAGATTGCGATCACGGCGTTGACCGAAGAAAAGTTAGGCCAACGAAATACAAACGGGCCTGATGTTTTAGGTGTAAGCCTGTCGAATCACGATATCTTAGGTCACAAAGAAGGCCCTGATTCGCCGAACTTAAAAACACTAACGTTGTTTGAAGACAAAATGCTTGCGAAATTATTTTCTGCTTTAAAACAAAAAAATCTTTTAGATAAAACGATTGTTGTATTAACCGCCGACCATGGAATTCCGCCAGCACCAGAATTATTGCGTGCAAATAAAATTGCCAGTGCTGAATTAGATTTTTTAGGCGCGATTAAACTAGCCAATGAAAAATTAACTAAAGAATTAGGCTCAAGTGGTAAAGAGGGATGGATTGAAGGTGTTTTTGCATCTCACGTGTATTTAAACCGCGCGCTTTTAGCTGAAAAAAATATAGATCCCGCAAAAGCGCAAGATCTAGCAAAAGAAATCTTCGAACAATTACCTGGAATTTATAAAGTCATTACACGCGAACAAGTTTTAAAAGCGCAGATTCCGTATTTTGATTTACGAGCGCCTGTTGAAAATAGTTTTGTCGCTGATGTGGCCGGTGATTTAATGTTAATTCCAGAACCGTTCTTTGCGCAAAAAACTGGAGCGGCGGTAAATCACATGACGAATTGGAATTATGACAATTCAGTGCCCGTGATTATGTGGGGGCCAAAATGGTTTTCTGCAGGAGTTTATGCTGGTTCTAAGATCGTAGATATTGCGCCGACGTTGTCATTTATTTCAGGAGTATTGCCGCCAGCAAAGGCTAGCGGTCGTGTGCTTGATGAAGCGTTTAGATCAGATAAAAAATAGTAACGATGATTGCTGTTAAATTTTTTAATTAAACAGCCCATCTAAGTTGATTTCATTATCAACACAGCGACCGTAGTGTACATTTTGAGTTGCTACAGATGGAGTCACAAGGCATAAAAAAACTTCTTTTTTTATTTTCATAACATTTTTGAAAGTTTGCTGTTTTTTTTCTAAATCGCCAGCATAGTCTTTACTGATTATAAAACTGTCGTTGTAATACTTGAGTTCACACAGAGTAATGATGCCATCGCTGCGATCAAATAGCAGATCGATTTGAACACCTTTTTCTTTTGGATTTTTAGAGACATATCGCCAAGAGCCTGGAGTCACGCCGAGGCCATCTAAATCTAAAGCAGTCATTAAACTTTTGTAGTGTTTAAGGCATATGCCTTCAAATGTAAAACCACACCATGAACGAAAACTTTGGCTGCTTTGGATTTTTTTCCAGTAATCAGTTCCTTTGCTAGAAAAAATTCCTTTGGGGGCAGATTCAATCCAAGAAATGTGAAAGGTACTGAATTCATCGACCAAGCGATATGTGACATCTTTAGCCGTTTTTCCAAAGGGAACAAAGCTTGAAATAAATCCGGCTTCTTCAAGTTCTTTAAGTTTTTTGGCGAAGCGTCCACCAGAAGGAAGTTTTAAAGTTTTTAAAAGCTGATTTCTTGAAACACCTTGGCGGGCTTTTGCCAGGGCTCGAACAATTTGTATATAGTCGTTCGAGTTGTTAAATAAAGAAGAATACAGTCTTTCAAATTCTTCGAACAACAAACCATTTTTTTGAAAACAAATTCGATTGATAGCTTGGGCCGTAGATTCTCCCTTTTTCAGGGCGTTCAAATAGTAGGGTATTCCCCCAAGACACATGTACAATTCAAGTATTTGCTTTCGGCCAAGCTTAATGCTTTGAAATTTTAAGTACTCTTCTGTTTCTTTAAGGGTGAAAGGTTGAATTGCCAGTCGATCTGTAAGGCGATTGTGCAGCCCACCTTTGGCGTCAACAATATTATCAATCATCCATGAGGCTGCCGAACCACAGAGAATCAGTTTAACATGCGAGTTTGTAGACCATTTTGCATTCCAAAAGTGATCAAGTTGTTCTAGTAAGTGTGATTTAGGCGTAGCTAACCAGGGCAGTTCATCTAAAAAAATAACTAAAGGCTTTTTAAGATTTTTGATTTCTTTATCAAGCAAAGTAAGCGCGTCCTGCCAGTTTTTAGGATTCTGCAGGGCAATGCCAGAGTAGAAATGTTCTGACAGAGCTTGTGTAAAGATCTCTAGTTGTTGGTGTAAGGTTCCATCTTTAAGGCCGACTATTTCTAAATAGGCAGCCTGAGTTTTAAAAAACGACCTCACAAGATAAGTTTTGCCGACACGACGACGCCCATAAAGAGCAATCATTTCTGCTTTTTTCGAACGTAAAGCTCTATTTAAAGACTGTATTTCAGCTCGACGACCGACAATATTCAATGGTTTCATGGGATGAGTATACTAGATTTGGCCACTTATAAAAAGTTAAAAGTGGCCAAATCTCTACATTTTTTTATGTGATTTGGCCACTTATAGTTTTTTAAAAACGGCCAAATCTAGGGTTAGGGCAATAATCGCTGGTAATGCTTGAATAAAGAAAATCTTTTTAGAAACCGTAGCTGCGCCGTAAGCGCCAGCTACGATCACACAGCCTAAGAAAAATAATCTTAGCTGCTGAGCCACTTCTGGTTGTGGGTGAAAAAACGCCCACAATAGCCCTGCGGCTAGAAAGCCGTTATAAAGCCCTTGATTAGCAGCTAGGCCCTTTGATGCGCGAGCAAATTCTGGCGTTAAGTGAAAGGTCTTAAGACCTAATGGCTTAGTCCACATGAACATTTCAAGCACTAGAAAATAAATATGTAATCCTGCGATCAATAATACAAGGGCTTGAATGATTGTATTTATAACTCCGCCTGGGCTTGTGGTTCGTTATTTTGTTCAACTTGATCTTCAGCAAACGCAGCTTGTGACATCGTAAATTCGCCAAAGCCTAACGCGGCTAAAGTCATTTGTGATTGGGCTAATGAGCCTAAAAGATTTGGATATTTGCTCATTTGTGCCGACGCGATCCAAAGATTTTTTACTTTATGTAAAGTGCCGTTCGCATTTAATTTTAATTCGCCGCCTGATAGCGGTGGACTCATGAAAATTCTTTCGCCTTTAACAGCTTCGATCATGTCAGGAAATGCACGCTTAATTTGGCGTTTCATTTTCTTTAAGACTTCACCGATATTTTCAGTTTCTTCAGCTGTTGAAAAATCAATAAAACTTACCCATTGTGAAATCTGTTGAGCCTTTTGGGTTGGTGATACGTCGGCAGCGATTCCTGGTTGGAAACGGCCGATGCATGGGCCGATGCCGTCATCTGTTGTTCCATCAAGAACAAATAAATTATTTTTATCGATGGTTAAGTCTTGGTGAAATAAATCTAAACATAATGCCATCCAGTAGGTGTCTTTTTTAAGTTTAGCTTTTGCACGAATATTTAAAACTTCATCAGGTACGATTAAGGCTAAATCTTGGACTGGACCAGCAAAGATAAAATTATTGGCATGATAAGTTTTAGAGCCGTTCACGATCACGTGAGTTAATTCTGGTTCAGCTTTTGAACCTTCTTGAATTTCGTTAAAACCAAATTTTGTAACATGTGAACGAAGTAAAGTTTCACCTTTGTATTTAGCTTTTAGTAAATCCATGATTTGATGAATCGGTAGTGTTAGCTCTAATTCTTTAGAGTTTAGAAAATATGAAAACTGATCATAAAATGCCGGAGACTTTTCGCCAAAACCAACAAACGCTTTAAATCCTGAAGCATCGTAAGTTTCTGGAAGATTTTCTAGTTCAGAGTTAATTAATTTCATACCTAAAAGGTTTTCTAAATTTTGTACCGCTTTAAGCGAAACTTCTGTTGCGGGTAAAAAACGTAAACCTGAATCAAGAATGTTTCCGTTAAGGTGGGCTTGGCGATTTGATCCGCCGGTGAAAGCTTCGGCTTCGATCAATAACACGTTTTGTGTTTCTTGAGATAACTGAGTTGCAATTGTTTGGCCGGTTAAGCCGCTTCCAATGATGATGTAATCGTAGATGTGCATACTAATACGATCAAAAAAGTTTCGATTTGTTGCAACTAAAAAGCGGTAGACGGGGATTCTTTTTTTATCTAACGCATTTGATCACAAGCTGTAAAGCCCAGCGGGTTGGGGCTTTCAGGTGCTCGTGCTGATCAAGAACGCAGGCTACTTTTGGGGAGTAGCGGTAATAAAAATAAATAAATTTTCTGCCTAAAAATGTCTGTTTTAACACTTGATCACGATAATTGCGTAGGATCATAACATCTGCATGAGTCGGCGATTGGTAAGCCGAACTGGCAATAAAACAGCGTGAAGATTTTCCGACAGCTGATAAAAAGATTTTTACTCGCTCGGGGTCGCGTGCTCTTTTACTAAATTCTTGGGCTTGTTTCACGATGTCGTTATACAAGGGTGTCAAGGGTGCAAATATAGCTAATTGGGCTGCGTATTTGGCTTGGCGATCACCGTATTGTTGGCTGGTGTCGTAAATGCGAACTAAATCCCAGTAAGCTCCGGCTAAGATCGACATTTCTGATGTGCGTGATGATTCTTTGAAAACTTCGGGAGTTAGATTGCCCGGAGTCACACTAAAAACTAATTCTAATGTTCGAACATACTTTTCGTAACTAATCGCTGCTTCACCGTATTGTTTAGTTTGTATGGCGTGGTGACCACTTTGAATAAATGCCCTGCGCATTTCCCACATTTTAGTTTTGCGGTCGTGTTCGGCTTGTTCGATCAGCGAAAATTTTGAATGTGAATCATGCTTGTTGTTGGTCACATCTTAATTATTTTACAATAGACTCATGGGGTCAACATCGACCAGGACCTTCACTTGGGCTGGAATCCATTTTTCGTCAGAAATAATCTGGCGCGCAAGTTGGTTTAATTCGACGGCTTTGGCCCCTTTTAAAATCAAATGATATCTGTATTGGTTTTTTAATCGCGCTAGCGGTGAAGCAGCTGGACCAAGGACTTCTATCTGCGAATAAAATTGGGGATATTTTTCTTTTAAAGCTTGAGCTCGCGCTAAAATATACTTTGCCGTCGTTTGCGATTTTTCTTGTGACATCGACTGAATTCGAAATGACAGCATTTTTTGAAAAGGCGGGTAATTTAACGGTGAACGGTTTAAAAGTTCGTGTGCGGCAAATCCGACGTAGTCATGTTTTTGTGCGAATAATAAAGATTCGTGCTCGGTGTTGTAAGCTTGAATAACGACAGATCCGGGTGATTCATCGCCGGTAACGTGGCGACCAGCACGACCTGACATTTGAGTAATCAACTGAAAACTTTTTTCACTCGATCTAAAATCGGGAAGATTAAACCCCACATCAGCCAAAAGTAATCCCACTAATTTTAATTTTGGAAAATCTAAACCTTTGGCAATCATTTGGGTACCGATCAAAATATCGATTTCGCCATTTTCCATGTTGTTGATAAGCTCTTCCATTTCAACACGGTTAGTGATTTCGTCGCGATCAGCACGCGCAATGACTTTTTCTGGAAATAAAGTTTTTAAATCTTCTTCAACGCGCTCTGTGCCAAGCCCGAGCGGAGATAATTCACCTTCAGCGCAGTCGGGACATTTGACTTCAAAATTTTGATGGTAGTCACAGTAATGACAAACTAAGTGATGTCTTGCATGCAAAGTTAAGCTGATGTCACAGTTTGGACAGTCGGCGGTGTAGCCACATTTTTGACAGAACACCACTTGGGCCATACCACGGCGATTCAGTAATAAGGCCACTTGTTCTTTGTTAGCTAAAGAAATTTTCATTTTTTCGAAAAGTTCTTTAGATAACCAAAATGGCGTCATGATTGATCGATCCATGTTTTCTTTTTCTAAGCGCATATCTGCAATAGTGATGTCTGGTAAGGGACGATCTTCCACACGAGAAACCAAAGAATGTAATTGATATTTATTTTCGCAGGCGTTTTTCCAAGATTCTAAACTTGGCGTGGCAGAACCCAGGATAACCGCACAGGCATTGTGTTTTGCTAACATGATGGCACAATCGCGACCATTGTATTTTAACTTTTCATCTTGTTTGAAACTGGTTTCATGTTCTTCATCGACAACGATAAGACCAATATTTTCGACCGGACAAAAAAGTGCAGAACGAGCGCCGATCAAGATACTTTTTTCGCCTTGAATAATTTGCCACCACTGATTAGTGCGCTCGCGATCAGTTAATTGCGAGTGAAGCACGGCCACCTGATCGCCAAAACGCTCAACGAAGCGATTCACCAATTGGGGCGTTAAAGAAATTTCGGGTAATAAAAATAACCCTTTTTGTTTTTTGGCTAAACACTGTTCAAAAAGACGCAAGTAAATTTCAGTTTTTCCAGATCCCGTCACTCCGTGAACCAGATGTGTGCGAAAACCAGTATTCAAATCAATACCGTCGACGCATTTTTTTTGTTCGGGTGTTAGTTCTGGTTTAGGTTTTGGTGCTAAAATCGGAATCACCGGGGGGCGTTTAGAAGCACGTGTTTTTGTTTGTTTTGCGAGTGGCGGAAAAGCCAACTGAATCACTTGCCCGATTGGGTGAATGTAGTAATCTGCCACCCATTCAAGCCAAGTTAAGTAAGGATCTTGAAGCTTGATCCATTCTGCATCTTTAGTGACAACGGCTTTAAGTTTGATTTCTTTACCGAACTCTTTGTTGATTTCTTCTTGTGTTGTTGTGAGTGTGGATAAAACAAAACCTTTTACGTTTCTGTTGCCGAGGGTGACATTGACAATATCACCGCGTGAAACAGTAAACTCAGGATTTTGCAAATAGGTTAAGGGATCTAGTAAAGGCGCATCGACTGCGACTTTAACTACATTCATCGAAACCTCTTATAAAAGTCTTCAACGACCTGTGCGATGCTGCTTGATTCATTGAAGGTCAATTCTGTCGGTTGTTCAAAATTTTGTGGATAAAACTGTGCAATAGTGGCTGCATTTTTTACTGAGAAGGTTTTAACTTTGATTGTTGCTGTAGCCCCGGCCCATTTGATAGTTTGAGTTTTAGCGATCCAAAAATCATCAGTTACTTTTACATAATCAGAAAGATTAATTTCTGTGCCTGAAGGCATTCTGATTTTACGAATTAAAAAATCATCTTGATCAATCCAGATTTGCGGGCTTTTACTTTCATCTTGCGAGGGTTCGCCAATAGCCACACAGATACGGCCTTCAGCTTTAGACAATCTAGTTTTTTCGCTGATACCTAAATCACGAATGTATTGCATAAACGAATCAGAAGATCTGATAAACAGTAAACGTTGGTAAAAATCATTCCCGATAGCTGTTTGAGATTTTGATTTTCCGATGACTTGTGTTTTTTGTTTTGAATTAAATAGTGAATTTACTTTTATATTTTCTTTATAAGGCTCTAAACCGTTTGCTGAAACTTTTAGATTGCGATCGCCTTCGATGAGCCAATTTTCTTGAGTTTTTAATGTGTCTTTACCAACCTTGAAAGTGACTTCTTGGTCGATAGAAATAGAAGTACGGCCCGTTTTTGCCACACTTTTTTTGACGACGAAATCCAAGGGCAGAACGAAAGTCCAGGCCGTTGAGGCCGCGAACAAAGAAAAAACAAATAATGTGCTGACCAAAGTCAGGCGTAGAGCTGATTTCATACAAAAAATATATCATAATGGGACAAGAAGTTTAGCCCGAATAAGATAACTAACGATCCGTGTTACGTTATCTGCTATAATGGAGAGAGATGAACTTGGCGTACTTATTAAAAATTTTACTGTTGGCGATCTCGGCATTGGTGTTTTCGTGTACACCAAAAGGTGAAGGTATTTTAAACAACAAGAGTTCGATTTCAGACACGATCGACAATGCCACTAAACAAGCTCCTTTTGCTTATGATATTGCTGCAGACACCATTTCTTACAATTCTTGTGTGAATTATGCGGCCGACTCAGGATCAACAAATAATCCTATTCCCGGTTTAATCATTGGTGTGAATGAAGGTTTTGTAACGACCAATGGTAATGGCGCTGTAAAAGGTGGATTAAAACTACGAACTACATTTTTGCAGCACATCGGTCGACACATTAAACCACAAGCTCCTTCATCGACGATAACTCCAGAGCAAGTGCAAAGGGTACTGCAACTATCAACAGCGAATGCTGGCGCCTATATGCAATACTCGATCAGAAAAAAAACTGATTTAACTTTAAATATTGATCTGATCTCTCCAGGTGCAAATAATAATTTGAATTCATTAATTCCGCAGCCAAACCGTGATGCTATTGTGTTTTTACAAGATCTAACGACTGGATTTGTAGGGCACATGTTAACTAAAGATGTTAAATACACTGGCTCGGGTACAGTATTGTCAGAGGGGCCGCGCACTTACAATTTATCAGACACTCCAGCTCCAGTGCCGATTCAAGGTTCGTTCGGGGTGAATCAAACAGCTGATGAAACTTTGCCAATTTCAACAGACACGACTTCAACAAATCCAGAAATTAAATTTGGTGTAGGCGAGTACTATTCAGATCTTGTTCGTAAAAGATTTAATTCGACATCGAATGATCGTATAATACTAACTGCCGTTTTTGGTGGTAAAGCCCTGGATGCAGCTTTTGGAACAGAAGGTTCGGGCGAAGAATCTATTAGTCAGATTCGTCGCCAATCAACAGATGTCTCAAAAGCGTTTGGACGTGGTTATAGTTTAAAATTCGAACCTAAAGTTCGTAATGTTGCAGGCTGGGCAAATAATATTTTATCAGGAACTGCAGTTACAGAGTTTGATTTAGCAACGGGAACAACTGTGCAAGGTGCACAATGGACTTGTGAAAACTTTTTGATCGTGTTGCCTGCTCATTATGACAATAAAAAATTAACTCAACCAACTTGTAGTCCATTAATTTCAACAGATATGACTGAAGCCCGCCAGTTAGCGGTTAAAAAAATTCGCCGCCAACATTCTGCGCTTAATTGGAATATTGGATTATTTATTCCTAAAGACCAAGCACTTGGTGTAACGGTAGCAGATCGTATAGCAAATCGTGCAAATTATCAGATTTGTGTTTCTCCTCGCCAAAGCAGTTGTTATTTACCAACCACACAAATTTTTAATTTGGCAGATAACGCCGGCGCAGATGCAGGTATTCAGTATGACACGAGCAAAGAGTGTTATTTGACAGCCTATAATCTAATGGGTGCGAATTACACGAATGCGGCGACTCCGGATGCCAAGCGACTTCTAGGTCGCTGCGCCAATTATTTAAGTGTGTGCACGCGTTCAAGCACGAACTTCTAGATTTTTTAAAATTTCACGTTTAGTCTAATCTTCATGAAATACTTATTCATTCTATTAGTGTCATGTTCGGCTTGGTCACAAGCATTTGAAAATTTGGGATCAGTTTCAACTTCTTTAGGTGGTGCCGGTGTTGGTGCAATTAATCTAGTTGATGGAGCCTTTAATAACCCAGCGACATTTGCGCTATTTGAACAGCGCTCGATGGCTTTCAGTTTTACGAAAAAGGCATTTCGCGCTTCATTAGCAGATAACGGAGCCGAAGCTTTGTTTCCGGCGTTGATTGGCTACACTCAAAGTGATCTTGAAGGTTTAAGAATTAAAGCTTTTTATTTTGGCCTGGCTTATCCTTTAGGGCCCAAACTTTCGTTTGGCGCAAACATGGCTGTTCAAGAGACTCAACTTCCGGGGCTTGATGATAAATACAGACAAAATTTAGTTGATGTGGGAGTTATCTTTCGCCCAAACACTTGGTTTTCGGTGGGCGCAGTGATTAAAAATCAACCGCTCAATGATACAGATTTACCAAATACAATGGACGACAGACCTACTCAGGCCTTGGGCTTTGAGACGAAGTACGATGATTTAGTGAATGTGCGTGGGGAGCTCGAAGCCGGTAAAAATACAGTTTCTGAGCAAAAAATGATTGTTAAGGGCGGCCTAGAGATTATCCTTAATGAGTGGACTCAGCTGCGTTTGGGCTACCAAAATAACAATATCATCTCTCAGAACTATTTTACGGCAGGTTTAGGCTTTGGCGGCCCTCAATTTGGGCTGCATTATGCTTACACAAAAGAGTCCGAATTTGAAAAAGAAGTTCATCACTCAATTGACTTAGCAGTTCCGTTTTGATAATCCTATTTCTCTAAATTTGCTTATTTAATTAACATAGGTAGGAAGTCGTGTCGAAGACACGCAGGAGAATAGAATGGCTTCAAAAACAAAAAAACTAGAGTTCATCCGTGAACGTAAAAAATCGACTGCTGGCAAAAAAAGAAAAGCTAGTGTTCGCACTAAAGGTTCTACTAAAGCTAAAAAAGAATTATTCGGCGACTAATCTTTCGATTACTTTTTAGTTTCTAGAATTAAAATAAAAAAGCCGAATATTTAATTCGGCTTTTTTATTTGTGCTGATTGAATTTTAAAATCTTATCTTAAAGTTGGACGGCGTAAAGTCGCTGGCATCTGTTGCACATCACCTTTTAATGTCCAAGCTTGTGGAATCTCAACCCAACCTTGTTGGCCTGGATAGAATTTCCATTTTTTAAGAGCCGCTAAAGTTTTTCCATCTAAATTTTTATAACCAGTAGAAGTTAATAGGCGAAAATTCATTAAGCCACCTTCTTTAGTCACGTACGCTTGAAAGATCACGCGGCCTTGTTGGCGGTTCAAACGTTCTTCAATCGAATAACTTGGTTTCGGATTGCCAGGAATTTGGCGAAGTTGATCAATTGAACGAACGCCAGTTGGACTACCAGCAGCAGCTTTTGCATTCTCATTAGCTCCGCTAGATCCACGCCCTGCACCGGTATCACCCGTACCGCGTGCGCGCGAAGCCGCAGCGATGGCTTCAGCTTTTTCGCGGGCTGCACGTTCTGCGGCGGCTGCATTTTCAGAGGCTTTTAAGCGGGCGACAGCTGCTGCGTTTTTTGTACGTGATGCCATTAAATCATCATTCATAACTCGTGCATCAGCGGCAATTTTGTCTTCTAAGGCTTTTAATGATTGATCTTGTTGATCACCAATTAACCGAGTTTCGTCATCCATACGTGCTTTTTCAGCACGAACAGCAGCTTCATTGGCATGATCGATATTTTTAAATTCATTTTCAAATTCGTCATCGCCCAGGTTTCCGGTTTGTTCAGCCGCAACGCCATCAAAATCTAATTTTGGTGCTGGGATATCTTCTAAAGTTTCAGGAACACCAGCGCGCGAAGGAGCATAGGTTGCAGCTTTTGCAACTCCACCAGAGGTTTTAGTTTTTGCCGTCGACATTTTTGCTTTTGCGACTTTTGCAGTTTTAGCAGGGCCTTTAACAATCACATCATCTTTTGCGTTTAACGGCGCTGATGGAGCTGGTGAATGCGCGATTTTTCCACCACGAGTTGGTTTTACATTTTCGCCCTTAGTGATTTCGGTTTGGATTGGCTTTACTGGCATGGGTGGAAGTTCTTGAATGGCTTCAAACTCAACTAAGATTGGTTCTGATTTTAGTTTTTCCATGACAGGAACAGTCACAAACAATGCACCGATGGCTAAAGCCACGTGAATGATAACTGACACTCCAAAATATTTAGAAGAATCTTGATTACGATAACTTGAATCATCGAAATAATAATCGTAAATCCCTGACATAATACACCCCGTGCGAATAAAGAATTCGAACTAGTTGTTTCAAGTCTTGCGCCAGCTTTAAACTAATTGGATTAGGCGTGAGCAAGCGCTTCAGGAATTTTTTACAAGGGTGTATCGTTATTCGCCGTCTTGAGCATCGAGCAGGCCCTGAGGCATGATTTGTTTGCGTAAACAATCAGCCAAGTACTGGTGATCGGGGTGACCCACGATTTCCATCGCCTCAGCAATTGGTTTTGGATCTGGGTTTAGCATTTTGATTTTTTTCACATCAAGAATGCGGCCCAGAGTGTATTCAAGTTCAGCTTTAGAATGTTGACCTTGAGCCACGGCATTCATAATCGTTTCAATTGCAACGGGTGGAGAATCTGGTTCATTACAGTAAAGCAATAAATCAGCGCCAGCTTGTAGCGAGCGAACTGGAATAAAACCTTTATCGTAATGTTTAGCCATGGCTTTCATGTCTAAATCGTCAGTGATCACTAAACCTTTGTATTTTAAATCATCACGTAACATTTTTTTAAGAAAAAATTCAGACAAAGTCACAGGCCAATCTTTATCAACTGATTTAAATAAAATGTGCCCTGTCATCACCATATCAACGCGGCTGCGTAAGGCTTTTTTAAACGGAACTAATTCAACTTCGTGTAGGCGTTTTAAATCAGCTTCTTCAACCGGTAATTCTTCGTGAGAATCAATCACCGTGTGACCGTGGCCCGGAAAGTGTTTCGCGCAAGATAAAATTCCTGATTTGATATAACCACGAACTAAAGCCGAAGCCATCTTTTCAACTTGGTGCGGGTTGGTGCTGACAGCGCGATCACCGATGACGGTGTTTAATGGATTTGTGAATACATCTACACAAGGTGCGAAATCTAAATTAATTCCGACCGCCATCATTTCTAAACCCATACGATGGGCAAAATGAAAAGCGACTGTTGGAGCATCTAAATCACCAACTGTTTTTAATGGAGGCCACTGCGTGAAGGGAGCTTTCAAGCGATGAACACGGCCGCCTTCCATATCAATACCGATAAATAAGGGAGCTTTTGAAGCCATCTTGTGGCGTAAAGATTGAATCTCGGCACACAGATCGCGAATTTGTTCAGGAGTAGAAAGATTGCGGGCGAATAGCACAACTCCAGAAATATTATTTTCAGTAATAAATCTTTTTTCAGAGTCAGTCAGAGTTAATCCAGAAACGCCAATCAACATGTGTTGGCCGATAAGTTCATTTAATTTCATTGTGTGTCGCCTTAGTTGTTTAAAACGTTAGTTTTACCTTTAGGTATGTTACCAAAAACTTTTTCTAAAGTGCCAGCAGAAACTTTAACTCCTTGCACGGCTTCTTCAGAATTTTTCATCAATTCTGTTTCAATACCAGTGGCAGGGGTTAAGGCAGAAATGTTTTGTCCTTGGTTGGTGATGTAATTTTCGTACTCCATGCCAGCAAATGAATTATTGGCTTTAAGTAATTGCATGATGCCGCGAGAGACCATCTTTTTTTCGATGCTCGAAGACCCTTTTGTCACATCCCCAAGTTCTTCGGCGATTGCAGTAAACTCAAATTTAGTTCCTGTTTTTAAGCCTTCTTTGCTATTAAGCATCATGTAGTAAAGTGAACTCGATAAAAAAGTTCCTTTCGGAAGTTTTTTTGAAATTTTGGCCTTTTCGCCGTTTTCTAAAACTAAACCAGACATTGTGTCGCCTTTAAATGTCATGTCGATGGTTTTACTTTTGCTGCCATCAGTAGCTAAATAAGAATAGCTAATCGGCTTAAAGTCAGTGGTTGAAATCGCATTGAGTGATTCAGTCATGTTAAAGCCGTTTTTACCTAAACGTAAAAACGTTGTTGTCTTAAACTGCTTTGTTTTAGCGTCGATTTCATTGCGTAAGATGAAAAAACCGACATGTTTTTTAAACTGGGTTACCTTGTAATAACCTTCAAAAAGAACTTCGGCTTGCGAAAAATTTAAAAATGCGATTTGAACTAAAATAACTAATAGTGCGCGGATATACATATATCTTGGAACCTTTCTTCTAATAAAAACGTCTCTCTAATCTAAATGATTGTCTCACTCTTGACATCATCTCGCTATCAACAGCACGACAATTTTATGACCTAGGTCTGGACTGGACGCGATAGAGAAAACCAGTTACGCTTTTAGGGCATGAATCAAGCAGAGAAAAAACTTGAAAAACACGGAAAACGATTCGTATTAACACTACGAAATGAAAAAGGCCAAGTGGGCATTTTTGTGGCCCTGATATTTCAAGTGATCTTTGTGTTTTTCGCCATGCTTGTAAATGTGGGGTTAGTTGTTCATCACAAAATTAATTTACAGCAATCAACTGATCTTGCCGCTTATTACGGGGCGATGAAACAAGCTGAAATCATGAATGTGATGGGACACGTAAATTTTCAAATTCGCCAAGCGTGGAAATTAATGTCTTGGCGTTATCGTGTGCTTGGAACTTTTGGTTTAGAGCGAAACTCGAACGTGCCCGGTGGGGCTATCCCGATTCAGTTTCCGGTAACATGGCCCAGCGTTGGCGGCACACTTCGGCCCGTTTATAATTCAAGCTCAAGAGATTTTTCGTGTAATGGCGCAGGCCCAAATTCTCAAGGTTTAACTGTTACTGATGTTCCGTTTATGTGTATGGGTCACAATGGTTTTGGTGATTGGATTTCGGCACCGTCAGGTCAAACCGAAACATACTGTAAAGTCGACTGTCGTGCGATTGAGAACATGAGTGCATTTGCGATCTCAGAAATTCCGCCAGTCGGAACCTCGGCAATTTTTGGTAATAATTTCGGTAACTCGGTACAGTCTGCGATCAACAAAGCCAACAGCATTTTAAAAGGTGTGTGTAGGTCTTTGGGCCCAATCACAACACAGATGTTGGCTTTGTATTATGGTAATTACATCAAAGACACACAAAACCGTCGCGCCTTTATCTACATGATGAATAAAAATTTAGGATTACGCGAAGATCAAATGTTAGATATCGAAGGCAATAGCGTTTTAACAGGCGTACAAAACACTTTAAAAAACAATCTAACAGAAGCTAATTTAACTTCGATGAATGCCACTTCGATCTCTGCTTTGAACGGTGTCAAAAGCTTCGGGGGCGGAACAAGTTTTGCCGAAGCTATGTTAAAAGAAATCGCCTTTCAACGTTTATTGTTTTTCATGGTCGATTGCGATTATAATTCAGGTTCGGCGACGGGTTTAAAATCACTTTATCAAGGTGGCAGTGGTGAGCTTGATCCAACAATTTTAACTGACTTGCCACAAATTATGGATGCTGGGGGCATTACGGCTATTCAAGATTTATTTCGGTTAAATACAGAACAGTCAAATACTTTAGGTTACGAAAAAAATCCGTGGATCCAAGTTTATTACGGGGTTAAAGCAACGAGCGAACCAAAAATTCCTTTTTTACCTTTAGCAAAAATTAAATTGCACGCCGTATCTTTTGCTAAGCCTTTTGGTGGCTCGATTGGCCCGTGGTATTTTAAAAATTGGGATTCAGGTATGGATGATAATAAAGGCCGCAACGATTGGGAAAATCGCACAGATATTAATTTGCCACGACGTAATATTAGTGGATTACCATCAAATCCGACACTTAAAGACTCACGTGAATTTTTCTTTAATTATTCAACACACATCGGCGACACTTTTTCTAACGGTTCGGCGGCTTCAGACGTTTCAAATAAAGCGGGTTTAGCTAATACAGATATCGTTGCCCTGTATCACAACATGTTAGCCAATAAGTACGGGCAAGCTAACTCGCCGGCATCTTCAAACAAAATTGAAGATGCGAATAAAAACCAATTTCAAAAGCCATCGCGCTGGCCTAGATATTCAGATTGGTATCACTTAGCCAGCGACGTGCGTGATCCTAATTGGGATCCTTTAGCAGTTGACCGCCAAGATGGTGTGGCTAACGCAAAAAATACTTACATGCGTGATATTGAACTGACTGTAGTTTCACCGAATCAATTCGATGCCACGTACTATTCGATCGAGCCAGATTTTTTTACGAATTATGCAGATAAATTAAAACCTAACATTATCGCAAAAATCGCAGGTGCTACAGGAATTTCACAACCTCCGATTATTCCCTTAGATTATGGCCATCGAGGTGCCACGTCAGTTCCGGGTATTCCAGTCGTATTTAATGTGCGTCACCAAATTCAAGTCACACATGATTTATTCAAAGAAGCCGCGGCGAATATCGTTGGCTTGAATGGTAATTCAAATCAAGCGATGAGATTTGGCCTTGATGTATTGGCTTCAAAACAATCTTCGTTATTAACGGGATGGACATTTTTAAATTTATCAAGCACAGGCTACAGCACATTTCCAGGGCCAGAAACTGGCGGCGGAAAATTCAGTATGCTGTTTGGAACATGTGATAAAAATGAAGCTTTAAATCCTTGGACAGATAATTTTAAAGCTCCTTATGAGATCGATGGATCGCTTCCGCCGGTTCCAGGAAATTGTGTGACTGGTGGTCGCACAGGTTATTCAGTGAAATTAATTTCAAGTGAGCTTTTACGCCCTGGTAAATCTTTTGATAACCTTGGCGGTCCAGGTACAACGGGTCAGATTAAAAATCCAGTTCCTGAAGAATTTCTTCAATTTTAAAACCTATATTTTATTTTTATCAAAATAAGACACTCAGTTCGAACTGGATTAAGGTATTAAAACTGTCCACAACAAATTCAAGTTTCTAGACTTTCGTGCCGATATTAAATTAGTCAGGGGGAGCTGTGACTAAAAATCATATTCTTATGAAGAGTATCGCACTTGGTGTCTTACTAATGTTATCACCTACAGCGAAAGCTGCAGGCGTAGACCAAGTATTGGTAGCTTACTTCAACAAGCTATATATAGGCGCTTCACCGAAGTGTACCGTAGATCAAGCGGTGAAAACGCGTATCCTGGCTGAAATTGAACCGAAGTGTTTAATTCGTACAGTTAAAGATGAAGGCTCATACATTAGCGGCGTTAAATCTGCGTGCAGTGAAGCTTCAGTAAAAGCTGCGGTTGATACACAATTGAATTTACTTTGTGAAAACTCTGCTTTTAAAGCAGATCAAGCAGCGATTTTAAAACAAAATCAAGCTAATGCAACTGCACAACAGCAACAAGCAGCTAATGGTGGAAAACAGGCTTCTGGCGGCGGCGTTATGAACCCTGCAGCAGCAGCTAAAGCAGCACAAAGTGCTTATGAAGCTTATCGTAGCGTAGATAAAGCTAATGTCGCAGGTAAAGCTAAAGATAAAATAAGTGTTGGCGATGAAAAAAAATCAGCATCGTCGGCAAGTACTGATCCAAAATCTTCTTCTGGCAGTAGCGGCGGCAGTGGTTCACAAACTATGGGCCCTGCGAATAAACCTGCAGACAATTCTGGTTGGTCTGCTAAGCCAGCTTCACCTGATGATAAATCAGCTGGTTCAAAACCAGAACAAAAACCAGAGCAAAAAGTAGATCCTAAAGATAACCCGATTGCTTCAGGAAATACGCAACCTGGCGATTCAGAGGCTGCAAAGGCTCGCGAACAACCTAAAATTGATGAAGCTAAAAGAAACTTAGCTAACACTGAAGCGGGAAAGCCAGCTGAAGCCACGGATAGTCCTGTAAAACCTGAAACGGATCCTATACTAGAAGCTCGTCATAAAAAATCAACAGCAGAAGACACTGCATTGATGATAAAGCTGAATGCTATCAAGGCAAAAATTAGAGCTGGTGCGGGCGCTATCCCTGCTGAAGTCACTGCAAAAACTTCTGCTGAAATGGGTACGGGGCCAGCTACTGCAGAAGCGATGGCAAATCTACCACAAGCCTTGGTGCAATGCTTAAATACACAAATCGAACAGATTGAAAAAGATGTGAGCGAATTAAAAACAGCCAAAGAGTCTTGTTCTAATGCTGCCGCACAAGCTGAAAAGCTGTGTTCGATGGTTCGAAGTGAAAAGGCGCAAACTGTACAACAATTAATGTCTGTTGGCGCTACTGTATTATCAAAAGTTACTGCAGCTTCTGAGGCGTGCGGAACGACTTCGGATTTAAGTAAAGTTGCACAAGGTGGTATGTTATTAGCACAAGGTGCTTGTACTGCGATGAAATATCGTTGTGATATTAGCTGTAATGCTGCAAAGAAAACATTAGAGGCCATGAAAGTAAAAATTGCCGCTATGGAAGCATGTCCTAAAGCGCCGAACTCAGCACAAACGTCGAGCCAACAAGTTGATGTGGCAGTTAAAGAATTTAAAATTGAAATTGAACAAGAATTAGCTCCAGTAAAATCAGTTCCTAGTGCAATTGCGCAATGCCAACAACATAAAGCAGATATCGCATTAATGGGTGTGGCTGCTTTAGGATTTTTATCGTCCTTTCAAGATGCGCAAGACTGTAAAAAACAATTAGCTGCTGGTGGCGAAAATAAAAATGGAACATCAACTTCGTCATTAGCTGGTCCGAATATGACTACGGCTGAATACTGTAGCATGCCGAGCAATGCGACAAGCTTAACTTGTAAATGTACGACTGATCCAAATGCTGATGGTTGTATTGGTTCATTAGCTAAATCAGGTGTGAACATTGGCAAAATTGGTAATAATGGCGGTGCTTCGGCTTTTGCGAGCGCTGTTCAAAATGGTTTAGGCTCGCTTGAATCTTTAAGTAAATCTCCGCTTGATTCTGAAGAGCTTCCTCCTGGAGCAAATTTAAGTGAAGCTGCTCGTGAAGCCTTAGGTATTGGGGGCACGGCTGCTGGTGCTGCTGGTGGTGGTTCAGGTTTAGGTTCAAATTCAGCTGATGTTGCGAAAAAAGGTAAAGCCGAAGAAAAAGAAACACCAAAATTCGGATTTTTCTCAAGTCTTGGTAATATGCTAAGTGGCGGTAAAAAACCAGATCAGGCAGCGAATGCAACAATTCGTAAATATGAACAAGACCAGGCTATTAAACGTAAGTTAGCCTCGGATCAAGTGCGCGCTGAAATTTCTACGGCGTCTGGTAAATCAAACTTTGATAAAATTAGAAGTCGCTACCAGCAAAATGCTACTAGCTTCGAGCAATAATAGGTAACGGGGGATATATGAAACGAAATTCAAGCTTAGCAAAAATTATTTTAGCGGCCGTTTTCTTTCAATCACAGTTTGTAATTGCCGACGATAATTATGGGCAGCAGACAAACACGGATGTTAACGTATCAGCCGAGTTACAATCTCTTGTTTGTAAAAAAGTTCCGTCTCCAAATTGGAATGAGAACAATGGTGGCGAGCGACCGCAGGTGGATGACCCTGCCTGTGTTGCCGAAAACAATCGCCGTGCGCAACTTCGCGTTAACGCTGCAGGTGTGCAAGCTCAGACTAATCGTTTAAGCACAGGTGATGGTACGCAATTAGTTGCACCAAAAGCACCGGCGTATAATTGCGGGAGTATGGAGCCTTTTTCATCTGAATTTCAAGCTTGTAAAAACTCTTACAACGCAGCAAATGCTCAGTATCAAAAAGATTTAGGTGTGTACAACCAAGCACAAACGGCCACGGGAGCAGCCCAAAATCAAGCTGAACTAAAAGCAATTGAAGATCAAAAAAATAAAACAGCAACTGCAACCTTAGCTGAAATTAAAGATAAAAATGATCAAGGTAAAAAAAGTTACGATGGTACAGCTAAAACAACAATGGCACTTGGTATGGCAGCTTTAGCTGCGGGTACAGCGTGTGCATCTTCTTGCCCGTCCGGATGTTGTGGTGCTGCTCCGGCTTTTTTTGCGACAGCTGCAGCTATGTTTTTACTAAACTCAAAAGCTAAAAAACAATCGGCAGAACATGCGAAGTCATCTGCTAATGCGTGTCAATCGTTGAACCAACTTTCTTCACAAGCTTCGAATTGTAGTGCACCAACAACAAATGTTTCAACTACGGGTACAACAACAATTTCTTACGATCCAGTAACAGGTAAATGTTTACCTGAAGGCTCAGAAGAATGTAAACAATTACCAGGCGTTACTGCTGCGGCTCCTGCTGTGCGAGATGCACTAAAAACCAGTGGTTTTGCTGTGGGCAAAAATTTAGACGACCAATACAAAATGTTGCCTGATGGCAGCGTGCAAATGAAAAATGGAAAAATTTATAAAGATGGAGACTTCAAAGATATCAATGCAATGATCGCTTTAGGTCTTTCTCCGTCGGCAGCAAAAGGTGTGATGGATTCATTATCACAAGCGTCTGGCGGTTTAGCCGGTCTTGGACTTGATTCAAAGGCTGCAAAAAAAGAATACAAAGATAATCTGGGTGGTGCTTTAGGCGGAGCTGATGGTACAACAACTGTTGTTAATGTAAATAGAGCACAAAATTCAGATCAAAAATATTCTGATGATTTAGGTGCAAAAGGTGATGGTAAAAAACTCGAAGAAGATCGTAAGCCTTCGTCTGAAGGTCTAGCTAAAGAATTTAATGGCGAATTAATCGGTGTTGCTGGCGATGATATCTTTTTAATGATGAATCGCCGATACAAGCTTAAAAACGAACAGGACTCGTTCATCGCACAAGATCTAAAATAGTCAGATCTAGGTTCTAGAAATTATTTTGTCAAATATGTTTAAGGTCGTCATAATTAAAGTATGGCGACCTTAAAAGTTTTAGGCATCATGAGCGGCACTAGCCTTGATGGTGTTGATTTCGTAAAAGTAAAAATTAATAAAACACGATTGCAATGTGAATACCAGGGAATCGAATCATTTACCTTTCCAGCTCTGTTAAAGAAAAAATTACTGCGAGCTGCACAGAATGAAATGAATGTCGCAGAGCTTTCACTGTTAAACCACGAGCTAGGCCGCTTCTATGCGGATTGCTTCAAACAGCTACCTAAGAGTCTTAAGCTGGTCGATCTTATCGGCTTACACGGCCAAACAGTGTTTCACCAAGGTAAAGTAGCAACGTCACAAATTGGTGAACCTAGTTATTTAGCTTTAACTTCAGGCAAAAAAGTCGTCTCAAATTTTCGCTCGGCCGATATTGCTGCTGGCGGCGAAGGTGCCCCTCTGGCTCCATTTTTTCATCAAACAGTATTCGGTGATAAAAAAAGAACTGTAAGCCTGCATAACTTAGGTGGCATTAGTAATTTAAGTTTAATTGTAAAAGGTGAACTAAAATTGGGTTTTGATACAGGCCCTGCGAATATGTTAATCGACGAAGAGGTGCGCCGTTCGACGCATTTTTCACAGCTTTACGATAAAGAAGGAAAGCTTGCAGCCCGTGGCAAAGTAAATGTTAAGCTCTTAGTTGAAATGTTGGCTCATCCTTATTTTACGATGAAGCCACCGAAAAGCTGTGGTCGCGAACAATTTGGTAAAGAATTTTATGCAAAGTTTGAAACATCTCTAGCAGGATTATCGTTAGAAGATCGAGTCGCCACATTAACTGAATTTACTGTTCAATCAGTCGCAAAATCCTACACTCAATTTTGTCGCCCGCAACCCCATGAAATTATTTTTTGCGGTGGTGGAGCTAAAAATAAATTTTTAATCAAGCGCATCGATGAAGAACTCGAAAGTATTAAGGTAAGTACGGTTGAAGATCACGGCTGGCCAACCCAAAGTATCGAAGGCGCAGCGTTTGCGTTATTAGCAGCTTGTTGTGTGTGGAAGATCCCGGCGAATTTACCTAAGGCGACTTCAGCTAAGAAAAAAGTTATTCTAGGCCAAATCACCGAGCTTTGATTGCGGGAGCGCATTCAGTTTAGTGAAATGCTTCTTGTAAGCGGGGTTCGTGTCTTTTTGCGCAGCGATTTCTTTTTTTGCTGCTTGGTAATCTTCTAAATTTCCCAATTCAAACCAATCCATATCCACGGGAAAAATTTGTACTTTGTGTGTGGGCAATTTGTGAATAAGCACATCATAAAAAATATTTTGCTCTTTATCGGTTTCAATCATCGAAAAAATTTCGGGTGATAAAATTTGCAACCCAATAAAATGCCAAGCTCTTGCATTCGGTGTCGGAGCTTCTTTGCCAATTAAGATCACTTTTTCGCTACCGTGCGATTCAGTCCAAATACCACCGAATTTTTTACCTGCTTCGGGGTGGTTCATGACTATCAAGGTAGCTAGTGCTTTTTCAGCTATGTGTTTATTTAAAGCTTTTTTTAAAAACTGTGAATCATTGGCGAAAAAAACTTCATCAGCATTGCCAGCTAATATTGGATTTTGATTTCCCAAAATTTGCTCGGCTTGTTTTAAACCGCCACCGCTGCCTTTAATAAAATCTTTTTCATTAGAAAATTTAATAGAATGGCGTAAACGATCGTAACATTCATGAATTTTTTCAGGTAAATAGAAGGTATTAACCACAAACTTATCCACAGGCATTTCAATAATATAGGGTAGTAAATAGTAACCCATCGGAATACCAAATAGGGGAATTGTCGGCTTTGGGTTTTGCAAAGTCGCAGGGCGAAGGCGTGCGCCAAGGCCCGCCGCAAATAATAAAACGTTAACTTTAGAGTCGCTCATAATTATTATCAAATGCTCCGGCATCAATTAAAACATCAATTAATAGCTTATATTCAGGAAAGTGCGCTAAAGAGCGCATCACACGTTTTAAAGTAGGGGTAAGATACTTTAAATAACGGCGATCATTTCGCGTATTCATAAAGCTTGCAAAACTTCCGCAGGCTTTGAAACAACGTTGCACGCTTTGTAATTCATAGATCACATTAAATTGTTCTTTTGATAGATGGCGATCTTGTAAAAAGGAAGTATTAGCAAAATAGTAGTCTAACATTTTATCTGCATACTTATCGCTAATATCAACATACGAATCTTTGATAAGACTTACTAAATCATACTGAATCGGACCTAAACGAGCATCTTGAAAATCAATCACATACACTTGGTCAAGTTTGATCATTAAATTGCGCGAGTGATAGTCGCGGTGGCAAATAACTTTGGGTTCATTATGCAAACGTTCAGCAATTTCAGTAAAAGTTTTTTGTAAGTCAGAGGCCACTTTTTCTTTTAATTGAAACTTTAAAACACCTTCGATGAGATGTTCACGGGCGTAGTTTAGTTCCCATAAAAACTTAGCGGTATCAAACATGATCTCTTTAGCAATCGTAGGTCTTGCTGATTGCGTAGCCGTGGTGTGAATTTTAATAATTTCGTCTAAAGATTTTTTATAAAAGTCCCAAGAGAGTTCTTGGTTTTCTGATTCAGAAAATTTTCTTTCCAAAGTCAGATCCCCAAGGTCTTCTAATAAAAGCAAACCTTGATCGGCGCCGATTTTTTTGATTTTAGGAACATTAACACCACTAGCTTCAAAGTGGCGAAGCACGTTGATGAAGGGGTATTTGTCGGCATCAAACGGCTCCCATGACATTAATACGTAAGTATCTTGTTCATAGATGACGCGAAAGTATTTGCGAGCTGAGGCGTCGCCTGCCAGTTGATAAACTTTGTAGAGTGAATTTTTAAAATAGTCTTGTAAAAACTGATCAATTTGTGCAGTCATCCCTTAATGCTGGCATGATCCGCACGAGCGATCAATTAATTTTGTGTGCTCATATTGCTCGAAGAAAAGAACAATAGTTCTAAAACGTCTGTACTAGTTTGTTGAGCAAACGGTAGACGATCAATATCAAATAAAATTGCATTCATATCGGCTCTAAGTTCGTTCGAAACTTGTAAAGCATCGATTTGTTTGTCGTTCAATGAGCTTCCGATAATAAAAACTAGACCTTCTAGTTTTAATGCACAAGCTGCATCAAGAAGCGCAAGCTCTTGGGCATTTAATTGGGCGATGTCTTCAATAAAAAACGTCGTTTTATCAAAAGTTTTAAATTCTTCGACAGAGTGCATTTGGCGAGCAATTTCGCTGAACGCAACGAATAAGTTTTGTTCGGCCATATCATGAATTTTTACGGCTACTTTTTTACGAATTAAGCCAGATGAAGACCGTAAATGAATCACTGAATTAATAAGTTTGACCAATAAAGTCTCTTCAGCCTCGTCATTAAATAGTGAAAATACATTTGAATCTTCTGTATCTTCAAAATTTACAGCTTCCATCGCAGTTTGTCTTTTATAAGCTTCGATTTCTTCTTTTAATTTTAAATGTTTATTATAAACATGTGGTTCAACTAAGAACTTAATCAAATCAACGATTTCTTCACGTTGTTGTGATGAAAGAAGTGATCCGCGATTGACGATCACTTCACCTAAATAGACTGCCTTAGAGTTTAACGGCACGATCAGATCATCACCTTCTAAAAAAGAAGGCATCGCCGAATTCGTTAAATCTATAGTTTTAAACGCAATCCTTTTTCCGTATTTATCTTGGATTAAAGCTTGTGTTTTAGTCCAAACTGCATTTTCAACAACGTCTTTCATCATATACTTAACCCCATGGCTTAAAAGTTTCCCCAGCTTTTTTCAAAGCGTTCCTAATGAAGAACTAATACAAGAGTTGTGCCGAATTTTGTTCCGGTTGGCATGCTGTCAATTTTGTTGTTATAGTGCCCACGCACTACGGGTAAATGCCTGTTTTCAGAGGAGAAAAAGCTTGTGAAAAAAGGAAATGACCAAGCTTTAGACGAAAAAAAACCTGAGGTTTTTAAGCCTCAGGCTGTACTTTTTTCTTAATGTGTTAAGAGAATTAGCGTGCGTCTAGCCGAAGGCTAACGAGCAAGCTTGCGTTTATCGAGAGCGTATTTTTCAACTTTCATGATAAGACCGGCACGTGAAATACCAAGCTCTTTAGCTAATTTAGACTTATTCCACCCAGTGCGGCGCAAGCCTTCTTTGATCATTTCGCGCTCTAGATCTTCTAAAGCATCTTTTAGTTTACCTTGTAAACGAGAACCTTGAACTTTGGCTTTTTCGCCAATTTCTAAGATTTTCGGAGATAAAATCTCGTGACCAACTTTAACTTCGTCGCCAGCTAAAACGCATAATCTTTCGATTTCATTTTGTAGCTCACGCACGTTACCTGGCCAAGCGTAGTCATATAGTTTTTCAACTGCACGACCCATTAACTGCTTTTTAGGTTTGCTAGATTGTTCTGCGATTTTAGCTAAGAAAAAATCCACTAATACTGGGATGTCTTCTTTTCTTTCGCGTAGCGGTGGAACACGGATATTGATTACATTTAAACGGTAGTATAAATCTTCACGAAATGTGCCTTGCTCAACCATTTCACGTAAGTTTCTGTTCGTAGCGGCAACGATACGTACATCTACTTTTCTCATTTCAGTAGACCCTACTGGAGTAAAAGTTCCTTCTTGTAATACACGAAGTAGCTTAACTTGCATTTGTGGTGAAGTATCACCGATCTCATCTAAGAAGAAAGTTCCTTTATCAGCCATTTCAAAAAGACCTTTTTTGTCTTTTAGGGCACCTGTGAACGATCCTTTAACGTGACCAAATAATTCTGATTCTAATAAGTTATCATTGAATGCCGAGCAGTTTTGAATAATAAAGCTGTTGGCTTTACGGTGTGAGTTGTAGTGAATTGATTTAGCAATCAATTCTTTACCAGTACCGTTTTCGCCTTGAACCATAACCGTTGAATCGGCAAATTTAATTTTATCTAGTAAGGCGTATAGTGACTGCATCGGTTTAGATTTGCCGATCATGTTGTCATATTTAAAACGATTACCTAATTCAGAGTTTAGTTGGCTGATTTTTGATTCACGGCTAGCGATCTCGACATGAAGAGTAACGATCTCTTGCGCCACTAACTCAACTAGCTCGGTAAAGTGAATGCGATTTGCTTCATCAAGATATTGAAACTTAGATAATGATTTTTCAATTAATTCGTTTGTGCAACCGTAGGTAGCTAAACGTTCACGAATTTCAGAAATTCTATGTGCTGTGTTTTCTTCTTTGAAAAAACCCATCGCTACAACAGTTCCTACGAAATCATTTTCGATCACGATTGGAAATATACACACATCAAAACCAGCTGCATCCCATTTTTTGAAAACAAACGGATTATTTGATTGGCGTAGGTCGTTAATAGAAGTTGATACTAACTCAGCTAAACTGTTTTGAGTCAGTTCTTTGTGAATTAAATAATTAACTGCTGGATTAGCAAAAGTTAATTTTTCATCTAAGCCTTTGATTTGTCCGCGCTCATCAGTAAAAACTGTATCTACATTCCACCATGCTTGGAGAACGTGTTTTAATTTTTTGATCACGTGAATATGTTCGAATTCGTTCCAATTAATCATACGACACCTCATTGTTGTCTTTTTTGTATAATTGTTTATCGTCAACTTTGTTGACATACTTGATAGGGCAATTCGGTTTTTGTTTAAACTTTTGACAAACTTAGACTTACATCTAGCCTTTTGATTTGGTTAGGCTTTATTTTGTGTGTAATATAGCCTTGCGTACTCGCCATTTTTTTCTAAGAGCTCTTTGTGTACACCTTTTTCGACAATCTGCCCATGCTTCATGACTAAAATTAGGTCAGCGTTTTGTATAGTAGATAGACGATGAGCAATCACCAAAGTGGTGCGACCTTGCATCAGTTCATCTAAGCCGCGTTGTACTTGCTCTTCACTGACTGAATCCAGCGCACTTGTGGCTTCATCTAATATTAAAATTGGTGCGTCTTTGTATAAAGCCCGAGCGATCGCTAAACGTTGCTTTTCGCCGCCAGAGAAATTACCACCACGTTCGCCAACTAACGTATCGAACTTATCCGAATTTTTATTAATAAACTCATAAGCATGAGCCGCTTTAGCAGAGGCTACAACTTTATCGCTAGCGGTAGTGTTATTGCCTGCTGTGATATTCGTTGTAATGGTGTCAGAAAATAAAAAGACATCTTGAGAAACTAAACCAATATTTTTTCTAAGATCATGTAAAAGGATATCTTTAGTATTTACTCCGCCAACAGTAATTTCGCCAATTTGCGCATCGTAAAATCGTGCTAGTAAATTGGCTAGGGTCGTCTTACCACTTCCGCTTTCGCCAACGAAGGCTACGGTTTGGCCTTTTCTGATCTGCAAATTAAAATTTTGAATTAATGGAGTTGTATCGTAAGAAAATTGAATATTTTTATATTCAATCATGTCCCAGCCTTTAGGAAATGGCAGATTTTTACCAGATTCAGGAACTTCGCTGTCTTCGTTTAGCATTTTTTCAATGCGGTCCGCACAAACACGGCTTTCTTGAAGGCGTACGATCGCTTCTTGAAACTTTTTAATTGGTTCGTTCGCTTGCATGATCGTCGTTAAATACGCCATCAATACACCAAATGATGATTTGCCAGATGCAATTCGCGAAGAGAAGTAATACACAATAGCGACCAATATTAAAGTCGCCACGAATTCATTAATTGGACCGATCACTTCTACACGAGCATGCACTTTGCGGCGCATTTCAATAAAACGATCACCTTGGCCAACTAGTCTATTTTTAAAGAAGCTTTCTAAATTGAAGGCTTGAATTGTTCTAACGCCGTCTAAAGATTCTTTGATGGTTGAAGTAATGCGTTCTAATTGCTCAACACCAAAGACAGAGTATTTTTTAATCGTTTTAGATAGTTGACGTAAGGCGATCAAAATAACCGGAGTAATAATAAGAATTGAAAAAGCTAAAGCCGTATCAAAATAAAATAAATTAAATACTACGGCGACAAACATCAAAGGAGCCGTAAAAATATCAGCGAACAGGCGCAAACCATCTTGCACAACTTTAACGTCATTGAACGTGCGGCTTAATAAGCCACCTGATCCTGAAGCGTAATTATTATGAAATTTTAAATTTAAGCGTAAAAACTTTTGTTGTAACTCTTGACGAATATCTTGAGTAACTTTTTCGCTGACCACGTTCATTAGGTAAATATGAAAATAACGAGAAACCGAAATGGCAAAGGCTAAGCCAATACCAACACCGATTAAAGACTCAAGATTTTGCGGCATGGCTGCTGAATCCATTAAATTTTTTACATAATGAGCAATAAAAGCTTTAGATGCAGCATAAATCATTCCCGTAAGACCAACGACGATCAGGGTTGATTTATACTTTAATAACTTTGACCAAACATAACGGATATCTGACTGCATTGTTGGTTAATCCTTGGGCTCGCCCAAGCCTTAGCGTAAATAAGATTTAAGATATTGGCCAGTTAAACTTTTTTTGCTGGCCATAACGTCTTCTGGAGTACCCGCGACCACGATTTGACCACCCATTTTTCCGGCATCAGGGCCCATATCAATGATGTAATCAGAGTTTTTTATAACATCTAGATTATGTTCAACCACAATGACCGAACCACCGGCTTCAATTAGTTTATGTAAGACCCTCATTAAAAGTTCGATCTCTTTAAAATGTAAGCCTGTTGTTGGTTCGTCTAAAATATATAACGTCGATTTTTGCGAAACCTGGGCAAGCTCTTTAGCGATTTTTAAGCGTTGTGATTCACCACCACTTAATGAATTGGCTGGCTGACCTAGGGCTAAATAATCAAGACCTACTTCTTTTAAAACCGATAATGGTTTGCGAATGTGCGGGTGAGCGACAAAAAAGTTCATCGCTTCTTGAACGGTCAGCGATAAAATTTCGTGTACATTTTTGCCTTGAAAAGTAATTTCTAAAATTTCAGGGCGATATTTTTTACTGTCACAGACATCACATGGGATAATTACATTATCCATAAATTGCATGTCGATTTCTTCATAACCAGTGCCGCGACAAGCGGGGCAACGCCCACCGTCTACATTTAAACTAAATGTTCCAGGAGTATAACCACGTGATACAGCTTCTGGCGTTGCGGCCAGCACATTACGAATTGAATCAAAAGCCTTTAAATAAGTGATCGGCGAACTACGAGCTGATTTTCCGATAGGCGATTGATCGACTAATAAAACATTTTTGATAGTTTCAAAGCCCGAAATCTTTTCATAAGGTTGCGCTGGCAAAAATTCTAATTCAAGTTTGCGGGCTAAAGCGGGATATAGTGTTTTACTAATTAAGGTTGATTTACCAGAACCACTCACACCAGTAATAGCTACTAAGCGATTAAGAGGAATACTCACATCAACATTTTTTAAATTGTGACCGCTACAACCCTGTAGATTTAATTTATATTTATAATTAGTCAGCTCAACTGGGCGTACAGTGCGTAAGATTTTTTCTTTGCTGGGTTTCAAGTAACTTGCCGTATTTGATTGTGGGGCTTTGTAAAAGTTTTCGGTATTACCCGAATAAACCACTTGTCCGCCGAGGTAGCCAGAACCTGGGCCCATCTCGATAATATTTTCAGCATTTTTAATCACGTCGTGATCATGTTCAACGATAACTAATGTATTACCTAAATCTCTTAAGTCTTTTAAAATAGAAATTAAACGGTCATTATCGCGCGGATGTAAACCAACCGTAGGTTCGTCTAAAACGTAAAGTGTTTGTGACAAACCTGATCCTAACTGATTAGCTAAAATTAAACGCTGGTATTCACCGCCAGATAAAGTTCTGGTTTCGCGGTCGATCGTTAAATAGTTAACTCCCACGCGGATTAGATAATTTAAGCGCGCGCGAATTTGTTTTAGCACTTCACCAGCAACTTCTTGCTGGTACTTAGTTAATTTAATGGTTTCAAAATATTTATCTAATTCTTCAATCGTTAAGGCACTTAATTCTGTGATCGATTTGCTTTGCACTAAAATGTGGTGAACTTCTTTGCGCAAGCGCGAACCATGACAATCTGGACACTGACGGCCAGAACGGTAACGCGAAATAAACACGCGCACGTGCATTTTGTATTTAATTTGATCTAGATATTCGAATAAGCCAACAACACCAAAAAAATCTTTATTGCCGTTCCAGATTAAATCACGTTCTACTTTAGGTAAATCTTTCCACGGAGTTTTTAAATCAATTTTATTTTTCTTACAGAAAGCAAAAAGAGATTTTTTATCTTGTTCAGCCGAGGGCATCGTAAATGGATTTAAAGCACCCTCAGCGATCGATAGTTCAGGGTTTGGAATGACCTTGGCTTCATCAAGTTCAAGCACATTGCCAAAACCTTTGCACGTAGGGCAGGCCCCCATAGGTGAATTAAACGAAAATAATTTTGACGACATAGCAGGTGGTGTATATCCGCAAATTGCGCAAGAAGGTTCTTCAGAAAGTTTTAGATATTCACCTTCAGTCGTTACAACTAAGGCTCTGCGAATTAATGAACCCGTTAAATATTTAAGGCTGACATCATAAGCTTGCGTGAGTGAATCTGTTAAGCGCCCTTTTTCATCAACATTAAAGGCCATACGATCAATCACTAAATAAAACGTCTCAGCGGGAATTCCTTTTTTGATATTAGCCTTTTCGCCGATATCGATCACATCCTGCATTTCAAATATAACGGGGTCAGATTTTTTCTTACCCTTTTTTTCTATTAAGGTCGTAATACGCAAATAACCATCTTGTAAAAGCAATGAGTGTAATTTTTTACCTTCAAGAACACGTTGACCAGCTGAAATTTCAACCAAGATGTAACCGCGTTTATCTTTAAATTTTTCTAAAACTAAATCTGAAGCTTCGGTTGTTGAAATTTTTGTCGCTGGTATATTATGAGTCGGGCAGTAAGGGGTGCCGATCTTTTCAAAAAATAAACGTAAATAATCAATGAGTTCTGTCGTCGTGCCTACAGTTGAGCGTGACGACTTAATCGTATTTTTTTGTTCGATTGAAATCGCCGGCGGAATATTATTAATGCCTTCAATATCAGGCTTTGGCGCTTTATTTAAAAACTGACGAGCGTAATTAGACATGCTTTCGATAAAACGACGCTGACCTTCAGCGAATAGTGTTTCAAAAGCCAAAGAACTTTTTCCAGAACCAGAAGGTCCACAAATAACTGTCATCTGACCTAATGGGATTTCAACTTCAACATTTTTTAAATTATTTTGTTTAATACCCCAAATGTGGATGCTTTTCATTTAGCTAATCCCTTGTTGGGACTATTCTTCGATGTCCCGTTTTAAATAATCTGTAGTTTCTTCGCTACGACTTTCAGCTGCCGTTGGTTCAGTGCCTTCGATATACGCTTGCATGATCGTTCTGCTGCTAGTCGAGTTCGCTAACTTACCACTTTCAGCATCGACTTTCACGATTTTAACTCCATCAGGCATCGGAAATGACATAGGGGGTAATGCGCTGTGCGCAGCTTTCATATAATCGAGCCAGATAGGAAGAGCTGATTTTCCACCCACTTCTCCACGACCGATGGTGGCTTCTTTATCAAATCCAACCCAAACGCCCGTAGCAATTTGCGCAGAGTAGGCGATAAACCAAGCATCGACGTAACCATTGGTAGTCCCAGTTTTACCGGCCACTTCGCGCCCTAATTGAGCGGCGCGTCCGCCAGTACCGTAAGCATCTTCAACAGTGCCACGTAGCATATGTGTGATTGTTGCAGCCACTTCGGGGCGAATTAATTGATCTGGATCATCAAAGAAAAACGGAGACGACGGCGCATTTTCTGCATTGCTGTCTTGGCCTTCAAATTCTTTTCTTTTTTGCACAAACTTTTCTTCGAGCGGCGCCATTTCATTCGTAAAACGTGCATCTAAAGATAAATTTTCTAAAATCACTTTACCTTTAGTGTCGATCACCTTTTTAACAATCATCGGCCGAGTACGTTTACCTAGGCGACCAAATTGCGAAAAGGCTTTTGTCATTTCGTATAAGGTCACAGAACTTGAGCCTAATACTAAAGTGTAATCAGGATTTAATTTTGAAAAAATTCCTAAACGTTGCGCAAAATCAGTCGCAAAATCAACGCCGATATCTTCAACGATCTTTACGCTTGGGATATTTAAAGATTTAACAAGGGCATTACGCATAGTGATTTCACCACTAAATTCTTTACCGTGATTTGAAGGTTTCCAGATTTTCTCATCGCCTTGGCCTTCTTCGCCACTATTTTGTTTGTACACAAGTGGAGCGTCGATAATTTTGGTTGAAGCGTTGTAACCTTTTTCTAAAGCGGCTGCATAGACGATCGCTTTAAAAGAAGAACCCGTTTGTCGGGCCGCTTGTAGAGCGCGGTTATATTCATTACGCACAAAACTATAACCACCCACCATTGCTAAAACATCTTGTGATTGTTGATCAATTGAAAGTAATGAGCCTTCAACTAAAGGCTCTTGATCAAGTTCAACAGCTAAGTGTTTTGAAATATCAATTTTTGGAATATTTTTACCGCGAGTTTTGCGCCACGTGAATTTTTCACCCAAAATTTTAACTGAAATCACATCGCCTTTTTTTAACGCGGATGAAGGCTTTTTGATTTCGTTGCCTTCTGGTTTTAAGTCAAAATTAACTTTGCGCGCCCAAGTCATACTTTCAAGCTCGATAAGGCCTTTGGCTTCAGGCAATTGAATTTCAACATAAGCTTCAGTATCGTTTACATTTGTGACGATCGCTTCGTAATTTTTGCCGATTTCTAAATAACTTGGTAAGTTTAGCACTGGTGCGGTATCAGAAACTTTTTTACTGATGATGCGCCCTTTTTTAATAATATCCACTTCAGCAAAAGTTCCGTCTTCTAAGATGGTACGTTCAGGATTAGAATCTGTAATAATTGATTTTTTTTCTTTATCTAAAAAGTCAGCGTATTCAGATTCTTGTTCTAAAACTTTAATGGGGCCGCGGTAGCCTTGGCGTTTATCAAGTTCTTTTAAACCTTTAACTACAGCTTCGTTGGCAGCGATTTGTTTATTTAAATCAAGACCAGTCGTGATGCGCACACCTTGATTTAAAATCACATCTTCACCAAGTTGTTGCACTAACAATTGACGAAGAGTTTCTAAATAAAATGGCGCTATAATTTCATACTCTTCTTTTAGATAAACTTTAACCGGAGTTTTAATAAATTCTTTGGCCTGATCTTTTGAGATGTAGCCAATTTCGTTAAGTCGGTTAATTACATAAACTTGGCGTTCTTTAGCGCGAATAGGATTTTTCACTGGTGAATAATCAGAAGGTGCTTTAGGCAGCCCGGCTAACATGGCTGCTTCTGGAATTGTTAAATTTTTAGCGGGCTTGCGAAAGTAAGTTTGTGAAGCCATTTCGATGCCATAAGCGCTTTGACCGAAGTAAATTTGATTTAAATAAAGGTATAAAATATCACCTTTAGATAGATTTTCTTCCATCTGAATAGCTAACAACATATCACGCAATTTGCGTGCGTATGTTCTTTCATTTGTCTGTAAAATCAAGGTCTTAGCAACTTGCTGAGTAATTGTAGATCCGCCCTGAACATTTCGGCCAGCGCGCATATTGGCAACAAAAGCACGTACTAAGGCGTGAAGATTAATTCCTTTATGTTCAAAGAAAGTATCGTCTTCGGCAGCGATAAAAGATTTGATCACTAATTCAGGAATATCTTTGTAGGGGATAAGTACACGGCGTTGGCGTGAGAATTCACCGATCTTTTTTCCGTTACGGTCAAACACTTGTGACACTAGGAGCGGTTTATAATCTTCGAGTTTAATCACTTCAGGTAATGAAGCTTTGACCGAACTATAAAGAAAGTAAGCGCCGGTTAAAGATAGAAAGATAAAGGCGAACAAACCCAGAAGTATTTTTTTTAACATAGGTAATTAGCCTATCAAAAAAAAGCTCTTCTGGGTAATCGTAACTAGATGTAAGTCTTATTAAAAAGTACTTTTCGATTTGCCAGTGCGAGTCTTTTTTTCTTCTGCGCCACCGCTAGGTAAAGAACGTTTTAAAGCACGGCAAGTGTTTTTAGATTTAAGAGAGGCTGTTTTTGGAGCCTCGTCGCCGGCTTTCGCGTTGGCGATGTCTTCTGTGCAGCCACATTGTGCGATGACGTTTTCAATATCAACTTCTGTTTTACGAACTGCTGACGAAGCAAAGCTTGTTTTTGAACGTTTACCTGTTTTTTCTTCAAGTTCTAGTTTTTGCAGATCTTCTGCCATTTTTTTCAAGCGCTCTTGAGTACGATAGTTTTTAGCTTCAAGTTTTTGAGCAAACTGGGCCATTTCACCTTGCAAGGTAGCAATTTGTGCAGCCATGTTGCTTTCAGCGTCTTGTTTTTCGCGATCAGCTTCTTGCGAAATTTTTGTCGAGTTCTCTGATTGAATTTGTTGGCGTTGACCTTCTTCTTTAGCTTGAGCTTGAAGTTCAGTCATGTCATCCATTACTTTTTTCATTTGCTCTTGCTGGTCGAAGTTTAATCTCTTTTTATCGCGTTCTTCTTTTTCGTAACAAGCATCATTAACGACTTGTAACTGCGCTTTTAATTCAGCCGTAGCTTTTGGACCTTTGCTTTTAATGCTGAAAGGAAAGTCTTTACAGGCATCGTCTTTGATTCCTTTAGCAGACTTGATCATACAAGTTTTAGCTTGGTCTAAAGCTGATTTACAACGTAAGTTTTGCTTTTGTGTTGAGCTATCAAGCATACGGTCAGCATACGCAAAGTTTAAAGCTCTTACTGAATCATTCTTTTTAGAAATTTGTGTCGTCAAGTTACGTAAGCGCGCCGCTGAATCAACCATATCTTTTTGCGAAGCATTTAATTGTTCACGCATTCTTACGTCAGCTTTAGCTAAGGTTTCTTTGTTGTTACGCTGTAATTCTTGAACTTCTTTTGTAATACGAGTAATTTCTTTATCGTTATCTTCTTTATCTTTAATAGCGTCGTCTTCGATATCTTTTTTCTCTTTTTCTAACTCTTTACGACGATCACGAAATTCTTTTTCAGCATCGCGGGCTTCTTTGCTGTCAATATCAACTAAACAGCTGTTGCTGCCAGAAAGACCCAATGATTCTTCGCCGCCAATGACTGCACGAAAAATATTTAAAGTACTAGACATGCCGTTATCTTCTTGAGGTGTTTGCGCAGAAGTCTGTTGGGCCATTTGGGCACATTCTCGAATTTTATCAGAACATTTTTTACGAGGATCTGTTGTGCCAGAATATTTTGATGATGATGAGCTTGAGCCAGCTACGCTTTCACAAGCACTATTTACATCAGCTAAACTGTCTTTATATTCTTTAAAAGCAGCTTCGCAATCGGAATCACCTGCAGTGCGGTCTTCTTTACTAGTTAATTCGTCACATTCAGATGTCTCTTCCATTGCAGCAGAAGATAAACAGGCTTGTTTGTCTTTGGGATCAGGTTGAGTACAAGCTTTTTTGGCATTACGGATGATACGAGCTTTACACTGCTCCATCGTTTCAGCGCTAAAACCAGGAGCTCCGAATACGGTGACTACAAAAAAACCTACAACTGTAAAAAGATTGGTTACCTTAATTGTATTCATTTGATTTCTCCCCTTTAGAGCATTAGTCAGCAATGTAGAGACCAATTTTGTTACTCTATCTAATAGTTTGACGTCTCATTGTGAGACTGTGAACACTAAAGTGAATGTAGCCCGACTGTGGTCGTGGCCAAATATTTACTAGATCGAATATAAATTATCCTGAAATTTTCAGAGTCGCCGATACCGTTGTTATGACGTATTTAGATAGCTTAGCAAGGATAGAAAAACTGAAGAACCTGGTAAGTGCTTATTGTGAAGAATGGGGCCCTAAAATATGTTTACGGATACCTATATTTAAGTTTTTTACACACTGATTTTTTTGCCAATCCGAAACAGCCGCAAAGAGAAATTCTTCGTTATCAGTGTAGTACACAGCTCAGATAGAACTAAGAGTCTCTTGATTGTGAATGCCTCCGAATTTCGGATTCTATAAGACTTCCGAACCCAGACCTTCGTCGGACGATCTTGCCTAAAACAAAACATAACGTTAATCTAAAAAACGGGAAGACACGCTAAAAATTATTTTTAGCACTAACGGTGGAGGATCAAGGATGATTCCAAAAAATTTCGTATTTTTATACGTCGCATGTATATTGACTCTATTTGTAGTCAACGCAGTTTTCGCTTAGGCGAAAACCTCTAAGGTTCGTTTAGTTCTTAAGAACGTAAATTTCAGAGTAGTTGCGGCCTTTTTCATCGCTATCCATGCCGTAACCAACCACGTAACGATCATCAATCGTTTTACCGATGTAATCAGCGCGAATAGGTAATTCGCGGCGTGCGGGTTTATCTAATAACGTCACGATCTTTAATGATGCAGGCTTTGCGGCCAATAAGCGGTCTTTTAAAAAACTTAAAGTACGACCTGTATCGATGATCTCTTCAACAATGATCACGTCTTTACCAGCGATATTTATAGAAATATCTTTTTGCATACTGATCGCGCCACCTTTTTCAGTAGAGCGAACAAATACGAAATCAACTTGTTGAGGAAGCGAAATACGACGCATTAAATCTGCTGTTAAGTGAACTGATCCACGCAAAGGGCAGATAAAGATAATTTCGCGGCCTTCATAATCGTTTTCGATTTGAGCGGCTAATTTACCAACTAATTTTTGGATATCTTCTTGTTTTAAAAATGTAGTCATTTCATCGCGAATCTGTTTCATAATAAATCCTTTTAATATTCTAAATTTGTAATTCCAGTAGTCTGAGCCATTTTCAAGTAACGTAAGGCCTCAGTGTTTTTTGGATCTAAGCGAATAATATTTTCCCACTGTTCTACAGCCTCTGCAACCATATGCGAGTTATACAGGATCAATCCAAGCTTAAGGCGAGGTTTAATCAACTTACTATCGTATTGGATAACAGCTTTTAATTCTTTGATCGCTTTTTCTTTGTGCCCGGCTTGAACGTAACATTCAGAAATTAATAAAGCGATATCACCTTTTTTCAAAGTCAGGTGATAAGCTTTCATGTATTGCTCTAACGCTTCATCAAAGCGGCGAATTTGTAAGTATAAATCTGCAGTTTCAACATGTTTAGAAGCAATTTTTTCTTCTAAGTTTGAACTTTGCTGAAAAGATTTTCTATTATCAACAATCGTTTGAGCTTGTGCGAAAACTTTTTTAGCTTCGTCGTATTTACCTAAGTCATTTAAAATAATTGATAATCCAACAGCGGCATCGCTATATGTGGGATCAATTTCTAATGCTTTTTTAAATGTTTTAATGGCTTTATTAAATTGGCCACGGTTGTAATAAATCGTGGCTAACATTTGATAGATTTCAGGATTATTCGAATTGATTAGCGTTGGCTGCATTAACAGCGGTTCGGCCTGCTGGTATTTACCATCAATAAAGGCTTCGCGAGCTTCATCAAGAAGTTGTCCAGAAAAAGATCTCATGTTTACAGCCCCTCGCTTTTCAACATTCGAGCTTCATCAGAACTTGGGTATTTAGTTGTTAAAGCATTAGCGTGCAGATTTTGTTTTTTCTTGTCTGACAAGGCTTGAGCGCATTTTGCAGCACCAAAGTGGGCGCGTGGTTCAAAACCAAGCCCTGGAAATTTATTTAAAGTAGATTCGTATCTACGTAAGGCTGCAGAATATTTTTCTTGTTTGAAATAAAAATCAGCGATGTAGATTTCTTTTTGCGCTAAACGTGAATAGATCTCGTCACGTTTAGTTTTACTATCTGTTACGAACTCAGATTTTGGATACAATTTTATCAATTCGCTGAAATGGTAAATCGCATCTTTACCTACAGTTAGATCACGATCAATCGTCTCTGGTAGTTGCATGTAATAACTCATAGCGATGCGGTATAATACGTAATCTGATTTTGCATGTTTTGGATGTAGATCGCGAAAGTTTTGATAGCTGACTTCTGATTCGGTGTACGACTCACGTAAATATTGAACATCAGCGATGGCAAGTTCTGCTTCAGTCGCTAAATTACTGTACGGAAATCTATTTCTAACATCAGCGTATTTTGCTAAGGCCACTTCATAGCGTTCAGCATCTTGAAATTCTTTAGCGTGTGCAAAAAGACCTTCAGCCGTGTTTAAATCTTTTTCTTGGGTAGCACACGAGAAAAGAAAGCCCCACGCTATTAAAGAAACTACAAATAATTTCAATGGTTTAACACCTGCCATATAAGATAAAGTTAGCTTCACAGTTGACCTCGAAAATATATCAACCCAAGGGGGGATTGAAGTCAAAAAAATTAGACACTAACGCGTCTGATTTTGGTTAGTCTTTGGGCATCTTTGGTGCAGAAATAAGCTCTAAATCCTCTTTCTTCGTCCACCCTGAAATTCCGCCGGGGTATTTAATTTGAAAATAGAGAATATCGTTAATTTTAGCTACCCGTAAAATGTGCACAAGGCTTCCGCCGGGAAGGTCTGCCAAAGTGGCTTGGTTTTCACCAGCGGCCGTCTTTAACATAGCCTGTTCGCTGCGAATTAAGGCTTTTGGGGTTTGCTCTTCCCAAATTTTTATTCCTGAAAAATATGAAAAAATCAGAAATGAAACTAACCAGAAATAGTTTTTATAAGAAAAACGGCTAAACTTTAAGTTTTCTAGAGTTTCTTTTTTGCGAGTTAGAAAATAATTAAAAATACTACGTAAAAACATCACTAAAAATAAAGTGGCAAGTACCCACAGCGCCTCGACAGGAAGGACTTGTAATCCAGCTTTGTTTAGGTTTTCTATAAGTGAAATATCATGTGGAGTTGCTTTAACTTGAAACTGAGTTTTAATTTTTGCGGCCAATTCTGAAGCTTGGGAATGGCTAGGTTTTAATAAAAGGGCTTTTTGGTTATAGACATAACTTTCTAAAAAACTTTGTTTGCTGAAGCTAGTTAGGGCGGCATTATAACTAATATCTGCAATTTGGTCTCGGCTAAGGTCGGGGTTTCGCTCTAAAAGCGATTTATAGGCCGTTAACGCTTCGTCATATTTTTTCTCTTGTTGCAGAGATAATGCATTTTGAAACTGTTGTTGAAAATCGGCTGTTGGCTGCATATAGCCAAAGTCTAACGAAGAAGTGCTTTCCTTGTCATAGCTCGTTGCAACAAGGTATTCTATCTACCTAAACACTCTCTAGAACTACGAGGAAAAAACCATGTTATCAGCAATCAAAGGCGCGATTGAAGGCGCAATAGTCAAAGTGCAAAATTCAGATGAATTATTAACCGGCAGAAAACTTGACCACGATCCTGTTGTTGAAGGCCTTGTAAACGATTTAGTGGATGAAGTTATGGTGATCAACAGCGCCATTCAAAGTATTCAACCACCGCAACCAACTTTAATTGACCGTGCAAAAAATAAATTAGATCACATCGGCGCGCTTCGTGGTCGACCACTTTATCACCCGTATGTTGGTACTGGTGCTGGCCAAGGTGTGTATGTTGAATTAGAAGATGGCAGCGTAAAAATGGATTTGATCAACGGCATCGGAATTCACATCATGGGGCATTCACACCCACGCGTAATGAAAGCCGCTGTTCGCGGTGCTTTATCAGATGTCGTGATGCAGGGTAATATTCAACCTAACAATGAATACATTAAATTAACTGAAAAATTAGTTCAGATCGCAGGCCGCAATTCAAAATTGAAACACGCTTGGTTTTCGACTTGCGGTACAATGGCTAACGAGAACGCTGTAAAAATGGCGCGCCAAAAAAATACTCCGGCTAAAATGATCGTGGCGATGAAAAATGCTTTTGCTGGGCGCTCAACAATGATGGCTGAAGTAACCGATAACCCTGCGTACAAACAAGGTTTACCAGAATACAACGAAGTCTTACGTGTTCCGAACTACGATAAAAAAGATCCAAAATCTGCAGAGACTGCACTTCGTATTTTAAAAGAACACGCTGCTAAATTTGATAAACAAATTGCCGTATTTTCTTTTGAGCCCATGTTAGGTGAAGGTGGCTTTGTTCCGACGCCACGTGAATTTTATGTGCCGCTGTTAGAATTTTGTAAACAGCAACACATCGCTGTTTGGGCAGATGAAGTTCAAACTTTTGCTCGTACCGGAGAATTTTTTGCATTCGAAACTATGGGCCTTGGTGAATACATGGACATCGTTACTATTGCAAAAACTGTTCAATTGGGCGCAACCCTTTACACTGAAGAGTACAATCCAAAACCAGGCTTAATAGCTGGTACTTTTTCTGGTGGTTCAAGCGCAATGACTGCTGGTCTTGAAATTTTAGAAATGCTTGAAGAAGGTTACATCGGACCAAATGGTCGTATTAACGTTATTCACAATCACTTCGTTCAGGGAATTAATCGTTTAAACGAAACGACTTGCAAAGGCTTATTATCAGATGCAGGTGGTATGGGTTTAATGATTGCATTTACTCCATTTGAAGGAAAAAAAGAACAAGCTGAAGCTTTTGTTAAAAAATTATTTAAAAATGGAATTATCGCATTTACTTGCGGTAAAGATCCAATCCGTATTCGCTTTTTAGTTCCAGCTATTATTCAAGAAGCAGATATTCAGGTCGCATTAGATGTGATTGAAAAAACGACCCTTGAAGGATTATAGAATTGTTTACAACGCAAATTTCTTCAGTTGAGAGTTTTGATTTTGTCGGCAGCTGCCGAAAGCTAATTGCTTTTGACAGCACCCCACAAACTTCGACTGTTGAAGTCGTAGATTATTTAGCCCATCTTGCGTATCAATTTGGTTTTGATGTTGAGGTTCAACGAGAACTCCAAAATGGTATTCCGCAAGCAAACATTATTGTGCGTTTAAACCCTTTTCAGGCCGGGCAAAATGAATTTTTACTACAAGCCCATCTTGATACTGTAGACCCTGGAAATTTCGCTTTATGGAAAAAAAACAATTTTAATCCGTTTGATGCAGTCATCGAAGATGGGCTTATTTACGGATTAGGTGCGGCTGAAGTTAAATTAGATTTTCTATGTAAACTTGTGGCGATGGCACAGCTTAAAGAGACGAAACTTAACACTCTACAGCCGGTGTTAGTTGGAACCTTCGGTGAAGAAACCGGGATGCAGGGCGCATTAAAATTAATTCGTAAAAATAAAATAAATGCAAAATACGCTTTGATTGGTGACCCGTCAGATTTAAATATCATTAACGCAGCTAAAGGTTATGCTACGGTTGAAATGCGTATCCCGATTTCGCAAGAAGAAGTTCAATACAAACGTAATATTGCGGCGTCTGAATCAATATCAACACAATCAAAAATTTTTTCTGGTAAAAGCGCGCACTCATCAACACCTCACTTAGGTGAAAGCGCCGCGCTTAAACTTTTTGATTATTTATCAAAGATGCCAGATAACGTGGTGATCGTGGATATGGATGCAGGAACGCGCCAGAACATGATTCCCAATCAAGCGATGGTCGAATTAGATGTCGCTGCTTCTTTTAAGGATCCAGTCGTTGGTAAAATTAATTTTTTATATAACATCATGAACGATGTGCAAAATGAAATGAAGCTGGTGGCCGACAAAGCGTTTACCCCAGAATATTCAACATTGAGTATCGGTATAATCAGAACCTTTGATGATTACATTTTAATTGGTGGGTCGTGCCGAATTCTGCCGAATGTAAAACAAGAAGACTACGAAAAGTGGATGTTAATGATTTCTACTGCCTGCGAAAAAGTAGGAGCAAAGTTTCATTTGCAAGATTACAAACGTCCATTTCGCACAGATGAAAAATCAATTTTAATTAAAGGGGCTTTGGCAGAATTAGAAAAGCTTGGGCAGACAAGCCAATGCACAAGTTTAGCTTCGACAAACGAAGCAAGTCTGTTTTCACGCATCGGTATTGAATGCATTTGTATCGGCGCGGGCAAGCGTGAAAACAATGTTCACACTGCAAGTGAACATGTAGAAATTAAACATTTAGAATTAATGACGTCATTTTACCAAAGAATGATCGAAAGGTTTTGTTTATGAGCTTTATTGTAAGAGCAGTTAGCAAAGACGATATTACGCAATTAACAGATTTAGCGAAGCAATTTAATTTATTAAATCTTCCGGGTGATCGTAAGATTATCACCGAAAAAGTTAATCGCAGTGTGGCTTCATTTGCCGGAGATCTACCGAAAGGTAAATCCGAATATATTTTTGTAGTTGAAGATGTTGAAGAGCAAATGGTGGTGGGGAGTTCATTAATTATTGCTAAACACGGTTCTGAAGAAGTGCCCCATTGTTATTTTAAAATTTTAAAACGTGATCACTTCTCAAAAGATTTAGGAATCGGTTTTATTCACCAAGTCTTACGCTTTCAATTAGACACTGACGGGCCAACCGAAATCGGTGGACTCTTAGTTGATAAAGCTTATCGTCGTCGCCCAGAACGTTTAGGAAAACAAATTTCTTTAAGCCGTTTTGTGTATATGGCATTAAATCCAGAACGTTTTGAAAATCGCGTATTATGTGAATTAACTCCTCCATTAACTGATGAAGGCCGTAGTGAATTCTGGGAGGCTTTGGGCCGCCGTTTTACTGGGTTACCATATCAAGAAGCAGATGCTTTATCGCAAACGAATAAAGAATTTATTGAGTCTTTATTTCCTGAAGAAGACATTTATTTAAGTTTATTAGATTCAAAAGCGCGTTTAGTGCTAGGGCGTGTCGGCGAAGCGACAAAACCTGCGCAACATCTTTTAGAAAATATTGGTTTTCAATATTTAGATGAAGTTGATCCATTTGATGGGGGCCCACACTATGGTTGTGAGACAGAAAAAATTCTGCCTATTAAAATGGGAAAAAAGCTGCGCGTGGCTGAAGGTAAAGAAGCCGCCTACAAACAGATGGGTTTGATCGGCTATGGCAGTGAAGATTTCAAATGCATGTTAACTGGTTACGATATCCAAGACGGCTATGTTGCAGTTCCGTCAAAAACGCGTGATCGATTAAAATTAGATTTAGATCAAGAAGTGTTTGTGACACCTTTTGAGTATGGAAAGAAGGCTTAAGACTATGCAGTATAAAACCACTCTATTTTTAGGTGATTTTTTAAACGGTCAATTTGTGAGAGGCCAAAAGCCTGATGGCCAATTTAAAGATATTTCTCCTGCTGATTTAAACGATGAGATTATGTCTGTAAGTTATAATTTGGATCATGTAGAACTAGCTATCGCTGCTGCAAAAAAAGCTTATATGCCTTGGGCAAAAATTTCTTTAGAAGAACGTAAAAAATATTGCTTTCGTTTAAAAGAATTATTTATCGCTCACGAAAGTGAAATGGCTGAAGCCATAGCTCGTGATACGGGTAAAGCGCTGTGGGATGCGACGAGTGAAGCAAAAGCCTTATCGGCAAAAATTGATGTCACACTGAATGAATCTTTAAAATTAGTTCAAGAAGAACACATTCCAAATGCACTACCGCAAGTAGAAGGTGTAATTCGTTTTAAATCACGTGGTGTAATGGCTGTTATTGGGCCCTTTAACTTTCCGGCGCATTTACCGAATGGCCATATTATTCCAGCTCTGGTTACTGGAAATACCGTTGTCTATAAACCTTCTGAACAAACTCCGTATGTGGGTCAGTTATATTCACAAATTTTTGAAAAAGCGCAGTTTCCTGCAGGCGTGTTTAATATGATTCACGGCGAAGCAGAAACAGGTCGTAGACTTGTGGCTCACGAATCAATTGATGGTATTTTATTTACGGGTTCATATGAAGTTGGTCTAAAGATCAAACAAGAAACATTAAATCACTATTGGAAGATATTAGCTCTAGAAATGGGCGGTAAAAATACCACAGTAGTTTGGGACGACACTGACATGGATAAAGCGATCTACGAAACCATCGTGGGGGCATATATGTCAACGGGTCAACGTTGTTCAGGAACTTCACGCGTGATTTTACATGATAAAATCGCTGATGAATTTACTGATCGTTTTTATAAAACTGCAAAAAAACTAACTATTGGCCACTGGGCGAAAAATCCATTTATGGGCCCGTTAATCAATGGCGCAGCCGTTGAAAAATATATTCGTTTTCAAGAGATGGCTAATCGCGAAAACTGTGAAAACTTAATGCGCGGCAAAGCCTTAGATCTTGAAAATAAAGGTCATTATGTGACCCCAAGTATTCATCTGGTTAAAAGTTTTGATAAAAATTCTGTTTACCAAAAAACTGAAATCTTTGGACCAAACGTAGCAATATACCGTTCAAGTGATTTTGATAATGCCATGGAGATGGTGAATTCAACAGGTTATGGCTTAGCCATGGCTTTATTCACAAAAAATAAAGAGCTTTATAACGAAGCGATTTTAACAGCGCGTGTGGGTTTATTAAACTGGAACCGTACAACAAATGGCGCCAGTTCGCGCTTACCGTTTGGTGGAATGGGTAAATCTGGCAATGATCGCCCATCAGCGCACTTTGCTGTTCAGTACACCACAGTGCCAATGGCAAGTTTAGAAGATCCAACAACGTTAGATAAAACCAAGCTACTTCCTGGAGTAACTCTTGAATAAAAAAACAAAGACAGTACTTTCTGTAACATCAGTTTTTGTTGTTTCTCTATCTATTGCTTTAGCTTTTTTCAGTTATCAGTTTTTACGTTCGGGCGTAAGTTCTGATAACACTGAAATATTATTTGATGTAAACCCTGGGCAGTCGATGCCAACTGTAGCGCAAAATCTAGAGTCAGCAAAACTAGTCAAGAGCGCAAAGTTATTTCAGTGGTATTCGCGTTATCGCGGCATGAATCCTAAACTTAAACGCGGAGAATACGCACTTAATGCAGCGATGACTCCGGATGAGATTTTAGCAGTTATTACTTCGGGTAAAAGTGTTGCCAGAAATTTCACCGTGGCTGAAGGCCTAAACATGTGGGACATCGCCGAACTTTTAGAAAGAAATAATTATGGCACAAAACAAGAAGCTTTTGCATTGTTTCGTGACCGCGAATTCATTCAATCATTGTTAGGCGAAAAGCTAGATTCATTAGAAGGCTATTTATTTCCTGAAACCTATAAAGTGACAAAATTTGATTCACAAAAAGATATCATCACGCAAATGGTGCGTAGATTTTTATCGGTGTATTCAGAAATACAACCTGAGATATTAACTTTTAACCAGACTTTTCCACAAAGAAAATGGAACCGAAATCAGTTAGTTACTTTTGCAAGTATCGTAGAAAAAGAAACGGGCGCTAAAGAAGAACGGCCTCTAGTTTCATCAGTATTTCATAACCGCTTAGATAAAAATATGCGCCTGCAAACTGACCCAACGGTACTGTATGGTGTAGCTTTAGTGCGAGGGCAAATGCCTAAAAACATTACTCGTAATGATTTATTAACGCCCACCAGACATAACACATATACAAATTATGGCTTACCGCCAACGCCGATTTCTAACCCGGGCAAAGAAGCCTTATTAGCGGCCCTAAAACCACAATCTTCAAAATATTTGTTTTTTGTAAGCCATAACAATGGCACTCATCAATTTTCTGAAAGTTTAGAGGCGCACAATGCAGCCGTTAAAACTTTTCAGGTTGATCCAAAGGCTCGCGCAGGCAAATCTTGGCGTGATCTTAAGAAAAAACCAACGACGAAAAACTAATGACTAAGTTTTTTGTCGCTGTATTCATTTTGGCTCAAAATAAATAATTAAGGTGCGCCTTCAACATAAGGCACAAACGAATTTAAATCCGAATTGAACTGAAAAACATTTAAACGCGAATTACCACTTTTATCCACGGTTGGAGCAATCACATCCATTTGACCGTCGTTATTAACATCGACTAAACCTAAATTCATCGAATTGTTATTTACCATCAAATAGGCTTCAACATCATCACTTAGCTGAAAGCGCTGTTTAAACTGTTGATTATTATTAGCTAAGTCTTTTTCGTAAATTTCGATCTCAACGCCGGCATTTGTCTTAATTTTAAAGACCACAAAAGCCTTACCGCTGTATTCGGTAAAAGCTTTGGCCAATATTTTACGCTCTTCGGTATTAGAATAAAAGATTCTTCGAACCGATGACATTGATGAACCTACGGCAAAAACCAGCGAAATAACCAATGCCCCAATTAATAGGGGAATTGAGATAGATTTTTCGTTTTCAACGGCCTGATTCATAGCTATTATTTTGTTCTATAAGCCTAAGGGGGTCAAATGACGTCACAAGAATTCTACGAACTCGTCCAAAGTCGTAAATCAATTCGCCAATATAAAAGTGATCCCGTACCTAAACACGTCTTAGAAAGAATTTTTAATGAAGCTGCGTTTCACGCACCGTCTGGCAAGAACCGCCAAAATTGGAGATTTTTTATCGTGCAGGGAAATAAGCGCGATGAATATTTAAAATATTCGCAAAAATCTTGGTTAGGCATTAAAGACATCTTGCAGAAAAAATTAAAGCCGTCTTTATATGATTTCACCGAAAGATTTTTTTTCACCTTAGGCAATGCCCCGGTATTAGTGTTTTGTTATTCAAACAACTCACCTGAAGAACGTCACTACACCAGCATTGGCAGCGTCTATATGGCGGTGCAAAACATTAATCTAGCTTGTCAGATTGAAGGCTTAGGCTGTTGCACTATGGGCGCGCCACTAGAAATTCAAAAAGAAGTAGATCAGTTTTTAGGTGTGACTGAGTTACCCGAATACAAAGCGGGCGAATTAGAACTGCTATGCGGTTTAGTGATTGGTTATCCTGATCATACGCCACCAAAACCGCCTCGTCAGACAGAGAACCGTCTAACTTGGTTAGAATAAACTATAAAATAAAATTCCACACCAGTTGTAATTGCTGGTGGGTTTCTTTATTGATTCCATTTTCAGTTGCGAATTGGATATCAAAGTTTTTTCGAAATGTATAATTCAACTTGCTACGGTAACGTAAGTAGTCTGATCTTTTATTTTGCCCGAAATAAGCTAAATCTAGTGAAAAACCAATGTTAGGCGTCAGACGACTTACCCATAAAATTTGTGGTCCAACGCTGTTAATCGATTTATTCCAATGACGAACAGTCATTAAATAAGCCAAACGTGTACGTTCAAATAGCGCCAAATCAAAACTGTAGCCACCAGAGGCCTCAATATCACTGTTGAAGGTGTCTTCAGTGAAAGTTTCAATGTTATTCACAAGCTCTGCGCGAAATTTCCAAGAAAAGTTTTTATCAAGTTGGGTGACGGGGTTTAAGTTCACAAGATTTAGAACTGTAAATTTATAAATATGAAAATCTTTTGCGCCTTCGTTCGTATTTAGATAACGAGCTTCGATGGATCCCATTTCATTTTGGCTAAAAGTCACAGTGCCAAAATCTTGTTGCTCAAGATCGTGAAGCGCATGTCTGAATTTTAAACTCGTAAAGGTGATCGTTTCATTTTTGAGATCACTTTGTCCCATACCGAAATAAAGTGCTGACGAATCATGGCTATCTTCTGGGGGCTCAGGATTCGAAACATAATCAGCGCCTGCTACAATACCCATTGAGGCACGCTTTAAAAAGAGCTGATATTTTTCATTGTCATAATCTTTGTTCGAAGTGAATGCGCGCAGTGAATAAAATTTCATTGCTGTTTCGTAAACTTGGGCTTTTTCTAATTTTGTCAGCTCATAATCATCGGGGATATTCAAATCAGTAACGGCAACATCCAGAGCCTTTTTTTGTAATAAGCCAAGCCTTGCAAATGATTCAAGGTAATCTGTTTTTAGTGATTTTTTATATTTTCGTTCTGTAAAAATGGGTGTTGGCAGGTTGGTTAATTTTTTGACTGTATCTATAGGAATAGTAAAATAATGAAACTCTTGCGAGAGTTTAAAATCTGGGCGAACAACTTCTAAGGTTTTTAATATTTGATACGAACAATTATCGCTGAAGAAATAATAGGGCGCACGCGCATTTTCCATTTCAATCAGATGATTAACTAGAAAATCAGTTTCTTCGGGGGTAAAATTTAAGTGGTACTCCCAAATATCACGGCCTTCTAAGTTAATATATTCGCGAATTTTCTGATGATACGGAAGCATCGTAAATTGGCCATCATACATTCCGAATAACCCTTTAACCGCATAAAACACCCCTTCGCTGGCATCAGCGTTGGCGGCATAATTGATTCCGTAATCAATTAAATCTTTGTTCTTTGCATTTTCAGGATTTACGAGTTTTAAAAAAGTATGGCCAAAACTTGATGACGCATTACCCATGTCACTGGCTGCAAAAATCAACGAAACACCTTTGACGTTAAGTTGCTGCTTCCAGAGTTGTCGTTCTTCACAAGGAAGTATATCTTGCGCATCGACTCTTAAAACCAGATTAAGCCACTGGGCGCGCGCTAAATACCGACACTGAAGACGTTGCTCATTTTCGCCGTAAAGTAGTTCAATCGTTTTAAATAATTCTTTTTCAGGTGAATTTGATCCATCGGGATCAAGAAAAAAACCTTGAGTAAAAGGTGAGCTATATGAAAAATATTTTTTTTCATAATGGCCAAGAGCTAACCACTGAGGATCGTTCCATAATTTTTCTTGTCGAGCTATGTTGAGATAATTTTGTAGTCGCTCAGAACGTTCTGAAATAGAAAAGCCCCATACTAGTGGGGCCTTAACTAAGATAAATATAACTAAATTAAGAACCGTGGCATGCATCTGCTACAGAAGCAGACTTCATGTTAGAAACAAAGTCAACTGCTGACGTTTTAGCAGAAGGTACGATAGTGCTGAAGCTTGATTGTGCTCTAGCGCTAAATGTAGAAATTTGTGAATCAGAAGCGCAACCGTTTAAGGCAGCTAAAGTTGATAATTTTTCGCCATGGCCTTGCGCCATTTCACGAGTTAATTCAGCTTGATTAACTTCTACGAAATATTGAATTTGTTTGTCATTTTGTACGATACCGTTAGCAGAACAATTTGAAGTTCCGAAAGTGATACCCAAAGTTTGCGAACCGAAAGAATGATTTGTAGTTACTGCAAATAATTGTAAAAGTTTAGAATTTTTTGTGATGATCATGCTACCAAGACCGCAGCCTGCATCGCCAGCAGCCATAGAAATCGAACCTAAGAAAAATACAGTAAGAAATGCTTTCAACATAGAAACCCCTCATTAATAAAATTGTTTCATCCATGATCGACGAAGTTTTATTTGTATCCAATGAAATCCTGAATTTGGCCCGACCTATGGTCAGGCCAAATTATCACTTACATACCCAATAAGAACTTAAAGTCTTCAGCGCTTAACTGACCACTGCCGTTTAAAACTTTGTCCAGTGATTCTGAATCTGAGAATAAAGCATCGAAGTAAGATTTTTTCTTCAATTTTAACAGTTCGATCTTTTCTTCAACTGAATCTTTCATCAATAGACGATAAACTTGCACATCATTTTTTTGCCCTAAACGATGCGAACGATCGGTGGCTTGATTTTCAACAGCTGGATTCCACCAAGGTTCGATATGATAAACCACCGAAGCCTTAGTTAAATTAAGACCAACGCCGCCAGTTTTTAAAGTCATAAGTAAAACTTGCGGTGTTTCAGAGTTTTGGAATGATTCTAAAATTTCGCGACGCGCCTTATTGGGTACGCTTCCGTGCAACGTATAAAAAGGAATTTTATTCGTCGTAAATAAACCCGAAATTTTATCCAAGGTCGCCAAAAATTGGGTAAAAATTAAAACGCTCTTACCTTCTTCTAGATGTTCTTTCACACATTCTAAAATGTGAGCTATCTTAGGTGGGTTTTCGGGAAATTTCACCTGCGGAATACCACTTGGATCAGAACAAGCCTGACGTAAACGAAGTAAAGCGGTTAACATCGCCAGTTGCGAAGATGTTTGTCCTTTTTCTTGGATGAGCTGACTCACCTGATCGTTGTGAGAAATGGCCAATTTTTTATAAATTTCGATTTGTTTTTCGCTAAAATCAAAACGAATTGATTCTTCCATTTTTTTAGGAAGATTTAAATTCACCGAATCTTTAGTACGACGTAATACGATAGGTCGCATTTTTAATTTTAAGAATTGCACATCTTGAGTATCAATTGTTTTTCCGGGGCCAAAGTTTTCTTGAAAAGTTTTATAACTTCCCATAGAGCCAGGTAAAACTAAATCGGATAATGAAAAGAAATCTAAAAAGTTATTCTCAAGCGGAGTACCCGATAGAGCCAATTTAAATTTAGCTTTTAATAAACGTGATGACGATGTTCTTTTTGATGAAAGATTTTTCAAATTCTGGGCTTCATCAAAAATAATAACATCCCATAGAATTTGTGAGAAAAAATCTTCATGCTCAGTTAATAGACCATAAGTTGCGATAATAACTTTATGTTCTTTGTTGGCATCTTTAAGCATATCTTGTTTTTTAGAGCCAGAAAAAATTTCAACTTGAAGGTCAGGAGTGAATTTTTTTGTTTCAGACTCCCAGTTAAAACATAAAGACGTTGGCACAATAACTAATGACCATGTTTTATTGGTTTTGCGGTGCTCATCTAAAAAGGCCAACACTTGTAATGTTTTACCAAGACCCATGTCGTCAGCTAAGATGCCGCCTAAATTTAATTTATAAAGGTCGTGAATCCACTGTGTTCCAATGAGCTGATGTTCTTTAAGAATGCCCCGTAAATTTTCAGATAGATTTAATTTTGTCTCTGCGTTACCTAAATTTTTATAGAACGTATGGATTTCATTCCAGTATGGGTGATCAGAGACAATGTTAGTTCCTGATTCGGCTAAAGCTAATAATTCTAAAATCTGTGACTTTGGAACTCTAACGAATTCTTTTTCACCACGAGTACTTTTGTTTAAATCATCATTTTTAATTCTTTCCCAAAATTTCTCTAGTGCAGCAAATTTTGGAATTGAGTTCGGATCAATTAAGAAAGGGCGGCCTTTGTAAAACATAATGCCGCTTAAGGTGTGGGTTCCTTTTCCAGAAAAGTTCACATCTTCAAGACTAACTTCAATGCCTTTAAAAAACAAACGCGGGCTTAATTCAAACCAATCAGTTTTAGAATTTTGCACAGTGATTTCAGATTTAAAATCATCTTCACCTAATTTTTCTAAAGATTTAGAGTTGATATAAACTTCCCAACCTTGGCCGGCTAAGTCTGACATTTTATTGTAAACTAGCGGTAGGATTTCATCAGAAACTTTTATTTTACGAATGTACTGATTCGACAGTTCAGCCTGTAAATTAAAGCCTGTATAAACTGGTTCAAAAGCTTCGCTGGTTTTTAAAGAATCAGCAATTAGCTCTAAATATTTAGATGTCGATTTAGTAAAGATCTCGCCTCTTGATTCTAACATCAAGGGCTCTAGCGCGACTAAGAGTGACTCAGCAGTAAATTTATCGAAATCTGTTAATTCAAGAATTTGGTTTTTTAAAACTAAATGGCGTGTTTTTACGCTTACAATTTTTAAAATTTCTTTTAAGGCAAATTTAAAAAAAGCATAAACTTTATCAGACAAAAACGCACTCAATTTACGATCGTAAGGGTTCATTTCCCCAAACTTATCCACAAGGATTGATCGTTTGAATAAATCGAAAATATTATTTTCTAAAATTTCTAAAAAATCTTCATCACTCAAATTAAACTGTCCCGTAGTTAACGGCCGGTTTAAGACGTGACGACAGGTTTCAATGATCATTAAGCAAGCTACGCCCTGATGTTTTAAAACCCGCAAATCATTGTCGCGTTTTAAACCTTTTCGCTGTGAAGCTAAGTCTTTTCTTTCTGATTCAGATAACCAAGCTAGGCCTTGTAAAGCAGTTTGTAATAACAATTCAGTGGTTAACTGATAGTTATGCACACGGTAAACATCATTTTGAAAGGTGAACTCAGTCCACATCGAATAAAAAACACTTTCAAAGCCCGGCTCCATAAAATGTTGCAAATTAATGCCATATTTTTCTGGTTTAATAACAATCGGGTTTTGCGAAAAAGAATAATGAATTTTATGTTCTTTCAAAAAACCTTTAATAGCAGCAATGCTAGAATGGTTTTTATAAATGCGATCAGTGCCGACTTTTTCATAATCTGGCCCAAGATAACTAAATGCGATATCGTCGCTACGGCCAGCTTTTTCAAGTGGTACAGCCGACATTAAACCCGTTTTTACATTTACGGTTGTTGGGTGAAGATGCAATTCATTTTTTTCGCCTGAAGACGTGCGATCTTGAGTTAAAGCAGCTCCGCCTAAGTACGGAATATTTTTTTCTTCGATCGGTTTAATAAAATATTCGCCAAACATTGGTTTTTGAATATGTAACTCAGAAATTTCTAAACCATATTTGATGCCCGCAACATCTAAAGCTAGATAAACTTTAAATTCAGGATACTTTTGGCGTAAGATAAACAAATTATCTATCAGCTCTAAGAGCACAAAACCGATCAGGTATTCGTTTTGTTGTGTTTCAAAGCGACCTAAAAATTTCATAAAATTTCTAAGACGTAAACGTTCTTTAGCTGTTTGAAAGCTAAATTGTTTTTCAATAAGGATAGGATTTAATTCACGCGGTAGGGTCGATCCTAAATCATAATTACCAATTTGTTCTAATGACAGTTTAGTCTCATTTTTTAAATAAAAAGAAACCACGTCAGTTAATTCTTGGTAAGTGTTGCGATTAAAACTAAAATTTTTACCGCGCAGCAAATCAGAAATCATGCTGTAGCTACGAGTATCAAAAGATTCGTAAGTGCGAGCTGTAGGAAGCGGATATAAATCTAAACCCAATGCTGAAATCTGGTCAGCAATTGTCGTTAAATATTGTTCGTTTAAAAATTGCGGTAATTGAATCACTGCAAAATCAAGCTGACCCAATTGAGCTCGCTCTAACCAATGATAGTATGGTTTTTTTATAGCCGCTATATCGTTGTTGACGTCGTTAATCACGAAACTCCTATCCCAAAGATTTTCATCGGGGAATTGGAAATATTACCAAGGATTCTGAATATTAGCAATTTGTTGACGGAAAATCTGAACTTTGACATAAACAAACCGCATGTCAGCAACCTCAACAAATCCAAGTAGAATCAAGCCTTTAGACGCGCTAAAGAAAAACCCCTTCGTGTTGGCCCCGATGGCCGGGATTACTGACCATGCCTTCCGCAGTTTTATGAAAAAACTAGACGCTAGTGTTGTCGTCACTGAGCTGGTTTCAGCAACGGGAATCGAATACAAATCTGAAAGAACCATGCAGCTGATGAGTTACGATGAAACCCAACGTCCTATTGGGATCCAGCTATTTGGCGAAGACGCAGAAACCATTGCTAAGGGTGCACAAGTTGCCGAATCTCTAGGAGCTGATTTTATTGATCTTAATTTTGGTTGCCCAGTTCCGAAAGTTGTTAAAAAAGGGGCCGGCTCTGCTATGATGAGAGACCTCATCGTGATGCAAAAGGTTTTAAGTTCTACTGTTAAGGCCGTAAAAATTCCGGTGACCATTAAAATTCGCACGGGGTGGGAGCATTCTCAACGTAATGCCCTCGATGTTTGTAATTTAGCTTACGATGAAGGCATCACCTGGGTGGCTGTTCATGGTCGCACTCGCGCCCAAGGTTATTCTGGTTTAGCTGATTGGGATTTCATTGGTGATCTTAAAGCGAAAACAAAAATTCCTTTATTAGGTAATGGCGATATTCTTACTCCAAAGGATGCCGTTCGCCGTTTAAAAGAAACTGGCTGCGACGGCGTACTTATTGGCCGCGGAGCTTTAAAAAATCCACTTATTTTTGCTGACGCCTTAAGCTTATGGAAGAATGAACCCGCGCGTTCAGACCTTAAGCGTAACTATCACGGTATATTTCAGGACCTGCATGTGGCTTTACAAGCACACTGCTCAGAGCATATATTAAATATCCAGCTCAAAAAGTTTGCTTGTTGGTTTTCGACTGGGTATCCAGGGGCGGCTCAATTTAGAAAAGACATCTTCCAGCTGAAGAACAATGACGAAGTTCTGACTTGCGCATTAGGCTTTTTTCAGTCAATTTCAGACTTCGAACAAGAAGACACATCTCATGAGGATTTCCTTATGGGTGGCCATGGTTAACAAACTGAGTTTGTTCGCAAATTTTATATTTTATTTTTACAACAACGTAAGGGAAAAAAATGATTCAAGATCCAAAGAAAATTAGAAATATCGCTATCATTGCGCACGTCGATCACGGTAAAACAACTTTAGTTGATCACTTGATCAAACAAGCCGGAACTTTCCGTGATAACCAAGCCGTTCAAGAACGTTTGATGGATTCGATGGATCTTGAAAAAGAACGCGGTATTACAATCGCGGCGAAGAATGCTTCTTTCACTTACGAAGATTATAAAATTAATATTGTCGATACACCGGGACATAGTGACTTCGGTGGAGAAGTTGAACGCGTACTTAACATGGTTGATGGCGCGATCTTACTTTGCGATGCTTCAGAAGGTCCACTTCCGCAAACTCGCTTCGTTTTGAAAAAGGCTTTAGAGCAAAACATTAAAATTATCGTTGTTATCAACAAAATCGATCGTTCAGATGCTCGTATCCAAGAAGTGCACAACGAATTATTCGATCTATTTATCGACGTTGAAGCTAACGAAGAACAATGTGATTTTCCCACAATCTACGCGATCGCGCGTGATGGTATGGCGACACTTGACCCAGCAGTTAACACTGGAAACTTAAAAGTACTTTATGATGCAATCGTTAATTTAGTACCTCCTCCAACAATTAAAGAAAATGAACCATTGCAATTAATGGTTTCTAATATTGGTTACAACGACTACGTTGGTCGTTTAGCGATGGGCCGTATGCGTGCAGGTACTGTTAAAGTTGGCGACGACATTATGTGTATTCAAGAACACGCTCAGAAAAAAGTAAAAGTATCTGCGCTTTTCCAATACGTAGTAAATTCTCAAGTTCCGGTTCAAGAAATTGGCGCGGGTGACATGGCGATTATCGCGGGTATTGAAGATTTCACGATCGGTGATACTATTACTTCAGCCACAGATCCACGTCCACTTCCACGTATCAAAGTTGATGAGCCAACGGTTGGTATGATCTTCTCGGTTAATAATGGTCCGTTTGCGGGTCAAGAGGGTAAGCAAGTAACGTCTCGTAAAATTTTAGAACGTCTTGAAAAAGAATTACTTTATAACGTTTCAATCCGCGTAGAAAAAACAGATGCAACTGATGCTTTCAAAGTTGTTGGCCGTGGCGAATTACAGCTTGGTGTTTTGATTGAACAAATGCGTCGTGAAGGTTTCGAATTATTAGTGTCTAAGCCACAAGTAGTCTTTAAAACTGTCGACGGCAAAAAGTTAGAGCCATTTGAACACGCAGTTATCGATATCGAAGATCCGTACGTAGGTGCCGTAACTGAGAAGTTAGGTATGCGTAAAGGTGTTATGACGAACATGGTTCAAAAAGGCACGGGCCGTACTCGTTTAGAGTTCCGTATTCCTTCACGTGGTTTAATCGGTTACCGTTCTGAGTTCTTAACTGATACTCGTGGTACTGGTTTATTAAATACAAACTTCGACGGTTACGATGAGTACCGTGGTGACATCAATTCTCGTATCAATGGTGCGATGGTTTCAGATCGTCAAGGCGAAGCAAATGCTTACTCGATCTGGAATAAACAAGAACGTGGCAGAATGTTCGTGAATGACGGCGACCTTGTTTACGAAGGTATGATCGTGGGTGAAAATGCTAAAGACAACGATATGATCGTTAACATTCAAGAAGCAAAAAGAATGTCGAACGTTCGTGCCTCTGGTTCAGACGAAGCAATTCGTGTTATTCCAGTTAAACCAATGACTTTAGAATTTGGTATGGAATGGATCAAAGAAACAGAACTTATCGAAGTGACTCCAAAATCAATTCGATTACGTTTAAAAGAATTAGATCCACACAAACGCCCTAAACAATCAAAATCTAACAAAGACTAATTAGTGTCGGCTTACAGTCGCAGCTAAATAGAAACCCGGTGAATAACCGGGTTTTTTTTAAGGCGTTAAAAATGCAAAAGCTGTTAGACGGGTATTTCTAAAGAAATTTTGCGATTAATTATGATGATCTTAATGATGATCTTAGTTATTAAAAGTATTTAGCCATCTAGATTCTGCACGTTTATTCCTAGATTTTGATTTGTAATCAAGACCAAGGTAGGGACTTAAAATCCCCGGAAGTCATTGGCGAACATGGAATTGCTGTTAGGTTTATCCACTGTTAGTCTTATTGCATGTCTTTAGCTTTAAATGCCATTGGGCTTAAAAAAACCTATGATGGAATTCCTGTAGTGAACGGAATCTCTTTTGATATTAAGCCTGGCGAATGTGTTGGGATTCTTGGGCCTAACGGCGCCGGTAAAACCACAACGATCAAAATGATCTACGGCCAAGTTATTCCATCTGCCGGTGAATTGTTGGTTCTTGGTTTAAACACTAAAAAAGACATCACCCAAATTCGTTCGCGCATTGGTGTGGTTCCGCAAGAAGACTGTTTAGACACAGACTTCAGTGCACTTGAAAATTTATTATTATTTGCCCGCTATCACAATATGGATAGTGATTTGGCTCATGCTCAAGCTGAACATCTATTAGCTGAGATGAAGTTGTCTGAATTTAAGCATAAACAAGTTGAAACGCTAAGTGGGGGTATGAAACGTCGTTTAGCGATTGCGCGCGCACTTATTCATAAACCGCAATTCATTCTAATGGATGAGCCAACAACAGGCCTTGATCCCCAAGCCCGCTTATGGATTTGGAATTATTTTGAACGTCTAAAGGCGAATAACACCACGCTAGTGCTAACTACGCATTATATGGAAGAGGCCGAACGTCTTTGTGATCGAATTATTATGATCGATCATGGAGTGATTTTAGATCAAGGCACAGCTAAAGAACTTATCTTAAAGCATATCGGCACTGAAGTGATCGAACTTCATGTCGGCAGCGAAAAAGGTTACTGGCTAAGTAAAGTTGAACAAGCAGGATTAAAATACCAAGAGTACGAACAAAATATCTTTATCTTTTTTCAGACGACTGAATCAAAACAAAATTTTATCAGTCATATTCAAAACACTCACTATCATGTGCGTGCTGCGAATTTAAATGATGTGTTTTTAAAATTAGCCGGCTATCAAATCCGCGAAAAGAGCTAGTCATGTATAATGTTTGGCTTCGTAATTTTTTATTTTTTCGTAAAACATTTGTTGTCTCGCTTTTCTGGACAACTCTTGAACCTTTAATGTTTTTGGGGGCTTTTGGTTTTGGCTTTGGTCATTACATTTCATCAATTGAAGGCATGTCATTTTTGCAGTTTTATTTTGCGGGTTTATTGTGTACGACTGCGATGATGGTCGCCTACTTTGAATCGACGTATCCTAATTACACAAAAATGACTCATCAAAAAACTTATGCGGCCATGTTGTTAACTCCGGTTTCAACTCAGCATATATTTTTTGGTGAAATGTTCTGGGCAGCTACTAAGGGGTTTTTAGGTGTTTTAGGGGTGTTTTTAATTTCTTCATTGTTCGGGCTATTTAATGCAAAATTTTTTGTAATCGCTCCGATATTGTTTTTATTAAGCTTAGTGTTTGCGGCATTTGGTATGATTATGATCTCGATTGCTAAGAACTATGATAGTTTTGTCTTTTCAACATCAGGTGTGATTGTGCCCTTATCGATGATCAGCGGAACTTATTTTTCATTAGATGAAATTCCATACTATTTAAAAACAGCAGCTTATGTTTTTCCATTAGCACATGCTGTACGTTTAGTACGCACGGTGTTGTATAAAGACATTGGTGTGATCGATCTAGTTCATGTAGCTGTATTACTGGTTTATTTAGTGATTTTTAGTTTTATTGGCTTACGCTTATTTAAGAAAAAATTAGTAAACTAATTATTGCTAGGTTCATCAGGTGTTGCGACTGGCGATTCTGAAGGCGTTTCTGCCGTTTCTACTGCACTTTCTAACATTTCATTTAAGTCTTCAGACGATAATTCTTCAGGCGCAGCATTCACAGAGGCTTGCCCTGCGGTAAGAAAGTATTCAAGTTTACCCATCGCTGAAAAATAATCTTCATCATTTAAAGATTTATAGCGATGCATGTCTGTAATAATACCCGATAATCTTTTTCTGGCGAAGCGGGTTAAATCTTTACGGTAATAGCTTTGTGAATACTTTTCTGGGTTTGGCAACACCATAGCTAAAAAAGCGGATTCGACCACATCTAATTCAGAAGGCTGTTTTTTAAAATAAAACTGTGCCGCTTGTTTTACGCCGTAAATATTTTTACCAAATTGCACGACGTTTAAATAGCGCTCTAAGATTTCTTTTTTTGTTAGGGTTTTTTCTAATTTTATAGTGATTAAGGCTTCTAAGCCTTTGCGGATAAAAGTTTTATCTTTGTAGAGGAATAAATTTTTTGCTAATTGCTGAGTGATCGTAGACCCGCCGCAAGTGATTTTATAAGTCTGTTTTAGTTTTTCATAACAGCGAGTTAAGCCTTCTTCATCAAAGCCCTTATGAGTGTAAAAAGCAGAATCTTCAGTTAATAAAATAGCGCGTTGTAATTTAGAAGAAATATTTTTTAGTTTTACGTAACTTTTTTCTGTGGGGCAAAGATCAATACCATACATCGAGGTTTTGAAACACCCCTTGATAGTCTCTTGCGAAGGAATTTGCCAGAAAACAAACCCCGCAGCAGAAGCCGCTGAAATAAGTATAATTAAAAAAAATATTTTCATTTTTAGCCCATTGTTACAGCTATTGGGTTTTACCCAAATAACCGTGATCTTTCATCCAGCGTACGCTGTTTTCAATGGCTATATCAGAGGGTCTCGGACTAAAGCCAAGTTCTTTTTTTGCCTTGTCGCAATTAAACCAGTGATACATAGATGCGGTGTAAGCATTTTCAACAGATAAACCAGAACCAGTTAAATCACCGATTTGGCCAATTAATTTTAAAACCGGAAACGGCATAAAAATCGATGGGGCTTTAACTCCAGCAAAGCCAGCAATTTTTGTGAATAGTTCTTTAATCGTCATGTTTTCTGAGGTTAATAAATAACGTTCACCACTGCGGCCTTTGGCGATGGCTTTTACAATTCCATCGACCACATCTTCTGCGGCAACAACATTGACTCCACCACCGGTGTAGAACGGAAATTTGCCGCGAGCTACTTTGACTTGGGTTTTACGACTGCCTTTTTTAGCATCGCCAAAACCGTAGATCGTGCTTGGGTTAACGCTGATTGCGTGAATTTTATTTTCTCTTGCCGCCGCACACACAATTTTTTCAGCTGTATGTTTAGTTTCAAAATAGCCTAAGTTTAATTTGTGAATAATGTACGGTGAATCTTCAGTTAATTCTTTAGGAGTAAAGCTTGCACCCACAGCCACGACTGAAGATAGATTTAGAAGCTTTGCTTGTTTTTGTTCAGTTAAAACATCGACCACGTTTTTTGTGCCGCCGATATTTACTTTATCCATCAAAGGGCGATCAGCTTTTTTATAAGCGATCACACCGGCTAAATGAAAAACGTAATCTTTGTCTTTAAAAGCAGTTTGCAGCGAAGCCTTATCAGTGACATCGCCGTAGGCATAATTTAATTTTAAATTTTCAATCTCGCTTAAATCGCTGCTTTTGCGAACGAGTGCCGTCACATCATGGCCTTCAGCTAAAAGACGTTTGCATAGCCAAGAACCTAAAAAACCATTGGCACCAGTAACGATTGTTTTCACGGTTTTTTCTCCAAAGGGGATAATTGAATTTTATAAACTATTTTTTTAGCTATGCGCGCACACAACCAGCCGATCAGTAGGCCCATCAGGGCGCCGACTAATACATCAGACGGGTAATGAACCCCATTATACATTCGTGAATATCCAGTCAAAAAAGCCAGTATAAAAAGCAGCGGTTTAGCCGCCGGAAAAAACTGACTCGTGTAGGTAGCAAAAGTAAACATGTTGGATGTGTGGTTAGAATAAAAACTACTTGTCGGGCCAGCTGGGCTTTTTTCGGTGATTTGTAGCTCTTTAACTGTGTACGGGCGCATGCGTGGAAAATTGTTTTTAATGTTTTTGCCAGCAAAATCGCTTATTCCAATGCTTAAGGCTAAAAATATGAAATACGTTAAGCCAGCCCGTTTAAATCTGTGGATAAAAAAATAAAGCAGAATCAAAACAGCAGGTATCGAGAACCAGATATTTTTATGGATGTCGGTATAAAACGGAAAAAGGCCATCAAAGATAGAATTCGAGTTTGTTTGGTTAATCCAAAGTAATATCGATTTTTCTAAGTTTGATAGCCATTCCATCATGCAACTAGGTTACACGGTTATATTAGATGATGCAGTCTTTAATTTTTTCTAAAGTGATTTTACCGTTAGAGGCGATTTTAATAGCTTCTTCGATCGACTTAGCTTTGCCGAGCCTTAAAGTCTTGATTAACTCAGCTTTAAATTGTTTTGCTGCTTCGTTGTAATCAGCCATTTCAGTGATTTTTTCTAAAAGCTCAGCTTCTACCTTAGTTGTTACGTATTTAGAGCCTTCGCTTAAAATTCTTAATTCTGTAGAAGCCTTAGCTTGTTGTTCTGCAGTACCATGGTTCACATGGCTGATTAACTGAGTTATTTTATCTAAAGATTCAGGGCGAGTAGATGTTAAAGATTCTAAGTTAGTAGAATCGATACCGCCTACTTTTGTCGTTGCTGCTGCTAACAACTTTACGATAGTTGCTCTGAGTGCAGGAGATACTTTACCTTTTTTAACAGCTTCTAAGTACTCTTTAGTTTCTTTGCTCTCTACATTTTTTTGGCGAGCTTCATGTAAGCTAAGCGCTTTTCTCTCCGGGACTGGGCCTGCTAAAGCGATTTTCGCAACTAATAAGATTGTTAAGATGACTAATTTTTTCATGTTCATATCTCCGTTTTATGTTTCTTCGTTTAAAGTTAATTTCAATTTTAATGCCTAAGAATATCTAGCTAAATCCAATTAAACCCGTATCTAGCAGCTTAAGTCTCAATTTGAGCCGCTCAAGGCGCCAATAGGGGCTTCACTGTTAATTTCTTTGACACGTTTGTAACTACTAAGCGATTAGGGTTTTTCAGTAAATTTGATTTCTTCCGGGCTGAGCTCAATATGCCGTTCAGCAATGTCTTCTGAAAAGCTCAGCCAACTAGCGGCTATAGTAAAACCAAATAGAAGAACACTTCCTTTAAGTCGCTTTTGGGCAACCTTCCTGAATGCATTATGTTCAGCCTGCGTTCTAAAGCGTGCAACTGATACAAGTTCACTATGATCAAAATAAACATCACGAATAAGTGCTGACGCTTGTCTTGTCTGAGTGCCAGGAAAAGTATCTGTAAATTTCTGACCAGTGTTTTTCATTATATAAGTAACTTCTATGGTGTCTGTTGGCTTAACTTGCCGTAAAATTTGTGTTTCAGCTCTATTGGGTGTTATTATATTGGGATTACCATCTCTACCGATAGCGTCACCAAGATCTTTAAGAGCAGTCTCTCTGTCAACAATATCGAAAATTTGTTGTGTTCCTAATCCGCGATTCTGAATAGTGTAATAAACTGTAGAAGCGCCGGTAATAGCTGTAGCAGCCTTTAGTGCGCCACCCGTGCAAGAAAGTTTTTTTATACCTTCACAAGATTGATCTTCTTGGGCAAAGCTTGCATTTCCAAAACTTATGATCAAAGCGAGTGTCAGCATTTTTTTTAGCATAAAACTTTCCTTATATTCAACTGAACGATCTTTTGCTCATTGAGTGGTGCGACTATCGTGCCTAGATCTAAGTTCGTTTTATTTGTTCTAGAGCAAAGTGGGTGTATCAGAACTATACAAAGTGCCGCGAGTACTGAATAATTTTTTGACACTTACTTTTTTAATTTAACCAATATGCCAACTTGGTCCAGTTAACAAATGTGTGTGATTACCCGAAATGAATCATAGATGATGGTACGCATTTTAGGACTTTGTTTTACTCTATTTATTTATTCTTGCGTTCAGCCTCAATTGCTGCGCACAGCGGCCTCATCAAGAAGCTCTCAAGATCAGGATTTGATCAATCAGATTACAGACTACCTTCATGCACGCACTTCTGATAATAATTCTCCTTTTGCTTTAGCCTGCAAAGGCCGCGATGCTATCAAATATCCTCTTAGAACCGGAGTTGGGTCTATGGGAATGGCTGCGCTTGATTCAGAAGGCAATAAAGCTTCTGATTTTTTCGTAGATTTTTTAAGCGAGATTGAAATTTACGGAAATGAAAACATTAGGATCACAAAGCTTATTGAAGCTTGCTTGACAAATAAAATAAACGATCCCGATTGCGCAGTTGTTTTAGAATGGTCAAATATAGATTTACCTAAATATGTTGATCGCGCTCGTTATCACTTAGCGCTGAGCGCTGACACCAACGCAGCAACGGGCGCTGAATTGTATTTTTTAAACACGAAACTAAAACCAATACGAAGTTATAAATTTATACCCTGGGATCCGCTAACTAAAGAAGAAATAGAATTCTCCAACAAAGATTTAGCCTACATCAACAGAAGAGCTCGTGAATTAACCCAACTGCAGTTGCCAAAGGCTGGAGTTTTGGATCGTATGGTTTTAACAGACAAGAAAATTCGTGATGTACGTGTACGTCATTTATTGAAGTATCGCAAAATGATTGGTGAGGTGCCGTTAATAAATTATCTGACATCAGCCAAACCAAACCATAGAGAAATTATTAACGCTGCAGTTTCAACTCGCATTTATGCTGAGAAAGAAATAGAAAAAATCAAAGCTTTAAAACGAGAAGTTATAGACAACCCTTACAATCTAAAAGGCCAATTACTTTACACGATTAATTACACTGTTCAACTCGAAGAGTTGTTGAAAAAAAAGCCAGAGTACTGTGCCCTTGGTGCCTACTACTATAAAACTAAGGGGAATATTGAAACATCTAACGTCATTATCACCGCAGTACCCATGTTAGCTGCTTGCTTTCTAGCGCCACCTTTGGGAGTAGCCTTGGGGGCTGCAGTCGGTGCAGGGTATATCATAGATTCTCAATATGAACTAAAAGAAACAGAGCAAAGAATGCTAGGCCGTTTCAATGGTTCAGGTGCAGCAGATAACAATGAGTTAAGGCAGGCTCAAGACGCAAGAGATTTTCAACTGTTCATCGCACCGCTAGCTATAGCGACAGGTGGTAGTCTTTCAAAGACGCGCCACATTTTGTCTAAATTAAAGTGATTTGCAAAAATGGCCGTCTTTAAACTCATTGCTCGGGTAAAGATGGGTTATGCAAACCGCTTCCTGTATTATGAGGTGAAGCAGAACCTTGTTTCGCGGGTGGAGCGATAGACTTGTATTTTAAGAAAGTATTTAGCTGAGACATATCAATCTCTAAGCGATCAGCTAATTTTACTTTCATTAATAAAAAGCGATTCACTTCAATTTCAAGAGCCTCTAAGCCACTAGCTACTGCTACGATAGCTTGAATATCGCTAGGTAAATCGTAAGCTCCGGCTAATTCGGCCATTAGTTTAAAGGGGCCTAATACAATCAAATTCGATTTATAAAGGTTTTCTTTAGCCGCAACCATTTCATCAAACTTGATGTTTGGTTGACGTAATAAAGACATTAATTTTTTGTAATTCATTTCAAGTTCATTCACACGAAATACATTTAATTCTGCAACTAAACCTTTTAAAGCCTGTTCATACAGAGCGATAGAAGGAAAAACTTTAGGATTTTTCTTCGCTTCTTCGATTAAATTACGAGCTGGTAAAACAAGTTTTTCTGATAGCTCATCTACATTAGTAATGTCTTCGGCAGTCACATCTTTAACTAAAGCAAACAGACCCTTGTACTTAGCTTTCAAACGTGTAGCTTCATTCTCAGAAGAAACATTTGGAACCACCTCGCGTTTTGCTCTAGCGCGTTTAGAAATTTCAAGAATGTATTCATAATTTGTTTTTTGTGCAGCCACTTTTTCTTTTAAAAGAACTGTTTTAATAACTGATAAATAGAATTCGAATTCGAAGCGTAAGTTGTCGCCCAAATTATTGTCTAAAATCATTCTATCTTTCATGTAAGCTTCGCCAGTAAAAACGTTATCAATCACTTGGTCATACCAAGACCTATGGTTATTCATTTGCTGATCAGCTTCAGCAACAACTTGACCATAGCGCTCATCCATTTTTTTAAGTTGGGCTTGTAAGTTGGGTAAAATGCTTTTTACCCACCATTGGTCAAAGGCTACGCCTTTATCTAATTTATCTTCACTTCTCCAGTTACCTAATACTTGTGGGGAAATGCGCTCCATAATAAAACGAGTCGGGTTCTCAAAAGTTTTACCGTCTAATTTAATTTTCCAATCATGTAGAGTATCACTATTGGTGTTTTTACCGACCAAAGTATTTTTACAGATTTCTAATTCACCATTGTAATTAACAATGCGGGGCGGGTAGAAATTTACACCCGTGAATGTACCTTCTTTGATTTCAGCTTGTTTATCGCCGCAGATCATTTTTAACAACATCAAATCTGTAGCTTTAGCAAAAACAAAGTTTTTGGCTCTTAAATCAAAGCCAGCCGCCTGAGCTGATTGGTAGTTTCCAATGTTAGTGTCAAAAGCCATGTTAAATCCAGAACCTTCTTTAAGTTGCGGCTTTGGATCGCCTAAGACTGATTTAAATTGTCCTAAAGCTGTGCGAATTCCTCTATCTGGATCATCATTTTTTTTAATGAACGGAATCATTTTGTAACGTCTGTTAATTTTGTCTAACTGAATACCTTGTCTTACAGGAGATAATTTCTGTGTTAAAGGTCCCATTAATTTTTTTACTTCAGCTAAATGTTCAGCCGACATTCCGAAACCTTCTAGTTTTGGATAGAAAAACAGGGCCGCTTTCTGAACTATTTCACTCTGGGCTGGTTCAAGGTGAAATGGTTTTGACATATAAATATCATTTTCTGGTTCATCACCAAAATCTATACCACTTTTAACACCATATAAAGGTAAAAGCCTTAAAGGATATTTTCTTTCTAACGCCCACGCACGGTCAGGAGCATCGTTGAATACGCCTTGGTTAACTAAGTGCTGGCGATTCAAAGTATCAAATAAGTTTTCAACATATTTTAAATAAAAGTTTTTAGAGTAATCAACTTGGTGGAGTAACTTTGATGATACATCTAACCAGCCAGCTAAATTAGCCTCTGCCTTGGCATTTAAATGCATACGCCACTGAGCCATACGCTCTGTGAAATTCAGGATTTGTTTTGGAAATTCTTGAAAAGACTCATTAGCTTTTTCAGCTTGAGTTACATTCCACTTGTGCTTGTTTCCGCGCGCTAGCGATTTTCCCAGAGCCATAGCATCAAAATCGAAGAACGTCGGTTGCAGTAAGTTATTGCCTACACGGTTAACATGCGGAGCTACATAATGATCAACAGCTAAGAACATACTGAATTTAGTTAACTTTCCGCCCCAGCGAATACCTTTGATCCACCAAGTACCACCAGAAAAAGCTAGATCAACATGAGCAGCGCTTACTTTTAAAAGTTTAACCAAAGTTGATTCAAGAGCTTTTGCTCCCGGTTTAATAACTGTTCTGCCGATACCCGCGGCACCAGCTTCAACCACTTCAGAGGCCTTTTGCGCAACTATAAGTGCTAAAATTTGCGTGGCATATCCAACATATTTACTTCTATTCGTCCATTGTCTGTAAGAATAATCACAAGCGGCCTGAGAAGCGGCATCGTTTTTATTAGCGATCCAGCCTTTAGAACACTCTTTCATTGTGACTAGTAAATCGGCTGTTAAGCTTGAAGCAAATGAACCAACCGCTAAACCTTTATATGTAAGTGTTTTCATCACTAATTGTTTTGTCATTGGATCTAAGCCACGCGTGTTCATGTCGATGTAGATGCCATTTGCTACCATGAAGGCAGCAAATGAAATATGAGCAATAGGATCTTTTAAAGATTCAATGTGCTTAACCATTAACTCTGGATCTGATTTAGTGGCTAATTGCAATTGCGTGAAATAAACCAAACCACCGGCAATAGCGAATGTAATACTGTCGGGTATAAAATTAGCTTTTACATGGCGAAGCACGTGTCTTGTGCCTTCACCCTGATTTTTTTGGGCTTCTTCCATTTGAATTTTATTTAATTCTTGGCGCAAACGACGTAAGAAACTCGGGTCAGCCTTAGGTGTAGCCGTTGGGTCGATAGCCAATTGAACGTTGTCACCGAATTGGGTCGTTACTGTCATTGTGTTATCAGGATTGGTTACAACTTCTAAAATAGGAGCCGGGTCAGCGAAAGCAGCCAATGAGGTCAATAAAACTACGAATGTCACGATAGTTTGTAAGTGTCTCATAATGATAAGGCTCCTTTGATTTTGTGAACTACAGATAGTTAGAGCAAACCGCTTGCTCAACCAGATCTCATATATGCAAGAGGGGATGTCTCATTCAGAGAAGTGACAATTAGTGATCGACAGTGTTCTGATCGTAATTCCCCTCTGGGGATTACGATTCAACGGGTGTAGAATTAACTTTAGACAAATAAAAAAGGGAGCTTGAAGCTCCCTTTTTTTAACGAATGACGTAATTAAAAAATTACTTAGTAATCGTTACTTTATTAATAACAATTGGTTCTGCAGGGCGATCCATCGGGCCTGTTTTAGTTTTGCCGATAGCGTCTACGATATCATAACCTTCAGAAATTTCGCCGAAGATCGTGTGCCTGTTATCAAGCCATGGCGTTGGCACTGTAGTGATAAAAAATTGCGAGCCATTCGTGCCCGGGCCTGCATTAGCCATTGAAAGAAGGCCTGGTTTGCTGTGCTTTAATTCGGGGTGAAACTCATCACCGAATTTGTAACCTGGGCCGCCAGTGCCTGTTCCAAGTGGACAACCACCTTGAATCATAAAATCTTTGATTACACGGTGAAAAACTAAACCGTCATAGTAGGGACGTTTTACTTTTTCGCCAGTTTTAGGATCAGTAAATTCTTTTGTGCCTTCAGCAAGACCTACGAAGTTTTCAACTGTCTTAGGGGCTTTATCAGCAAAAAGTGTAACTTTAAATGTTCCGCGGTTTGTATCGAATGTTGCAAGCATTGGTCTTTATCCTAGTTTTTACGAATTGATTTAATAGTGATTACTTTTTCAGGAACGTCGGCGTATTCGCCTTTAGTCGTCGTTTTTACTGCACGAATTTTTTCAACAACATCCATGCCTTCGGTAACTTCGCCAAATACGGCATAACCGAAACGATCTTCAGATTTGTGATCTAAACGTTGGTTATCAACGACGTTAATAAAAAATTGCGCTGTCGCAGAGTTGATGTCGTTAGTACGAGCCATCGCCACTGTTCCACGTAAATTTGATAAACCATTTTTTGCTTCATTAGTGATTGGTGGAAAAAGCGTCGCTTTTTCTTTCATGTCAGCTGTGTGGCCGCCACCTTGAATCATAAAATCTTTGATTACACGGTGAAAAACCGTTTTATCGTAGAATTTTTTGTCTACGTATTTTAAAAAATTTTCTGTGCTGATAGGCGCTTTCTCAGAGTTTAATTTAACTTTGATTTTACCTAGAGTTGTTTCGATCGTTACTGTTTGTGTGATTACTGGAGCTGCAGCTTTTTTAGCATCAGCTGCGGCGTCTTTAGCGTGAGTTTTAAAGGACCAAGTCATTAAAACGAAAGCTAGTAAGTAGATCCAAACGATAACATTGATTTGCGAATTTCTTTCTTTAACCACTTGTATTTTCATAGGTGTTTTTATACCTGAAGAGGCTTAGGGATCGTCAAGATCCCATTAAGAGTGCTTATTTTTACTCCAAGTTATTCGACCATTTAGGCTTATAATAGTTATAAGAATCTTGAGTGACACGGCGTTCTTCATTTCCGTCGACGCTGCTCACAAAAATTTGAAACGTGCCTGTGCGATTGCTCGTAAAAACCACAAAGCGTCCATCCGGTGAAAAGCTTGGATCTTCGTTGCTAGCACGTTTTCCATTTGGTTTTGTGGCTGTCGTAATGCGACGTAAATTAGTGCCATCGCTGTCCATAACAAAAATATCAAAGTAACTTTCAATCTGACTGGCGAAGGCAATTTTTTTGCCGTCGGGTGACCAAGTTGGGGTTGAGTTGTACTTACCCTGAAAGGTTAAACGTTTTACGTTACCACCATCAGAACTCATCACGTAAATCGATGGATTACCACCACGATCAGACGAGAAGGCAATCTTTGAGCCATCGTCAGACACGGCAGCCTCAACGTTCATAGCTCCAGATGGGCCTTTAGTTAAACGGGTAACGATGTCGCCCTTAAGATCAAGTTTGTATAAATCGGGTGATCCACCTTGCGAGATCGTTAAATAAATATTTTTACCATCAGGAGAATAGCTAGCCCCTTGATTTAAACCATTGCGGTTAGAAATGATTGAACGTTTTCCAGAATTTAAATCATGCTGAAATAAAGTTAGATTCATTTGCGCAGAACCTACACGGCGAGTGTAGATTGAATATAATAATTTTTTTCCATCCGGTGACCAGTTCGGTGCAATGGCCACACTGCGATCGCGAGTAACAGATGTGAAATCATTGCCATCCCAATCCATCGTGATCACTTCTTTATATCCAGTGCGATCAGTGGTTGCGACAATCTTAGATAAAAACACACCACGACGCCCAGTTAAGGCTTCAAGAACATCATTAGCTAAGCTGTGACCAAGTTGTGCAGTTTTGCTAGATTTAGCAGAATATTTTTTACCCACAACCGCGCGACCTTCGCCGATATGATATAAATACATTTCAACAGAAACTTCATCACCGACTAAGGCAAATGATGAACGAATTAAAAATTCTGCGCCGATAGTTTTCCACGAATCGAATTTAAATCCAGCAGCATCAAGAGTTTTTGATTTTATCGAGGTTGCGGTTGTGTCTTCTAAAAATGCGCCTGCTTGCATAATATTGAAATAAGTTGAAAGTTCTAAGTCTTTCATTGCGGTACTGTGAATTTGGGCAGCAAGTTTTACGTGATGACCAGTTTTAGTGGCATTCAGTTGGTTCATCACCGGAAAAGCCAAATTACTTTTCTTAGCCTTGGCATCACCGATTTTGATATAGGCGTGTTGAGCAAAACTGATCGAAGAAAATAAAATTAAAAATAACAAAACTAACGTTTTCATATAACTTCCTTGGTTAACAACTATTCAGGAAATCCAAAAAGAACACCATCTTCGCTGAAAACTTCAGTGAATTTTTCAGGTACTTTCGGAAATGGTGTGGCTTTTTCAATGGCCTGTAAGCAGTATTCATCATAGGTGGGGTTTCCTGATGTTTGCACGACTTTTTTGTCGCTCACGCGACCATCAGGTTCTATTTTAACTAAAACTTTTGTTTTAAGTGGCTTACCAATCAGCCATTGTGGCAATTGCCATTTTGATTTGATCAGAGCGTCTAATTGCACAAGATAGTTTTCTGATTGAATTTTATCTAATCCGGTCAGCGCTGTGCCCTTTGCAATCACACGACCTTTTAAAAGTTTCGCGACTTCGGCAGCTGATTTTTCTTTTTGCACTTGTTCTCGAATTTTATCGATCGCTGAAAGCTTTTTTAGTTTTTCTAATGCAGATTTTTGTTTTTGTTTCGCCTTATCTAGTTTAACCGTATCAGGCTCTGGTTTAGCCTTTGGATCAGGTTTTGTTTCTGCTTTAGTCTCTGGCTTAGTCTCTACTTTGGGTTCTTCAACAACAGGTTCAGGTGGTTTTTCGATTTTTTCTGGTAAGTCAGTTGATTTTTGTGCCGGATTATATTTTTCAGGTAATCCGACCATGTCTACACGAATGGCTTCTGACAGATTTAATTCTGGCTTGGTAAATAGCGACACCTTGATGATCATAAATAAGATCAACGAAGCATGTGCAATTAATGATATGTACAATCCGCGATTTACAGCCAAGAAAAATTACTCCTTAGGAATTGTGATAAGGCTTAGGTTGTAAATTCCCGCTGCGCGAGCTTCGCCCATTACCTCAGCAACAATACCGTAGTCGACTTTTCTGTCGGCTTGAATATAGATCTGTTTATTTTTTTTGTTTTCAAAGATGGCTTTTAATTTTGTTTTTAAATGATCAAGACCCACTGTCGTGCCAGCAATTTTGATTTTACCAGCCACATCAATCACTAATACAAATGGATCTTCATTTAATTCAACACCTGCAGAAGATGTCTTCGGAAGATTCACATCGATCCCTTGTTGCATCATTGGCGCAGTCACCATAAAGATCACTAGTAACACCAACATCACATCCACAAACGGTGTGACATTTATTTCACTCATGGCCATTTTTGAATTTCTGCCCCCGGTACTCATGCCCATGATTAACCTCTGAAGAAATTGCGTTTTACGATGTTTAAAAAATCTGAGCTGAAATTATTTAAATAAGATTCTTCGCGTTTGATTTCGGCAATAAAGTGATTGTACATCATTACTGCAGGAATTGCCGCCGCAAGACCAATTGCCGTTGTGACTAAGGCTTCAGAAATACCAGGCGCTACGGCCGCTAAACTTGCCGAACCAGTTTGCCCAATCATTTGAAACGAACTCATGATGCCCCAAACGGTTCCAAATAATCCAATGAATGGGCCAGTCGATCCAGTAGAAGCTAAAACGATTAGTCGTGATTCTAAAGCGGTGACTTCATTTTCGATCGCTTTTCTCATTGAGCGTTCTAAGTTATCCAAACCTGATAATAGTGGTGGTTCAGTTTCGCTGTTTAAATTTTTATTTAACATTGGCGATTCAGCGATTTTTTTCATCTCGATGTAGGCTGCTTTAAATACGCGGGCGTGAGATGAACCTTTATAGGCATCGATTTTTTCGTTCAGTTCATCAAGTGAAGTCGATTTCCAAAACATGGTATCAAAAGTTTTATTAGCGGCTTGAACTTGTTTAAGGTCTTGATATTTGTTCCAAGCGATTCCCCAGCACATAATTGAAAGTGAAATTAAAATCATGATCACCACTTGCACTATAAGGCTTGCGTGCATGATAGATTCAAGGGCTCCCATCTTAACCGCGACGTTTGTCGAGGCCTGAGTTTGGGCCATAGCCATTTCAACAGATAAAAAAAGTGATACACTAATGAAGAGTAAAGAATTAATTTTTTTCATGAGGATATTTTAGTGAAGTTTAGAGGCGCAAGCAACTTGAATCAGATATTAATTATTCTGCTATTAAGTTCTGTTTTTTTGATTCAGTGTGTTCAGAAAACGGTGGATCGTTCGCCAAGCTCTGTTCCATTGCCGAAAGCTGCTAAAGTTACACAAACGCCATCAGTACAGCCAGAGTTCGAAATTTGTCACTCGCGCAGTAAACTTTACCTAGAAGATCAGATTTTGAGAATGCCGACTGAGTATTATGAAGACCACAGCGATGAGTGGGACAAAAAAATTCCAATTCAGTGTATTCAATTTGCGCAAAAAAACTTTAACGGAAGTTTTGCCTATTGTCATAACGAAGATGAAAAACCAAAATTGGGAGCACCTCGTCCTTGTTTATCAGAAAACTACACACGTTTAGTTTATAATGCCTATCATGATGTAAAAGATTGTTTTAATTTAGACCCCAAAAGTTCATTTTTACAAATCATGATTGAAAGTGGTTTTCATATAAATGCGATCAATCGCACTGGTTTTGATGCTGGTGTTGCGCAGTTTACAAAAAATGGCATGCTTCGCGTAACCGAACGCGATCTGGTCGAAAAAACGCGCCGTGTACTTTTAGAAAGTAACAGCTCAAGTTGCCAACGTATTGCCAGCACAGTCGGCAAATTAGAACTTGATGCCTTACAAGTCAATAAACGCTGTTCGATGATGGCATTGCCACAAAATCCATATCGCGGATTTTTATTACATTATCTGCATGCATTACGTGATCAAATTTTTTTTAAACAGCAACTTGTAAAACAGCGCCCAGAAATCGAGCCGATTTTGACTCCGCAAATGATCGAACAGTTCGTTTATTTTGCCTACAACCGGGGAGTCACTGGCACGTTACGCTTAATTGATGGTTATTATAATAATCGCAAAGCTGCTGGCCAGACAGTTAAATCATCTGATTTTGTGACTTATCAGAATTTAAGCGAGATTCGCTCAACTATGCGCAGAGAGCCTGCGATGCGTGCACGTTTAAAGAAAAGTAAAATCAAAAAATTAAGTTTTATGGAATACGCGATTATTCAAAATCAACCGTACATGGCTAATATGGCTGAAGCGCGCGACATGGTTCGCCGCCACACCCAAAACCGCTGCATCGACTAATTCTATTCTTGGATAACAATACCGAAGGGATTTAATTTTTTAGCTTCTTCAACATCAGTGGCTGGAATTGGTCCAATAATAATTCTTTTAAATCGACGCTTAAGTTCAGTCTGTAATGTTTCAGTGTAAAAAGGCTGTTTGTAATACGTTAACGGGTAAATCAATATATCTGCGCGCATAGTTGCAGCTTCGATAAGATTTAAAGACTCCATAGCTTTAAGTTTTAAAATTTCAGGTTGCGTCGTTCCGAATAAAAACGTCGGCAATATTTCTTTGATTGTTTTAGATAAGGTTTCATACGGAGTTGTAATTAAAATGCTATCGCCTTTTTCAAAACCCAAAGATTTAACATGATCTGTAAATATCAAGTGTCCGCCGATGGCATTTTCATTGATGTTAAAAATGATTCTTCGGTTTTTAAAATGACCTTTATATTTTTCTAATAACAAAACATCTTTTTCGACTTCAGCATATTGTTTATTGCGAATGTCTTTAGTGTGATCCATAGATTGATCATTATTCGTCGCAATGATCACCATCTTTTGATCTCGGGTGTTGGCGATATCTAAATATAAATTATCAGTGGTCGTAAGAATGGCCTGATCAACATTTGCGTAGGATGGTTTTTTAAATATTAAAACTTCAGTCGTTTCAGTAAAAGGATGTTTGTAATCCGCGTAGGGAACCGACAAGCCCCAAAATTTAATAATGAAAAATACGATAGTACTTACGAATAACGATATGATAATAGCTTGGATAACTCTCATTTGGATTCAATCTATTCAGGGTTCCAGATAAACTCAACCTGATTATCGCCTGTGCCTAACAATTTACGAAAACCTTTGTAGGTTTTGCTCTTGGGTGCTGTGGCTAAGTTTTCATCAATATACTGAATTTGGCTCGGTAAAAAGCGGATCATGCGGTAGACCTTAAGATTTTCGGCCTCATTTACTTTGGATTCTTCAATTTTTTTATCAACACCCAAACGTAAATCTTCTGCTTTGGTAACAATCCAACCCGCTATGCCTGCAGCTAAGTAGACAATACTTTCTGGGTCAACTCCGCCGTACTGAGCGGCAAGGTATAGTCCACCTACAAAAACCGCGGCTGCAGCAGTGTACATGACTCCCGCAAAAGCTAATCCAGCTGTTTTTTGTGAAACGCGGGATGTTTTATGTCCTAAAGAATTTGCCATGTAGTGACTTGATAGCAAACGATCGCGAATTTTTGTATTACGGCTTTGGTGCCAGTCATACCATTTTCGAGTTGAAAATATAAAATTATTTTCAGCTGAGGCTTCGGCATTTAATTTATATTCAAAGAAAAACCTCTGGCCGCTATTTGACCAATTTATTCGTGGTCCCAAGCCAGACATATGTAAATTGATTTTGCGTTTGTTCAGCTGAATCAGTTGCTCTATCGATTTATTTCCAGAGAGTTCCATAGCTTTGCGTAAGTCTACATTGGAAGCATTGCGATCACCGATCGCTTCCCACAAGCTAGCTAACCAAATGCGAATTGCGGCATCATCAAATGTTGTTTCTTTACCTTGGGGATTATTTGCTAAGTATTCAACGGCACGTTTCAACTCTACATGAGCTGGATCAATTGCATTTTGATCCAGATACAGCATGGCTAAAAATAAATGAAGCGAGATGATCTCGTGTTCTGATGGAATATAGCCATCTTCACTTTCGCCAACTAAAAAAACTGAAGCTTCGTAACTGATGCTGACAAATTTTCTTTGCTCAATTTGGTCTGAAAGCACTTGTACTTTTTTGACGTCGGTTGCAGAAAATTTTTCGCCACTCCAAAATTTAATCCACGCTTTTTCAAACGTTGTGATAAATCCATTTTCTTCTTTTCGTGGAAAAACCAAGAGGGCTTCGTCAGGATAATTTTTTTGAAGAGTGCTATAAACAGGTTGGTATTCACTGTCGCGAATAAGTGTTTTATTGGCGCAGCTTGCGAGAAACAAACAGGCAAAAAGATATAAACAGGTTTTTACCACGCTAGTAACCTAGCATGCGATTTAGGCTCATCCTAGTGACAAAAACCCCAGCAAACTGCGGTATTTGCGCCACAATTTAACTCTAGAGATGTTTAATTGATTTTGAGCCTGTGAATGTACGACTAAAAAGGTCGGATTTTCAATTGCCTTTCAATTAAAACGGCGTATAAATGGGCTTAAATATATACGACTAATTTTGTCGCCTATTGGGTGAATACGCATGAATAAATTAAACAAAAAAGTTGAATACGCTTTGATGGCGTTAAAACATTTTGCTGAAGGTGATGATACAACAGTATCAGCCAAAGATATTGCAGAAGCGACACATTCGCCGGCTGAAGTGACAGCACGTGTTTTACAAACTCTAAGTTCGCACGGCATCTTAAAAGCTGAATACGGTTTACATGGCGGTTATCGTTTAGCTAAAGATTTATCTAAGGTTTCTGTTTACGATTTAATGAATATTGTTGATGGTTCGACTGACCTTGCAAAATGCCTATCTGATAAAGAGTGCGATCTTTTAAAAAATTGCACGATTATCACCCCAGTCGAAAATTTAAATAAAAAAGTTCAAGATTTTTACAAGTCGATTTCTATTGAAGAGGTATTCCATGTCTGAGTCATATGAATACAAATATGGTTTTACCACTGATATCGAAATGGAGACTGTTCCTAAAGGCCTTTCTGAAGATATCTTACGTTTAATTTCAGCTAAAAAAGAAGAGCCTGAGTGGGTCTTAAATTACCGCTTAAAAGCTTACAAACATTGGTTAACTTTAACTGAACCCAACATGAGTGAAAACAAATGGGCGCAGGTTAAGTATCCACCGATTGATTTTCAAGATTTAACTTATTACGCAGCTCCAAAACAAAAAATCGATCCTAAAAAATCGATGGATGATATTGATCCTGAGTTATTAAAAACTTTCGAGCGTTTAGGTATTCCGTTACAAGAGCAAAAACGTATCTCTGGCGTAGCGATGGATGTGGTATTTGACTCTGTCAGTATCGCAACAACTCATAATGAAGACTTAGAAAAAGTAGGAGTTATCTTCTGCTCAATTTCTGAAGCGATTAAAAAACATCCTGAATTAGTAGAAAAATACTTTGGTTCTGTTGTTCCGTTCACAGATAATTACTATGCTGCATTAAATGCGGCGGTATTTTCAGACGGAAGTTTCGTTTACATTCCAAAAGGTGTTCGCTGTCCTGTCGATTTATCGACATACTTTCGTATCAACGCCAAAGAAACAGGTCAGTTCGAAAGAACATTGATCGTGGCTGACGCGGGAAGTTTCGTAAATTACTTAGAAGGTTGTACAGCACCTCAACGTGATGAAAATCAACTTCACTCAGCAATTGTTGAGCTGATAGCTTTAGACAATGCTGAAATTAAATATTCAACTGTGCAGAATTGGTACACTGGCGATAAAGACGGTAAAGGCGGAATTTATAATTTCGTAACTAAACGCGGAATCTGCCAAGGTAAAAATTCAAAAATTTCTTGGACACAAGTTGAATCAGGTTCAGCCATCACTTGGAAATACCCTTCAGTTATCTTAAAAGGTGATAACTCTGAAGGTGCTTTCTACAGTGTGGCTTTAACTCATGATTATATGCAGGCTGATACCGGAACAAAAATGATCCATATCGGTAAAAATACAAAAAGCACGATTATCTCTAAAGGGATTTCGGCAGGGCATTCATCAAATGCTTACCGCGGTTTAGTTAAAATCATGCCGTCGGCAGAGAACGCCCGCAATTATTCACAGTGTGATTCAATGCTTGTGGGTGATAGATCTAGTGCGCATACGTTTCCGTATATTGAAGTAAAAAATAATACCGCAGTTCTCGAGCATGAGGCGACGACTTCACGTATTTCAGAAGATCAGCTCTTCTATTTACAATCACGTGGGTTAAATACAGAAAAATCTATTTCCATGCTGGTGAATGGTTTCTGTAAAGAGGTTTTCAAAGAATTACCTCTCGAGTTCTCGGTCGAAGCCGTCAAGTTAATCGAAATGAAATTAGAAAACAGTGTTGGGTAATTGAATATGTTAGAAATTAAAAATTTAAGAGCTAAAATTGACGAAAAAGAAATCCTAAAAGGTTTAAACTTAACAGTTAAGCCCGGTGAAGTGCATGCGATCATGGGGCCAAACGGCGCCGGTAAATCGACCTTAGCAAAAATCTTAGCGGGTCATCCAGCTTACGAAATCACTTCTGGCGAAATTAAGTACGATATCAATTTTAAAATGCAAAATCTTTTAGAGTTAACTCCGGATGTACGCGCAAAAGAAGGAATATTTTTAGGTTTTCAATATCCTGTAGAAGTGCCAGGAGTTAGTAATTTTACCTTCTTGCACACAGCTTTTAACTCTGTTTTAGAACACCAAGGTTCAGATGCGATGTCTGAAGGTGATTTCAGAGAATTTTTATACCAAAAAATGAAGCTTGTTAGCATGAAACCAGAATACCTAGAGCGCCCAGTTAATGTGGGATTTTCAGGCGGCGAAAAAAAGCGCAATGAAATTCTGCAAATGGCCGTATTGTCGCCACGTTTAGCGGTTCTTGATGAAACTGATTCTGGTCTTGATATCGATGCTTTAAGAATCGTTGCCGAAGGCGTAAACAAATTGCGTTCAAAAGATAAAGCGATCATTTTGGTAACACATTACCAAAGATTATTAGATTACATCAAGCCTGACTTCGTTCATGTGTTAGCTGACGGTAAAATCATCCAAACGGGTGATGCTACTTTAGCTCATGAACTTGAGAAAAAAGGCTATGACTGGTTAGTATAATGTTAGATCAAAATACCTATAACCAATTTAAATTAAAATATCCTTTAGAAAGTCTAAAGGCTGCAGGGCTTCGTGAGAAATCATTCGAAGCGTTTGCTACTCATGGTTTTCCGACTAAAAAAGAAGAAGCTTGGAAGTTCACATCTTTATCTGAAGCTAAAGCTATCGATTGGAACATCACTTTAGAAGAATCCATGTTAAGCCATGATGAAATGGTTTATGTTTCTAAACAGCTGTCTTCTGATTTTTACAACCTAGTTTTTGTAAATGGTTTTTTAAATAAAACCTTATCTGATTCAGATGTGCCGGTTAACTTAGTAGATCTTGAAGAAAAAGATTTTACCGTAGCTAATGATATGCCTGAATTAAAGCTTATTAATTTATCTCGCGGTTTTGGTTTTCAAAAAGCCGTGATTACGATTGATAAAAAATCACAGTTGGATAAACCCTTACAAATCGTTCATGTGGTATCAGCAAAACAATCAACGTTAGTTCAGCCCATGATTGAAGTGAACGTTGCTGATCGGTCTGAATTAAAATTAATTCAGCAAACTTTGGGTTTAACCTCGCAAGTGAATCAAGCTCACGCCTATAACTGTGATTTACAAGTTAATCTAGGGCAAGCCGCCAATGTTAAGTTTGCAAATATTCAGAATGCCAATAACAAAGACTTTGTTTTTGGCCGTATCCAATTTTCGCTCTCACAAGAGAGCCAATTAACTAGCTTAGATTTGGCTTTGGGTGGAAAAACCTCTCGACATTTTTTAGCCACAGAATTTAACTCTGAAAATGCTCATGCGGGAGTATTTGGTTTAACGTTATTAGCTGATGAACAGCACTGTGATCACTACACGTATATTCACCATAAAATCGGTCATAACAATTCGGTTCAACATTACAAATCAATCTTAACTGATAAATCTCAGTCTGTGTTTCGTGGCCGTGTTCGCATTGAACAAGACGCACAGAAAGCAAACTCTGAACAGTTAAATAATAACTTACTGATTTCAAAAGCCGCACAGGCGACTAGTATTCCTCAGTTAGAAATCTATGCCGATGACGTAAAAGCAGGGCATGGATCGACTGTGGGCCAATTAAATAAAGATGAAATCTTTTATTTTTTAAGCCGTGGTATTAGCGAAAAACAAGCTGTGCAGATGTTGTCGCACGGTTTTGCTAAAGAATTAGTTTATAAATTAGAAAATGAATTGATGGAGAGCTTTGCCTTCCAAATTTTAGAGAACAAATTAAACGAGATATTTTAATGTATGATGTAAATGCCATTCGCAGCCAATTTAAGTCATTACGCCAAATGGTGAATGGTTATCCATTGGTTTATTTAGACAGCGTAAATACAACGCTTAAACCTGATCAAGTCGTAGCCCGTATCGGAAAATTCTATGCTGAAGAAGCGTCGAATGTTCACCGTGGTTCACATTTTTTAAGTGATCAAGCGACGAAACACTTCGAACACGCCAGACAAGCCATTCAAAAATTTATCGGTGCTGCTTTAACTGAAGAAATCATTTTCACTAAAGGCACAACTGAAAGTATTAACTTAGTGGCCCAAAGTTATGGCATGAATTTTATCAATGAGGGCGACGAGATCGTTATCACTGAATTAGAACACCACGCGAATCTTGTACCGTGGCAAAATGTAGCTTTCCAAAGAAAAGCGGTTCTAAAGTTTATCGCAGTCGGTGCAGATGGTTCTATTGATGAAGCTTCAATCGAACAAAAGATCACCACTAAAACTAAACTTGTGGCGTTTTCAGGCTGTTCAAATATTTTAGGCACGATCACGCCGTATAAAAAAATTATCGCTAAAGCTAAATCTGTAGGAGCTGTGACATTATTAGATGCAGCCCAATTAGTGACTCAAAAAGCTATAAACGTTGTGGATTTAGATGTGGATTTCTTAGTTTTCTCGGCGCACAAATTGTTTGGTCCTTATGGGTTTGGCGTTTTATACGGAAAAAAAGAATTATTATTAAAAATGCCTCCTTATCAATTCGGTGGCAGTATGATCAGCGAAGTGCGTTTTGAAAAAACCACTTACAATGATCTTCCTTTCAAATTCGAAGCGGGCACGCCGCATATCGAAGGTGCGATCGGTACAGATGAAGCGATTACTTTCTTTAATCAATTTGATATTAAAGATGTCTTTGCGCATGAACAGGAATTATTAAACTTAGCGACTTCAAAGCTTAAAGAAATTTCTGAAATTCAAATTTTTGGTGAAGCCAAAGAAAAAGCGGCGATTTTAAGTTTTAATTTAAAAGGCGTGCATCACGCAGACGTTGGTCAAATCCTAGATAAAATGGGAATCGCCGTACGTATTGGTCACCATTGCACACAACCGTTATTACGCAAGTTCGGTTTAACTGGAACTGTGCGTGCTTCATTTTCGATTTACAACAATAAAGAAGACGTTGAAAGACTTGTCCTAGCTGTAGAAAAGGCAAAAAGGATGTTATTATGACCCCAATGCAAAACGAAGTTTTAATTCGTGTACAAGAAACACCAAACCCAAGCGCTTGGAAGTTTGTTTTAGACCGCCCGGTATTAACCGAAGGTAAAGCAACCTATTCAAATATCCAAGAAGCTGAACACAATAATTTGGCACGTTCGCTATTTCAAATAGCGGGTGTTAAACAAGTGCATTACTTTCAGAATGTAATCACAGTGACTCATCAATTCGATGTTGAACCTGAAGAAATCAAGCAACAAGTTTGTTCAGTGATTCAAACTCGTATGCCTGTACATAACCCGAACCAAACCGTCGTCGATGAAAAAAAAATCGCACGTTTAAGTTTGTCGCCAGAACAACAAAAAATCGAAGAGATATTAGATCGCACGATTCGTCCTGGCTTGCAGGGTGACGGCGGCGATATTGAAGTGATTAAATTTGAAGATAATAAAGTTTATGTCACATACCAAGGTGCTTGTGGTACGTGCCCAAGTTCAACGACGGGTACCTTAATGGCCATCGAAGGCATTTTAAAAGATGAATTTGATCCTAATGTTGAAGTGATCCCTGTTTAACGAACGATATTTCCTTTACGAAATTTTTCGTTAACAGTTTTGCCACTACTTAATTTTTGCACTTGGCCAGCAGGTGCATTTTCATTCGCTAGGGCTGCCTGTTGCACAACATACTCAAATGAATCTTCTGGACGTGAAGACACAATCACGTCACGAGCTACCACATGCCCTGACATATCTCCTGATAAAGATAAACTTACATGTGACTGATATTCTTTTGAATAGTTCTGCACTCGCAATTCATAAATTTTACTTTGCCCTTGAGTTAAAGGTTCAAGAACCCCTTCTAAGTTTTCAGAGGTAACTACATCTTTTCCTAAAATCCATTTGTAATTTAATGAAGTCGAAATATCTTTTAAAGCCGTAATGCGCACTTGCACCAAAGAGGTGTCCTCTTTTTTATCAGCTAAAGATATATTTTCAATTTTAATATCGATGTAATCATACGAGGCCTGATCTAGGCCTAACTTAGTCAGCGGGATAGACGCTGTACTACGGTTTGCGTATTCGTATTCATTGTGCATTAAACGGGTGGTCCCGTAGCCGAAGCCGATTCCTAGTAATGAAACACAAATTGTTTTTAGTACGACGTGCTTGGACATAAAGTTCTCCCAGTTTGATCAGCCAATCGATAGACGCAGGCGCTATTGCTTGGAATAGTGGTCGGGCTATTCGTATAGCCGCGCACATTTAATAAAAAATAACTGCTACTTAATCCTGAAATACTAACTTGCTCAGTGTTGGTTGAGCCGCGTGAAAGCACAGCCATATCGTTACTGCTGACTTTTGCAAATGAGGTGCAGTTTGGTGTTGAATTGTAAGCGGTGCAATCTTCTGCGTAATCATAGTCAGAATTAAAAACGATGAGATCTAAATCTACAGTGCATGAGCTATCAGGAATTAAGCGAATTGCTGTTACACCACTTAAGTCAGCTTTTCTGATTGTATAAAAGTGATTGCTGTAGCGTTGATCACTATCGCGTGCAAAAGTATATGTCGTGGCACGAGGTTGTAATACATTTTGATTACAACTCGTGCTGGTCGTAAGTTTAATTCCATAACCAGGCCAAGCATTTGTTGAAGAAGTTGTGCCCGTCGATGACACCGAAACAGTGGTGGTGTATGAGGTTGACCCCACAAGGTGTAGCGCTTCATCATCGGTCATAATTGAAGTCATCGATGCGGTAAAAGTATTGCTGTTCGCTGTAAATACCTTGGCAAAAAACTTTGCTGAGCTACTAAATGGAGACGTTGAAACTCCCATGCCGTTACTTGAGCGACCTAAGGCTGTCCAGTATTTATCAAAACTAATTCCGCCACCGCAGTTGGTGCAAGTGTTTGTACCTTTAAATAATCCACGAGCAATTGAAGCTTCGCGTGTATGGCTTTCACCAGGGCTGGTTGCTGCATTGACTGGATCGTGAGCTGTGCCTGCTCCTGAACCGTCGCCGGCTTTATTTAAACGCATCATGATTAATGATGTTCCTGTATTCACAGCTCCATCATTGTAACCTTTGGTGTCGTTGTAATGAAGCCATTCACCATTAGGCAAAGCCCCTACCAAATTAGGATTTATTTTTGCAGTATTGTTTTTAATGATATGACCGCCGATGAAATTTCCCCAAGCTTCTGACCAAGCTAAACGGGGATCGATGCGATACAAGGCGTAGTGTGCGCCCCCTGGAGAATCCATACGACCGCAAACATTTTCGATGTGATGGCCCATTTCATGTAAAATAACAGCGTCATCCCAGTGATCAGTGTCGGCAGAGGTCACATTGCCGGTAACACCACCGCAAATATAAAGTTCATTATCATCACGTAGATAAAATGAAAGAGTGCTGCTGCCAGCGTTAGGATCAATATAAGTTGCTGGGTTAAATCCCGCTTTCCAAAACATATCTAAACGAGGATTTAAACAGCTCACATCGGCGCTGCCGGTATTGCTCGTGCTGATTAGATATTCAAACGCTGTGACCCAATCATTATAAATATTAAATGCGCCACCTTCAATTTTTGCAGAAACAGACTCTTGCGCTTGCGCCAATAAATTTAAAGGCGTGTTAATGCCCCCACCCGACCCGTTAGAGCTATAAGTGCCAGAAATTTTGTAGACGTCGTTTGAATAGATGTCTTCTTTAACTGCAGTAGATAAAGTAGCGCTCGTAGGTTTACCAATTGATGGAAAAGTATAATTCGCGCGGGCATAAACTTCGATGGTATAAGTGCCAGCTTCATTAGGTACAAATAATGGTGAGACGCCATCAAGGGCGCGTAATTCGCCAAGGTTATTCGTTGTTCCACATTGAATAACAGTGCCAGCACGTAGTACTTTGATTTCGGCATATTTAATTGGAAGTGAAGGTGAAATAACTGCGCCAGTGGTGACGCTCGTGACAACTCCGCCACTCGAGCCTAAATCTACTCCGCGACGGCGAAACTTTGCGGTACCAGAAACAGCTACACCAGGACTATAGCTAGTGGCTGTAGAACAAAATACAGGTTCGTCAGTCGCAGTGGGTGCGCTGGGCGCTGGAACTTCAGTCAAGCTCTTAGCACTACAGGCCGCTAAGGCAGCCAAAAGTAAAGATAGAATAAAAAATTTAGTGATCGTGTGGTTCACTATCAACATCCTATTGATTACCTTTTTTGTATTCTTCAATTTCTTGAACGATTTTTTCAAACGACTTATCTTGTGAACTTAAAATACCATCGGCAAAAGCCCGTTTTTCAGGGTTAGACCCTAAAACTTCAAAGCGCACAAAGCGCGCGAGATCGCCAGTAAATCCAGTCACTTCAAGTTCGATTTCTAAAGGAGAATCTTTTTGCATACTTGAAATCTGACCTTTTAATTCGCCAGAGCTGATGTGTACGCCTTCACCTAATTTCCATTCGTAATTTAACGGAAAATTATAATCATATTGTGTTTCGATGCGCGCAATAAGTTTACTAACGCCACCTTTTTCCACTTTAAAATTTAATTTAATCGTGCGATCCACAACTCCACGGTACGTAAATTGTGTAAGTGGTGCAGTCGATAGGCCATGTTTATTACTAGGCTGTTCATCGTAGCAACCTGATAAGAAAGTAAATAACAGCGTAAATAAAATTATTCTGGGCATAGTGTCCCCAAGTTGCTCGTCATTGAGTATGTATATGACGTGACGTTGCTTAAACTTTTATTAGCAGTGTAAGCGCGAATATTAAGTAAGTATTTTTTTGTCGGATCAAGTTTTGCTGCTAAATTTGAAATTGATTTAACGTAGCTAGATCCTAGTGTTGATGCTGCCCCGCGATTTGAGGCAACCACAAAATCATTTGTAGATCTTGAGGCAACATACGTGTTGCTCGGACATGAGCCATCTACAGTTTCGGCCACACTACAAGCGTAGTCACCGTTGAAACGATAAGCTTCTTCAAAGATAATGATATCGTGGTCAGTGTTAGTGCCAGCTGTTTTCGTAAACGTGATTGATAAAGTATTAATTCCTGATAGAACACTCGGATCAAGCATATAATAGTGATTCGAATAACGTTGATCTGAGTTGATTCCCGTTAAAGCAGGGTCATCACTGCGCCCTTGAATTAAAGTAGGTTTTGCACAGGCTGCTTGAACTAGATTATGCCCCAGTGGAACCCAATTCAAATATTCGGTACCACTGACTATAGAAACATATTTTTTTGTCGTCGAAGCTAAGTTCTGATCAGAAAATAAATGCAGAGCTTCTGCATCAGCAGCACCTTGTACAAATGAAGCCCACGTGGGCGCACTAATTAAGGTTTTAACTTTTTCTAAAAATTGATTTGAGCTAGAAAAGTGATTTGTTGAATCACCCATACCGCCGTTGGCATCAAAAGCTTGCCACATCACATTGAAAGGCACAGGGCTCGAAGCAAAAACTGCGCTTCCGCACGAAGAACATAATGCAGTTGATGATACAGACATTTTAAACAGGGCACGTGTGATTGCGCCCTCTCGAAAGTGACCTTCACCGGGATAAAGCGATGGATTAACCTGATCAAACGGAGAACCAAAATACGGTGCGATCTGCCATTCACCTGGAGAAGTACCGGGCTTTTTGAGATCCATCATAAAACCAGTGCCGTTACCAACGTTTTGTACTGAATCAGAAAAACCAAATGAGTTAAATAAAAAACTCCAACTTAAATCACCCGTCGGGCTTGCCGCAAGTTTAGTGCTAAGTTCTGGATTTAAATAATTTTGGCGTGCATTCGTAACTACTCCTGCGAAATAATTCGCCCAACCTTCGTGCCATGCTAAACGGGGATCGATACGAACGATAATCGCATGACCACCGCCTGGCGTATCAAATCTGCCGCATTGGTCTTCGATAAAATGGCCCATCTCGTGAATCGATGCAAAATCATCGAAGTGATCTGTGTTAGCTAAGCTAATATCACCAACTTGGCCACCACTGATAAATAAACTATTGGTTTCGTATTTGTAATAAGATGAATTCACTAAAGTGTTGGGATCTGCTGTGGGGTATTCGTATTGAAAGGGGTTAAAGCCCGCTTTCCAATACATGCTAAGCTCTGTTGATAAACAAGTTAGTTCTGAATTGGGTACAGATAAGTTTTCATCTAAATACGTGTAAGCTTGGATAAAGTTATTATAAATATTAAACGCGCCACCTTTGATATTTACGTCATCGGTTTGGCGTGCGTGGGCGATCAGTTCTATCGGTGTTGTGTTTACGCCATCAGAATCAAATGATGTTTCGATGTAATGAACTTTGTCTGTGTAAGGATCTTCTTTTACGGCGGCATTGGCGGTAAATCCTCTGTTCGGCATCACCACATTAGCTCGGGCATAGACGCGAATTAAATATGATTGCGGAGTGTTTGGAATCTTTAAAGCGCCCCCCGAAAGGGCGATCAAGTTACCATCGAAGTCGGTCATTCCACATTGCACTAATTTTTTGTCGCTCGTGTAAACAGCCACTTCAGCATATGGGATAGGAAGACCATCAACAATAGGATCACTTAAAATTAAATTTTTAATTTTATTATCTACGACAACAGGTTCAATGGTGCGTTTAAAAAATAACGCCTGCGCTGCTAGATTGATTGAACTCGAGTAATTGTACTCGGTTGTACATTCAGGAACTTCTTTAGATTGTGACAAAAATTCTTGCGCTTCAGAACTTAAACGCGGTCCACAGCCTTGCGAAAAAGCGGCAAATAAAAACGAACTTAACAAAATTAAAAATCTACGTGTGAAGATCACGAGTATTTATCGGTCAAATTAATGTAAAGATTGATGAATTTGGGGGTTTTTCGGATAAAAAAATGGTCTAGTTTCTAATTATGAGACAAGACTTTAGGGCCAATGCATTAGCTATGAAGAGAAATAAAAAAAGGCTCGAAGACCACTCTGAAACATAAACCTCTTTTCGCTAGGTGGGTTTCCATATAACAACTTTAGGCTTCTCACTACGAGGTGAGCTTGCACACCATTGTCAGGGACAGATCCCGTATATAAGCTTGTAAGGTTTATTTTCGATGAGTTTTACGTCAGCGAACCCCCAACTTCATAATATCAAACTTCTAAAAAAAGTCTATGGATCAGGACTACAGAAATGAAAAAAAAAGCCCGAAGGGTTGGCATGATTTCGCAAATTGATTTCTATTTCCCATTTTTAGTTTTCTTTTATGGTCTGGTGCTTACTTTTGTGCTTGAAATTCCATATTTGGTAAAATTGGCCCAAAAAGAAATGCCTGTCTACCACGCCCAGTTTGAAAAGCATCGCCATTTGGCTATAATATCGCTCTATGTTGGTGGGCTTTGGTCATTGCAAAATATGTGGTTTTCTTGATACGTTATTCTGCTGAAAGCAGATTGGTATCAAGACATGTCGCAAGAGGTAAATTCTACTACAGCTCCTAGCACCGCAGCACCGCAAATCTTTTCTGTTGAACAGGTTAATAATATTTTGCGCGGTCTGATCGAGACCAATGTTGGGACAATTTGGATCAAAGGCGAAATCTCAAATTTCAAACCGCACTCTTCAGGACATTTTTATTTTTCATTAAAAGACTCAAAAGCGCAAATTAGCGCGATGATGTTTCGTGGGCATAATTCAAAATTAAAATTTAAACCCCATGATGGTCTAGAAGTTATCGTGCGCGGAAAAATCACGGTGTATGAACCGCGTGGTACTTATTCAATTGCTTGTGAAATGATGGAACCCGTTGGTGCCGGCGCTTTGCAAAAACAATTTGAACAACTGCGCGATAAATTAAAATCTGAAGGACTGTTTGATCCAGCAAGAAAACAACCAATTCCAACGTATCCAAAAACCGTAGCTATTGTAACTTCGCCTACTGGAGCTGCGATTCAAGATATTTTAAATATCATGAATCGACGTGCACGTGGAGTACAGGTGATCGTGGTTTCGGCCATCGTGCAAGGAGCAGCTGCTGCGCCCTCATTAGTTGAAGCTTTTAAAAAAGCTGAAATGCTTAAACCCGATGTGATTATCATCGGACGTGGCGGTGGATCGATTGAAGATATGTGGTGTTTTAATGATGAAAAGCTAGCGCGTACAATTGCAGATAGTAAAATTCCTGTGATTTCAGCTGTAGGCCATGAAATTGATTTTACGATTTGTGATTTTGTTGCAGATCTTCGTGCGCCGACACCATCCGCCGCTGCAGAGTTAGTTGCAAAGAGTTCGCATGAAATTATTCAAAAATTAGAGCAGCTCGAAAGATTATTACGTTTAGCTATTCAACGTCGTTTACAGCACAAACAACAATCTTTGTTATTGCAGGCCAAACGTTTAATTGATCCGAAAAAGAAATTGCAGGATCTATTTATCCGTAATGACGACTTGTATTCACGTTTAGAACTAGCGATCACAAATTATTTTTCATTAGCTAGCCGTGATATTCAAGTTTTACGCTCGCGCTTAGTGTCGCCTTTACAGGTGATTCAGCAAAAACGAGCTTTAGTGCAACGCCAAGAACAGCAATTGAAAAATATTTTAAAAGAAAATATCACTGAATTTAAATTTCGCGTTGAAAACTCAATGGCACTTTTAGATTCATTAAGTCCGCTTAAAGTCGTAGATCGCGGGTATAGTATTACGACTAAAGGTAAAGATGTGGTGAAGTCAGTAAAACAAGTCAACGTGGGCGATCTAATTTCGATTAAAGTGTCTGACGGTGAAATTGAAACAGAAATTAAAAGTATTAAATAGGAGACCAGTGATGGATTTCGAAAAAAAATTGAATCGCTTAGAAGAGATCGTGCAAAAAATGGAAAAAGGCGAATTATCTTTAGATGATTCTTTAAAATTATTTGAAGAAGGTGTTAAACTTTCTCGTGATTGCCACGGTCAATTAACAACAGCTGAAGCTCAAGTTAAAAAATTAGTTTCTATTGATGATAAAGGTAACGCTGTTACTGAAAAATTCTCTGAAGAAAACTAGTTCTTAATATGAACCCAGAACTTTCGCAGCTACAAACCCACTTTATTGCTGAATTTGATCAGTACGCCACAAATTCGTTAAACAAGCTTTCACAAAAACTGCCAGAAGTTAATGTGTTATGGGATAGTCTTAAATACTCATTTGAATCGGGTGGCAAAAGATTTCGCCCCTTTTTAACTTCGTTAGTGGTTAAGGCTTACAACAAGCCGCAAAATTATCTGGCTTTTGCGATGGCGACAGAAATGATTCATACTTATTCGCTAATTCATGATGATTTACCCTGTATGGATAACGACGATATCAGACGCGGTAAACCCACAAATCATAAAGTCTTCGGTGAAGACATTGCACTTTTAGCAGGTGATGCTTTTCAAACTCAAGCGTTGTCACTATTAGCTTTCGAATACGCCAATAACCCCAAACTAGCAGTTCAATTAATTCAGTTATTATCAGCCAAAGCTGGTGCTTTAGGAATGATCGGCGGCCAAGTCTTAGACATGAAAAGTAAATCTGATATTACATTAGCCCAAGTCGAGCTTATGCATCGCTTAAAGACCGGCGCTTTAATTGAAGCTGCCGTCATGGGTGGCGCTGCAATCTGCGAAGCTAATGAATCAGAAACTAAAGCGTTTGCTACTTTTGCTGCATCCATTGGATTAGCCTTTCAAATTAAAGATGATATTTTAGATGCTGGCGATAAAGATCAAGATTTTAAAAGTTACATCGCCCTTATCGGTATGGATAAAACTAAGGCCGAATTGCAAAAACAAGTTGAAATATCGACACAAGCGTTACAATCACTTTCACATCTGACCATTCAGCCTCTTAAAGATTTAGTTCTTTATAATCAAAATAGAAATGCATAAATGCGATTAGATCTATTTCTTGTGCAACATAAAAAAACTGAATCTCGCACCAAAGCACAAGATTTGATCGCGCAAGGATTAGTTTTTTTAAAAAATAAAGTGTTAACGAAGCCAAGCTTTGAAGTAACAGAGGAAATGTTTTCTGAAATCACTATCGCTGAAAATAAATTAAACCAATTTGTATCTCGTGCAGGGTTTAAACTTTCGGCGGCCTTAGATTTTGTTCAGCAAGAAGTGAATGGCTTAACGATTCTAGATGTTGGGCAATCAACCGGCGGTTTTACCGATGCCTTACTTCAGCGCCAGGCAAAACATGTGACCGGATTAGATGTTGGTTCGATTCAATTGCATGAAAAAATCAAAGCCGATTCACGTGTTACATTTTATGAAAATCTAAATATAAAAGACATCGCCACCCATACTTTAGCTTCTATGCGATTTGATGGTGTTGTTTGTGATGTGTCGTTTATCTCCCTGACAAAGGTCGTTGCCTTTTTCGAACCACTCCTTAAGACAAAAGGTTTTTTCTTATTACTCGTGAAGCCTCAGTTTGAATGTGGCTCACAAGCCCTTGATAAAAATGGTATTGTCAGTGATGCTAAGGTCTACAGCACCATCCAAGCCAATATAACTTCACTTTGTGAAAACTTATTTCAATGCGAATGTAAATACTTTGAAAGTTCAATCACTGGAAAAGATGGCAACAAGGAGTTCTTTATTTATGGTCGTAAAAAATAATTTTTAATTTTAACACATTCAATAAACTTTTCACTTTAAACATAAACATTATAAACTGTTTTGAAATAATACATACAATGTATCATTATTATTTCGTCAAAATTTAGGGCTGGCTTCGTTGCGGCCAGCCCTAGTGATAATTTTTCTTATTAAATATAAAATCGCTTGAACCTTAGTTTGGGCAGTCTACATCTAATGGAATGTTATACTGAGTCACTGAATATTGAGGTACCCAGCCTACAGATCCAATCACACCAGTTGCACCGGCATTAGACTCGCACCGATAATAAGTGGTCGTTTCCTGTGTTGCAGGGACACTTTTGTTGCCACCGCACGAAGGCGCATCATATCCAACGGTGACTGATGCCGAGCCTACTGCGCCGACGTTGCTCGAGCCACAGGCCCCGAGTGCGCTTGAGTATTGAGAATACGCAGTTAATAAAGTTATTACCGATAGTTTGAAAAATCTTAGCATAGTAGCTCCCCTTTTTGTTAACTCGACTTATGTCGAGAGTCCTTTTATATCGGGGCTAATAAATCTGAACTTAACGATAAGTTTAAGCTATTAGAACTTTTTTAAAAAATTCCGTGTAAAAACACAGTTTGAATAAATATAAATTTATTTTTATTTATAGTGGTGTTCCAAATTTTTATTTTGGAATTACCGTTTATTATTTTGCTTCAGCAGAATCTCTTTTTAACATTGAGTCGAATTGATTCTCGACTTGATCAAAAGACTTTTTCTTATTACTCGTGAAGCCTCAGTTTGAATGTGGCCCAAAAGCCCTTGATAAAAATGGTATTGTCAGTGATGCTAAGGTCTACAACACCATCCAAGCCAATATAACTTCACTTTGTGAAAACTTATTTCAATGTGAATGTAAATACTTTGAAAGTTCAATCACTGGAAAAGATGGCAACAAGGAGTTCTTTATTTATGGTCGTAAAAAATAATTTTTTAATTTTAGCATTAATACCGGTACTATTCACTTTTGGTTGTCAGTCATTACGTAAAGGTCAACAACCAACAAAGCCTTTTACTCCACAAGTTGTAACTTCTGGAACAACTATGGTGACACCGGCACAACCAGTCACAACAGCAACAGCTTCAACTCCCGCAGTTGTTACTCCGCAAATTATTACACCGCAATTTACAACTGGTGCAGTTAAAGGTCTTCCTAAATTTGGAATTATCTTTTCTGCGGGTGGCGCAAAAGCTTGGGCGCATGTGGGTGTGTTAAAAGAAATGCAAAAATTTAAATTTCCGGTAATTAGTGTGGCAGGAATTGAATGGGGTTCAGTCATTGCTGCAAGTTTTGCGCAAAATGCTTCAGTGAACGAAGTTGAATGGGAACTAGCAAAGTTTAAAGATATCGATGATTGGCAAGAATTCGTACAAGCGGCGTTCGGTCGTAAAACTACGCAAGATTTTAAAATGCCCTTTGTTTGCCCATCGGTGAATTTAAAAACTAAAACCAGCTATATGTTAAACCGTGGTCAGGTCGATCAATTTTTACCTTTCTGTATACCATCGGCTGGTATCATTAAACCTTTCGGAAACAGTGTCGCAAATTTAACTGACCTGAATTTGACGATTCAGCATTTAAAAGCGACGGGTGTGAATAAGATCATTTTAATCAACGTGATTGCGGGTAAAAATGACTCAAGCCTCATTAAATCAGCAGATTCAGCTGAAAACCAGATCTGGGGGCAGTTTGCTGCCTCGATCGCGAAGAAAAACCCAGCCATTGACGAAGTGATTGATATCGATCTCAGTGATTACGACATCGATGATTTTGATAAACGTCGCGATATCATGGTCAAAGGGGCTGAATTAGGTTACAGTCAGGTAAAAAGAATCGCCGAAAAATATCGGTTATAAGGATACGTATGGCAATTAGCAAAGCTACTCGCAAGTCGACAGAAAATACAGAAATTTTTAAACGTCGCCGTCAAAAAGTAATGGCGGGGCTTCATAATGCAGCTTTATTAGTTGCAGCTCATCCAGAACACGTCAGAAACGATGATGTTCATTACCCGTACCGCCAAGATTCAAATATGTATTATTTAACTGGTTTTGAAGAGCCAGAAGCTTTTTTATTATTACGCCCCGGTAAAACGCCTGAATCAGTGATGTTTGTGCGTCAAAAAAATGTTGAGCGCGAAACATGGGACGGATTTCGTTTTGGCCCAGAAGGCACGAAAAAAGAATTTTTAATCGATGAAGTTTACCCGATCGAAGATTTCGAGAAAAAATCAGTAGAACTTTTAAAAGGCTACGAAGATTTATATTACCGTTTATTCAAAAATCCTTCTGCCGATCAACAAGTACAAAATATTTTATTAAATTTAAAACGTGCGCATGGTCGTTCTGGTTATGGATTATTAAATGTTAAAGATGCAGACACATTTTTAGGTGAATTTCGTTTACGCAAGAATGAAGATGATCTTCGCAATCAGCGCGCAGCTTGCGAGATTTCAGCAAAAGCTCACGTTGAAGCCATGAAATTCACTCGCCCTGGGGTCACTGAGCGCCAAGTGCAAGCGGTGCTTTCACACTCATTCTATTCTAACGGTTCAGGCCGTGAAGGTTACAACTTCATCGTAGCCAGTGGTAACAACGCAACAACGCTACATTATAATTTTAATGACCAAGTTTGCGAAAATGGAGAGTTATTATTAATTGATGCTGGCTGTGAAATGAATTTTTACTCTGGTGATATCACTAGAACATTTCCAGTAAACGGTCGTTTTACACCGATTCAGAAAAAAGTTTACGAAGGTGTTCTAAAAATTCAAAAAGAACTTATCGATTATGTTAAGCCTGGAATTTATTTTAAAGATTTACACGCGATGGGCGAAAGCCGTTTAACAGATCTAATGATCGAGTTAAGTTTAGTGCGCGGTCGTAAAGAAGATATCATGAAAGCCAATGAGCATCGTAAGTACTATCCGCATGGTATCGGCCACTGGTTAGGTATGGATGTGCATGATGCTGGTCTATACATGATCAAAGGTGAAGCGCGCCCTATCGAAGCGGGTATGGTGTTTACGATTGAACCAGGTCTTTATATTCCAGCAAATGACATGACAGCGCCTGAAGAGCTACGTGGTATTGGTATTCGTATCGAAGACAATATTTTAGTCACTGAAAAAGGCTGTGAAAATATGACGGCTGGGGTTCCTAAAGAAGTTGATGAGATTGAGAAATTGATGGCTAGCACCCGGTAATACGAGGCCTCTACCGTCAGACCTGTTATTCTAGATTGATGCTTTCCTCTTTGATTAAAGCATTAGATTTAATATCTTTAAATTTTATTTGTAATATCAATGGCGAAGTCTCATCTGTGTCCTCGCTGAATAACTGCACTTGCATATAGTGACTTGAGTTTTCATCTAAAGGGATTTTTAAGGCTTTAATATCTTCGATGTCATCTTGGTAACGTTTTGTGAACGTTTCGATTTCGACTCTTGCGGGCTTTTTATATTTAATAATTTCTTTTTTTACCTGTAAGGCTCTTGTGTAGTCTTGCTTATGCTTTTGTTCTTTGACGTATTCTTTTTTTACGCGTGTATAAAGCATGAAACCGATAGCGACAGCGATGAAGATGATACATAAGTTTTTTACTAAATTAAGCATATCGACTCCTTAGATGAAACGGTGATTCATCCAATTTTTATTTTTTGCTTCATTCGCAAGTTCAAGTTCTGCTTTAAATAAACGATCATCACGAGAAGCTGCGCTCACGGCTAAACGTAGGTGAGTGGCACATTCTAATAATTCGAAATCGCCCATGGTGTTGCCACTGGCTAAAAAGGGAGCTTGTATGGATTTTGCTAATAAGGCTTCAACTTTACCTGTGCGGTAAGTGATCGGTAATACTGGGGTGTCGGTGATAATTCCGTCTTGGATCGCTGTTTGAACGCCAATAACGTTATCTGCACTTAAACCGATAGCTATGGCACCAGGCTCGACAGCCCATTTAATTGATGCCGTTACGATGTAGATTTTTACGCTATGGCTTTTTAATAATTCGATTAATCTTTGTTGTTCTGAAAAGATGGGGTTCGGTTTAATAGTTGCAAAAGCTTCTTGGGCCCATTGGCGAACTTGTTCTAATGATTTGCCCTGGTTGATTTGGGCTAACCATACATAGCCTTGGCGTGGATCATTATTTATTTTTTTCAATTCAAGATAATGCTCAAAAGGATTCGGCGGTAGAGGCACTTGTTTATGGTCGATCTGATAATGAAAGAAGTTTTCACCAAGATCTGTATCCCATAGGGTTCCGTCCGCATCAAAGGCTGCTATTAGAGGCTTTTGCGCTGCTTTTAATTCGAGAATTGTTTTTTCGATGTTAGTCCAAAATTCAGTAGGGTATGGTTTGTAATTCACACGATTCCTTTACAGTGCTGCGCTCTGGTATGTTACATGTGGTTAGGACTTGGCTCTACTAAAAAATTAAGTTCAAATAGACAAATGTCTATAAACTATCGCATTGCCCAAATTGCAGATGTTGCGCAAGTCTATCAATTTGCCGAAAATAAACTTCGCCTTCAGTTTCCTGATGATATGGAACTCATGATGCAGGTATGGAATTCGCGTTTTCGCAAAGAAGCTCTAGAGCACTACTTAAAAATGGGCTGGAGCTTTATTGCTTACGACGAAAATCAAAAAATTCATGGATTTTTTACCGCGCAGCCATTTTTGTTTTTTCAAGGGCACACCCAAACGCTTTGGGTAGAGATGATTTCGGCTGAAAGTTTTAAAATTGAGGCTGAACTGACAGAGATCGCTATTAAACTTTCGCGCGATAAACATTTGCAACAAGTTGTATTGCCAAAATCAGTAGAAACTTTGCATTTTGAAAATTCAGCTTTTAAGTTTCAAAAATGGTCAGATGAATGTGTTTGGGTTAAAACCACCAAATAATAGAGTAGGGATATGAAAGATTTTTCTTTTAAAACTAGAAGTAATAACCTTAAACGACTTGAATCAGAATCTTTTGATTTATTAATCTTAGGTGGTGGTATCACCGGCGCAGGTGTTGCCAGAGATGCTGCAGCCCGCGGCCTTAAAGTTGGTTTAATCGAAGCCAATGACTTTGCTTTCGGAACCTCATCACGTTCAAGTAAATTAATTCACGGCGGAATTCGTTATTTAGAAAACCAAGAATTTCATTTAGTTTTTGAAGCCTTAAATGAACGTACTAAATTATTTCATATGGCACCGCACTTAGTGCACCCTTTACGTTTTATGATCCCGCTTTTTTCAGATAGCCGTGTTGGCATGTTTAAAATGGGGTTAGGCATGTGGCTTTACGACGCGTTATCGTTATTTCAGACTCCAGAAATGCACGAACGTTTAAATGCCCACGAAACCATGGATCGCATGCCGATTGTAAAAGCCAAAGAATTACAAGGCTCATTTATTTATTCTGATGCTTACATGGATGATGATCGGTTAGTTCATGAAACACTGCGTTCAGCTAATGAACATGGCGCAGTTTGTGTGAATTATGTGTCAGCCGAAAAGTCAGAGTTCGGTGCTGATGGTAAAATCAAAACTATTTTCGCTCAAGATAGGATAAGTAATAAAAAAATTAAAATTTCAGCCAAACATGTGATTTGTTCTGTTGGTCCATGGACAGACATCGTTGGGCAAAAAGTTGTCGATGATTGGAAAATAATTTTACGGCCAACAAAAGGCATTCATTTAACTTTTGCGAAAGACCGATTACCTTTGTCATCAGCAGTGGTGATGGCGGCGCAAGAGTCTAGTCGAATCGTGTTTGCGATTCCAAGACACGAAATGGTGATCGTTGGAACCACCGACACTGATTTTAAAGGTAATCCGACTGATGCGATAGTTACACCAGAAGATGTAGAGTATTTATTAAATATTACGAATCAGTATTTTCCAGGAGCAAAACTTAAAGCTTCAGATATTATTTCAAGCTATGTAGGTGTGCGGCCTTTAGTTAAAGATGAATCTTCATCTGAAAGTAAAACTAGTCGTGAACATACAATTATGTCAGATGATCGTGGTTTTACCTTTGTCGCTGGTGGTAAATACACGACCTATAGATTAATGGCTGAACAAATTGTTGATCGTGCGTTAAAGTGTTTTTCTTTTGATACGAGAGCTTCATTGAAGCGTTGCCAGACAAACGAGCCACTTAACCTATACACATCAGTAGATGCGTATAGCGAAGCCGTGAATACCGCAGAAAATGCATTATTAAAACAATTAGCTACACGTTATGGTAAAGAAAATAAAGTGATCTTAGAAAAATATGGTTACACCGATCGTATTTGGTCTTTAGAAGCATACCAAGCTATCAATACGACGATGTGTTTAAACCTTATCGATTTTTACACACGCCGGGCGCCATTATTTTTAGCGCAAAAAGATCACGGTTTAGAGTTCTTAGATGAAGTGGCTGAAGTGTTTAGATCAGAATTAAATTTATCTGCAGACGCTATTGAAAAACAAAAACAAGATTTAAAAGATTACATTTCAGCTGAATTGAAATGGAAAAGCTTTTTTTCGAAGTGATTATTTAGCCAATTTAAAATTTTTATCGGATTTTGCGTCACTGATAAGGGATCTATCACAGGGCTGATAAGTTCGCCCTTACCTAATATTCCGTGTAACGAACTAAAACGGTACTCTTCACATCTGTTGGCAAGTTTTGCTTCAACTGGATTTCTATAAACATATTTATAACAATTTAAATACTGGGCCAGATTGTTAATGGGTTCAACTAGCGAAGCCTCGCCAGAAGCGACCTGCAGTTCATTCAATAGAGCATCCGCAAAATAATTTTCATTTTGTCGAATAGATTTAAATAACAAGTGTGAATGTGACGACATCATTACAAAGGCGTGTATTTCAATTTTATAAAGGTCACATAGGCGCTTAAGATGATAGTTGATCATTAGCCAATCTAACTCAGGAAAAAGCGGGTGAACCGTAAACGTAAAGTTTAAGTGAAAGTATTCATTAATATCTTTATTGAATTTAATTCTTCGGTTTGGTGGTCTCATATGAAAAGTGATCAAGCAACTTAGAGGCCAGGGTTTTCATCCGAGATCCGGACATAAAAAAAGGGAGATCGAAATCTCCCTTTTTCATATTGATATTTTGATCTAAAAAAAACTAAACCATTGTTTTAGTTAAATCGCACACTTTTTTAGTCGCGAAGTTTTCAGAAACGAAGGCCCAGTTGATTTGCGACCAGAAAGTCTCAAGATATTTTTGACGTAAATTTCTGTAATCAACGTAGTAAGCGTGTTCCCAAACATCAGCTGTTAAGATCGGCGTAGGGCCGTTGTTAGTGAACGGAACTGCTGCATTTGAAGTTGATACTAAAGAAAGTTTTCCAGCATTATCAACGCATAACCAGATCCAGCCAGATCCGAAAGTTTTCATACCACCATCTACGAATTTCGCTTTTAATTCATCCATACTGCCGAAATCTTTTGTGATTTGTGCAGTTAACTCAACTGAAGGTTGGCCACCAGCGCCCACAGGACTCATACCCAACCAAAAGAAAGTGTGATTCCAGATTTGAGCTGCATTATTAAAAATTCCACCCGAAGAAGATAAAACGATTTCTTCTAATGATTTACCTTTTAATGAAGGGTCTGTTTCGATGAATTTATTTAAGTTTACGATGTAAGCGTTGTGATGCTTGTCGTAGTGAAATGTCATTTGCTCTTCGTTAAATAACGGAGCTAAGCCAGTTTTTGCGTATGGTAATTGAGGTAGTTTAAACATATTGCTAATCCTTCTGCGTGCCTTCGGCACGACTTCCTTGAAGCATATTACGAACAAATGTAGGCAGTGTAAACGCCGCACTATGTAGATCTTCGTTGTAGTACTTAAGTTGTTGTGAATTCACAAATTGAGCGGCTTGAGTGGCTTTAAAGTCCTTTACAGGGTGGTATTGACCCTTGATCGCCATTTGTAAGCTCCACATCCCAGAAGGATAAGTTGGTGCGTGGAATAACAATGTGTGCACTTGGTTTTGTCCGAACACAGTTTTTAAGCAGCTATTAAGCTCAACAAAGGTTTCTGAGTGAAACATCGGAGATTCGCCTTGAGTCACTAATACGCCGTTAGGTTTTAAAGCCTTCATGCAGTTAGTGTAGAACTCTTTAGTGAATAAGCCTTCAGCTGGGCCCGCAGGATCAGAGCCATCAACCACGATTAAATCATAGCTTTCAGCTTTTACTTCAGCAGCATGTTTAATACCGTCACCGATCACTAAGTTTAATTTTGGATTTGCAAACTCAGAAGCGATGTTTGGTAAATGTTGTTTCGAAGCGCGAACAACGGCTTCATCAATTTCAACCATCGTGATTTTGTCGATAGAATTGTATTTGAATAATTCACGGATAGTTCCGCCATCACCGCCACCGATAACTAGAACATTTTTTAACGGCCCAGCAACAGATTGAAAAGCTTGAGCAGCAGGGTGGGCAATCATTTCGTGATAATGGTATTCATCACGCTCGGTGCACATAACCATATCGTCAATTGCTAACATCTTACCGTAAGAGCAAGATTCTAAAATACGAACGCGTTGAAATGGAGATTGTTCATCAAATAAAATATCACCCGTGTAGCGAAGTGATAAAGCTTGGTTTTCATCTTTGTCAGTAAACCAAACGTTACGGTTAATTTTGTAACCTTTTGTTGGATCATAGTTTTCAGCATCATTTGGTTTAACTTGTAATGATTCACCTTTTTTAATGACCTGTGTAGAACCACGGTTCATTTCTAAAGCTGAATAGTTTGCGCCAAATGCATTTTTTAAAAATTCAAAAGACACCCAAGGATCTACAGAGCCACCGCAGGTAAATAAATCAACAGCTGCGTAGTTGTATTCAGGCCATGTGTGGATTGCTAAGTGTGATTCTTGAATCACGACTACGCCAGATACGCCGTAAGGCGAAAAGTGATGGAATGTAGAGTTGATTACGGTAGCACCTGCAGTTTGTGCGGCTTTAACCATTGCGGCTTCGATGGCACCAACGTCATTTAAAACGTTTGCTTTGCAGTTGGTGAACTCAACTAAAATATGACTTCCTAAAGCCTTCATACCTTACGATCCTTTGAACAGGGTTAAATTTAGGTTTTGAAACTAAGGCCTAGGGGGGTGGCAGGCAAGCCTTTTTTAGGTTTTTCGTCTGATCTCAAAAGAATGATGAATTTTTTGGTCGAAGCAATCTTGGGGAATCGTTTTTTCAGTCGTATTTTTGATGTGAAATGCAGTTTCTAGATCTGGATCTATCTTAAACTTGCGCTTATTAGTCGAGAAATATAAAACGCCCTGAGGCTTTAAAAATTTCATCGATTGTTCGATAATAAATTTTTGATCCGTTTCGACCTCAAAATCTGTCGCCATATCTTTCGAATTAGAGAATGTCGGAGGGTCTAAAAACACCATATCAAATGAATGCTCATAATCTGGCCATTCACAGGCAGTTCGTAAAAATTCGAGAGCGTTTTGCTCGATAAAACGGTGCTGATTAAGGTCGACGTTGTTTAATTCAAAGTTATCTTTACCCCAATTGAGGTAATTTTTCGACATATCAACACTGACAGTTTGTGCGCCACCACGAGCGGCCATCAACGACACAACACAGGTGTAAGAAAAAAGATTTAAAAGTTTTTTTTCTTTAGAATTTTTTAAGAAAAAATAGCGCATCGGTCGGTGATCGATAAATAATCCCGTATCTAGGTAATCCCAAAGATTTACTAGTACCGGAACACCATTTTCTAAAACAGCAAAACGGCGATTTGAGGCTTCAAGCTTTTGATACTGGCTAACACCTTTTTGTCTTTCACGTTTTTTTAAAATGATTTTTTCACTCGAAAAACCTAACACTTCACCAGCAGCAGTCATGACTTCGACGTCTTTATTTTTGCCTTCGTCGATCAGTTCGGTTTTGTCGTAAATAACACAGTAGTCTTTGTAGATATCGACCAAAAATGGAAATTCAGGAATATCCTTATCGTAAAGTCGGTAGGCTTCGATTTTGTTTTTATCAGCCCAGGGCTTTAATTTTTTAAAGTTTTTTTCTAAACGGTTTTTGATCATCCCTACTATGTAATTTAAATAGGGCTGAAAGTGAATAAAACACTCCAAAATTGTCACTCTGGGTAAGTTTTACTCGAGCCCTAAAGATAGGGTCTCATAGCTATGGGTTTGTGCTACTAAATCCTATCGTTTAAAGCGTACTTTTCTCAAGTGGGGGATATATGAAAAAGCTTTCAAAAGCTGTGTTTACAATGATGGTGATCTTTTGTGCCGCTTACATGTTAGCAGCTTCAGGCTGTGCAGATTCTGGCGGTAATTCAGGAGCTCCATTAGCTGCTCCGGTAACACCGGATGGTAATAATGGCCAAGATGATACAACTAATTTAGAACCTATAAATGCAGATCAAGTTCGTGAATGTACAAACAACGAATTTGCGCAGTTAGTTTCTTGGCGCAACGCTGTTAATAAAGCTAATAGCTTAATTGACGCTGCCAAAGGTAAACAACAAGCGCAAGCTGTAGATGCAAGTTTAACTGCGATCAACACATGTGATAGCCGTTTTGCTTACCACAAAGCGCAACCCTGCAAAAAAACTAAAACAACAATCGTAAGCACTGAAGTCAAAGTTTACGACGCTTACACAATTCACCGCGATTGCGGCAAAGTTGACGGTTACCTAACTAAATACAACTTACGCCCAGATAATAATTCGAATAATAATCAACCGATTGAACCTACTCCAATGCCACTACCAGTAGATCCTGTTCAGCCGCCACCGGTGATTGATGATAACCAAGGTGTTTTTTCAGTTTGTTCTCAGGAGGAATTTTCACGTTTATCTGAATGGTCTGCGTCTTTAGACCGTGCCAATAAATCAATCGCTAAGCTTGGTTCGCAAGCTAACTGGAAATACGACGAACCAGCGATCACTAATTCTACTTTGGCTGTGAAATCGTGTGAGAGTTTAATTAAATACCATGCTGATCTTCCTTGTGAAAAGAACATCAAACAAGACGATGGCTCGGTGATCAAACGTCAATACTCACAAGAATCATTAACTGATCGTTGTAAAACCACACGCACGTATTTTTATGAGTACGTGCAAAATAAAACGACGTTAATTTTTCCGAATGCTGATTTGTACGTGGATCTAAGCCACTTTGCGCAACAGCGTTTCGAAGCACAATCATTTGTATCTTTAGGAAACTGCGTAATTGAAAATCGCACTGATAATGCTATCGACTACACTGCCCGTAAAGCTGTCGTAACTGACACGCGTGGTTTTGAGCAAAAAATGTTGGTGTTAGTGACTGCTGAAGGTTTAAAAATTGATTGTTATGGATTAGATGTCGATGGTCCGTTTAGTAAAACTCAAGTTGTTAAACTTTTAAAAGCTGAAGGCACTGATATCCGTCTTGAATACCGTTTAAAATAGTTACGACAAGGCTTTAACGATGGCTCTGAAATACTCAGGCATTTCAGGGCGGTAGTACCAAGCTAAAGCAACTTTATAATCAAAATGTTGATCTGGAGAAATATCACATATTTTTCCATTTTTTTTTGCGAAGTCTTCTGATAAGACTGAATATCCTAAACCTTGTTCGATCATCGACATCAAAGCATCGGTGTTGTTGGCGTAATGGCGATCGGCTTGTGATTTTTTAAGTCGATATTTTTCTAAATACTGAAATGTCATGCGATCAGCAGCATCGAAATCAATAATAGCTTCGTTTTCAACGATCTCAGAGAGTTTGCGCTTCTTCCAAACCTTCGGCACATAGAGTTTGTAGCGTTCGACTTTTAGAATGCGCGAATCCATCTCTTTGGTGACCTGATGGTGTTCAAGGATCGCTAGGTCGCAATGGCCGTTTTTAAGTTTTTCTTGGTTATCTGAATTATCTGAAAGATCAAAACGAAACCTAACTTTAGGAAGTTTCGTTTTTAAAGCTAACAAGTTGGGAATGACCCTCGATCGCAAAATACTTGATGGTCCCGAGATGCCTATTTCAATGTTGTGTTCAAAAGCTGCCTTTTGAATCTTTGAAAGGGCCATTCCCTCATTTTCTAAACTAACTTTTACGTACTGAAGAAGTGATTCTCCCTCAGATGTGAGCTTCATACCTTTCCTTGATCTAATAAAAAGAGTTGTTTGTAACTGCTTTTCTAAAGATCTAATTCTTTGGGTTACTCCAGTTTGAGTAATCCCTAAAATTTGCGAGGCTTCTTGAACTGTGCCTTTTTGAACGATTGCCCAAAAAGCCTCTAGGGTGGGGCTGAGTAAACTCATTTAAAATCATAATAAACTCATAATTATGAATTATACAAACACTTTATTTTTTCTAGATTCGCAGCAACAGAGTTATCAACAAATGTTTTGTGGAAAACTATATTTATGCATCACTGATTTTTGTAATATTACTAGCTGGCTTGGAAGCCAATGCTGGCGGCGAAGACGAGCATAGACTAGACAAAGTTCTTTTGATGTTGATCTAATTGGCGTATGAAAAAAATAGTATTCACACTTTCATTATTTTTGGGTTTTCGGCTATTAGCCGCTGATTTTAACGATTATTTTAAAAATTCGTTCGAAGAATCGGACCAAGCTTTTACTCAATCTCTTAAGACGATCAAAAAAATTCAGCCAAAAGCAGAGATGCATGAATTTACTTTTGATCAAGGCACTATTAAGTCGATTTATTGGCCGGCGCAGAAAAAAACCGACAAGCTGTTAGTGCTATTTTCTGGAACGCACGGGATTGAAGCTTTTGTTGGATCGGCCGTACAACGTTGGCTAGTTGATCAAGCCTATGTGCAAAATCGTCAAGATGTGAATATTTTAATGGTTCATGGATTAAATGTTTATGGTTTTAAAAATAAACGTCGTGTGAATGAACAGAATATCGATTTAAACCGCAACTTTATCTCGAATCGTTCGACATTTGTTAGCGATGACAGTGGTTATAAAACTATCTACGACTATTTAAATCCTGATTCTGATGCCACCCATGGTTTTATTAGCAATGTGAAATTTATGTGGACTGCGGTAATGAAGATGGCTCGTTACGGGTTAGAAAATTTAAGAAATTCAGTTTTGCGTGGTCAGTATTCATACCCACAAGGTTTATATTACGGCGGAGGCATGATCGCAAAACAGTGGGACCTGATGAATCAATTAATTGATAAGTATGTCAGCGGGCACACTAAAATGTTCGTGATCGACTTACACACAGGATATGGCACGCGCGGAAAATTGCATCTTTTAGCGAATGGCAAAAAAGAAGGTAACCCACTGGCTGAAATTTTTACTGAAGATAAAGAAATCGATTTTGGATCTGATGCAAAATTTTATTCAATTCAAGGTGAAATGCTTAGTTTTTTTATTCACGAAACGAACTATAAACTTAAAGATAAAGCCCCACAATCAGTAGGTATTACATTTGAGTACGGTACTTTAGACAGTCAAAAAATAACAGGATCAATTGAGTCACTACGCCGTATGGTTTATGAAAATCAAAATTTCTGGCATCCGGCAAAAGAGCCGCAAGATGCTGAAAAAATTAAAAATGATTTTACCGAGATGTTTAACCCGTCTGATCGTGAATGGCGTAAAACCATATTAGATCAGACCGAAGTTAAAACAAAAAAGATTATCGATTGGCTATCGAAGTAATTATTTTTTATCAGTAGCTAATTTTTGAAATAAATAGGTGTATTCCATTCCTAACATCGTCGCATACTCTTTTAAGTTTGCGGCTCTGCCATGACCACCATCGATATTTTCATAATACATCACAGAATAGCCCAATTGTTTTAAGCGCGCCACCATTTGGCGTGCATGGGCTGGATGAACGCGATCATCTTTAGTGCTCGTAATGTAAAAAGCTTCTGGGTATTGCACATTAGGCTTAATATTGTGAAGTGGAGAATATTTCATTAACACTTCACGCTCAGCAGGAATATCTGGATTACCATATTCAGCTTGCCAGCTGGCACCAGCTAATAATTTATTATAACGAATCATATTTGTCAGGGGCACTTCGCTAACGACGGCTGCGTACAAATCAGGTCTTTGTGTTAACATCACGCTAGTTAATAAGCCACCGTTTGATCCACCCATAATGCCTAGATGCTTTGGAGAAGTGATTTTACGTTTAATTAAATCTTCGCTGACTGCAATAAAATCATCGAATGCCTTTTGACGATTTACACCTTGAGCTGCTTTATGCCAGGCAGGCCCGTATTCACCACCACCGCGAATATTTGCTAACACATAAACATGGCCGCGAGATAACCAAACTTTACCTGGCACTCCTAAATAGTACGGCGTCATCGCCGCTTCAAAGCCGCCATAACCATATTGTAGAGTTGGATTTTTGCCATCGAATTTTAAATTTTTTGCATGCACAACAAAGTAAGGGATTAAAGTTCCATCTTTACTTTTTACCTTAAACTGATGTGTGACGAATTTGTTGCCATTGAAGCGCTCTGGCGCTGTTTGAATTGATTTTAATTTAAGATCAGTATTCTGAGCTGAAGCAGAATAGTAAACTTGAGTAGGAGTTAAAAAATCTGTGTAATTAAAGAATGTTTGGTTAGATTCTGAATCAATGGCTGTGATCGACCAGTTGCCGTTGTTGTGCCCATTTAAGCCATGTTTAAATTTTTCTAACACCCAACGATTATCAACACGATCTAATGGAATTAAAGTTCGTTTTACGTCTTGTAAAGTGACTAGCCAAAGTTGATCTTTACTTTTTACTGTCGACTGCAAAACTTGCGTAGCTGTTGGCACCAGCACAACTTCTGGATTCTGCATATTCTGCAAAGAGTAAAGCGGAAAAGATAATAAAGTACCAGGAGGTACGGTTTTGCCGTTAACTATGTAATCAGTTTTAACCGAGAATAAAAGTTGATCCTTAAAAACCGTTCTGATTTCAGCATCTTTTGGTACCGGAATCTTAACTAATTTCTGCGTAGCTAGATCGGCCAAATAATACACTTCGTATTCGTAAAACGAAATCGATTTATAAATAATGAAGTGCATTTTATCTTGGTCAGATACAGCCCAACTGTCGATGCTGACATAATTTTTCGGAACGTCTGCGATAAATGTAGCCTGATCTAATTTTTGTCCACGTTTAATAAACTTTAAAGTTAACGGATAACCTGATGTTGTTAGCTTTTCAGGATCAGTGGCATCGGTCCAAAGCAAAGTGTTTTCATCGTACCATTCGAATTGGCTTTTTGACTCGGGAAACGAGAAGCCATCTGTAGCAAATACTTCTTTTTCTAAGTCGTATTCGCGAGTAGTAACTGCATCTTTTCCGCCGTTAGATAAAAAAACTAAACATTTGTGTTCGTTTTTTTTATAACAGTTCATGCTTTTCCAGACCCAATTTTTATTTTCTGCTTTAGAGATCGCATCTAAATCAAGAACTACTTCCCAATTATCTTTTTTAGCATTGTAGTCAGTTAATGAGATTCGTTTTAACTGGCCACGCACGTGAACTTGATCTTGCCAGAATTGGTAGAGGTTCTGTTTTAGAAAAAAGATCATCGGTAATTTATCTTTAGCGGTAACGACATCTAGTATTTCTTTTTCAATCACTGGAAACAACGGATCAGTTTTTAACCGTGCAACAGATAAGACGTTTTCAACTTCAACAAATCTTTTAGCTTTTGGCGAATCGATTTCTTCTAGGTAATCTAAATTTTTAGATAAAGGATCTGATGGAGCATTTGATGTCAGTGAGCATGATGTAACTGCTAGAACACATAAAAATAAAGCTATGATGTTTTTCATAGCTTTATTCTAAATAATTAATTTTTTAAAACAATCGCTTATTTGCCTCTGGTTTATTTATAAGTAATAACATCCGACGCAGGAAAACGTACTTTTTTAGAATGCTGATGTTTATCGTCAGCAGCTCTGTAGCCGCAAGCAACTGCTGCAAGAGTTTTCCAGCCAGTGCCTTCAAGTTCTAAAATTTTATCGTACCCAGCCGCATTTAAACCTTCCATCGGGAGAGTGTCGATTTCCATCATCGCAGCCGTTGTTAATATTGAACCCATGGCGATATAAACCTGGCGTTGCGCCCACCATTTAATGGTTTCGAAACGTGGCCCTTTAATTAAATCTCCGACCATCATATTTCTAAAACGCTCTAATGATGCGGCATCTAGGCCGCGAGATTTTGCAGTTTCTGCAACAAATTTATCGATGTGTGCTTCGTCTAAAGTTTCTTTATAAGTTAAAACTACGAAGTGAGAAGCTTCTGTCACGGGAGTTTGCCCGTACGACTGGTCTTGTAACTGTTTACGAATTTCTGGAGTTTGTACAACGATGAACTTCCAAGGTTGTAAACCGTAAGACGAAGCTGATAAGCGCAACGATTCAGTCAGGATGTTCCAGTCTTGCTCGCGAATAAGTTTGGTTGGATCAAACTTTTTACAAGCGTAACGCCAGTTCAATTGCTTATGTATGATCTGGTTATCAACAATAGACATGATTACTTCACGTCAAATTCAGAAAAAGCAAAACCCGATTTTGTAAATGTAGATTCTTGATCACCATTAACAGCAGCTACGCGCCAGAAATATTTTACACCAGCTTCTAGGCCTTTAACTTCTAAAGAAGTTGCCGCTAATTTTTTATCTTCAACAACATACATTGAACGATTGTTAAAACCAGCATCTTTAGACACTTGCACGTGGTAAGTTGTGGCACCTTCAGAAGCGTTCCACTCTAAAGTGACAGAATCACCAGAAACTTGAGCTAAAAATTTTGGAGAAGATAATTTTACTTTTGCAGGTACTGCGCTTGCGCCAGCCTTTTTTTCTTTTGGAGGAAAAATAGCTGCAACTTGTTCTTGGCGTTTATGGCTCCAGTCAACATTTGCACCGTAACCTTGTTTTGCGCCATGAGCATCATGACCTGCTTTTGCGTGATCTCCTTCAGCGCAGTCTTTGCCCGCATCTTCTTTTGAACAAGATGTCGCGTCAGCAGGTGCCGCTGCGACCGACTTTAAATTGAAACCTAAAACTAATAAAAATGCCCCTAAGGCCACTAAAATTTTCATGCAAAACTCCTCGAAAATATCTGTAAACAATCTTGAATGATATAATCTAATGCTAAGTCGTTTACGGAGCAAGAATTTCGACAATAGTTCTTGTATTTGGGCGGCGCTCAGTGCTAAAAATCTCAGCAAGGTTTCGTAGATAATCGCGTGCAGTTAAATGTACGAGGAAAGTCCGGGCTTCGCAGAGCAGCGCCTGGGGTAACGCCCCTCCATCGCAAGGTGAGGAACAGTGGAACAGAAAGAATGTCCAGGGCATTGATCCTTTTTTCGGGAACGGGAGAATTAAGGGGAGCCGCTGGAGTGAAAACAGCTAAACTCGTGCGCGAAGCAAGATCAAATAGGGAATCCCTCCTAGCAATAGGGGGTTCTTGGCGGAGGTAGCAATACTTCCGAACAGAGAATAAGGGCTGCTCGCCTGAAGATTCCGGGTACGATCGCTCGAGCCCAACAGTAATGTTGGGCCTAGAGGAATGATTATCGAACTGTGTGGGCAATGTGGGAGTCAGCACAGGGAACAGAACCCGGCTTATCGCGAAACCGACCCATCTTTTTGTAGGCTGCCTGAAACGGCGTGAATATTAAAATTAAGCTGAAAAAGTTTTCTCTGTGAAAATTCGTCAGAGTCATATTTGCTGAGGGTTTGTTTAACAAAAATTTCTAAGTCGGCTAAAAAATCTTCAAAGTCTTTTTCAGAGAGAGCCATAAGCAAGCTGCGATAGCGTCGCGAGTTTCTATCAAGGCTGCGGGCCTTGATAGCTTCTTTAAGGCTTTGTTCGTGATAATCTAACAGGGATTCGTTACCTATGTCTGTGGGAACTTTAAAGGCCTTTGTTTTGGCTTGCCACTGAATTTTATCTAAAGTTTGTACTGGTTCAGCTAAATTTAACTCTTTTAGAATTGCAAGTGCGGTTTGTATTTCATCATTCGGTAACTTCAGCAGACTTGATAGGGAATCAACGCTTTTCTCAAGATCTGTAAACCCTAATAAAGTTTGCAAGCGGGGATAGAGCGGTTTAAGGATGAAATCCTGCGCATTTAAAATTTCTTCTTGAGAGTAATCGGCTTTAATAAAGCGGCGCATTTCTCGGCCGTAAAGATTTCTTTGTTCTGCAGATTTGGCTTTTGAATATAAAACCATTAACTGAAAATATTCTTTTTCAGAATGATCAAATTCTAAATTATCGCAAAAAATTTTAATAGTTGAATCAGTCAAAACTCTGCGACCCACGATGATTTGGCGTAAAAACGATTTGTTACTTAAGCCCAATTGTTTAGCCCAAGACTCGTAAGAAAACTTAGGGTCTGTCTGCTTTTGAAAAAGATAAAGATCTTTCAAAAAATCATTCACATAAAGATAGTTTTTAATATTGGGTTTTTTATCCATTAAGAAATTGGAGCAGAAAATAACTTTGCAGTAAAGGCGATAAAGGGTGTGCAAAGGTGCACACCCTTTATCGATATAGCCGCAAAAAGCATGAGCTGTAAATTGTCTAGTCATGAGCGTTGTGCTGAGATCGCATTATTTGCGTTAGAGCTGGTGTTGCCCTTGCAAATACTGCAGATATAACAACCTTTGAGCAATCCGCCTACGCGAGCAGTTAAGGGTTCAACTAACCAATACTAAGGAGACTTTTTATGAAAAAAACGATATTTGCCCTTTCATTGATGACTGCTGTTAATACATTTGCTGCTACAGGTGATATAGGATCGGGTTCGCTAAAAAACTTTATTACGATCGAGAAAAGTGAAGCGGTTCAATATTCAAGTGAACCCAGAACTCTTGTGATTTCAGGCGAGGATGCGACTACTCTAAGAAAGTTACTTGCTGGATATAATGAAACCATTGATACAGTTCTAGCAAAAAATGCCGAACCAAGCGATATGAGTGACATTCGTTCTTTAAAGTGTTCTGACTCTGAAGCGACCTGCACATTAGTTTTTAAAGGTTATGCGTTTTTTAATGAAGATACTGAAGATTATTATACGCCGTCATTTAATGCTTTAGTAAACAGCTTGGCCGGAAATCAGGTTTTACTTACAAACAGGGTTAAGCAGCTAGAAGCTGGCAGCAAAACAAGCTATGAAGCCCGGATTTTAAATATATTAATGGAAAATAAACATAAAGTTCCAGGGTTAAAATATAAAATACATAAACCTGCAGGTCTTAGTGATCCGCAAGTAAATGTAAGTCATCTTTTATATGAAGTTGAGCTTAAATTGCAAAACATTCAGTTGCGTTGTTATTCTTCGATCGTAACGGGCATGGGCAGCACTAACTTTTTACATGAAAACTGTTCTGTACAAGCCATTGCTAATGTGAAGTAATTTTTGTAAGGGCCAGCTAATACTGGCCCTAAGCTTTTTTCTTTTTAGCTAAGACAAAAAGCTCGCGGCCTTCACGGCGCGGAATAGATTCTCTCCAGCGTCCCCAAAATAAAAAGTGAAAACTGTTTTTTAGAAGTTCGCGAATTTCCCATTCACTGCTTCCGTACGGCGGACCCGCACGTTTAAGCATCGCAAAGAATACTCCCATGATTTGACCCTCTTCATGAAGAAGGCGGCGCCATAGTTTCACCATTTCTTTGCGTCTGTCGGGATCGATCGCGCAAAAACAAGTGTGCTCGACAATCACATCAAAAGTTTCGTTCCATTCGTGGGGTAAAGTAAAAATATCTTGTTGAACAAAAGTCATATTTTCTAGATGGCCATACAGCGATTTAGCTTTTTGAATCGCGCCTGCAGAAAAATCCACCGCAGTGACTACATGGCCGGCTTGCGCAAAAAGAGCTGCGTCGTGGCCAGAGCCGCAACCTAAAACGAGTATGCGGCATTTTGGTAATTTAATTCTTTGAATCATGTCTTTAAAGGCCACGGCAGGCTCGCCTAGATCCCAACCCGGATTGCCTTCGTTGTAAATATCAGTCCAAAATTCAGAGTCAGATAAGTTCGGATTTTCAAAATAATACTCTGGAGTTTCAACTTTTAGACCACTTAAAGTAAAACTCTCGTCATCAAATTCATCACAGTCATCAAATAGCTGCGCTTGTGCTTTTTCAGTCAGGCGAAACGGCGCACTTGATGTGGTTAACCCGCAGATGCGATCGAAGGGATCTAAGCTAAATTTAGTGAGGTCAGCTTCAAAACTAAGTTGCTGTTGGGTTTGAATAAAAACTTTACCACCTTGGGCCTGAACGCGGTAGGCAAACAAGGGATGATCAAAAGCTTCGATTAAATATTTTGTTTTTTCAAAAGAAGTTTCTAAATTGTAATTGTTCGTTAAGCGAATATTGCGCAGTAAAGTCTGAGCGATTTCACCATCAGGAACTGCTTTGTCGCTATCGTCTAAAAACAATTCACCGTGTTCGTCGATTGTCAGATAATTCATCGCGGTATTAATGACTTTCAGCAGGAGCAGAAGCTGCAGAAGTCGCTTCAGTCGTAGTTTCTACGGCTGCTGGTGTCTCAGTGCCATCTGAAGTGATCGTTAGGCCGTCTTTGAATTCAACTAGATCGCTGCCAGTTTTAACAGATTGCAAAACCCATTTTTGGACAGCAGGATCTTCGGATAAGGCTTTAGTTAAAATAGCATCACCAGAAATCGATTGTGTTGTCGCATCTGAATCATCAAATTGGTAAGAAAAATGGGCTTTAACTTTAGTGTCGTTTATTTTTTCTGTGTACATTTTATTTAAGCGAAAATTCGTCATAGATGGGCGTTTCGCCTTAATGCTGTCTTCAATAAGGATCGTTAATTTGCTTTGAATGCCAGCATGAATGTCTGTGCCCATTTGCGACGGTGAGTTAAAAAGGCACCAAGTCCAAATAAATGCTGAAACAAATAAAACAAAGCTGAAAATTTTAATCATAGATCAAGTTCCTATCATGTTGTGTACAAGTAAACTTCACCATGTTAGGCTTTCGCAATCAAGCTATGAAAAAGAAATTAGTCGGAAATTTCCAGTTGAATTATGTCGATAAAATCAGAGACTTCAAAGTCTGGAGTGATCGCCATACGCCTGCGATATTAAAGCCCGCTTTAAGCTATGCGTTAGACTGGTTAGCCCCTGAACTTTTAGGCACAGGTTTCAGCATTACCGAGGCTGGTGATGAGACGATAAAGGCTAAAATCCCTTACCAGAGCACTAATTGCGATTTTCATCATCAAATTCACGCAGGTCTTGTGGTGAATGCTGGTCTAGAAGTCATCAGCGCATACATTTCTAAACATTGGGCTAAAAACCTGTGGGAAATCAAAAGCTATCAAATTGAACTCAATAAAAATAATAAATGGGATAAAGATCTTATGCTGCAGTTTACTTGTAGCGAAGATGATATGGATAAATTAATTCTCTCATTACAAAAAAATGACCATGTGACTTTTGAAGGCACCATTTTTATTGCGGTTAAAAACGCAAGCCAATCTGATTCTTTAAAACTTAAATTAAATATTACTAAACTTAAGCTTTTGGCTTAAATCATTTTTGCGAACTCGAGGAAATTGTGATTCTAGAATCTAGCGTACAAACTCAAACAGAAGATTTTAAAAAAAATTATAAACAAATGATGTCGACAGTTGAAAACTGGCGCGCAAAAGTAGCAAAAATTAAATTAGGCGGCGGCGAAGAAGCGCAAAAAAAGCATAAAGCCCGCGGAAAACTAACAGCACGTGAACGTATTGAAGCCCTGCTTGATCAAGGCACGGCCTTTTTAGAATTTTCGACCTTAGCCGCTTACGGGATGTATGAAGACCAAGCGCCAGCGGCGGGTGTAATCACAGGTATTGGTGTTATCGAAGGTGTTGAGTGTATCCTTGTGGCTAACGACGCTACCGTAAAAGGCGGTACGTATTTTCCGATGACGGTGAAAAAACACATCCGTGCGCAAGAAGTCGCTTTAGAAAATGGCTTACCTTGTATTTATTTAGTGGATAGCGGCGGAGCATTTTTGCCATTACAATCAGAAGTGTTTCCAGATCGTGATCATTTCGGCAGAATTTTTTATAACCAAGCCCGCATGAGTGCTCGTAATATTCCTCAAATTTCTGTGGTGATGGGTTCTTGTACTGCAGGTGGAGCGTATGTTCCCTCGATGTCAGATGAAAATGTGATCGTAAAGGATAACGGAACAATTTTTCTAGGTGGACCTCCGCTAGTCAAAGCCGCTACTGGCGAAGTGGTTGATGCGCAAGAACTTGGTGGCGCTAATACACATTGTGAATTATCAGGGGTGACAGATCATTTTGCCGAAGATGATCAACACGCTATTGAAATCACACGTTCAATCGTAAGACATTTAAATCATCAAAAAGTAATTAATTTAAAAACAATTCCAGTTGAAGAGCCTTTATTTGATGTGAATGAAATTTACGGCATCTTGCCGGCAGATTCACGAATTCCGTTTGATGTGCGTGAAGTGATCGCGCGTATCGTAGATGGTTCTAAGATGCATGAATTCAAACCGCTCTATGGTAAAACATTAGTTACAGGTTTTGCTCACATTTGGGGAATGCCTGTCGGAATTATCGCCAACAATGGAGTTCTATTTTCTGAGAGTGCGCAAAAAGCCGCTCACTTTATTGAACTTTGCGAACAACGTGAAGTGCCGTTAATTTTCTTACAAAATATCACGGGTTTCATGGTTGGTAAAAAATACGAACAAGAAGGTATCGCTAAACACGGCGCCAAAATGGTGATGGCCGTATCAAATGCCCGGGTGCCTAAATTCACAGTGGTAATTGGTGGTTCATACGGCGCAGGTAACTACGGCATGTGTGGGCGAGCGTTTCAACCTCGTCAAATGTGGATGTGGCCAAATGCTCGCATTAGTGTGATGGGCGGCGAACAAGCAGCGAATGTTTTATTAACTGTGAAACTTGATCAGTTAGCGGCTAAAGGCCACAACATGACAACCCGGGAACAAGAAGATTTTAAAAAACCAACTCTAGAAAAATATGATTACGAAAGTTCAGCGTACTTTTCAACGGCCCGCATGTGGGATGATGGTATTATTGATCCGGTAGATACTCGTCGAGTGTTAGCCTTAGGAATTTCAGCAAGCTTAAATGCGGATTGGGGCCCGAAACTTCAGGGCGTCTTTAGAATGTAGGCGCAGCCTAACAGAATGTAATATGAAAAATATAAATATTTCTTCAGACCTGAATGATAACTCGATTAAAATTGTTGAATTAAATAAACCGGAATTAAAAAATGCGTTTAATCCAGAAATGATTTCTGAAATCACAGAAACCTTTCAAAATATCTCTCAAGATAAAACTGTACGTGCAGTCATTTTAAAAGGTGCGGGCACGGCCTTTTGCGCTGGTGCTGATTTAAATTGGATGAAGTCGATGGTGGATTTTTCATTCGAACAAAATATCAAAGATTCAGAAAAACTTTGGGATATGTTTGAAGCGATTATTTTGTGTGAAGCTCCAGTGATTGGATTAATTCATGGGGCCGCTTTCGGTGGCGCTCTAGGATTAATCGCAGCCTGTGATTACGTGATCGCAGATGGGGCGACAAAATACTGTTTCAGTGAAGTTAAACTTGGTTTATCGCCTGCAGTGATTTCAGCTTTTATTTTACGTAAATGCGCTGACAGCCAAGTTCGTCCGTATATGTTAAATGCTGAAGTTTTTGATTCGCAAACAGCACAACGTTTAGGTTTAGTGCACATAATTAAAAATGCAGACGATGGCTTAACTGAAGCTAGAAAATTTTCTGGCTTAGGTTTAGAAGCCATTCGTGAAACAAAAAAATTATTAAACAATATCGAAAACTCTAAGAGTGCAAAATCTTGGGCTGAGCAGAAAAAACTAACCACAACTGTGATTAGCGAACGCAGAATGTCTAAAGAAGGCCAAGAGCGTTTAAAAGGTTTTTTAAACAAAACGAAATAGAACTTTTATTGGCGCAATGTTTGCTCCTTGTTTGTGGTGACATAAACTAGAAGGAGTTATTTATGAAACAGACAACGATGCAAAGTTTTATGGGAAAATATGCGAATAAAATTCCTAAAGAGGGCGAAATGACTAAAAGAATCGAAGATGTGACCGCGAAGGTGCCATCGGTAAGTTATTTAGCACTAGCGCTAGGTAGCATGGCCCTTTCGGCAGGCCTTGCCGCATTTACACAAAAAAAAGCATTAGCAAATTTTGTCGGACTTTGGGTGCCAAGTTTTATGCTGATTGGCATTTATAATAAGTTAGTAAAACTTGAAGGTCATGATTCAGTTGATCGCCCAAGTATGCACTAAATTAAAAGTAATAACTACAAACGCGCGCAGGCTAAGTCTTTTTGCTAACACTAGCCAAAGAGCTAAGTGTGCCCGGCTGTGTTTCTGTATGCTATGCAATAAGAAACAGGCCTGGCACCCTATAAGAGTTTATTTAGAAATCATGATTGGCACTGGTTTCTTCGCTGTAGCTTTTAAAAACTTAGCTAGTAAAAAAGAAAACTCAGCTTCAGAAATTATTAATGGTTCTGCCCCATTCCTACGGGAATCACGCTTTTGACAATCAATTATAGCCAAATTTCCAATTGTTAAAGCATAGGCTGATTCACCATACGGAATTCCCAGAAAATTATCACGAGTAATAAGCTCATCTGACTCAACAGCAGTAATTGTCCACACTGTCCCTTTAGAAACTAGGATATTATTTTCAAAGCTTTTTGCATAATTTATTCTGCAGTACATGCCCATATACTGTCCTAGGTAGTTAAGGTATTTCCAATCCGATTGGTAGCTTAAAAGGGAATCAGTAGAACGCGCTGGAATAATAAAATCTTCCTGTAATGTAATTGTTGTTCCTTTTGGCAAGTGTGCAATCGAAAGATCTTTTCTGTTAACTGCTTGAATGTCATCCAGCCCGGCTGTTCCAATATGGCCATTCCCTCTGTTATCCGCAAAAGCCAACGAAGTTATTGTCGTAACTACGGCTAACGTTAGCAAAACTGTTTTAAATGTTTTCATAAATCTTCCAATCATTGACCTATAAAGGTCATATATATTTTGGACCGGCACGCCAAAGCGGTAGTCGTTATGTTTACTTGCATTACAAAAGGCTAGCCAACACTATGGACTGTATTTGGGATTGTATTGACTTTGAGATTCGAAACAGTGTTGAATGTTTTTACACGCAACCTTTTTGACGGCGCTCATTGATTTTCTGTGCAGCTTGAGGTGTTCAAAGTATGAATAAACCAATAGTTTTTGAATATTTAGATGCAACTAGTTTTTTAAGCGATTATTACAAATATCGTAAATCACTCTCGGAAAGATTTTCCTATGAAATTTGGGCGGATGAGCTAGGGATATCTAGCAGATCTTTTTTACGTTTAGTTGTTTTAGGAAAAAAGAAAATTTCTGATAGCTATATCGTTAAGCTGAGTGAACATTTATTTTCAGAGAAAAAACAAAAAGAATATTTTTTTCACTTAGTGAAGTATACGCAAAAAACATCGCTCCAAGAACGCCAAATTCACAGTCAAAAAATGATCACCTTAATCAAGACAGATAGAAAAGAACTTATTGTTAAAAATAATTCAGACTTCTTGTCTTCTCCAAACTTACCTCGGTTGCTTGTGCTTTTAACTTTTAAAGATATACATCCTGTGGTCAGCACATTTGCTCGATTAATGTCGTTACCACCAGATCAGATCGAAGATTATTTACATGTTTTAGAGCGAAACCAATTGGCGCGTAGTGAAATGATTGATGGCGAAAAGCACTGGTTTTGTATTTCAGAGTTTTTTAGCGTTCCTGACGAAGCGGGAAGTGAATTTTTAATTAATTTTCACAGAGCTTCTTTGCAAGAAGCTATGGCTGCATTTTCTCGACCTAAAGATCAGCGCCGCTACGAAAGTGTGATTTTACCTTTAAATGCCACTGAATATGACCAGTTTAATGAAGACTTTGCTAATTTCCTTTCAGAACAAAGAACAAAGTTTTCCGCAAATCACCTTGATGGGCGCGGTTTGTACCAAATGAATTACAATATATACCTGACAACAGATATTGCTCGAAACACCCTACGGCGATCTTAATTGAACTTGGAATGATCCGCTTCCTGCAGGACCGCGCACTTCAATGCGATAGCCGCGGCTAAAAGTATCAAGAGGAGACGTTGTCCAATTCATGATACTGATTGTGGGGTTAGTCGGAGTTTGCACGGTAATCGTTAAATTTCCTGCCGTAATCACATTCCCTGTCACTGTAGGCTGCGTTGGAACGATCACTTGGAAAATACCTTGTGTGCCTGTCGATACCGTAAAATTGTCTCGCACAGTCAGTGTTCTATTGGCAAAGTCAATATTGCGAGTCCAAGCGGTAATATTCGCATTATTCGCATAGGCTGCAGTAAGATTTGCTGTCGCATTTACCGCACCGGTCGCAGTATTTTGACTATTGATCGTTATCGTTGAAGTTGTGCCCTCGCGCTGGGGAATTGTTGTACCACCATTCACAAATTTAACTAAGTTATGAATTTCTGTGGATTGGTTAATACCACTATGACTCCAAATATTAGATGTTATAGCCAGATAGTCAGTCGATGCTAAAGAAAATGCGCCTTGATCTTGGTGAGCATGAGATTCGTTATAAGTTCCTGCACCAAATTGCATCCATAAAGCATTTGTATCCCAACCTGTTCGAGCAAAAAGTTGACCAGCGCCTGTTGCACGATACACCAACGGTTCTGTTGGTGCCGTGGCGTTATTCACCGCTGGTGTAAGTAAATCATGACGAGACGTAAAAGCTTGGCTCATTGTTTGTACGCTAATATGATTTAACCACCACGAACCAATTTCTCTTGCACTAGCTGAATTTGTTAAATGAGCCGCATATAAACCAAGAATTCTGTGATAATCAAAAATTGTCGGCTCAGAAGAGCGAGCTTGGTCACCAATTGCGGCTAATTTTGCTCGCGATGGAATCGTGGCATGTAACCAGTATCTTACGCTGTCAGTTAAGTGCGGATTCATATTTGCATAATCTTCATTTACAGAATCTTTCCAAATTTGATAAAGCTCAAATAAGTTCATATGTGCCGTACCATAACCAGTGCCTTCTAAGCTTCCGCCCCCAGGCATACCTGAATAATAATTGTTGATCATGTTTAATTTTGAACGCGCTAAATTAATTGTGCTCGCGTTGCCACTAGCAAGTCCCCAGTAGATAGTCGCTTTAGTAAAACTGTAAAAATAGTTATTTCCTGGATTGGTCACGCTCCAACCTGACCATGGATACGGGCGACCACCCCACGTTGCTTGGTTGTAATTCCATACATTGTATATGGTTTGATTAGCGTAGTTTTCCCAACGAGCTCTTTGCGCAGAAGTTGTTTGAGCTCGACACCAATCATAGGCGATAGCGACTTCCGAAATCAACAAGCCCACTTCTAAGTAGGAATCACCTGAAACTGCCGGTCTTCCGCCCCCGTTGATGGTAGACTCAGCGGCTGCGACCTGCTGTTCAGCTAATGTCACCGCCAAATTACAGTAAGATACTTGATTGGTAAGTCTGAACATGAAAGCGGCGTCTACTCCAGAAAAACCGTAAGGATTTCCACCATTCAATTTAGCATCAACATAGTTTTTAAATCTTGTGTATTTCGTTGAGGCCATATTTACATAAGACAAATCAATATCGATTCCTGATGCGTTTGACGGCGGGTTAGAAACAGTACAGTTTGAATATAAATATGATCCGCTTAGATTTGCATTGTTACACGTTCTTACTTGCGAAACACAGCTCTGGCCACTTGACACTTGCTGAGCTTGGTAGGCAGTTATACTTGCATTGTGTGAAAGTGTCCCGCCACCAAGAGAAGCTGGAAGAGTACACGAAGTATTTTGACATCCTTGAGCGGCGCAGCCTTGTGAGGTCGCAGGTTTTGGCCCGACGTTTGAAATACACAAAGAATCAGCGACATTAGTGTTTGCAGAGTCACGACAAGCCACCGACTTCGACTGCGTTCCACTTGTTCCGCAGGCGGTGACACTGCAGCTTCCCCAAGACCCTTCGATCCAAGAATATGTTTTAAGAGTTGTATTTGCAGCTTTAGTGGCTTCAGGAGCATCTTCACCACCGAAACATCCCGTTAACATCAATGAAAGTCCAAAGCAGATTAATAAATAGACTAAGATTTTCATCGTTCCCCCAACCGCATTTATAATTTATCGTCAGATTTTAAGTAATCCTTGAATCTCAAAATCCAATAATGAGATTTCTCAAATTCCGACACGATAAGGGATTGTTAACAGCAATTCAAAGACCAGTCTAATTTTGATATTAGGAAAGCAGCACGAATAAATTTCAGTTCAGCAGACTAAATTGAGATTTCGTAAATCAATGGTGATGAAGTAATTGATACCGTAAAGTAAATCTACAATTTAAACGTGTTTTTTAGGATACTTTTTTTCTTCAAAACCATTTTATGCTGAGCTTATTTTATAATTTTTTATAGCATGTCGACAATTTGTCTCAACAAAATGTATAAAGCGTTTTTACTGTTAATTTAATATCCGCTTCACTGTCTCAAAAGGCTACGTTCGACTATTTTTTCTTAAGATAGATTATACCAGCTTGATTTTTAACTATAACTCCAGAGATCGTGTTTGATTCCAATTCACAGTCGTGACCGTTTTTAAGACCGATCTCAATACCCTTAGCCATGACTTCTGAAACATCCAAAGGACATGTGACGTTTTCTGCATAAAAAGAAACACTGGAAACCATTACGCGACAAAAAGTCATTGCGTCACTTTTTTTTCCGCCAACTGTTGCGATGATTTGTGCTTCGCCAAGACAAGAAGCTTGCGCAAGAACACTGGCCAATAAAATAGAAGCGATAATAATTAAAGATTTCATAAAGGGGGCCTTTCGTTAAGCTTTAAAAGGTTATACCACATCTTGTGTATTAAACGAGTGTCAGGATTTTGTTCAGCTATCTTTTACAGGTTCGTATATGCAGACGAACAGTTCGGTCTCATCCATTAACGGATCTTCAGGAAACTGATGTTTAAAAAGGCCTGCATACTCGCTTTTAAAACGATCTGGTTTATCTTTAAAGCCCATGTGCTCAAGCATGATCGGGTCAGGGTCACCATAAGTGGTTATAAAAGCGTCGGTTAGCTTGGCTTTGCCTTGGATTTCTTTTTCAGTGTCACACACTAAATAGACCGTACCGACTTCGCTTAAACGTTCGTCGACAAGGCCGGGTTGAGCAGATTCTATGCGATCTACGGGCTCGCAACTGACAAAAATGCCTCGGTTTAATATATGCATCGCAACTTGATCTAAATAGAGGCCAATCTTCATTCTAACATTGTACAAAACTTTAAAAGAAGTTTATATCTAATTTTATGCCAAAATTCAGTCGTGTTGCTATTGCTAATCGTGGAGAAGTTGCTGTTCGGATTATTAAAGCCTGTGAGGAGCTAGGTCTAGAAACCGTGCTGCTGCATTCTGAAGCTGATATTAATTCTCGTGCATTTCGTATGGCGACACATAAAGTTTGTATCGGACCAGCAGCCACTGCTGAAAGTTATTTAAATATCGAAGCCAATATTCAAGGTGCCATTGCGATGGGAGCCCAAGCGGTTCATCCTGGTTTTGGATTTCTGTCTGAAAACGCATACTTCGCTCATAGTTGTGAACAAGCGGGTTTGACATTCATTGGCCCTTCATCAGAAGCCATTCGCACATTGGGCGATAAAGTGAGCTGTAAAGCCTTAGCTAAAAAAGCAGGCTTACCGTTAGTGCCTGGTTATGAAGGTATAGATCAAACATTACAAAATTTACTTAAAGAAGTTGAAGTCATTGGCCTTCCAGTGATTGTGAAAGCTGCTGCTGGCGGTGGTGGCCGCGGTATGAAATTAATTAGACAAATGTCTGAGGCGGCTGAGCAAATTGAATCAGCACAACGTGAAGCTAAATCTGCGTTTGGCTCTGAAATTGTTTTCTTAGAAAAATATTTAGATCGCGCAAAACATATCGAGTTTCAAATTTTCGGGGATAGCACTGGAAAAGTAATGCACTTATTTGATCGCGAATGTTCTGTACAACGTCGTCATCAAAAAATTATCGAAGAAGCGACGTCACCTTCTTTAACTGAAGATCTTCGCCGCAAAATGGGCGAAGTAGCGGTGACGCTTGGTACGCTTGGTAAATACAAAGGCGCCGGAACAGTTGAATTTTTACTGCAAGACGGAAAATTTTATTTATTAGAAGTAAACACACGTTTACAAGTTGAACACCCAGTAACTGAAGAAGTACTAGGTGTTGATTTAGTTAAAATGCAAATCCTAACAGCGCAAGATCAATTCGTTTGGAACGATAACGAAATCAGAATTCCTCGCGGCCATTCGATTGAATGTCGCATTTACGCTGAAAATCCATATATGGGTGGAGTGCCATCAACAGGTTTGCTAGGAACAGTGCACTGGCCAGAAGGGCCACGTCGCCGTTATGAATTTGGTTTTGAAAAGGGCGATACGATCACTTCGCACTATGACCCGATGATTGCTAAGGCGATTGTGTGGGATGAATCGCGCCCACGCGCGATCGAGAAAATGATTCGTGTTTTAAAAGATTCAACGGTGTTTGGTGTGCACACGAATATTCCGTACTTAATTGAAATTTTATCGCATCCTGAGTTTATCGATGGCACGATGACGACTCGTTTTATCGAGAAAAATTTTGCTGACGGCTTAAAATCAAAACACAATGAAGGCGATCGTAAAAAATTAAGCCAAGAACTTTATAAAAAGTTTATCGCCAGTGGCGCTGGCGCTGGAACAACTGGTTCTATACAAGCGACTCCTGAAAATTCACCTTGGTTAAGTCATTGGAGAGGCATCTAATGAAAAACATTGATAACATGCAAGTTGAAAAAGTGGGCCAAACTCTGTGGATTAAATCAGGCGGCGAAACTTGGGCTTACGATATTATTGATTTATCGGCTGAAGGCCAGCGTCGTAAAAAGTCAAACACGGCAAGCCCTGATGTGATTGTTGCCCCAATGCCGGGTAAAATTACTAAAGTTTTTGTTAAAGAGGGCGATGCTGTTGTTGTAGGTCAGGCGTTATTGGTCATGGAAGCCATGAAAATGGAATACACACTAAAATCTGATTTAGAAACTACTGTTGAACGCCTATCAGCCAAAGTAAATGACCAAGTGCAGGTTGGCGCGGTTCTTGTTAAACTAACTCAGAAGTAAAGGGTTTTGTCAGTGGCAAAAACAAAAGTAGCTAACGTTAAAATTGTTGAAGTGGGTTTACGAGATGGATTACAAAATGAATCCACTGTTTTATCTGTATCACAACGTTTTGAACTTTTAGAAAAATTGATTGCTGCGGGCACAAAAACTTTTGAAGTGGGAGCCTTTGTATCAGCTAAATGGGTGCCGCAAATGGCAGTATCTAAAGAATTAACTGATTTAGTTTTAGATAAATACTCAGATCAAAAAAAATATCAATCAAGTGTATTAGTGCCTAATGAAATGGGCATGAATGGCGCGCTGGCCACAGGCATTAAAGAAGTGGCCATTTTTGCTTCAAGCTCAGAAGCTTTTTCGCAAAAAAATATCAACTGCAGTATTGAAGAAAGTTTCAAGCGATTTGAACCCATTATGAAAATGGCTAAGAAAAATAAAATCAAAGTGCGCGGTTATTTATCAGTGTGTTTTGGTTGTCCGTTTGAAGGTGATGTTCCCGAGAAAAAAGTTGTCGAACTGGCTAAACGCCTTTATAAAATGGGCTGTTACGAAATTTCAATTGGCGATACGATTGGTGTAGCCACTGTTAGCCAAGTTAATTCATTATTTAAAAAATTAAAAAAAGCTGTGCCGATTGCAAAATTAGCAGGGCATTTTCACGATACCCGCGGCCAAGCGTTAGCAAATATTCTAGAAGCCTACAAAGTCGGTGTGCGCGTATTTGATTCAAGCATCGGTGGCCTTGGGGGCTGCCCCTACGCAAAAGGCGCTACGGGTAACGTGTCGACTGAAGATGTAGTTTATATGTTTGATGGTATGGGTGTCGTCACTGGTCTTGATATCGACAAACTTTGCCAAATCAATCGTTGGTTAGAGCCACAGATGAATCATGCCTTATCATCACGCGTAGGCCGTGTGGGTACTTTAAAGATCTAAGCCAGCGGTAATTCAATCGTAAAACAAGTGTTAGCTAAATTATGGTCTACGAAAAGCCGGCCTTGGTGGGTTTTAATGATTTCAGTTGAAATACTTAATCCTAAACCAGTTCCGCTGCCGACATCTTTTGTGGTGAAGAAGGGTTGAAAAATTTGATCACGAATATCTGAAGAAATTCCAGAGCCTGAATCGATCACTTGTAAAACGATGTTCTTTTCTTGCTGTTTTAAGATCACTTTGATCCATTTTTCTTTTAATTGAAGCACAGCATCTTTAGCATTACTGATTAAATTTAAAATCACCTGCGAAATTTGGGTGTCACGACAATTAACAATTGCCGGAACACTCATTTGATTGTCAAAAGTGACTTCAATATTTTGATAACGAATACTCTCAACACATAATTCTAGTGATTCTAAAATAACATCAGCTAAATTGACGGGCATCATTGGATCATTTTCGCCATCACGTGCGTAAGTGCGAAGACCATTCACGATGCGGCTAATACGGGTAATCGTGGTTTGAATCTTTTCTAGCTTTTCAGGAAGTTGATCATATTTATTTTGTTCGATGTGTTTTTGCACCACAAAGGCTATCGAAGTTAAAATCATCAAGGGATTATTAATTTCGTGAGCAACTCCAGCAGCTAATTCACCTAACACGGCCAATTTTGAGGTTTGTACGGCTTTAGCCTGAATCTGATTAATGGTGTTTTGCTTATTAATGTCTTCGGTAACATCAAATCCCAAAATTGAAATTTTATTTTTGCCACTCATTTTATTTAAAGTAATTTTAAAATAAAGATCAGCAATTTGTGTGATGAAACTTATCTGATTTGCAGAAGATTTAATAAATTCGCTGGCTTTTTCTTGCATGTTCTGCAAATTCAAATCGCTTAAAGAAATCTTTTTATCATCTAAAGAATCATTAAATTTCATTAGCTGACGAAAATACTCATTACAGCCTTCAATATGACCCTGGTTGTCGATCCACATGATAATACATGGGGCTGTGCTCATGATATTTTGTAATTTTGAATCTAAAGATTGAATTTTCAGCGACGATTTAGACTCAAGCTCAGTGTAGAGTCGTTGTAATTCGTCAGTCGCCACATTCAAGGTATTGTGTGAACGATATAAGTGATTTTCGTATTCGTTGTAAGTGACGTCGATTAATTTTACCAGCTCTTGCCATTCTTGATTAGTCGCAGGCCCAGCGGTTTCGCTGAAGTTAAGCTTCTTTAATTGTCGCTGAAGCATTTTCGAATTCACTTAAGACCTTTCTTGAAAAATAATCAAAGTCATTGTTTGGTTATGTAATTCGTTTTTTTTGTTAGCTGTTGGTGCAAATTCTCCGTAAGAATAAAATCCACAAATTTCAGCATGAACTGGCAAACGATCTTTGATAATTTCAATTTCATCTTCGGTTTTTTGCCCCATGATCATACGACGACCGATACAACTGACGATCAAAGCCAATGTCGGTGCACCGTTGGTAAAATCAAGCGTGCAATTGTCTAAGGCATGCTCGGCGGCTTCGATAAGCTTTATGACATTACTGTGCATCAATTGCACTTTGGTATTTTCAGGAATACGGCTAGCAAAAATTAGCGCGTTATTAGCTTCATCAATTCGTGCCACTGATCTTACGATATTTTCGTTTTTTCCCAACGAAACACCTAAAGGAAACAGTACACCTGATAGCGGAAGATTTGTGGCATCTTCTTTTAAGTATTGGCGGTAAAGTGTTAAAGCAGGAATGCCATCGATTTCAAAAACGGTATTACAGTCGGCTTTCGTCACAACACGAGGCGGGCCAAAGGGATCCCAACCTGTGCCGGTACCAGCAAAAACTTGAATATGTTCACCGTAAAAACCTAAAGCCACCGCATGATGAGTTTTGACTTCGGTGCCAAAGATCACAAAGGTATTCACAAAACGACTGCCATCACCAGCTAAGCCGCCACTGATTGGGACGTTAATATTTTTTTCAAGTAAAGTTTGATGCATCTCTTTAATAAGCACAGAACCATCAATACTTAAACCTTCAGTGAAAAGTAAAATATTTTTTAACTCAGGTGAAGCCAGTGCTTCAGAAATAGTTCGGCCGACTTGCGCCGAGGTCGTAAAATTAATCGGGCTAGAAACTAATTTTAAGCGCGTCTGTTCAAATTTTGTGACTACACAGACAATCGAATTATCGTGTATTTCGCCATTTTGTATTTCGCCAGAAGTTGAAGAGCCTATAATTTTACTTTTTGGGTAAACGTCTTTGATGTTTTTTAAATGTTGATCAATGACCAAGGTTGATTCGAAGAAGACCAATATCATGGTGTTTTCTGAATCCATTGACGGATCAAAAGGCTCGGACCACTCAGTATTGGCGAATTTATAACTCTTAGTTAACATTAATGTAAGTATCGTATTACATAGCCCTAAATAAGACTAGCTTTAGTGAGCGGCTTTTAGCTATTTGGTCTTTGTTTTGCTTTTAACAACTAGTTATGAAGCAAGGTTTATACGTTGTTCTAACTATTGGATTTTACTTATCTTTTCTGGCGCTATTGCAGATGAGTAAGCAATATCCCTGTATTGATTCCACACTCGTTGATAAGTTAGACGTGGTTTCATCAGAAAAGGTCGCATCAGTTTATGCCTGCGCAAAACACCGTTCAGCCGAATACTCAGAAAATCTTAACTATTATACTGAACTATTAGAGCCCCGATTAAATCAACTTTCTCTGGTGTTAAATCGTATCGAGCCTATTAGCCCAGGCAAAGCCAGTGTGAATTTAGTGATCGATGAAGCAAATCCTTTGATTTTTCAGGTCGACAAAAATCAAATTCGTATCGGCAAAAATTTAACATTAGCTAAAGGGCATCTAGAGCAAGCTCTAATTCGTCTGTGGTTACAGAGTTCTAAAAACCAAGATGAAAAACTAAAATTATTTGACGAGTCGTTAGCGGATTTAATTTATTACGCGACATTCGGTCAAATTGACCGCCAAGATCCTGTGACACAGCTATATCCTGAATTACATTTAGCGAAATGGCCCCAGGTTTTACAAAATTTAGATGTGTACTGTGAATCGGCGTGGAGAAGTTCAGAAGATTTTCAACGCTGTGCTAGTCTTGATGAGTTAGGTCATAACCGAAAACAACTTTTAACGATGAGCTTACGCCCACTTCTAACTTCAAGTTTAGTGGCGGCTTATGATTCTTTAAGTTACAGCGAACAGAATAATTTTTTACAAGAGATTCCCCAATTAGTGGCTGAGCGTTCTGTGGATTCAGAAAAAGCGATCGAGTTTTTATTAGACCAGGATAATTCTTTAAAAGAAGGATTAAGTATTCTTAAAGTTTTTACGGATCAGTTTAGTTTAAAACAAGAGGCTAGTTATCCGCAGCGCCGGTTTATCGCACGACTTAATCAGTACTTACAAAATCACGGGGTTTCAGATTCATTTGCTGAAGCGTATTTTGATGTATTGGTTGAATTTCCTGATCACTTAGAGCCTTCGTCGCCATTGTTTAAATCTCTAGAAGCTGCAGCTAGGCAGAATTTGAATTTACAAATTGCGGTTAAAGACCAGGATCAGATTTGGATTCTGCCTTCTCGCAGCGGTCTTTCGCTCAAGATTTTTGATCTGGTGAAAATTCGCCAGCACGTGTTTTTTGCTTGCCCGATTTTAAAAGAAATCGAAATCGGTCAATTTACCGCAAGTTCTGAAAAGTTATTGATGATTAAGGGTTGTGATAGCCAAAAAAGCTACGCTTTTGACATGCTTTTAAAGTACGGTGCTCAAGAGTTTACCAAAATCGAGTCTCAATTAGCTTTCATTCAGTTTCATTTGCCTTCATTGCAGCAACGTCTTAACGAACTTCAGCACATCAAAAACTTTTTTGAACTTGTCCAAAATCGGGATGTTACGCAGCGTGAGTTTCAGCTGCTAGGTTGGCAGGACGTTCAGTGGAATGAAAAGTATCAATTTTATAAGCCTAAAGCGGTTATAGACGCGATTGAGTTTTTTAGAGTTGAGGTTCCACAGAAACAAAATTAGATATACAAATCCTGACAGGGTTAAAGGAAATTTCACTAAACTATCCACTTAAAAACGGTTAGCATTAGATTCATGACAAATAATCTAAAAAAAATCTGCTGGTCGGTGACCCTATTTTTAGTGCTCAATCCGATTATCTCAATCGTGACCCTGGTGTTATATCTTGTTTTTTCTAATAGCTACACAGCTGGCCACATTGGTTGGATCACGTTATTCGGTTTAATTTTCGCTATCGCAACGAACTTAAGTATCACGATGGGTTACCATCGTTTATTTTCACATAAATCTTATGAAGCTCACCCCATTTTAGAAGCTATTTTACTTTTAATTGGCGCGGGAGCCTTTCAAGGTTCATGTTTAAAATGGTCAAGTGATCACCGTACTCATCATCGTTTTGAAGATACCGATAAAGATCCGTATTCAATCAAAAGAGGTTTTTTCTATGCTCATATGGGTTGGATGATGTTGCACGATTCAGTGAGTCTTCCGATTCAAGCTCCTGATTTAGAAAAAAATAAATTAGTTAAAATGCAACACGACTATTACATGATCTGGGCCGTTGGCGTTGGCTACATGATGCCTTTGGTTGTTGGTGCGATTTTAGGAAATGCGCTTTTAGGGTTAGTGATCGCTGGGGGAATCAGAATTTTCTTAACTCAGCAATCAACGTTCTTTATTAATTCATTGGCACACACATTAGGTAATACTCCGTACTCAAAAGATCTAACAGCGAAAGATTCAATTATCATGGCGTTTTTAACTCATGGCGAAGGTTACCATAACTTTCATCACAAGTTTCAATTCGACTATCGTAACGGCATCAAATGGTACCATTGGGATCCAACTAAATGGTCTATCCAGTTAGCTTCGTTAATGGGTTTAGCCAGAAAACTCAAAACAGTTCAGTTCTCTGAAATTTTAAGAGCAAAATTAGAAGCCGAATCTGAAAATTTTCAGAATTCTCAATTCTACAAAGAAAAGCTTGAACCACTTTCAGCTAAAATCGTAGAAGCGCAAATTAAATTTGATAAGACTAAGGCCGAATACCGTTTGAGCTGCCAGAAGAATTATGATGAGAAGATTGCCCAGCTTAAGTTTGAGATGGAGTTATTGCGCCATGAAATCGAATCAATGAAAAAGACTTGGAATATTTTAATTAAATCTGGTGGGTTGTATTTGCAGCCTGTGTCGGTACGTCGCTAGTTACTACTCTTCAAGTTTGTCGAGGAAGGCCTTTTCTTCGCCGACACGCTTAAGCCAAAAGTCTTTTAACCAAATATTTGCAGCTTTAAGATTTTGAGAAGGATTGCTAAACTGAACTTCCTCGCCGGCGGTTTTTTGCATTGCATATAGTACAATCGTATAAAATACCTGTTTATTTGGTGTTAAATAGACTGATGGAATTAATGGAAAACCGCGGTCATGGTGATAACTAAATATTAATAATTCAATCGCGCCACGTAATTCTTTATTTTCGACATTAGCCACTTCGTGATTTAGCTCTACTAACCACTTATCAATATTAATACTTAATTGCTCAGCTTGATTCTGTGTAAGTTCTTTTTTTAATTTATAATTTTTTAGTAAAAAGAATTTAACAGACTCATGACGAGCATCGTGAGCCCAAAAATCAGAAGAAGGTCGTAAAATACCATCAGCCAATATTGGCGTATTAGTTACGCCGATAAAATTAATATCACGACTAAGTAAGCGCATAAAAATATTTCGCTCTAAAGGAGCATTGGTAGGAATCCAAACAGTTTCCAATTTCTCTGGATTAAATGACGCTTTTGCAAAGGGAGCCGCTGCTTCACGAAAGCCTGGAGAAAAGCCTTTGCCAGTAAAGACAGAGAACCTTCGTTTTAGATAATGATTGTACTCTTGGGCTGCGCTTTTTGGGTGGTGACCATTTAGAATTGTTCTATCGATAAACAAGTATAAACGTAAAAGTGGTGTCTGAGTTCTGGCTTCGAGTGAGCCGCGCATACGCGCGTAGAAATATGCAAACTCGATAATTTGTTTATAAGTGACTTTGCCGGTTAGTAAATATCCTGCGGCCTCTTTAGATAAGGCTGTCGAGTAATCTGATAAAATTTGCATCTCTTTTACTTGGTGTCTGCTGAAAAGGTCTTTATTTAAAGACTGTTTTGAAATTTTAACATCAAGTTCTGCTTTCCAGGTATCTAGATCTTTCACAAGGTCTTTAACCAGCGGCATTCCAAGTTCAGAATAATCGAACATGTAGGGATCATTCGGTGTTTTGATTTTTTGTTCATTAAAGCGTTCGCGCATCTTAGCAACGAATACATCAGGATTTTCGACAACAAATTTTAAATGGGGATAATGTTGTGACATCTGTTGATTTAAAAATTCAGTGTCAGAAACAAATAGTCCCGAGCACATCCCAACAGGGCTGGCTAATGCGCTTAGCGACCATAAAAGTAAACTTAAAATGAGAACTATTCTTTTTAACACCATAATCCGTAAACTTAAAAAAGCAACTGACATGCCAGCGAATAACTATTGTAATAGCTATGATAAAGAGTTTTTGAGTCTAAGACTATTATTGGCATAAGCTTATAATAGTTTCGACAGGTAGAATGGAGTCTCAAAATGAAACAAGTACTCGTGACTGGCGCTAGTGGTGGTATTGGCTATAGCTTAGTGCAAGCTTTATGTGAAAAAGGTCATCGTGTTTGGGCTGCAGTTCGCAAACCTGAAGTGATGCAATCGCTGCAAAATAAATATCCCAATCTTTTGACGATCGTGAAACTCGATATGACAAATCCCTCAGATTTAGATCAAATTTTTAATAATATAAATTCAGCTTTTGATTCATCGAAAGAATTTGTGTTAGTAAATAACGCAGGTATCGCTATCGGTAGTCCAGTAGAATCACTACCAATGGATGAATGGCGCAATTTATATGAAGTGAACTTATTTGGACCAATTAGATTTATTCAAAAATTTTTACCTCTGATTAGAAAATCTAAAGGTCGAATTGTTAATGTCGGTTCAATTAGTGGACGTATCGCAGCTCCATTTTTAGCTCCCTACAGCACTTCTAAATTTGCGCTAAGAGCTTTATCTGATAGTTTACGCCGCGAACTTATACAATTAGGCGTGAAAGTCATTTTGATTGAACCAGGTCCTACGAAAACGAAAATCTGGTCAAAGTCACTGGCACATGGTGAGCAATTAGAAACCAAAATGAGCGATGAGATGCGCGCAGTTTACGGAAAGCAAGTTCAATCTTTGCGCTCGGGTGTAGAATCCACAGAGAAAAACGCAATTGCAGTTGAAATTGTGATCGATCGTATGATGGATGCTATTGAGAGTAAAAATCCTAAAATTTATTATTTGGTTGGAAAAAATATTTGTCTAATATCGTTGATTGCTAAATTTATGCCGACACGAATCTTAGATAAACTACTCATGTCGGGATTTCGCGGCGAAAAAGGGTAGGCCGTTACTTTTTGGGAAGCGGCACATATCAAAAAGGGAACTTTTACCTAGTACTTACTTTTCGTAGCGCGTTTTTCTTGTTTCTTTTTTTCGACGAATTGGTTTTTTTCGTTTACGAACACTACTGTGGGTTTGTGTTTTTCTGCTTTTTCTAAATCTATTGAAGCGTAGGTGATAATGATGACTTTATCGCCTTTTTGTACTAATCTTGCGGCGGCTCCGTTAAGGCATATTTCGCCTTTTTTGCCGGCGATGATGTAGGTGCTGAATCTTGCGCCGTTGTTGCAATTTACGATATCTACTTTTTGATTTAGGTACATTTTTGCTTTTTTTAGTAAAGCAGTATCAATTGAAACTGAACCTTCATACATTAGGTCAGCGCCTGTTACTGTCGCGCGGTGAATTTTTGAATACATCATATCGATTTTCATGTGCTGTTCCTTTTTACGTATTTCTTTCTAATGCGATCAGGTTGCCTTTTAATACTAGATCTGGAGCTATGAGATCAAATATTTTCTCTTTTTCAAATAACGATGAAAAACCGCCTGTGCCGATCACAAATGGTTTTTCGCCTTTAAAACATTCTTGCGAAATCTTATTGATGATCTCGCGCATGGCCCCTAAATGGCCGTAATAAAGCCCTGACTGTAAACTTTCAACCGTCGATAGGCCCAAAGCTTCAGTGCGTGACACGATCTCTACAGAGGGAAGCTTCGCAGTTTTTGCTTCTAAAGCTTCCATGCTTAACTTAAGGCCAGCGATGATTGACCCGCCTAAATAATCACGGTCTGCCGTCACCGCACAAAATGTAGTGGCTGTACCTAGATCAACGATCACAAGATTTCTTTGCGGATGCATTTGGGTAGCAGCTACTGCATTGGCAATACGATCAGCACCAACTTCAAGAGGATTGCGGTATTTAATTTTTAAACCCGTTTTAACACCGGCTTGTAAAATGAATGGGTTGATTCCGAAATATTTTTGGCAAGCGCCTTTTAGTGAATAAATCACTTCAGGAACCACCGAGCATAAGACGATTTTTTCGATTTTTTTTGGATCAAGTCCATTTTCTTTTATTACAGTTCGTAAGAAAATACCGACTTCGTCTGATGACGAACCTGATTTTGAGTTTTTACGAAAAGAAATCAGCATTTTATCGGCGTCAAAGACTCCGCCATAAATTTGGGTGTTACCAACATCTAAAGATAAGATCATAGTTCCTCCGTAATGAGTTCTTGTGCAAGATCATCAAGGGTTAAGTTTGTTTTTACAGCGTTAGTTTTACTGTGCATGTTAAATACGTGTTTATCCGAGCTCACTGCTAACCAGTCGTTATGAATGACAATATCACATTTTGAATTTTCAAAAAGTTTAGTGATCTTATCAGACACTAATTTTTCATCGGTTGTAGACGTTAATTTAAAACCGACTAATTTTGTGGATGGACTTAATTTTTTAACTAAATCGATCAATTTGGGATTACGTTTAAGTTTAATCGTTAATTCTTCACTATCAGAATTAATTTTACCTTCGGTCGGGATCACTGAATAATCGCTCACTGCGGCTGCGTGAATAAATGTTGCATATTCTTTTGGTAAAAGTTCGCGTAATTTTTTTTCTAAACTTTGAAAGCTTCTGTAAGTAACCACTTCGCACTCTAACGTTGGTAATTTCGCCGTTTCTGCAGCTAAGTAAGTTACGGCAAAGCCGTTGGCGATAAACTGGTCGGCAATGCTAGCCGCCGTTTTACCGCTGCTTTTATTCGTGATCACGCGAATATCATCAATGGGCTCTTGTGTGCCACCAGAAGAAATTAAAATATTTTTAGCTTTTGTGAAAGGAGCTGCGGTTGGTTTTGTCACGTGCGTAGGTAATTGTAAATTTTCAATCGCTGTAATCATTTGCTCAGGTTCAAGTAAACGGCCAATACCAATTTCGCCACATGCTAAAACTCCAGAAGCTGATTCTAAAATATCAACACCCCACGATTTTAACTGGGCGATCGATTTTTGCGTCGACGGGTGCTGATACATTTTAGTATTCATTGCCGGAAACACCGCAAACGGCTTAGTAAAATCATGAGCTAAGAATAAAGTTGAAGCTAAATCATCGGCAACGCCGATAGCTAATTTGTTAATGTAATTCGCCGTCGCTGGAGCGGCGATGATGGCGTCAGCCCAACGAATTAAATGGATATGATCCATATTTGATCCGTTAGCGTAAAGATCAACGTGCACTTTTTCAGAAGTTAAGCCTTCAATAGTAGAGACACCGACAAACTTTAATGCGGATTCTGTGGCCACGACTTTAATTTGATAATTTAATTTTTTAAAATGACTAAGAACATTCATCACTTTGTATAAAGCAATTGAACCAGTCAGAATAAATAATAATTTCGGGTTTGTGTTAGATTTTAACATTATCAATCAACCTAATCCCTTCTAAACTTGCGGCCACATATCTGCGATCTGCAATATCTTCTAAATAATCGACCGTAAAACCATTCGTTGTTAAAATTTCACGAGCGTTCTGCGCAGTTATTTTTTGGATAATCGTTTTATAGATCAAACTGGCTTTATCTTTACCTTCAGATGATAGGCGCATATTGCGCGAACTCATTGCTAAACCTGAAGCTTCGCGCACTGTTGGTAAACCGATAATCTCAGTAGATAAAAATAAACTTTTCGCCATATCACTGATTAATTTATATTGCTGGTAATCTTTAAGGCCAAAATAAGCTTTAGTGCACCCAGTAATTTGTAATAATTTAAGAACAACAGTTAATACGCCATCAAAATGTCCTGGGCGGTGAGCACCGCAAAGTTTTGTTGCAAAATCATTTTCTGAAACTTTAAAACGGTAAGCATCGGGATAAATGTCTGCGTATTGTGGAAAAAACAAAATATCTACGCTATTTTCAGAAGCGATTTTTAAATCGCTTTCGAAAGTTTTTGGATATTTTTCTAAATCGGTCGTGTTGTTAAACTGAGTTGGGTTCACAAAAATACTGGCGATTGTCAGTTCATTCTCAGAACTTGCTTGTCGCATAAGGCTTGCGTGGCCTGCATGTAAAGCACCCATCGTTGGTACAAAACCAATCGAAGAATACTTTTTACGGTACTCGATTAAATCTTGCGGACGTTCGATCACTTTGGTTTGCTTCATTTACTCATACCCATTTTCTAGTTTCGGAAACGATTTATCACTCACTTCAGTGGCGTATTGGTTTAATGCCGTTAAAGTGTGTTCGTGGCCTTGGCCAAACTTTTTTAAAAACTTGGGGCTAAAATCAGGATTCATGCCTAACATATCGTTTAGCACTAGAACTTGGCCGTCAGTTTCAATGCCAGCACCAATTCCAATTGTTGGAATTTTTAAACTCTCAGTTACCTTGCCAGCTAACACGGTCGGAATACATTCAAGCACTAACGAAAAACAACCAGCTTGCTCCATGATGAAAGCATCATTTAATAATTTTTCTGCACTGGATTGAGATCTGCCTTGAATTTTAGGGCCACCTAATTGATGAATCGATTGTGGGGTTAAACCTAAATGGCCCATCACAGGCACGCCTGATTCAACAATGTGTTTAATTAATTCAGCATGGCCATCTGCATTTTCAATTTTTACCGCGTGGGCGCCAGCCACCAATAATTTTTGCACATCATTCATCGCGGTTTCTAAACCTTTGCGCGTCGACATGAAAGGCATATCAGCTACGATAAATTTATTGCCTGCACCGCGAGCGACAGCGGCCGTATGAAGCGCCATCATTTCAATGGTTGCATGAAGCGTGTTGGGAAATCCGTGGATAACTTGCGCTAAAGAATCTCCGACTAAGATCGTATCGACTTTTGATTCAGCTACAATTTTAGCAAAACCAAAGTCATAACATGTGACCATCGAAAATTTTTCTTTTTTTCTTTTTTTATTCGCGAAATCCAGAATTGTTTTCATGGCATTATCCTTTTAAAAAACTTAGGTAAATATTTTTAAGTTTCCAATTTACTTTTTCTAAAGCTGAAAGGTTTTTTGCAATCGTTACAGTATCGTTACGCACGATAGGGCCCGTCACAGCGGCAGAACCTTGTTTGAAAAAATTAGTTAAACTTTGTTGCACATAATTTTTCACGGCCTCTTGTGGGATTTTTAAATCCACAAATTGAGCTTGTGTTTCACTCCATAACAATTGTGGTAAATTGCCTGCGGCTACGCACAGAGCGTGATAAAGAGGTTTATCTGAGGCCGCTATTTTAAAGAAGGGATTAGATAAACCAGGCAAAGCTTCAGATAAAGAGTCGGCTCCGGTTAGGCCAAAATAAATTTTATTGTAAGTCGTTAGATCATAAAGCTCGTGAGAAAATGTCATTAACGGATGAGCCGATATCATTTCGGGGTGATGCACAGTCCCGCTAAAGTGCACAACTTTTTGGCCAGATAGGATTGGCTTGAGTGATTCTTCGTAAAAAGAAACTAAGGCGTTATCACTAATGGCTAACCAAATATAATCGATGTTTTGTAAATTGAGTGAATTTACTTCAGTATGGCCGTTATCAGCTCTATGCCAAACACGAGGGTTTTTTTGTAATAGCGAACACCAATGAATCAGATGCTTCGCAATTCGGCCATGGCCAATGATGATTATATTTGAAGCCTCTGTGTGGCTTTTGTTTTCCATATTTTCTCCGGTACCTGTCGATTATCTAACTTTCGATCAAGTCCAATTAAATACATAAAGCTTAAAACACCTAATATAGAGTCTATGCTCTATGCCTGAAACATAACACTTTTTCTTTTAAACGCAATAGAGTATTTTGCTCAAAAGCGTTTAATACGAATACATAAAAGGACTACCGCACTATGCAAAAACAAAAGCCTAATTATCGACCAATACTATTTACGATATTCTTGGTCGTCATTGCGGCGGCAGCTGTGATGTATTTTACTGCGGATAGTTCGCCAAAAGCTTTACCGAAAATTAAATTAAGTTACTTCAAAGACAATACCGATTTTGTGGCCTCGATTGAAAAGAGTCTGCATTTAGAAATCACAAAAAATAAATATTTCTGGATCGGTTATGAGCCTGAAAAAGCAAACCAACTTGATTTAACAATCTTACTAAAACAACAGATTGAAAAATTGAACGGTACTTTTGATGTTGTCATTGTAGATAAAGAATTAATGCTGTCTGAAGAACAAAAAAAATCTTTAGCAATGACTCATGTGATTGCATTAAAAGAAAATGTCTCTGAAGCCGCTGAATTAATTAAAGTAAACAAAGATAAAAAAACCTTAGTCATCACTGCCGCTATTTATTCGACGAATTTAATTTCAATTAACCCACAGGCTCGCGTTAAAGAAATCGCGCAAGATCAACCGTTAGCTTTTTCGTTAGGGTTTTTTCCTTCAACGCTAGAAGATGAGCGTTTCACTTTATTTAAATGTGACACTGAAGATAAAACTGGAACATCTCCATGGGCCTGTGCCTTGGTTAATAAAGCGCGCAGCATTCGCCGCCGAATTGATTTAGAAAAACTAAAAAATGACCCGATGCCGCGCCTAGGGCTTATGGATGTAACGGGCGAAAAAGACTATATGATCTTAGTTGGCCGATAGCGTTTACGAGACGAATCATAAATAAAACTTATCATGAGTTAGTTTTTATTCATTATGTTAATGCTTAAATCTGCGATAGAAATCATACGACAAGGAGATTTCTATGAAAGAATTAACATTAGCGACACTTATTTTCTTCGGTGGTGCAGGTATTGTCGCCCAGGCCGCTGCGCATAAACAGGTTTTATTATCAAACGTATCAGTCATTGATTTACAGAAGGTAGAAGATAGCGTTTTAGGATTAAGCGTTTCTTACCCAGGTCCAGATTATTCACAAATCTGTGGTGTCGAAATCAGAGCTGATAATTATAACGCCAACAATAAAATCGATAAGTTTTTAGAAGCGATCGAAATCAAAGGCCGTTTTGAGTTAGCACCTACAGTAAAAGTGCAAAATTCATCAACTATTGATATGGATTTTACGTCATTCAATGGGGTTTTCGGCATTTGGTTCACGCTTGAGACTAAAGATGGTTCAAGCTTACAAAGCACGATTAAAAAGACTTTAGGTGAAAACCGCGAAGTGATCGTGGTTACTAAAACTTGCTCATAATTTATTTTTAAATTTTAAATATAAAAAAAACCCACGTCTAAAGCGTGGGTTTTTTTATATGACTCGTTGCTCCCGAAAAAGGGACGGCCTACCTATTTTTTCTCAGCGGGAATTTTTGATTCGTCGACTGTTACTTCGATTTCTACGCGGCGGTTTTGTTTGCGGCCGTCAGCAGAAGTGTTATCAGCTACTGGGTTAGCAGGGCCTAAACCTTGAGTAGAAACTGTCGTTGTTGCAATACCATTAGCTGTTAATTCTTTTTTTACAGCGTCAGCACGTTTTTGCGAAAGAGATTGGTTAGTTTTATCTGTACCAGTTGCGTCTGTGTAACCTTTAACGGCTAAAACATTTTCTGGGTATTTTTTCATGATTGTAGCCATCTCTTTAAGATTACTTTTAGCTACAGGCTTTAATTCAGCTTTACCAGTTTCAAATAAGATGTCGCTTTTTAATTTAGTCACTAAACCTTGTTCGGTACGCTTAGTTTCGGCGATTTTTTCTAATTCTTTAGCTTGTTGATCCATACGGCGGCCAGCGTATCCACCGATACCAGCACCAAGTAATGCGCCAGCGGCAGCGCCTTGTGCACGGTTACCAGTTTGGTGACCAATGATAGCGCCAACGGCAGCACCCGCAAGAGCACCGATACCAGCACCTTTTGCAGTGTTTTTATTTTCAGAAGCACAGCTTGTTAATACTAAAGCTGCAGCAGTAATGACTAGAGTGATTGTTTTTTTCATGGTGATTCTTTCCGCGTGCCTAAAACACGACTTTTATTTGTTTTAAAAATTCAACTTTGACTTGCCGCTCCCGAAAAAGGGACGGCCTACCTTTATTCGACTTCGTGACTAAGTGGACGTCGTGGTGCTCTAAAATAAGTTCTTGGTGATAGATCGAAAAGATCTTGCACCTTACTCATGTAGACGCAGGCATAACGTTCCATTTGATATGCAAAATAACTTTCTTCGTTTCCAGCGCGCATTAACTGACCCCAGTTAGGGTTGTATAAGGCTTGCTGTTTTTTAATTAACTGGCTGATCTGAGTATCAAAATCGCCGATGCCTTTTTGTAACTGATCGATTTTAGTCTCATCAACTTTTGTTAAACGCTCATATTTTTGGGTCATAAGATCAGTTAAATGGTCTTCTAACGGTTCTTTTTGTTTCATTAAAGAATCAATTTCTTCCATTAACGGCTCAGCCGTTCTGTTTTGTTTGATCTCGTGTTCTAGCTCTTCGATGATCATTGCTGTGCGCCAGTTACAATCTTTTTTTAATCGTAAGATATCACCGTAAATATGATCGCCTATGTAAAGGATGTCATCGCCTTCAAGATCTAATGTTGAGGTGAATTTCTTCGCATTTCCGCCTTGGTATACGCCCGGAGTCAGTTTTCCTTCAACGTTTGTCATTGTTCCGTCTTCTGGATTTACTCTTAAAAACCTTGCATCTTCGTAGAAGAATTTAGGCTTTTGCGCAAACGTAATCACGAATTCAAAAAGATCTACCCACGATTTGTGGTCTTTTAAAAATGGATTGATCGCAAAATCTAATAATAATTTTGAATAATGAAATTCAGAATTTGTTACTATAAAAATTTTCTTACCGTGTTTTTTATATTTTTCTAAAGCACGAACAACATTTTCATCTTTGATGATGTAGTGTTCAACATTTTTACGAACAGCATCTTTTAAAGAGCCATCGCGGTGAGCTTCATCTAAAGCATCTAAAACATCATCAGCAATGACCGAATATTCTGGTAATTTTAATGTTGGATCACTGTCTTTCAAATCAACTAGTTGAGAATAAGCATGTGCTAATGAGTAAGAAAAACTTGTATCAACCGCTAAGTAGTCAGATTTTGATAAATCAATGTACGTAGAGTGATACATTTTTCTGTGAATTTTATAATCCAAAGGCTTCAAACCATGAAAAGAATTACGAATCGCCGTGTAGCGATTTAATTTTAATAAATTTCCACGTTGGCGATCAATCACTAATCCGCGTAAAGCGAAGTTAAAATCAAAAGTAAATTTTCTAACAATTTCAGGGTAGCCTTTTTTACTTACTAACTTGTCGATAATAGTCGTGTGCGAAAGGCGCTCAAAATTTTCAGTGTTGTAGCGGACCAAGGTGTGATCCATATCAAGACCGATGTATTTGATTTTTTTAAGGTTCAAGGTTCTGTTGACGTAAACTTTTTCTGTCGACATTAAGGTACTTTCTTTATTAGTTAGTTTTCTACTGGGAGTGAGAGTTTGTTCCATAACAACATGCCACCCAGCATATTGTAGGTATTCGTGATTCCCAGCGAGTGAGCGTAGGCACTGGCCTGAGCAGAGCGCATGCCTGAACGGCAAATAAACACCACCGGCTTATCGGTAGGGATATTTTTAATTTGGTCTGGAATCTCGCTTAGTACCACTAATTGAGCATTTTGAACGTGTCCAAGTTCTCCAGTGTACTCTTCTGGTTGGCGCACATCGATTAAAGTCAGATTTTGAGCATTGCTACTGACTTCTTCGGCGGTGACATCAAAGACATTTTCAAAATTAGGGTTAGTAAGCTTTTGTTTAAATTCGTAAACCATGGTGAAACAGTATAGGCCTAGCCAAGGCACGCAGCAACAACATTTCCTGTAAGAGATTACGTTTTGACTGAAGTCGTAACAGGATTAGTATACGTGTTATGAAAAAACCAGACTGCGTCCAACTTTCAGAAGAACAGGGTCACGCCCTCGAATTATTGCGATCTGGCGAAAACGTCTTCTTGACTGGCGGAGCGGGCAGCGGCAAATCCTTTGTCGTTAAAGAACTAACAAAAGATTTAGATCCTAAAATTATGCCGATTTTAGCCAGTACCGGCGCAGCTGCGGTGCTTCTTGGCGGCCGAACTTTTCATAGTTTTTTTGGGCTGGGCATTATGGAGGGTGGAACTGATGCCACTTTTGAGCGTGCCAGCAAAGATAACAAAATATTAAAACGCTTAAAAAATGTTGAAGGCTGCATCATCGATGAAATCTCGATGATTCCCGGCGATGCCTTAATGATTGCTGAAGCTTTAGCACAAAAAGCTAGAAATTCTAAATTACCGTGGGGCGGAATGCGCATGATCGCGGTGGGTGACTTTGGTCAGCTTCCGCCAGTGACAAAAACCGGACAAAAAAGAGACTGGTGTTTTTTAAATCCCGTCTGGAAGGCCACTGGCTTTCAAGTTTGCGTCTTAAAACATAATCAGAGGGTGCAAGACTCAGAATTTTTAGATGTTTTGGCTGAAATCCGCAATGGGCGGATGAACCAGAAGGTCGCTGATTTTTTAAATGAACGCACCAAACCTCATGATGAAGATCATCCAGGCACGCGTTTATTTCCCCGTCGTGAACAGTCTGAAAACTATAATCAAAAAAGACTCGCAGAAATCAGCGAAAAAGAAATGACTTTTGAAGCGATTTACTTCGGTGAAGAAAAATTTGTGACGAATTTAAAAAAACAATCGCCGGTGCCTGAAACTTTAAGGGTTAAAATCGGTTGTCGCGTCATGTTTTTAAAAAACGATATGCAAAAACGCTGGGTGAACGGCACTCGCGGTGTTGTAGTTGGAGAAGAAGATCAGCATTTAGTCGTTAAAAAAGACTTCGGCCGTGAAGTGAAAGTTGAAAAAATGACTTTTTCTTTGCTGGATGCCGAGGGTAATGCGAGAGCTAGCGTCATACAGTTTCCGCTCACTTTAGCTTATGCAACCACGATTCATAAATCACAAGGCGCCACTTTGGATGAGCTGTGGTGCGATTTAAGTGCTTTATGGGAGCCCGGTCATGCTTACGTAGCCCTATCGAGGCTTCGAGATGCTTCGGGATTACACATTGTGCGTTGGAATCCGCGCTCTTTTATCGTGGATCCTCTGGTGCAAAACTTCTATCAAAATCTTTGACCCTATCGAAAGCCTTTTGATAGATTCGTTTCCATCAAAGAGAGAGGTTTTTTAATGGTAACATTTGCTCCAACTCCTGTGACCATCGAATGGTCAAAAGCGAAAATCACTGAACAAAATCCGATCGGTCTTTATGGCGTCGATTTTTTAGAATACGCAGGCGCTGACGCTGTTCATTTCGAAAATCTATTTAAAAAAATGGGCTTTGTTGAAGTGGCGCAAATCGCTGGCAAAAAAATCAAACTTTTTCGCCAAGGCGACATGAATTTTATTTTAAACACAGAGTCTGGAACTTTCGCGATGGATTTCGCAAAAGCTCACGGACCAGCCGTTGTGTCTTCTGGCTTTCGCGTAGCAGATGCTACTAAAGCTTTTGAAGCAGCAATAGCTCGCGGTGCAAAAGCTTACGACGGTTCAGAAGCCAATCGCGGTGCAACTCCATTTCCGGCAATTTATGGCATTGGTGATTCATTAGTTTATTTCATCGACGAAAAAAATCATAAAAATCTTTATGAAAATATTTTCGGCTTAAAAGATAACGACAACGTACGCCCTAAAGGTCTAGGAATGAAAATTGTCGATCATTTCACGAACAACGTTCCTAAAGGTGAAATGCAGAAATGGTGTGATTTCTACGAAAAAGTTTTTAACTTTCGTGAAGCCCGTTATTTCGATATCAAAGGCAAATCAACAGGTTTAATTTCGAAAGTGATGCGCTCACCATGTTCATTATTTTCGGTACCGATCAATGAGCCTCAAGATACTAAGTCGCAAATTCAGGAGTACTTAGATGAATATAAAGGTTCAGGCATTCAACATATCGCGATGATCACTGATGATATCGTTCCGACGTTAGAAGACTTACGTAAAAATGAAATGGAGTTCTTAAGCGCTCCGCCTCACACGTATTACGGAATGTTAAAAGAACGTCTTCCAATGGTTTCAGAAGATATCGCGCGTTTAGAAAAAAATGCGATCTTAGTTGATGGCGATCATGATGGTTATTTATTGCAGATCTTTACTAAAAATGTCATCGGCCCGGTTTTCTTTGAAGTGATTCAACGTAAAGGTCACGACGGATTTGGTAACGGAAATTTCCAAGCCTTATTCGACGCGATCGAAGCTGACCAACGTGCCAGAGGGTATTTATAATGCATCAATATTCACAAGGTAAAAACCATACACAAGGCCATAAGGGAATTCCTGAAGGTCAATTCGAAGAAGAACATGGCCGTAAAGGTTTTTACGGACCAGTTTCGCATTTACTAAAAGATAAAGCGCCGACGCGTTGGACAAGTATCGAAGGGCCGCTAAAGCCTCACTTGTATGATCTAGTTCCTTGCCAATACGACATTGGTAAATGGAATCGTTTGTTATTTAACAACGACGTTGTGATTTACTCTCAGTGGAATAAAAAAACTGATCTATCAAAAGGTAAAACTGTTCTTCCGGCTTTAAGAAACGTTGACGGCGAAACACTCTATTTCGTGCACACGGGTTCTGGAAAAGTTTTAACTGAGTACGGACTGTTAAAATTTAAAGTTGGAAGCTATGTTAGCATTCCAAAATCTCTACACCACACGATTATCTTTGACGAAGACACTCAATTTTTAATTATCGAATCTTTAGTAGGAATGTACCGTGAACCTGATCGCGGCATGGTCGGACGTAATGCGTTCTACGATCTTGCAGCGCTTGGCAAACCAAACTTAGAAGAATTGTATCAATACAAAAAAGATAACAACATTGAATCCTTAGAAATCAATATTCGTCGTGCAGGTGCGGTCACTAAATTTACTTATGATCAATGCGTGTACGACACTGTGGCGTGGAAAGGGGATTACTTTCCATTCACATTACACATCGATGATATGATGCCGATGATGTCTCATCGTGTGCATTTACCTCCTTCAACGCATACAACTTTTGCGGCGAATGGTTTTGTGGTTTGTACGTTCTTACCTCGCCTTATCGAAACTGATAAAGACGCGCTTAAAGTTCCGTTCTATCACCAAAATATTGATTACGATGAAGTGCTATTCTATCACGCTGGTAATTTCTTTAGCCGTGATAACTTACATGCCAACATGATGACTTTTCATCCGGCAGGAATGCCGCATGGACCACATCCAAAAGCATTTGCTGCAGCTGCGGCTAATCCAAAAACAATCACTGATGAAGTGGCGGTTATGATTGATACACAGCGCCCGTTACAAGTTGATCCCTACATCGAAAAAACAGAAGTGAATTCGTACTGGCAGTCATGGATGAAAAAATAGCTTTTCATAAAGGTGATTTTTTATCTGACGAACAAGCTATGAAGCTTGCGATTCAAGAGGCGTACAAAGGTGCGCCTTTTGTGTCTCCAAACCCATTAGTTGGTTGTGTAATTCTGAATGAAAATAATAAATTCTTATGCAGTGGTTATCACCATAAATACGGTGAGCCTCATGCTGAAGTCGATGCTTACCGAAAATTAACAGAGCACGAGCTTCACAACGCACAAGTGTTTGTAACGTTGGAACCTTGCGCGCATGAAGGAAAAACTCCGTCGTGTGCGAAAGCCTTAGCGCAAATGCCACTCAAGCGTGTGGTCTTTGGTTTAGAAGATCCGAACCCGCTAGTTGCAGGTCAAGGCGCACAAATTATTCGTACTGCGGGCATTAGTTGTTTAGAGTACGACGGAGAATTAAAAGCCGATCTTGAAGATACGTGCGAAGTATTTTTAAAAAATTTCATAGAGAAGAAAACTTTTGTTGCGGTTAAGGTTGCACAAAGCTTAGATGGCCAAATTGCTTTAGCCAATGGCGAAAGTAAATGGATTACTTCTGAAGGCTCACGTGAATTCGTACATGAACTACGAGCTTGGTATGATGGTGTGATCGTCGGTCGTAATACCATTGAAACTGATAATCCATCATTAAATGTACGTCATCCGCAAATCCAAAAAGAAAACTTTTTAATTGTGATTGATCCTGAAGGAAAAATCCTCCGATCTAAAAAATCATATAAATTTTTAGATTTACACAAAAAAGATAAAATCATCTTTGCCCTACAAAAAGATGTTATTACTGATTATCAAACATTAAAGTTCACAGACTTAAATGATTTATTAAATCAATTATGGAATCTAAAAATCAAATCAGTCTTCGTCGAAGGCGGTGCTAGAACATACTCTAGCTTTTTAACCGCGGGGTTGATTGATCGCTTACATGTCTTTACCGCGCCGGTAATTATCGGTTCGGGTGAAGGTTTATCCTGGTCGAAATATTTTTCGATTCCTGCTTTGGCGCAAAAGCTTGTGCTTAAAAACGTGAAACATAAGACTTTTTCTCCTGATCAGTATTTAACCGGAAGGCTTACGCGTGACTAAAAAAAATAAACTCCTTTTTGATATGACCCACTTATTATCAATCGCATCGGTCATTATCATGCTAGTGGTTTATTCTTTAGGAACAGCGTCTCCGCTTTTATTAACTATAGCGATCGGTTTTTTAGGTGTGGCGGTCATGGCGTCCGTTCATCACGCAGAAGTTATTGCTTTAAGAGTTGGTCCTTCTTTGGGGGCACTTATTTTAGCTCTTTCAGTAACGGTGATTGAAGTTGGATTAATAGTTTCTTTAATGACCAATGATACGCCAGATTCAGCTATCGTTGCGCGTGATACAGTTTTTTCGGCGGTGATTATTGTCACTAACGGGATTGTCGGAGTTTGTTTATTACTAGGTGGTCTGCGCTTTCGCGAATTAGATTTTCATGTGCAAGGTGCAAGTTCACTTTTAGCAATCTTAGCGGTGTTAGCAGGTATTACGATGGTAATTCCTAATTACACGACTTCAACGGCAGCATCTACCTATAGTACTGGGCAATTAATTTTTGTATCCGGTGCCTGTTTGATTTTGTATGCGCTCTTAGTTTATTTTCAAACTAAAACCCATAAAGATTATTTTGAAGTGACTGAAGTTCCAAGTGAAGACGCTGAAGGTTCTCCGACACCTTCACTACGTAGAACTATAATGAGTTTTATTTGTCTATTTTTAAGTTTAGGTGCCGTGATTGGGTTAGCTAAATCACTCAGCCCGGCGATTGAAGCCGGAGTTACCGCAATGAATGCTCCGCGTGCAGCAGTTGGTATTGTGATCGCCTTGCTGGTTTTACTTCCTGAAACTTGGGCTGCGATTACTGCAGCTCGCGCAAATCAACTGCAAACGAGCCTAAACTTAGCACTGGGTTCAGGCGCGGCTTCAATTGCGCTTACGATTCCGGTAGTAGCCGCATTTTCGATAATGACAAATCGCACGTTAACTTTGGGACTAGATCCAAAAGGCACGGCATTTTTATTACTTACTTTTATTGTGGGTGGACTAACTTTGGGTACGGGTCGTACCACAGCTCTGCAAGGGGCTACGCATTTAGTGTTACTAATCGCGTATCTAGTGATGTCGTTTATTCCTTAAGATCTCGCAATGGTCCTAAAAACTGTTCGACATGTTTAACTACAGCTTTATCATCACGTGCCGGAAAAATATCTGCGCGTAATCTTGTCGTAGGTTCGTAGTAATAATCACTGATCACAGCTTTTCCTGATTTATCGCGAGATAACTGCAAATACACAACAGCTGAAGATTTTCTTTCAATACCACGCTGGTTAGCCACGAAATTTCCAAGTGAGTAAGCGATAAACGTTTCGCGTTTGTCAGGTGTCACATATTTTTCAACAGGTTGTAATACATGAGGATGTGTGCCGATCACAGCGGTGGCTCCCATATCTAAAAACTCATGCGCTAGATCAATCTGCATTTGTGATTGTTTATGTTTATATTCAACGCCCCAGTGCGGAGTAATAATCACAGCGTCTGGTTTATTTTCTGATACAACACGTGCGATTAATTTTAAAATCTCTTCACGTTGTTGAAAACACAGAAGCACTTGCGACTTGCGGTCAAAAAAACCGTTAAGCATTTCAGTACAACCAATCCAGGCGATCGAGAAGTTTTTAACTTTAGTGATTGTGAATAATGGATCTTCGCTGCCAGATTTACGCGAACCGATAAAAGGCATCTTACGCTTTGTTAAAGCGTCGATCGTGGCATTTAGGCCCTTAATTCCGCGATCCATCGAATGGTTATTCACAGTTGAAACGATATCAAAGCCTGACTTTTTAAGCGCATCTATCAGGGTCGGGTGATAGTTAAACAACATATCAGTGCCGCTATAGACTTCGTTATCATAAACAAAACCTACATCACCTTTAATCTTAAGTTTGTTGGTAATACCCATGGCAGTCGGGCCTTCCATGTTGACGAAAGAAAAATCAGCTTTCGCAAATAATGGGAGAGTCTTCTTCCAAAGAATGGAAAAGTCGTGGTCTTTATTGGCGATAACTTTTTTGTAAAGATCTTCGTGAATAATCACATCACCTGAGAATGATAAAATGATACTTTCGGTGCCGCTGATGGCAGGTTTTGCAGTAAATGAAATCACAGGCGCAGATACAACTTCAAGACCTTTAGCTAGGGCTATCGTGGTACCTAAAAATGCTGCAATAAATAAAAGTCCTAAATTCATTTATTAAATCTTATATAAATAGAGCCCACAGTGTCTAGTCTATCGTCTAGTTACTTATGGTATTCAGCGTTGCTACAATCTAAGTATGAACGATGACAGTCATAGTAGTGCTCCTAAGAATACCCTGAAATCTGAATGGTCTTTACTTTTAGAAGCTTTCGAAGAAGAAGTTATTCCTAAGATTAAAGGCATGCCGCAAGAGTTTATTCACGAAGCCATTCACGAAACAATGCGTGAGCTAAGTCGCCGTAAACACACCCTATTTCAACAAATTGAAGAAGTAAAAGCCGCTATCGATGAAACCCATATGGTGATCGAAAACCTACAATTAGTGGGTTCGGCGACTGAAGATGCACATGAGCGCATCGCAGTTCTTCACGATCAGGGTAAATCATTAACTGAAACAATTTCTGTCTTAGATCAAAAGATTAAAAAAGTTCGAAGTTTAGCTGGTTAGTCTTTTTTTAGATCGTTAAAAGCACGAAGTTTTCGAATACTTTGCTGCAAGACGATTTCAAGCACACGAAATTCTTTAGCTGACGGTGTGTTTTGTAAAAGCATTCGCTTTAATGTCGTGTAGACATTAATTTTTTTCTTATCTAATGCAAAACCCATTTCAGTTAACCAAGTTCGTAAAGATTCGTCGGGAAAAATTCCTTCACCTTTTTTTTGTAAAGCTTTAGGTTTTTGTTGGCCTTCCAGTTGAGTTTTTTCACCACCAAATACCGAGCGCGTGATAAACATAGCCAGCAACGTAGCTTGGGCCAAGTTTAACGAAGTGTTGTCGCCAAAAGTAGGAATCGAACAGCAAAAGTTTGCATGTGAAATATCTTCGGCACTGAGGCCTGCATCTTCAGGCCCGAATATGATATGCACCACGAATGGCTGATCAGATTCTTTTTTTACATCAGCATTTGTTTCTAAGAAATAATTAAGTGTCGTTTGTAAGTCTTGCGCCTGGCGACCGCGGCCATCACGGGCAGTTGTCGCGATCATTAAACCCTGTGGCTCGTTTTTAAAAAATTCAGCCCAGGTTTTATAAACCACGCGATTTTGCAAAGCGTATTGGCCAGTGGCTGCGGCTTGTTGGGCATCAAAAGTGATTTCACATTGCGGAGCTAATAGGATTAAGTTTTTAAAACCCATATTGGCCATAGCTCGTGACGTTGACCCGATATTTCGTTCATAGATTGATTTAATTAATACGATTCGTACGTCCAGCTTACGCATAAGCTAGACGTACACCATCATCTATGACTGAAGTCAATTTTTCGTTATTAGATTTGATTGTTTGTAAGTGAGCTTCAATTTTATTTGTTAAGACTGGAGAAATTTTACTCATTAAAGCAATTTCTAAAAGCTCAACAAATAATAACCATTGGTCTGAAGCTTGGTTTAAACACTTATCAAAAAGTGCCATGGTCGTAGAATCTGACCATTCTGTGCCATTGCGACGGTAATCGCGAATGTCTTGGTATAACGCAAATATAGCCTTTTGTTCAGAGCTATAGTTAGGCGTCGGCACTCGAGCCGCGACGAAGTCATTGGTATCGCCATAACTTTTACGATCCGCAGCTCCGCCAAATACAGAGACTACTTTGTTACCTACAGTAATATCGAAATTACCCCAGTCAGGTTGAAATAAAGTTTGGTCTTGGTATTTCACCGTGCAATTTGTGAACGTCATAATGCCGTGTTCAGTTTTAACTAAATCACCAGTCACGGTAACACCCGAATCATACTGTAAAGTATGACCAACTTGACTAAATTTTCCTAACGGAAAGCTATAGCCGTGTTGATGATATTCTTTATTGTGACCTGCTAATTGCTGATCATTACGACTGATTTGTGTAGGGCCTGTGAATTTAATGTAAATCACTTCGCCTGCTGAACTAGTTAGGTATTCAGTTAATACGCCGCTGATTTGTAAGCCCGTCTCTAGTTCAACGGTGTTTACAGATTTTGCTTGAATGGCTTTATCTAAACCAGTTTTACCACCAATACGGTAAGCCATCGTTTCAGCCATTTGGTGTAACACTTTAACTAGAGTTTTAAAATCAGGTGTAACAAATAATTGCGGTTGTGGTTCAGTGATATCGTAAGTTTGTTTGATGCAATCTACTGTTAAGGGAATTTTTTTAACTTTTTCTGATAGGCACCATTTCGATTCGCCCACAGAAGATAATAATCCTGCGCCGAAAATTTTCGGGTTATCAACAGAGCCAACTAAACCGTATTCGGCTGTCCACCAGTTCATACGCGATAATTCAGAAGCCTCTGAAACGTGAGTCGAAGCTTTAATTGTAGTTTCTAATCTTTTTTCAGAAGCAGAAATTTGTTCTTCAGTTGAAGCTGGGCTTTCTTTGATATCAGATAATTCACGAATCGCTTCGTAAAGATCTAAATCCTCTTTGCTGATAATCGCTTTTTTAGCCACTTGCGCGTAATCTTTTAAGTATGCCGCATATTCTGGATCAACGATAATCGGCGCATGTCCTGCGGCTTCGTGCACGATATCTGGAGCTGGAGTATAAAGTAAGTGATCAATGCTTCGCATATCTGAAGCGATTGGTAAAATTGATAGTGATTGTAATTCCATAAACGCTGCTGGCGGAATAAATCCAGAAACCGGCATTGCTGTCCAACCGAAGTTTTTAAGTTTTGCACTCATTTCTTCAATGCGAGGAATTTGTTCGGCCGAGATTCCGGTTTTTTCTAAACCTTCGATGTAAACTGGGTGTGCATTTTTAGATAAAAAATCTTTTAACTGACGTAAACAATAGCGCCAAGTGGCCTGATCAAGTGGCGTGTAGCGCGCATAGTTTTGGTCGACGCAATATTTTTTCAAATGCTGAGGGAGTTCATACATAATTTATAACCAAGGATCTTTTTGTGAGAGATAATTTTGCACATAATCAGCAATGGCTTTTTCAAGCGGCCATTCAGGTTCAGACATGCCGGCCTGTTTCCATTTGGTCATATTAGCCAAAGTGTAATACTGGTATTGGTTTTTAATATCATCAGGCATATCTAACCATTTGATGTGTTTTTCTTTACCTAAAGATTTAAACAAGGCTTCAGCCATATCTAACCATGAGCGCGTTTCGCCGTAGCCCATGTTGTATATACCGCTAGCTGGTTTTTTCTCTATCAGTTCAGCCATCCAACGAACAACATCTTTCACATAAACGAAATCACGCACTTGGCGACCGTCCATGTAATTAGCATTGTAAGATTTAAATAAACCTAAGGAATCATTTTTTTGCAGGTGGTGATAAGATTTGTAGGCCACGCTAGCCATCGAACCTTTTTCATATTCGTTCGGACCAAACACATTGAAAAATTTTAAAGCGTACCAATTTTCAGGCGTCGCTTTTTGTTTAATCGCCCAACGATCCATGATCACTTTAGATTCTCCGTAAAGATTTAACGGTTTTAATTTTTCAGAATCGTAAGTGTCTTCAAAGCCATTTTCGCCTTCACCGTAAGTGGCAGCAGAGCTTGCGTAGATTAGATTTTTTTTGTAGCGCGCACACCACTCGTATAAACGCTGTGAATATAAGAAATTATTTTCGTAAAGGTATTCCCAGTCTTTTTCAGTCGTCGAAGAACAAGCACCCATATGAATAATCCAGGTCACTTTTTTTTGTGCTTCGGGCGTGGCTAAGAAGCTCCACAATTCTGAAGCTTGAAAAAATTCAGCAAACTGTCTTTTGTGTAACAGGTTACGTTTCGAAAGATCAACTGTGTCTGTGGCAACGATATTTGTATGGCCCATTTGATTGAGCTGCCAAACCATTGCACTGCCGATAAAGCCATTGGCTCCTGTTACGATAATCATGACCGCAGTATCTGGCATGACACTCGATGTTCGCAAGTATTTTATGTGTGGTTGTTTTGATCAGCTTTGAAATTCTTTCCTGACACTGGGGCAGGAAGCCATTTTATAGCTTTTGAGAGGGTATTTTTGTGGCCCTAAGGTTGCTCTATTTTGTCACTGGGAAGGTTCGTGTAGAACCTATTTGGGGTGTATAGATGCGATCATGGGGAATAGTTTTTACGGTAGCCATGGGATTTTTGATGGGGTTCGTGCTGGCAGGGATCGGGGGGATCTCTGCGGGGTTGAACGCGGCTCAGACACAATCAAAATTAGAAATCAATAAAATCGAAGAATACTGGGCAAAATCTGATTTACAAGAATCAGAATTACGTAAATTAGTTAACGATAAGACCTGCCATTTATCAGAAAAATACTTTTTAGCCTGCGTAAATTCAGTGAATAATGCTTTAGCTTTAACATCTGAGCGCTTAGGTTTAACTGGCGAAATCTGGCCAGCGTACTCTGAAACAACAAGCTTAGATAATTTTAAAGAAAAAGAGACTCTAGCTCCATTTTCAAAAATCTATAAAGAGCAAATCAATTCAAGTTTTTCATTTGATAGCTTATGGGATTTAATTTTAGCCAAAGCTGGTCCAAAAACGCCACTTAAGTATTTATTAGCTCAAGGAATCAACGGTTATTTATCAGTGAGTAAAGATCCACACACTTACATTTTACCAATGGCGTACTTTGATCAAGTGAGTTCTCAGTCTGAAAGATCACCATTTTTTGTCGGGTTAAGTTTTGAAAAAGACAACCACGGCCAATTACGTATTAAAAAAGTAGTGCGTAATTCAGACGCGGCAATGGGTGGTTTAATAGCGGGCGATATCGTTAATTCGATCAACGGTAAAAAAGCTGAGTCGTTAAGTTTAGCTGATGCTGGTCAGATTTTAAAAGACCGCAACATTCGTATTTTTAATTTTATCATTAAGCGCGATAACGCCACATTAGTTAAAAACGTGCAACGCAGTTACCGCGTATTAAGTCAAGTTTACGCAGAAGTTGTAACTGGCTTGCGTAACTTTGGGGTGATCACGATCTCTAAATTTTCGAAAAATACGTGCAACGAAGTAAGTGCAGCAATCTTAGAGATGGCTGATAAAAATATCTCTGGGTTGGTTTTAGATTTACGTGATAATCCAGGTGGGCATTTATCAGAAGCGGCTTGTTTAACAGGTTTATTCATTGGCGAAAACAAAACGATTTACTCGGTTGAATATTTTGATTTATCAAAAAGTAATGAAGTGGTGCTAACCAGTGCAGAAAGAATTTATTCTGGTGCTTTGGCGGTATTGGTGAATACCAATTCAGCCAGTGCGGCAGAATTATTTGCCGGTGCGATTCAAGAATACCGTCGTGGTATCGTGATTGGTGCAAAAACTTTTGGTAAAGGCACTTTTCAAGAAATCGAATCATGGGATAAATCAACGAACATCGGTTTTTTCAAAACTAAAGGTTTTTATTTATTACCCAGCGGTCGTTCGACTCAGTTTTACGGAGTGACTCCGGATATCGAGTTAGCTGAAGCCAAAGCCAGTGATTCAAGTGAAGAGACTAACTACATGAATCCGATCAAGCCGGTTAATTTAGTGTCGTCGCATAAAAAATTAGAGTTGCCGTTGCAGCTTTGTAACAAACAAAATAATTCAAGTATCAACGATAGCATTATCTCTAAAGCGGTTGATAGCTTGTCATGTACAGATCTAATGTCTTATGTGGCGTTACAGTACGACAGCAACCAAACGAGCCCTGAATAGGGCTGTTGTCAAAATCCTAGACATAGTAATGGCCTTAAAATCAATCTGAATGGCTATGATTCGAGAGCCATTTTTGCTAGTTTTGGCCTTGTGAAGAATTTTTTATTACGCTCACTTTTAATGATCTCTTTGTTGGTATTCGCCATCGCTCATTCGGCGCAGGCGGCCTTTGTCGATACGCCAACCCTTGAGGCCTTGCTCAGCATCCCTTCAGTAAAAAAACTCAATGCCCGCGAACGTGCGATCTATTATGCCGATATTTTTTTGCAAAATAAAACTCCCTATATGGCTGATCCATTAGGCGAAGGCCCGAATGGCCAGATTTCTAAAGCTCCGCTTTACCGCTTTGATGGTTTTGATTGTACGACGTTTGTTGAAACGGTGATGGCTTTGTCATTTTCAACAAACGCGAACCAGTTTCAGCAACGTATTAATCAAATCAGATATAAAAATGCTGAAGTCGACTATGCAGCACGCAATCACTTTACCAGTATTGATTGGATTCCTAATAACAGTGTACAAGGTTTTGTAAAAGACATCACCATCGCCGTTGCCGGAAAAGACACGCGCTGGTCACAAACTTGGATTGATAAAGCCAGCTGGTTTGCAAAAAAAGGTGAGAACTACATCGAAATGAGTCAGCATTTTGACAGGCAGCTTGCGCAGTTAGCTTATGTCGGCAAAGAAGATTTATTAGCTAAGCCAGAATTAGTAAATCGTATTCCGTCAGGCAGCATTTTTAATCTGGTGCGCCCCACCAAAGTGGCTGGCACCCGTTTAGATGTATCGCACCAGGGTTTTTTAATTCGTGAAAATGGCGTTCTTTATATGGTGCACGCAAGCAACGGTATGAGCCGCGATGGTAGCGACAACTATATGGGAGTTAAAAAAGAACCTCTGCATAACTACATAAGTCGAGTTATGCTGAGTAAGGAATCAATGGTGGGGTTTAATATTTTAGCTCTTCCGAATCGCACTTTAAATTGATAGCATAATCCTATGACAAAGATTTTAGTGATTGTGTGTTCATTATTTATTTGCACCCAAGTTTTAGCCGAAGTCGGTAGTTCAAACGGCCAAGCCGCTGCAAAAAAATCAACTGGTGCAAAGCTGCCTCATTGTATCAATGATCCTACTGAAATCGAAGCAATCAAAGCTAAAATAAAAGCCAATAGCAAAACATCAAACAAGTACGCCGGCTACAAACAAGCCTTAGAAAGCGATTCTGACGTCGAACTCACAGCACGCCTAGTGTACGCCGAAACTAAAGCGACAAACTGCGAACAAAAGAATAACGAAATTGTTCCTGTAATCGCACAAGTGATCGCAAATCGCGTAAAGATCCGCAAGGGCGATGTAAAATCAGTTATTTTTCAACGTGATCAGTTTGCCTCATCATTAAATATTTACGACGAATCAAATTACAAAGATTTTTTATGCCCCAATGATTCAAGCCTATGGAGTAAAGCTTACGACGAATCATCCTTGGCTCTGTCAGATAAAACCCAGGGCACAGACACTGTGAATTACTTTTTGTATAAACATAGCCCTCGTTGGACAAAAGAGCCTTGGAAGTTAGAAGAAGACACTTCATTAGCTAAAGGGGTTCGTGAATGTATTCGCACTTTCAAAAATTCAAATTTTAAATAAAATCCACAATCGCAAAACCACCACCAGTAGTTTTTAAATTGGTGGTTTGGCCCTGATAAAGACGAGCAATCACTAATTGCAATTCATCTTTGTAGGTATAACAACGAAGATCATACTTCATACGAAGATTCGCACCATCTTGTAAAACATCAACCTCAGCAGGCTGAGCATACTCTTGCGCAACAAAACCTTGAGTAAAAGCTTCTTCAAAAATTCTTTTGCTAACAGACGCGCCATTGTAAGCTTGTTTACTGCCAAACGAAGCTTTCGGTTTAAAGAAAAGTTTTTTTCTCTCAGCCCAAATTTGTTCTTTATCAGCTTCAGCTAAATCGTAAATTTTTAATAAACTTTTCGGAATCGGTAATTCAGATTGTTTTTGCCAGTCAGAAAGTCTTTGTTTGTCGCCAAGTAAAAAATATTCCCAAGGTGAAGGTGACAAATGAATTTTACCATCAACATACATCGCTTTAATTTGTGCGGACTGTGGTTCGCGTAAGTAAAAATCAGTGTAGCGATTGTAAACTAACGTTCCAGGTTTCAATTCACTAGCATTAGCCGAATCAAGAATAGAGCACGCAACACCAGCCTGTGCAAAATACTGTTGATAAACCAAGAACTCGATAAATAATCGCTGAACTTCAGGTTTTTCATCCATAATAGCGATCGACAAATCTTGTAAACCCAAAACACGAGCTTCTTCACGAAACATTTCAATTAACTTCGTAGAAGTAAACCCCGTGTGCGGTTTAACTTTCCAAAAATCATAAAGCGTAAGGCCCAGCGCCAAAAAAGCAGCGTTAGTATTAATCTCGATTAGCTTAGGTTGATGATCTTCAACAAGATGAAAATCAAAACTAGTGCAAACGCTAAAATTTTTAGCTTTAGGTAAACCCAAAGCTTCAAACTGTGCACCTAAGTTTTTTTCAGACCAAGAACGTAGCGCATACAGCTGTTTAATCTCAGACTGCAAATCAGCAAGAACAGCGATAGGCAGGGTAATACGGTGCGGGCAGATCAATTGATCAGAGATGGTGCTAGTCATGGTTTCTTCGGGAATACCCGGAAACTGTGTGTGCAAATGCTGAATAAAGTTATCTTTGACTGACATACAAAGTACTGTATCTTAATTCCCTGTATGGATCAAAGAATTGTGACCTGGAATGTTAACGGAGTTCGTGCGTGTTATGAAAAAACACTTAGCAATTTTATTGAAACGGTAAAGCCTGATATTTTGTGTTTGCAAGAGACTAAAGCGCATCTCGATCAAGTCGAACCTGAAATCAGAACCTTGGGTTATAAAAATTCATACTGGTCATCAGCAGAGCGTAAAGGTTATTCAGGTGTGGCCACTTTTATGAATCAAACCCCGATCAATGTGATCAAGGGTATTGATAAACCGAGCTATGATAACGAAGGCCGCATCGTGTGGACTCAGCACCAGCACTTTGATTTATATAATATTTATTTTCCAAATGGTGGATCAGGTGGTGAGCGCCACACCTTCAAACAAAACTTTTTAAAAGACTTGGCACTGCATCTGCAATTTGAAATCAAACGTGGCCGCGACATCGTGTTGGTGGGTGATTACAACGTGGCTCACTTAGAGTACGATGTGTACGCACCAAAATCATTAGGCACAGTCTCAGGATTTTTACCTGAAGAGCGTAAATGGTTTACTGAATTTTTAGATTTAGGATTTGTAGATTGTTTTAGGCACCTTTATCCAGACAATAAGGGCGCCTATACTTGGTGGTCTTATAAAGAAGGTGCGCGCCAAAATAATAATGGTTGGCGCATTGATTATGTTTGTGTGACTAAAAATCTAGTTAAAAATATTAAAACTTGTCAGATTTTGCACGAGCAACAAGGGTCTGACCATTGCCCCGTGATGGTCGAACTGAGCTTTTAAATTCAGGCGGGGCTTTTAAACTTGGGCCTGGACGAAAATGTTCGCGAAACATCATTTCAGCTAACGCTGAAGACTTCACAGTCCACTTTTGCACATTCACAGTGATGGTAGCAATCGCCACTTTGGTATCACCGTCAGATGCATAACCCACGAACCAATCGTTGGTGCCTTTAGGATTAAGACCCGAAAAATGCCCGGTCTTTCCACCCATTTCAACATCACGAAATTTTTTATCAGCCACCATTTTACGAAATGTTTTACGTGATGTGCCTTTTAATACAGTTTGCTCCATCATCTCGCGAACTTTAGCGGCTGACTCTTTCGTGATGGCTTGGCCGATATCGTAACCTTCACCCTTGTAGATGATTTTTTGGTCTTGTGAAATCTCTTCGATTAAATAAGGAGCCACAATTTTACCATCGTTAATGATCGCGCCTGCAATCATCGCCCCGTGCACCGGGCTCATTGTATTAAAGCGATTATAACCTGAAGCCACTTGTGTAAGTTCAAAACCCTTTTCGTCAGGAATTTGGGCTTGGCTTTGTTCAAGCGTGAAGTCAGCAGGAATAAATTTGTTAAACATAAAACGCTTTGAATACTCGGATAAATCTTTTGGATCTAATGTTTCAAGTGTTAAGCGCCCGAACGCGGTATTGATCGATCTGGCAAAAGCATCTTTAAGCGAAATAAAACGAGTCCAACGATTTACTTTTTCAGATAAAACATTCTTTTTATGAAGAGTGTAATTACCACCGTTAAAAGCAATTTTATCTTGTGGTTCGACACCTTTACGATCAACAGCCGTAGAAGCCGTGATAATTTTAAAAATACTGGCTGCTGGAAACGATGCGCGTAAAGTTAAGTTCTCGGCTTTGGGTTGCCCTTTGACAAAGCTAGACATCGCTAAGATTTTACCTGTAGTTGCATCCATCATAACAATTGCGCCGTAATCAGGTTTATAACGCAGAAGTAATTTTTCAGATTGCTTCTGCATGTCTGTATCGATGGTGTATTTAACATCGACTAGACCTTCGTCGCCCACAGTGAGCTGTTTTGGAAGTTTGTTATTCCAAAGTTGTGGCCCTAGAGCATCCGATAAAGTCTTACGAGCTTCAGAGGTGGTTCCTAGTGCGGTTTTTTTTTCTTGAGTACCATTAGCATTTAGAGAATTGTCTCTGAAAAAAAACAGAGCTGATAATGCGACTATTGCTGTGGGCACCAAAATCCATTTGGTGATTTTAATTCTTCCTTGAATCATAAAGATTATCTTAACATAATGATAAAGATATTTCCAAAGTAATAATAGGGGCTATTTCATGAAGACCAAAGAGAGAATTTTAATCGGTGCTTTAGGATTGTTTAATACAGACGGTGCAACTGACGTTACAACGAATGATATTGCTAAAGAACTTAAAATGAGTCCAGGAAATTTATATTTTCACTATAAAAACAAAGAACAGATTATCAGAGAAATTTTCAAAAAATTATCAGCTGAAACAACTGAAGTGTGGAAGCCGCAAACCAAGCTGGCAAAGAAAAACCAACAGATCCAGTTACAACTGTTTATCGAAAAAAATTTGCAGCTGTACTGGAAGTTTAGATTTTTTCACCGCGAAATTTATACGTTAAGAAAAAAAGACCCGGAGCTTTCTAAACTTTGGAAGCAGCATATGAAAAAACTAGGGTTACTCATGATCATCATGTACAAACACTGGGTCAAATCAGGTTACATGCAACCGATGCAGACTAAATATGAGATGGAATATATAGGTGAACTATTATTTGTTTCCTCGAACAGCTTTATGCAGTTTTTTGAAACCTCTGACCGTGGCGATGTGCCAAGCACGAAGGCTTTTGAAAAAGCCCGTCGCCATATCATGCGGATGTTACTGCCTTATTTAAGTGGTCAAACTCGTGACGAGTTTGAAAATTTTATTAAAGGGTAGCCGTTCTTAAGCCCTGACAAGCATTATAAGCCACTCTGAGCCTTTAGAGTTTGGACACTACTTTGCAATATTAGACAGTATGAAAACTGTGATTTTATTCTTGGTGTTGAATCCGATGTTCGCTTTAGCTAATGACTGTTCGCAGATCGTTTCACAATTGCGTGAAATGAAAGCCGCTCAGATGGCGGTTCAGACCAGTCTTATTAAAAACCATGATATGGTCGCTGATAGCTTAGATTCATATGCTGACGCCCTTAAAGAATCATCAGGTCGCGCCCATAAGACCGTGTCAAATAGCATGATCACGGCTTCAAATTCTTTGCGTAAGCGCGGGGAAAAGGGCCAAGACTTAGCCGAAAAGTTGGCTGAGCAGACAGATCTCATCATCAAAAGTGCGGAGAATTGCCTTAAATAATCTGTACTGCGTGTTATTTCAGATCATTTTTACGCATTCTCACTATATTAACGCCACGCACCTAGACTTTACGGTTGAAAATTAATTAATAAATTCAATATCTTACTGCATTTCATTTTGTGTAAGATTTTCGTTGCATAAATTACAAAATTCTATTTATATGTGTGCAGTTCCATTTTGGAACTTAAGTTATTGGCGAAGATGCCGATAAGACTGAGCTCTTAAATTTCTATTTAAAAACGAATTTAAAGAGTTTGGGTTAAAGCAAGGAGGATACAATGGCAAAAACAACGGTTGAACCGAAGGCTACAAAAACTAAAGTAGCAACGACTAGAGTAACTGATCTAAAACCAGCAGCACCAAGAGTAGAATTCCAAGTTCAAAAAATTACTGAGGCTTTAGTGACCGAATGTCGCGATAAGCTTTTAACAACAAAAGCTGATCTTTTAAATCGCGTTAAAGAGGCTCGTGGCAAATTAGACCAAGTTGAGCGCGGTGGCGATGAAGCTGACCAAACTATGAGAATCTTAGCTGAACAAGAAGTGATGTCACAAACTGATCGTCTACGCAGCCAATTATTAGAGATCGAAAGCGCATTAGGAAGAATCGAAAATGGTTCTTACGGCTTCTGCGAAGAGACTGAAGAAGTCATCGAGACTGAAAGATTAAGAGCAATTCCTTGGACTCGTTTAAGCATCGAAGGTGCTGAGATCCGCGAATCAGTAGATAAACGCTACGCTCGATAATAGGTGCCAGGCCCTGTTTCTGGTAACAACGCATTATAAATATGAAAAAACCCGCTGATGAGGCGGGTTTTTGTTTTTTGTGGCAAAAGAAATTGTATCAGAAATAATTAAATCAGAACTAAATGGCGTTCGACATCCATCACCGGAGACTTTAGCGGAACAGATTCAATCTTTAATTCTTTGAATTTCTTTTTAGCTAAGTGCAGTTCTTCATCGATTTTTTCTTGGCGGCCTTTAAGTAAAAAGTATTTACCTTTTTTGCTATAATAAGCGCGTGTGATATCTAAAATCACATCAATCGGTTTAAACGCGCGCGCCGTCACTATCTGCACTTTTTCTAAATCATGCGGAATCTCGCCTTGCACCACTAAATTAGGAGCTAAGACCTTACATTTATTTAAAAAATTTTGTTTTAAAACACTCTTTTCAAACAAGATGTAACGCGTGTTCGGAAATTGAATCGCATAAATCACACCGGGTAAGCCGCCACCTGAGCCAAGATCAGCAGCGTACCTAAGATTTGTCGGAAATTGTTTAAGCGGCAACAAACAATCAATCACGTGATTATCTACGAGTTCTTCAACAGTCATTTTGCGGCTGAACAAATTTAATTCTTCATTCGAAGCCCAAAGAAGTTCTACATACTGTTTTAATAAAACTAAGCCATCTTCGCGAAAGCCAAGTTCAAGCATTTGTGGAACACGTGAATCAAAGTAAGCCGCTAAGCTCATATTATTTCTTATTATTGGTCACGATTGACCAGTTACACAGTTTATAAAGCATGCGTGCACCCACGTTGCCATCCCATTCAGATTCTTCAGCTTCACCCGTAGAAACTTCGTTTAAATCAAAGCCTACGATTTGACGACCACTGGCTGCAAGAGTTGTGAATAAGAAAAACACTTCATCAGTTGATAAGCCACCGATCACCGGAGTTCCCGTCGACGGGCAAAAACGGGGATCTAAGCCGTCGATATCAAATGAGATATAAACTTTTTGCGGTAATTCAGAAACGATATCTGCCGCAATAGAAGCCCAGCTTTCGCCTTTTAACAGACGTTGTTTTGTCGGAAGATCAAAAAATGTTTTAATGTCAGAGCGAGATTTAATAAAATCAAATTCTTCTTCACAGAAATCACGAATACCCACTTGTACTAATTTCACTGGACGCGAACCTTCAGGTAAATTCATCACATTATACATAATAGAGGCATGTGATTGTTCAAAACCTTGGTAAGCTTTGCGTGTATCAGAGTGTGCATCAATATGTAAAACGCCGACTTGGCCTTGATGTTTTTCAGTGATGGCCTTAATAGCTCCTAATGGAGTTGAATGATCGCCGCCGATTAGGCCAAACAATTTACCGGCATTAAGTATTTTTTTAGTCTCAGTGTAAACCCAGTCAGTTAATTCGCGTGAAGCTTGGTTTACTTGCGCTGTTAATTTATCAATGGTCGCCGTGTCTTTAGACTGCTCGGTTTTCATATGAATTACTTTTTGCGCGATCTCTTTAAAGTTTTTTGATTTGTTATCAATTTCTTCAGAGATTTCTTTCATGAAATACCCCGCTTCATAAGCGGTCTTGGTTTCGAAGTCGAAAAGATCGATTTGTTCAGAAGCTTGGCGGATGATGCGCGGACCATTAGAGGCCCCTTTGCCATAAGAAGTTGTGACCTCCCAAGGCACTGGCAGCATAACTAATTGGCATTCTTCTTCAGAAAGGGGGATACCAAAGATTCCAAATTCAGATGAAATGGTGGTGGTGGCATCAAATTTTACTTTTCTTGTAGCGTCGGTCGAACTCATAAAAACCTCGTTAGAGTTTAATAAAATATAAGTAAATTTAGCACTTTTGCTCATGGATAGATAGCGTGCGGACATGAGGCCCGCAACAGAAAATTTCAAAGTGATTACAGGTTTTTAGCTATCTGCGGCAATATTATATAAAATTTAAATTACCCCTTGAACCCGCTATACACTTCATTATTCTAGCAGGCGAATGAAAAGGGGAATATTTCATATGAAATTCTTAAAATTAATCACAACAGCGGCGGTCGTAATTAACCTAGCTTCTGTTGCACAAGCGGTAAATCCAAATGCAGCAGCTCTAAAGGGTGGCACATTTAACTATAACTTTGATGCTGAGCCTGAAAGCTTACATCCAATTATGAGTGGGGATACTTATGAGCAGTATTTTTCTGAGTACGTGCATGACAGTCTTTGCATAAATGATCCTAATACTTGGGAATACAAACCTCGTCTTGCTGAAAAATGGGATATTTCTAAAGATGGTTTAGTGTTTACATTTTTTCTTAGAAAAGATGCTTTTTTCCATAACGGTGATCCAGTAACTGCTGATGATGTGAAATTCTCTTTAGAAACCATCAGAGATCCAAAGCATCAAGCGTTGAATACTGTTCCTTACATCGAAAAAATTTCTAAAGTTGAAGTGCTAGACAAGCACACAATCAGATTTACATCATCTGAGAAATACTTCCAAACTTTAGGTTCTTTATGCGGCATTATTAAAGTTCTTCCGAAGTCAGTTTACGGTGATATTAATAAATCCGTTAAAATGCAGAAGGAAGCTATCGGAGCAGGTCCGTATAAATTAGAAAAATACGATAAAGGTCAAGTGATCGTCGTTAAAAAATTCGACAAATGGTACGGCTGGAATGATCCGGCATTAAAAGGCTGGTTTAATTTTGACCAAGTTAATTTTCGCTTTACTAAAGAAGATACAATTATGGCTGAGCGCTTGAAAAAAGGAGAGCTAGATTACGTAAAATTTGGCGGAACTGATGCTTTTCTTAAGGCGACAGGCAAACCATTCAAAAAGACATTTGATGGCGGAAAATTTAAAACATACGCAGTAGTTAACGAAATGCCTAAGTCATACGGCTACATCGGTTTTAACTTTAAAGATCCAATCTTAGCAGACAAAAATGTTCGTTTGGCTTTTGCGCACTTAGTGAACCGTGCTGAAATGAATAAAAAATTCTTCGAAAATTTAAATGATCTTGCTACAGGACCTGTATCTGTTAAATCGATTCAAGCTGCTGATACAAAAGCCATTGAATTTAGCCCAGTAAAAGCAAAAGAATTATTAACTAAGGCTGGGTGGACTGATGCTGATAAAAACGGTATTTTAGAAAAAACAATTAACGGTCAGAAAACAGAATTAAAATTATCTTTTATCTACGCGAATAAAGATTCTGAAAAGCAATGGACTATCGTTAAAGAAGATTGCAAAAAAGCAGGTATCGATATCGAGTTAAAACTTTTAGAGTGGAACACATTCATTAAGAATGTAGATGACCGTACAATGCAGCTTTGGGCAATGGGCTGGGGCGGCGGCGATGTTGAGATGGATCCAAAACAAATTTGGCATTCTTCTTCAGCTTCAAAAGGTGGCTCTAACTACGGTACTTACTCTAACCCAGAAGTTGATAAATTAATCGATGAAGGTCGTCAGGAGCTTGATTCTAAGAAAAGAACTGTGATTTTCAAAAAAGCATACACTTTAATTGCTAAAGATGTTCCGTATGTATTTTTGTTCAACCGCAAATATGAGTATTATGCTCAATCTAAAAAAGTTCAGACGCCGGGTGAAACGTTTAAATACGATTTCGGTTATAGAACTTGGTGGGCAGCTACTAAGTAGCACCTACTAGCAGAGTATATCTTTCAAAAACCTAAGGCCTCAAATCCTTGGGTTTTTTTATGCGCGAAATTTGTTCGTTATCAGCAAAATCATTTGAACTCTAAGGTCATGATCAGTATAAGCTTCGTATGTTCGTGTACATCATTAGACGTATTCTATTAGCGATCCCTACCTTTATAGGTATTACTTTAATTACATTCTTAATTATCAATGCTGCTCCTGGTGGGCCGATTGAGCAAAAGATGCAGAAAATTCGTATGGGTGGCGGCGGCGATGGCGGTCGTTCAACGGGTGTATCTCAAGAAATGCTTGATAGTTTAGCAAAGCAATACGGTTTTGATAAGCCTCTTCATGAGCGTTACTTCATTTGGCTTAAAAATATTGGTAAGTTAGATTTTGGCGAAAGTTTTTCTTACCAAGAACCTGTGATCGACGTTATCTCTTCAAAATTTCCAGTTTCATTATCATTTGGATTAGCTTCTCTGTTCTTAACTTATTTGGTTTGTATTCCTCTTGGGGTGAAAAAAGCTATTAAAGCTGGTTCTGTCTTTGACCAAATTTCGGGATTTATACTTTACATAACTTATTCGATTCCTCCGCTGGTTTTGGGTATTTTCTTAATCGTTTGGTTTGCCGGTGGTTCGTACTTTGATTGGTTTCCAATTGGTGGAATCAAATCAGATGATTACGACAACTTATCAACGATGGCTAAAATCGGCGATCGCGCATACCACTTTGTTTTACCGTTAACTTGTTACATGATCGGAAACTTCACTGAGCTTTCAATGTTAGTACGAAACTCGATGTTAGATATTATCAAATCGGATTATATTCGTACGGCGCGTGCCAAAGGTCTTTCAGATCGCATGGTGTATTACAAACATGCGCTACGTAATGCACTCATTCCAGTAGCGACGGGTTTAGGTGGATTTTTACGTGTGTTCTTAGCTGGTTCACTAATTGTTGAAACAGTATTTAACTTAGATGGTATCGGGTTATTAGGTTACACTTCAATTCTAGCTCGTGATTACAACGTGATCATGGGATTAACATTCATTTCAGCCTTGTTATTATTAGTAGGAAATATCTTAAGCGATATCATTTACGTACTGGTTGATCCTCGTATTGATTTTAAGTAGCGGAAAATAAAAGATGAACATCATTGAAAACAGATTTATTACAAATGAACTAACTTTAAAACGTTACCGCCGTTTTAAAAGAAATAAATTAGCCGTATTTTCGTCATGGATGATTTTACTGTTAATATTTTTTTCGTTCACGGCTGAATTTTGGGCGAACAGTAAACCGCATATCATGAAATATCAGGGTACATACTACGTACCGCTATTTAAGGATTATCATCCAACAGTTTTTGATCGCGACGATATCTATGTGATGGATTACCGCTCTTTAGAATTTAAAGAGGGTGACTGGGCTGCATGGCCTTTAGTTCAATGGGATCCATTTGAATCAAACACCACAGTTGAAAGTTACCCAGCAGCGCCGACAAAATATAACCCAATGGGAACAGATGATCGCGGTCGCGACGTTTTAACGCGTCTACTTTATGGCTTACGGTATTCGTTTATTTTTGCCTTAGGGGCGTGGATCACAGCGTACTTAGTGGGTATTACGATTGGATCTATTTCAGGTTATTACGGTGGTAAAATCGATCTCATCGGTATGCGTTCGGTTGAGATTATTCAAACAATGCCTACAACATTAATCCTGATCACGATCATTTCTATTTTTACGCCAAATTTATTAGTCTTAGTTTTATTCTTAGCTTTGTTTGATTGGACTAAGATGGCGTTATATATGCGCGCTCAGTTTTTACAATTACGTAAGCGTGAATACGTTGAGGCGGCAAAAGCTTTAGGTGCATCTGATCATCGAGTGATCTTTAAACATATCTTACCTAATGCGATTACTCCGGTTGTGACTTTTTCTCCTTTTGATATCGCAGCCAATATTTCGGTTTTATCTTTCTTAGATTATTTAGGTTTAGGCTTACGCGCACCAACTCCAAGTTGGGGTGAATTACTGCAACAAGCGCAAAAATACTTTACTACTGCAGAGTGGTTAGTCTGGTACCCATCAGCGGCTTTAATTATAACGTTAACGTTGTTAATTAATATCGGCTTAGCTGTGCGTGATGCTTTCGACTCGAAATCGTCGGTTGGTTAACTCTTTGGAGGGCGAAAGTCATCCCGTAGTATTAGTGACCATGGGCGGAAGAGGCCTTCGCTTTAAACAGGCGGGCTACACTGAGCCCAAACCCTTCGTAAATGTATTAGGAAAACCCATGATCAAGCGCGTGCTTGATTTGTTTCCGCAATCTTGGCCGACCGTCTGTGTGGTGAATAACCAAGATTTTACAAAAAACCATATTCAATTTATCGAAGGCGAACGTAATGATGTGCGCTTTGCCGAAATAGAGCCGAACACTGGTGGGCCAATGCAAACCGTGATCGCTGGCTTAGAGTTAATCGCAGACGATCAGCCCGTGTTTGTGACTTACTGTGATTATGGAAAAATTTGGAATGCCGAAGATTTTTTAAATTTTGTGACCACGAATGATTCTGATATTTGTTTTATTGGGTATCGTGGATTTCACGCTCATTATTTAACAAGCAACATGTACTGTTACGCTAAAACAGAAGGTCATCTGATTTTAGATATTAAAGAAAAAGAATCGTTTTCGAAAAATCGTGAAGATGATTTTGCCTCAACCGGTGGTTACTATTTTAAAAGTGCAAAACTTTTAAAACAAGCGTTGATTCAGCAGCAAAAACAAAACTTAAGTTGGAACGGCGAATTTTTTACGTCTTTAGCTGCAAAAGCATTAATGAATGTGCGCGCGGATTTAAAAGTTCATGCTTACGAAGTTAATAAATTTTTTCAATGGGGAACGCCCGAAGATTTAAAGGCCTTTGAATATTGGGCCGAGGTAAAATATGAAATTTTCCAGTGAGTGGTTTAATAAAAAATTATTCTTTGGTTTTTTAATCTTGATTGTATCATTAGCGTTAATTGATTGGATTTTATTTGCTCGCACACCAATGCATGAAATTAATTCTGTAACTACAGCCGTGAGCGAAAAAATTAAAGGTAAAAGAATCGGTGGTTTTGCAGGCGCTGCCCAAGAGCATGCGGTTTCAGCGACGGCTGCGGCTCAGGCTGTAGCGGCGCAAACGTTTGAACCAGCACAAGCAACTCCTGCGCAATTTAAAGAGTGGTTTGATTCTGAAGTTTCTTTAATGAATCAATATAATGTGAGTGAAGATGTCGTCAACCAACGTTATCTGCAGCTAACAGGTAAAATGACGCCAGCACAGTTTAAACAATTGGCTGTGGTTGCTCGTACTAAATCTCCAAATGTAAATGATAGAATTCTTGCCGCATATTTATTAGGTTTTTCAGGTTATGCAAATTTAGAGGATTTAACGGCTTTGGCCCTAAGCCCTATTAAGCTTGAAGGTAAACCTGAAGCTCATAGTTTGGCTGAGACGCAGGAAGTTCAAGAACGTGCTTTACGTATTTTAGCTATTAATCGCTTAGCAGACTTAGCTCGTGGCGAAAATACCGCGGCGGCAAATAGAGCCTTAGCCGAGCTCACAAAACTAAGCCGCAGTGTGAAAGATCTCACCGTTAAAAGTTACGCTGAGAATAAACTTAAAGAAATATCGAAATAACTAACGAAATCTTGTTGAAACTAGTTCCATTTTGGGGTCAAATTTCCGCGACACCAAGGGGGGCAGTCACATGAAACAATTATTATTAGCTGTAGTGCTAGGTTTTTCTTTATCAGCACACGCTCAAGTCAGCATTGGCCCGATCACTCAACCTGACATAGACGCTGATACAACAAGCTGTATTTCTGCTGCAGACATGACTCAAATTGCGAAGGATTTTAAACAATTCGCAAAATTATCGGGTAAAGAATATTGCAATAATGGTTCAGAAGAAGCTCACTTGCTTGCGGGTATTCACTACATCCGTAAAGTGCAATTCACTAAACCCATGACAAATAGCTCTGATGATTTATTCAAAGGCACTTTTGCTGGTGATTGGTATAAATACACAACTAACTTAGTTAAAACTTTCGTTATCGAAAAAAGCTGCCCACAAGGTGTAATTGCTTTCGTTTACGGATTTTTTCACCAAAACACAATGTACGTTTGCCCGATGGCTTTAACACCTGCATTTACTCCGTTGGATTTAGCAAGTGTGTTCATGCACGAAGCACGTCACATCGAAGGTTACCCACACGTAACTTGTTCGCGAGGTCCTCGTGCTGGCTTAAACGGCGCTTGTGATAAAAAAATCTCTGATGCAGGTTCATACGCTGTAACAGTTGAAACTTACGCCCAACTTGGTGCTTACGGTAAAGACATTCACCCAGCACACCGTGCTTTAGCGCAAGCGTCTTCATTAATTTATGCGGCTGAATCATTTCAAACTCTAGTAACTGTCAATAAAGAAGAAGCTTTCTTAGCTTTAACTTCTGATCGTGAAATGTTTCACATCGATTCAAGCTTAAAAACAGCTAAACAAATCGGTAAAACTGAAAACCATGGTCACTTTGCAAAAAGCAAAATGGGTTTAGTTTTTATTCCTGAAGATAAAAATTTAGTGATGTCTAGAATTTTTCAAACTGGCGAAACTTCTCCATTATCTGGCGAATACAATGACAATGTAGCGACTCGCGCAAATGTTGTTGATTACTACTTCGCATGGACTTGGAATGCTCGTGTAGAAAAAACTAAAGTTAAATTTTTCTGTGATAAGCGCCAAAACCCAACTCAAGCTAACGAAGTTCAGCTTGGTGGTGAAGCCTTATCAATCGTTTACACAGAAGGTTACGCTCCAGATAAAGACTACGCTTATGTTAATACAACTAAAGGTGTAGTAAAAATCTCTTGTAAAGGCGCTAAAGGTAAAATCGTTGCAGCTAACAACGTATCAGTTGATGCAGACGTTAAACGTATTCACAAAGCTGGCAGCACAGTGCTGGGCTTAACGAACGACGGCGAATTATTAAACTTATCTGCTAGCTCTAAACGCGTAGATTTAGGTTTAGGCCGTATCGTTGATGTGACTTCGTTCACACGCGCTACATTCTTCGATAAAAAGTAATTTCAGATAAACATATTAAATTTTTGAAAAAGGCTGATCTTAGGATCGGCCTTTTTTGTTTTAACAGGTGGATTTTGACCACTGTACTTCGTAAAACTGCAGTCACAGTCGTACGATTATCTTAAGCTCTGTTGACCCAACTTGTTAATGTACGCAATAGCGATCCAGAAAAAGAAGAGTCCTCCGAAGATTAAGGTATCAAATCAACTATACGCTTTATAATCGCTAAGATTAATAAAACTAGTCGTAAGTAACGCTTAATATTTTTTCGCAAATTCCGATAACTTAAATACGCAACGTATCTAAGAAAAGTCGAGATTCGGATCATTCGGGCTCCTTCCCAGTCAGGTCGGAGACGAAAAACAATAAAAAGCGAAGTGGCCAAAACCCATTTCGCCTTTTGCATTTTGGACGCCACATTTTTCAGTTATAGTAATTAAGTGAACTCATTTAAACCTATCGATTTTTTTATTCATCCGTTGCCGCTCATCGCTGTTGTTTTGACGGCGGTGAATGATCATTATTTTAAATATCAATTTCCTGGATTATTAACGGGTAAACTTTCGGATTTTACGGGATTGTTTTATTTTCCGTTGTTTGTGTGCGCGATGGTTGTTCTGCTAATGCGGCTGTATCGCAAAGACTTTGTTTTTAATCGTGGGTTATTGTTAACTGCGATTATCTTGACTGACGTGGTTTTTTGTTTATTTAAATTAAATTCAGGCGTTAAAGATTTATTTGTGCAGTGGTTTTCGCAATACGTGTTTACGATTGCTGTTGATAGTGATCCAACAGACTTAATCGCCTTAAGCGTAAGTCTGTTATGTTATTTCTTTGGGGGTCGTTTTTTTGAAACTAAAACTATTGCGGAGCAAAAGTAACTTGGCAAACTGGGTTGTTGTTATCTGAACAACCGTAAACGTGTAGGGTGCCGCTAGCTGTATTTAAAGAGTATGTGCACACGCGAGTTAAGCCGCCTGCGATTGTTCCAGAAACTGTTGTGTCGACCGCAATATTAAGAGTTGTTCTTGGAATACCTAAATCAACGAACGTCATTCCAGCGGGTGTAATGATAGAGCCAAACGAAGTGCTGATCGCTTGATTTGTTGTCGTTGCATTGGCGCAGTTTGAAGCTGCGCCATAATAAGAGTATTCGGTATCTTCTTTTTTAGAAGTGGCAACTGTAACCACAGCTGCGATTAATAAAGTTAAAGTTGCGAATATTTTTTGATTTGTTTTCATTTGACGCCTCGTTACCAGGAATAGGGCCTGGCACCTATTCCATTTCTTCTAAGTACGTGTAGCCTGATAAACCTTCTTCGTAGTGTTTAAGTAAGGCCTTTGCTTCTAATTTTGTGATGCCACCTGAAGCGATTGATTCTTCAGTGTATTGACGAACGCTATCAACCATTTCTGCACGGCCGTACTGAACGTAACTTAATACTTCTGTTACAGTGTCACCTGGTACGTAGTGATCTACGGTGTAACCAGATTCGTGGATTGAAATGTGAACGGCATCCGTATCACCAAATAAATTATGTAAATCGCCTAAGATCTCTTGGTACGCGCCTGTTAGGAAAATTCCTAAGAAATAAGGAGGATCACCTTCTTTGAACGGGTGAATTCTTAAAGTCTTTTTGAATTCGCCAGTTTCAGTGTCGATGAATTTTTCGATCTTACCGTCAGAATCACAGGTTAAGTCAGCGATTGTCGCCTCGTGGTGTGGTTCTTGTGAAAGATTGTGAATTGGCATTACTGGAAACAGCTGGCCCACAGCCCAAGAATCCGGAACTGATTGGAATACTGAGAAGTTGCAGAAATAAGTATCACAAAGCTCTTCACGTAATTGTTCGACGATGTCTTCGCAATCTGGAGTTCTGCGCGCTAGTTCTAACATTTTGGTCGCGATCGTAAAGTGCATATTTTCGCACCAAGCACGTTGAGTTAAATTTAATACGCCGTAAGTGAATAAATTTAAGATCTCGTTTTTTGCCTGCATCATATCATTGAAGCACTCATTGATATTTTCAGGAGTTAGCTTTTCAAAGATGTACTGAAGATCCTGCATGATTGAGGGATCTTTTTTAGTTGCAGGGTGTGGTGGTTGTTGGCGGTAAAGATTATTTACGCCCATCACGTTGAAAATTAAGATCGAGTGATGCGCTACTAAGGCACGGCCTGATTCAGTGATGATATTTGGATGTGGAATATTTTTTTCATCACACAAAGTTTGAATCGTTGAAACCACGTCATTGGCGTACTCTTGTTCAGAGTAGTTCACTGAGGAATCAGAGTGACCTGAACCATCGTAATCTACGCCCAGACCTCCGCCCACGTCGATATACTTAAGGTTTGCACCTAAGTTATGTAATTCGACGTAAAAACGAGCTGCTTCTTTTAAAGAAGATTTAATAGATTGGATTGAAGGAACTTGTGAACCGATATGGTAGTGAAGTAATTCTAAGCAATCTAACATTTCAGCTTTACGAAGAGTTTCAAGGCCTTCAACGATTTCTGCTGCTGTTAAACCGAATTTAGAACGTGCACCTGCAGAATCAACCCATTTGCCGGCGCCTTGCGTATTTAATTTCGCGCGGAAACCAATTTTTGGTTTAATCGATAATTTTCTAGCTGCATCCATGATGAGTTTTAATTCATCTTTACGATCTACAACGATCATCACTTGGCGCCCTAATTTTTGCGCGAGTAATGCTGTCTCGATGTATTCAGCATCTTTGAAGCCGTTACATACGATCACTGCATCTGGAGTATTCATTAAAGAAAGAACCACTAAAAGTTCTGGTTTAGATCCGCACTCTAAGCCTAAACGGCAGCTTTTACCGAAGCGAACAAGTTCCTGAACTAGATGACGTTGCTGATTTACCTTGATTGGGTAAACGCCGCAGAATTGGCCTTTGTAGCTATGCTCAGCAATCGCTTTTTGAAAGCAACCGTGAATTAATTGAACACGTTGATTAATGATATCAGGAAAACGGATCATGATTGGTACGCGAATACCACGATCTTGTAATTCTTGAGTTAATTCGTAAAGGTCAACTGAAGGACCTTTTTCAGAAAATGGAGTTACAGAAACATTGCCCGCGTTATTTACGCGAAAATAACCATTACCCCAGTTATTGATTCCGTAAAGGGCAGCACTTTTTTCAGGGCTCCAAGAAGCTTCTTTTGAGTAAGCAAAAGTTTGTAAAGGTGTCGATGACGACGACGGAACTGTTTCCATGAAAACCCCCCTTTGTCCGAAGGACAATAACTGTACAGAAAATTAATACTTTTTTTATACAGTTTTTTTGAGGGGGTGCAATAAATTATTTGCCTGCGATCAAATTCAAGATTTTGCCAGCTTTGTAAATCACTTTCACTGGAGGCGCGCCGTTCAGCGCTTGTGCTACAGCAGCGATCTTAAGCGCCTCGGCGACTGCTGTGGGCTCGTCAGCGGCTACAGCGAGTTCTACCGTGCCACGCATTTTTCCGTTCACTTGAACTCCCATGGTCACGGTGTCGTCTTGGCAAAGTGCTGGATCGAATTTTGGCCACGGTGCTATGACAATAAGATCTGCGCCACCCATTAAATGCCACAACTCTTCAGCTAAATGCGGAGCAAATGGCTGTAATAATTGGGCTAATGGTAACAACGCTTTTTTAGATCGGCATTCGTGTTTGTATAATTCGTTCACCAAAATCATCATCGAGCTGATGCAGGTGTTGAAGTTTAATGCTTCGATATCTTGCGAAACTTTTTTGATCGTTTTGTGCAATAATTTTTCTACTTCGGCTGGCATTGTAGCATCTGTGGCAATCACTTCGCCGGTGACTTCATTCACCACTAAACGTTGTAGACGATCTAAGAATCTGCGAACGCCATCAATACCGGTGGCTGACCAAGGTTTGTCTTTATCCATGGGGCCTAAGAAGCTGACGTAGCACCGTAAAGCATCAACGCCAGTTTCTTTGGCGACATCGTCGGCAGGTATCACATTACCGCGCGATTTTGACATTTTTTCGCCATCTGGCCCTAAGATCATTCCTTGATGAGCTAGTTTTTTAAACGGCTCATCAACATGAATTAATCCCACATCATATAAAACTTTTGTCCAAAAACGTGAATATAATAAATGCCCCACAGTGTGCTCGGCTCCGCCCACATAAAGATCTACGGGTAGCCAGTATTTGATCGCCTCAGGAGAAAATGGAGCAGTTGTATTGTGTGGATCAGCGTAGCGCAAGAAATACCATGAAGAGCCCGCAGCTCCTGGCATAGTATCGGTTTCTCTGCGGCCATTTTTGTAAGGTAACCAGTCTTCGTTGTTGGCCAAAGGAGACTCTCCAGAATCAGAAGGTTCATAATTTGCGACTTGAGGTAAAATCACCGGAAGTTCATTCAACGGAACGGGTTTGATTTGTCCATTCTCGTGAAAAACTGGAAACGGCTCGCCCCAGTAACGTTGGCGTGAAAATAACCAGTCACGCAATTTGTACTGCACTTGTTTTTTACCTAGGTTTTTCTCTTCGAGGTAGTTGTTCATTTTTTTGATAGCTTCGGTTTTTGTTAAGCCGTTTAAGAAATCAGAATTTATTAACTGACCTTCGCCAGTGAAAGGTAATTCAGTTTCTGATTCTAACACTCTGATAATCGGGATCTGAAATTGCGTTGCAAATTCAAAATCACGTTCGTCATGCCCAGGTACAGCCATGATCGCGCCGGTTCCGTAATCCAGCATCACATAATCGGCGATCCAGACTGGAATATCTTTTCCAGTCACAGGATTTAGGGCGTAACCGCCTGTGAAGACGCCAGTTTTTTCAGTGTTGGCTTTACGATCAACTTCAGATTTTTTTGCTGAAGCTTCGATGTAATTTGCCACTGCTGCAGCTTGGCCTTGCGAGACTAATTGTTTCACTAACGGATGTTCTGGAGCGAACACCATAAATGTCACACCGAACATAGTGTCGGGGCGGGTGGTGAAGATTTCAAAATCAGAATCTGAATTTTTAACTTTAAATTTTACGACGGCACCTTCAGATTTACCGATCCAGTTGCGTTGCGCTTCTTTTGTGCGTTCGGGCCAATCAATTTTATCAAGATCGTTTAATAAACGTTCTGCGTAGTCAGTGATTTTTAACATCCACTGCTTCATGGGTTTACGAATGACGGGGTGACCACCGCGTTCTGATTTACCGTCGATGACTTCATCGTTGGCTAAAACAGTTTTCAAAGCCGGGCACCAGTTTACGGGAACTTCTTTTTGGTAAGCTAAACCTTTTTCAAAAAGTTTTAAGAAAATAAATTGCGTCCATTTGTAATAGCTCTCATCACATGTTGAAATTTCGCGCGACCAGTCAAAGCTAAATCCGTAGCGCTGTAAAGTACCGCGAAAACTTTGAATTGATTTTTCAGTGGTGATCGAAGGGTGCACGCCAGTTTGAATCGCATACTGTTCTGCAGGTAAACCAAACGCATCATAACCCATGGGGTGTAACACATTAAAACCCATAGCCCTTTTATAGCGAGAAATAATATCAGTTGGCGTGTAAGAGGCGATGTGACCCATATGCAAACCCGACCCAGACGGGTAAGGAAACATATCCAAAGCGTAATATTTTGGTTTGGTCGAGTTGTTGTCAGCCTTGTAAGCTTGCGCTTTTGTCCAGGCTAGTTGCCATTTTGATTCGATTTCAATGTGTTTCATATATGTGTGCATGCCTCCGGCAAGACTCTACATTAGCCTTAAATTCTCATAATGAGAAGAATTGTTAAAAAACAGCGAAAAAATGGTGCAGTTTGTCTCTAGAAAGTCTGATTTTTTGCCGAATAGCTATTTATGAAAAAGGACCCAAAACAGAGGCCTATTTTAGTGTTAGACGAAGACTCAGATACGCTTGAGCTGATGGCTGAACCCCTGCGTTGGGAAGGCTATGAGGTTCATGGTTTTACTTCTGAAAAAGAAGCGACCGAGGCGTTGAATTATATTCGTCCGCAGTTAATTATCTTAGACCCAGATTTTGCTGAAGGTAATGGCTTTCATTTTGTGAACAACCTATTTTCAACACTGCAAAAAGTGCCAGTGTTGGTGGTTTCGACCAATCCAACCACTGAAAAAATCACTCAATTTTTAGATTTAGGGGCCTCTGATTTTATCAGTTCGCCTTTTGTACCTATGGAATTTTTAGCGCGCGTTCGTACGCAATTACGCATGCGTGATATGCAAGAAGAGCTTTTAGCTTCGAATCAAAAATTACAAGAAATGATCGAGATCGATGACCTTACGGGGTTATTTAATACTCGTTCGCTGTATTCAAAATTAGAATTTGAAATTGAACGCGCTCAGCGTTTTTCTCGCCCAGTGACTGTGATCATGCTCGACATGGATAAATTTAAATCTGTGAATGATGGGCATGATCATCTATTCGGAAGTTTCGTTATTTCTGAAGTGGGTAAAATTATTCGCCAAAACACGCGTACGGTGGATATTCCAGCTCGTTACGGTGGTGATGAATTTTTAATCGTGTTATCAGAAATTCCACTATCTGGTGTTGAATTTTTCTGTGAAAAGCTTAGAAACAGAGTCGAGCAGCACACGTTTAGCATGGGCCCTGACTCAATTAAATTAACATTATCGCTCGGCTTTGCCACTTACGACGGCGACTCGACAGTTTCGATCTCGGGCAAAGAATTAGTGCGTAGAGCGGATTCTGCTTTATACGAAGCTAAACACCAGGGCCGTAACCGCGTGGTTTCTTATGACCCGTCATTTGACCGTTTACATAAGTTTGAAAAGTCTTCTGTGATCTCGCTTTTTGAGAAAAACAAGAAGACAGCCTAATTCGCTTATGCGATAAGGCTGTCTATGGAAAACGACACTTCGAAAACCGAAAAATTTGATAAAGTAGATTATTTTAAACACGTTAAAGTGCTTAAACGTCCCATTATTAATTTAACTCGCACCTTACCCAAACCGACTGAGTACTCGTTAGCCCTAGACAACGAATACAAAGAATTCGCTTTTAACGAAGAGCGTTCTCCAGAAAACAAAGGCAAATGGCGCAGCCAAGTTTTTAAAGTGGCCGATGCGCACCCCATGGATGTTGAAATCGGAACAGGCGCAGGTCATCACTTTGCCCACTGGACGACTCGTTACCCAGAACGTTTATTAGTGGGCTTAGAATTAAAATATAAACCGTTAATTCAAACCATTCGCCGTGCTCGCATGGGCGGTGGCAAAAATGCTGCAATCTGCAGATATCATGCGTTTAACCTAGATTTATTATTCGAAAAAAATGAAGTGAATAATGTGTTTATTCATTTTCCAGATCCATGGACATCGCCCCATAAACCAAAAAATCGCGTCGTGAATCGTATTCTTTTAGATTGGCTTTTTGATATGCAACGCCCGGGATCTTTTTTAGATTTTAAAACAGATTCTCGAGAGTATTTCTTATGGGCCTTAGAAGAAATCAAAGCTTCTAAGTATCGTGTTGAATTTCAAACGTTAAATCTTTACGGCGAAAACAATAAATATAAAGACGAAAACTTTGCGACAGGATTTGAGAAGATCTTTACTAAGCAAGGTATCGAAATTAATTTTATTCGTTTAATTAAAGATTAAATCTCAAAAATTTTTAGAATTCGATTTTGGTCACCATCTTAGATTATTAATCTAGAGCGTTAATTTTTACTCTGTATTTGGGTTTACACTTTTTATGTCTGTCCGTGAGTAAAACTGTAAACCGAAATACAGAGTGGCTTTAGCGTGTGGCAATAATTAGCGTCGTCAGCATGCGGCAAGGTAGATACAAATTTGCCAGTTCCACAAATTCGCACGTAGGATCAGTTTATGAGTACGATTCCTATTCTAGAAACTAAAAGATTAATTCTTCGTGAGGCCACAGCAGCTCATGCTCCAGATTGGCAAAAGCACTTTCATGATTATGAAGTTATTCGTAATTTATCTCACTTTGTGCCTTGGCCATATCCGGAAGACGGAGCTTTAAGTTTTCTAAAAAATATTGTCATCCCTAACCAGGGAAAAGACCGTTGGGTTTGGGGAATATTTTTAAAAGAAAATCCGAATGAACTTATCGGCTGTGTTGATCTTTGGCGACCAGGTAAACCTGAAAATCGTGGCTTCTGGTTAAGCCGAAAATACTGGAAAAAAGGCATTATGACCGAGTCTGTTGCGCCAGTTATGGATTATGCCTTTAACGAATTAGGATTCTCAGTTTTGTGTTTTGCAAATGCAGTTGGAAATGAAGGCTCTCGTCGTGTGAAAGAAAAAACGGGTTGCCGCCTTATTGGTATTGAACCAGCTAAATTTGTTGATCCAAAACTGACAGAACATGAAGTTTGGGAATTAAAAAAAGAAGACTGGCTTAAGTTTCAAACACAAAATAGGAATTTATCATGAGTTTTCAAATTAAAGAATTTTCGACAATTCGTATTTTTTCGGATGATGTGCAGAAGAGCCGTGATTGGTATAAAGCTTTTTTAGGTTTAGAGCCATTGGAAGATTCAGAAAATTTTGTATCTTTTAAAATTGGTCAAACTTGTTTTGATATTACTGTGCCGGATCTGAAAAATCCTCTATCAGCGGGTGGAACAGTAGGATATTGGTTGGTCGATGATTTGGATGCTTTAGTTCAAAAAGCAGAATCTCTTGGTGGCAAAGTCTATAGAGGACCACTTGTAGTTTCTGAAATTCAAAGAACTATTTTGCAAATTCAAGATCCCATTGGAAACACTATCGGATTTGAATGTCCAATTCAGTAGAAATATAAGTATGAAAATTATGTCGCACTCTGACGACGGTAAACTTCCGGCTCAAGACACAAATTAGATTTATAGTGTTACCAGTAAGTCGTTGCGACAGTTAAATCTTGATCAATAAAAACTTGGCAACTTAAGCGCATAATATCGGGCACTTTATTGCGCTGAGCTGTTTTGATTTCTAGCTCAGAACGGGTTCCTTGCGGGGTCATCAAAACGGCGCATTTTGAACATATGCCGTCGCCATGGCAGCTTGAGGCTACCGGTAGGCCTGCTTCAATAAGCGCGTCCATAAGGTTTTTCCCGTTAGCGACCGGGATTTCAAGATTCTTTTGTGGAATCGATAGAGTTGGCATATAAGAAAAGTATGAATGAAGACGTGTCTTTGCACAAATTTATTTTGCTGGGTGCTAGCCGCGGGCTAGGGTGGGCGACCTATCAGGCGTTGGCTAAAAAATATCCGGCTGCAGAATTTTTATTAGTTTCGCGTAAAATTGCTTACGGTAATTATCAATCGTTTAAATTTGATTTCGCCAAAGAGTTAACCACTGAGTTTTTAACTAAGCTTGTTGATTTTAAGCCAACCACCATTATTTATTTTGCCGCCGGTGGCCCTTACGGAAATTTTCAAGATAAAAAATGGGCTGATCATCAGTGGGCGTTGAATGTGAGTTTTTTATTTCCGGCTCAGTTATTACATTCGTTAATGCAATCTGTGCCGGCGAGTTTAAAAAAGTTTGTGGTTGTGGGTTCAGCGATTGCTGAAAATAAACCAGATCCAGGAGCAGCTAGTTATTGCGCAGCAAAACATGCCTTAAAAGGATTAATTACGACCCTGCAGGCAGAAAACAAAACGGCGTTCAAAATCGACTTATTCTCTCCTGGTTATATTGAAACTGACATGCTTCCAGCGCTTAGCTGGCCTCGTCAGCAGGGCTTAGCCGTGACTGCTGAAAATGTAGCAAACCACCTGATCGATTCTCTAAATTAACCAATAGGCGTTATCTCTTTTGTCTATCAATTACATTCGATAAACTTTACCATCTAGAGTGAATATTTGAGTGGAGTATATATGTCAGAAAATCAAAAAGTTGAAAATGTTATTATCATCGGTTCAGGCCCAGCAGGCTTAACAGCAGCGGTTTATACGGCTCGTGCAAATTTAACTCCGTTAATGATCGAAGGCGAAGAAGCCGGTGGTCAGTTAATGATTACGACTGAAGTAGAAAACTATCCGGGTTTTGCTCACGGTGTAACTGGCCCAGAGTTAGTTGCAGTTATGCGTAAACAAGCTGAGCGTTTTGGAACTCGCTATATCACTCGTAACGTATCTAAAATTGATTGTTCAGCTAAGCCTTTTAAAGTTTATGTTGGCAACGATGTGCACTTAACAAATTCTATTATTGTTTCAACGGGTGCGAGTGCTAAGTACATTGGTTTACCCAGTGAAAAACAATATATGAACCGCGGCGTTTCGGCGTGTGCAACTTGTGATGGCGCGTTTTTCAAAAACGTTGAAGTCGCTGTTGTTGGTGGTGGTGATACCGCGATGGAAGAAGCCAATTTTTTAACTCGTTTTGCGACAAAAGTTTTTGTAATTCACAGAAGTGAAAATTTCAAAGCTTCTAAAATTATGTTAGATCGCGCAAAAGCTAATCCTAAAATTGAATTTATGATGAACACAACAGTTGAAGAAGTTATCGGCGACGGTAAATCTGTTACTGGACTTCGTCTAAAATCAACTAAGACGGGTGATGTTACGACTAAGAACCTGCAAGGTTTGTTCGTAGCTATTGGACATCAGCCTAATACCAAGCTTTTTAATGGACTGCTTGAGCTAAATGATGTGGGATATATCAAGACAAAACCAGGCACGACTTACACGAATATTGAAGGTGTGTTTGCCGCAGGCGATGTGCAGGATTCTGTATACCGCCAAGCAATTACTGCAGCCGGTACAGGTTGTATGGCAGCAATTGATTGCGAAAGATGGTTAGAAGCACAGCACGTATAGGGCTCTAAGGAATCACATGACTAAAAAATTAAGCACCTCTGATTTAATCCGCAAAATTGAAAAACTGACTAAGCAACGTATTGCTGGTCAGGAAGTGGTAGCTTTAGATCAGTTTCGTGATGCTTCAAATAAACTTCATCCGACGACAATTCTTGTGATCGAGGATGAAGAAACTCAAAGAACATCTTTAAAAAGAATTTTAGAATCAGACGGTTACCAAGTAAAACTAGCCGCGGATGCCCCACAATTGACAGCCCTTTTAGATGAAGACATCGAAGTGCATTTTATTATTATGGATGTGGGTTTACCTTGGGTGAACGGCTTTGAGTTAGCACAAATGCTTAAAGAGCATCGCGAGCTAAAACATATTCCGTTAATTTTCTTATCAGCATCAGCTGAAGAAGAAGATTTGCAAAAGGGCCGCGAAGTTGGCGCCGATGATTACATCAAAAAACCTTTTGATATCGAAAAACTAAAAGTTCGTATCAGAGAAATTCTGAATAGCAAAAAATAGTTAGCTGGATTTTTCCTGCGTTTCAGTCAATTCTTGCGTCACCGGAAAGTAATTCATATTTAACTTAAAGATTCTTCGTCCTGCAGAAGAATTTGAGCAATATTTACTATTAATGTGCGATACGAAAGTTTCAATTTCGTCATTCATATTCTGAAACTCTTCTGGATTTAGCGGTAAAAGAAGACTTTGATAGCGACGTAATTCTGTGGGTAAGTTTTGCGCTGATTTAGCTTCATCTAAGCAGGCGTTATGATAATTTTTCAAAGCAACGTCGCCCAATTTGTTGCTGACCGTAACTAAGCCTTCTGTCGACCGCCAAAATACTTTATTGGTTTCAGTGCGAATGGGTTCAACTAATCGAATGCTGGCTAATTTTTCTAAGGCCTCTTGAATTTTTGCAGGCTCTTCTTTTAAAAGCAGTGCTAACTTATTTTTAGTCCATGCTTGGTCATCAAAGGAAAGGATAGTTTGTAATTTAGGTAACAGTAAATCTGAAACATAGGTTACGTAATCCGAAACTTCTTTCTTTTGAATTTGGCTAGTTAAAATTTTAGACATTGCAGACCAAGCCGCATTTTTTACTTGAGGAGTTGGTGCATGCGCATACACGACTAACATGCGAAAATAATTTTTTTCATTTTCGCTTTTTAAACTTTTTTCTACAAATTTTTCAGATACGTTTGTTGAAAGTCTTTTTTTACAAGTGACCATCATTCGAAGAGTAGAGCTGCTTTTCAAATTCAGCTCTACGGCCCACACAGTATAAGAAAAACCCGGTTCGTATTTTTTTCTTAGTTGGTAATAGTGCTGTAAAATAATGTAAGGGTCTAAGTATTGATAAACATCCATGTTCAATATCTCTCCGTGGTTACACAAATAAAATCATCCGCTCAGTTTGTTGTCAAATTATAGATTAGCATAATTGAAATCACGCTCCAGATGGAGCGCGATTTTTCAAAAGTTACACATTCTGCGTTCCTGTCGAAGTTTTATACGGCTCTATGCCAAGCCTATTGTTTTTAAGCTGGGTACAACTTTGCAAAATATAAGTTCAACTGACTTTGATGTATCCGAGAGATCGAGGCAACACGAGTTAAAACAATGACCTGTATGGTCTTTAAATAACAAGGAGTTCCCCCATGAAAAAAGTAATCTTAATGGCACTATTAGTAGTAGCTAACTCAGCGTTTGCTACTGGTGGTTCACAAATCGGTTCAAGCAACTTCGAAGCCGCTTCACAAGCTTATAACCAAAGAGAGTATGATGCTCGACTTAAGCAAAAGGCTATTAGCAAGGCTAGTAGCCAAGAGGAATTTGAACAAGTCTACAAAATGCATGAACCAACAATCATGTCTAGAATATCAAAAAAATTAGAAAGTGAAGGTTTAACTGTTACAAACGTTTTGGTAGATAAAGGCGGAATGGCTGCTGCTATGGCCATATCGCCAACTTTAAGCTTACTCGGTACAGGATTTGCCATCACAAAAGAAGGACCAATTTGTAAATTTTTTGTTGATTCAGAGAAAGATTCTTTAGTCGTTGTTGGTGACTGTCATTAATTAACCGCTTTTTTGGGCTTTGCTTTGCTGGGTGAGATAATCATTCAGCAAATGCAAGAGCCTTTGTGTTTGGGTCTCGCTAACGCCGACAAAGCAAATACGTTGAGTTAAACCATCGCCCACAGTTTCGGCGCGCATTTTCACGCGGCCATTCTGTGGATTTAATGAGTTACGGTTAACCACGATCATATCAAATTGCACACCATAAAAATCAAAAGGGATATTATCTTCTAACAGTGATCCGGTCAGAGAAATATTTCGCGAATAACTTTTAAAAGTTTTACCTTTTTGCGAGATCAGTAAAATTTCAATTTTAAATTCATGACGTTCAGCGCGGTTTTTATAGGCTTCGCTGATTTCTGTAAAGTCTAACGATTGTGGTGGCTTGTGGTGGGCGCTTTGATCAATCGTATCGCCGTTGTAATCTTTTTTCATGCTCTCAGGAACTAGAGTTTCTTCTGACGAGCTTACCATAGTCATGGATTTTGCATTATTGGCCTGTTTATGTGTTTTAGCCTTACCAACGGCTCTTGTCACAGAGTCTTCTTGCTGTTGCGGATGAAGCGTGACTTTTTTGCGATTTTCGATTTGGGCTTGGATGTGCGCTTTCACGTTTTCTTCAGAAGCTGGTGTGCCTGCTAAAGCAAAGTCTCTTCGATCGCTGTTCAAAAAATCTTTTAACAGTAGCCAATTTTGCCAACCTTGTGTCCACACGTAAAATCTTGTCCAATCGCGCTCATTCAATTTTAGTATGGCTAATTGCAACTGCTCGGTTTGCAGCGGTTGAGATTGAATTCTGGTGATACCATCAAGCAGTACCCACATTTTACCCGGTGTCGACATGTGATTATTATCGGTTTAGAGAGGCGCTTATTTGAGGGCAGGCGTAAGCTAGAGTTAATTCTGGATGATGGTCTAGTAAACTTTTGTCTCAGTTACAGAGATAATATCTGTTATGAAAAGATTAATCTCGGTTTTGTTGGTTTTAGGCAGTTTTTCACAGGCCTTCGCAGAAGAAGCTTACGGTCTGTTGATGATCGTCAAAGGTCAAGTGCAGGTCGTTAAAATGAAAACCCAAGCCGTGGGCGCCAAAGTGGGTAGCAAAGTTTATCCACTAGACACCATCATTACCGGAAAAGACTCACGCGCTAAAATTGTAATGAGTGATCGTAATATTATTAACGTCTTACCAGAAACCAAACTTCGCATTGATCAGTACATCAACGACA
>JAZKGG010000006.1:0-54769 GCA_040386015.1 Bdellovibrionota bacterium | reverse complement strand
AGAAAAAAATGTGCGCCTAAGTTTAATCGAAGGTAAAGTACGCACAAACGTAGAACAAAAATATGATAACACTGAAAATAAATTTGAAATCAAAACGCCCTCTGCCGTTGTGGGTGTGCGCGGAACACAATTTATGACAAGTTATCGCCGATCAAATAATATGACTGGGGTAACGGCATTTCGCGGAGAAGTTATTTTTCGCGGTTTAGATACGGTGTCAAATAAATTAACTGAAGCGGTGTTAGTTAAACGTGGTGAAACATCTGAAAACTTTGATGGTCAACAGCCCGGCTCGCCAGTAAAAGTTAGCCCTTCTGAATTAAAGCGTATCGAAGGTGATTCGGCTGTGAAAAAAGATGATAAAGGCGCTGATCAACAACAAGTTTTAGTGCCAAAAAATGACTTAAGCCTTATCGCGATCAAAGATCGTAATGATAATCTATTAGGTGATTCTGCAAAAAATATCATTAATAAACCGGCCAAAGTAAACATCATCATCGAGCGCTGAATATGAAAAATATTGCCATTTTATTATCGAGTCTTTTAAGTTTAACCGTTTTTGCGCAGATTGAAACTCCCGTGCAGGCCCCGGTTTTATCACCCGCACAAACTCAAAGTGTGACAACAGCCACAAACGATTTACAGATAGATCAAGAAGATCGCAAAGCGTTTAGTCAAGCTTATGAGTTTTATAAAAAAGAACAGTTTGAATCATCGATTGCAGTCCTGAAAAAATTAAAAGTCGATCCAAATCTTATGCCAGGTATGTATTATTTATTAGGGTTAAATTATTATCGTATTGAAAATTATGATTTAGCTGAAAAATACCTATCTGAAGTGACTCGTATGAATAGTATCCAAGAAATGTCATTGGCATATTATTATTTAGGTCTATCTCAGTATTATAAAGGCGAGTACGAAAAAGCAGTAAATAGTTTTGAATTATCAATTGATGCTTCTAAAGACCCAGAACAAGATCGGCGTGCCGAGCGCCTAATCGAAAAGTGTATTCAAATTCAAAATCAGTTAGAGGTAGACAAGTTGAAATGCACGATGGGTTTTACAGTGGGTTATGGTTATGACAGTAATGCGCTTAACGTAGCCCCACAACAGGATGTACTTGTTGGTCACATTTTGAATGCGAGTGGATTTATGGCTTACAAAATGTATCAAGATCAAACTTCGATCGTTGAGCCAATGTTGTATGTTGCTGATAATCGCACCCACAACCATAAGCTAGAATCAACGCCAGAAATTCAAGCTGCTGATGCAACAACGATTTTAGCTTCATTACCGTATAAAACTATGTCTGATGGATACCGTAGCAGCACTTCGGGAAATATCGGTTTGTATATGTTACCCTCTGATTCTGAAGTTCGTGAAATGTCGATCGTGCTTTTGTACTTTAAACAAACATTGGGCGGAAAATTAAGTGCGGATATGGATTTAGACGCGCAGTTAATTATTGGTCGTGACCAATCGCAATTAACTTTTACTGATGCTGAAGATAATCAAACAGCGATTAAATACGATATATCAGGCGCATTAAAATATTCATTACGTCGCATGCAAAGTATTACTGGTGAATTGGGATTTATTTTAAATGATGCTGATGGTGATAATGCCAGTTACTACAAAGCCTATACCAATTTAGTGTATGAACGACCGACGTTTAAAAATACGTATTCATCGTTTAAGATCACTTATGGGTTAACGAACTATAATTTATCTGAATTAGCTCGTCGTGATAATTTTGTCTCAGGCAATTACGCTATTTCTAAAGACTTAAGTGGCCGCACAACGATCAATGGATTTTTAGGCATTTCACGCAATGATTCAACTATCGAAGATTACACTTATAGTGATTCTTCAATCGGTGTGCAGTACGTTTATTTAACTCGTTTTTAAGTTTTACGACGCTCAAATACGCCGTCCCAGGTTTCAGAAACCGGATTTTCTTTACAGTACGTCGAACGTTCTAAGTACATCTGAGTTAAAAAATCTTCAGGCTTTTGTTTCAGCAATTCTGCAAAAGCTAATTCTGCTTCATTAAACTGTTTGGTATAAAACATCTGCAGAGCTTGATGGTAAGAATTAAAAAATGCCATTTCTGTATGAGTTTGACCATGAGAAATAAGTTCATAAATTTTTACGGCGCGATTTTTACCTTTAACGCGCACGTTATCGACTTCGCGAACGATAAATTCGTTTTTTATTTCTAAATAAGTATTTTCTGAAATTAAAATTTTAGCGTGATAGTTTTTTGTTAAACTTTCTACGCGCTGACCTAGGTTTACTTCATCACCGATCACCGTATAACTTTGAATTTGGTCTGAGCCGATATTGCCGGCAACCATAATACCTGTATTAAGACCGATACCAATTTTAAGTTCTGGCCAGTTACGCTTTTTAAAATCTACATTTACTTCAGCTAATTTTTCAATACATCTTAGCGCTGCTAAACAAGCTTTTTGGGGATGATCGGGGTAATTTAGCGGCGCGCCGAATAGGGCCATGATCGCATCACCCATAAATTTGTCGATCGTGCCACTCATGCCAAAGATAATTTCAGACATCGGTGTAAAGTATTTATTTAGCATTGATGAAAGTTCTTGCGGGTCCATTTCTTCAGATAAGGTTGTAAAACTTCTGATATCAGAAAAGAACACCGTCATTTTTAGCTTTTGACCTTTGAGTTCTAGGTTTTCTTGGTTTTTTAAGATTTCTTCAACGATCTCTTTAGACACGTATTTAGAGAATGTATTTTTAATTTCTTTAGATTTTCTGGTTTCGAAGAAATAAATGTAAATCAAAAATACGATGTATATTGAAAATGTAAAGATAACTGCGGGTGCTAAAAGCTCAAAGTATAGATTTTTATTAAAATTGTGTAAGGCCACTTTGTATAGGCCATAGTTAACGACTAGTAGATATAATGAAGCAATTAATAAATTACTGTATAGAAATAGTCCAATAATTGAGATTGCCAAAAATAGCAAAACAAAGACCGAAATTTTAAATTCGTCTTGTGAGACCTGCATAAAGGTTTGATCAAATAAGTTACCTAATACTGTTAAATGGATTTCTACTCCAGGTAAGGCTTTTTCTACTGGAGTGTTTCGTAAATCGAAGATGCCTGTTGCGGTTGGCCCCATAACAGCGGCTTTACCTTTAAGCCATTGAGCTTTATTCACGGTTGTAGGCTGGCCATTTAAATGCACGACTATTTCAGGATTATCATTATGAAATAAATCCCGGGCTGACACGTAGGGAATTGAATTTCCGCGACCGTAATAATTAATGATTAAACGACCATTCGAATCAACCGGTAGCGACATCACATCTTTTTCGTTTTCGATATCACGAATGACCACACTGTTGATGGTTTTAATATTGTTTTCAACTTTAGGGTAAAAGATCGCTTGATAGCCGGTAGCTAATAAATATGCTTGTAAAGCAAGTGAGGGGATAAAGCTTAAATTAGTTTTATTACCCGAACGGTAGATCAGGGGATAGTGGCGAATCACGCCATCGAAATCTATATCGGCATTAAACGTAGCCGTGTATTCAGCAGCACTTTGAATTCCAGAAACATTAGTAGGCCAACTGGCATACTGCGGAACCAACAATTGGTGCACATCATCTTTAAATTTTTTAATTTTAGCACTTAAGGAAGCTAATTTTTCGTACTCAGGAATACGATCTAAGCTTGTGTTGTAAGATTTTAATAAATCCTGGCCAGCACTTCGCAAATATTCATCGTCATTTTGCAACCAGCGGTAGCAGAAGCTGACCAAGTTACGACTTTTTTCGGCCACGAGACTGTTTTTTTGATAAAAATCTAAATCTTGCAGAGATTTTTTATTAATTCGAGATAAATAGGTTTGTTCAAACTGCCGGTCAAGATCATCAAATATTGCTTTTAGTTCATTGGTGAAAAAAACCTGTTCAAATTGTGAATTGCTGTCATCAAAGGTTAGAGTCGCATTTAAAGTGACGATTTGATCACCGCCACTACGGCGAAATGATTCTACAAAACAATAATCTTGATAGGGTGGATTGCCGTAGGCAATCAAACCTTCGCCAAAGGTTCCTAAAATAATTTGTGCCGGATATTTTTGAATGACTTCTTCTAAGCGGCCATCAGCCTTTTTATTCTGTGCTTCAGAAAAGATAATATCGTTGGCGATCACTTTAACGCCATTTTTCATGCTGTTATCCCAGATCGTCGCAATAATTTCGCGCGACCAGGGCCAGCGACCTAATTCGCGAACTGAGTCTTCGTCGATATCGATCAAAAATACATTGTCACTTTTCTGGCGTTCTGCTTTGTTTTTAAAAAACGTGTCGTAGATTTTATTATTGAATTCGAATAAGAAACTATAGAAGATGCTATTTTCAACAATCTCAGGGTTGTTCTGAATACTTTTGTACTTAAGATTCAATAAAGTGAAGCTTAAAAAAAGTAAACTCGCTAAAATGACCCCGTAGATTTTGATTTTCATCTAAACAGCAGTTTTGCGGTGAGAATTATTTTCGCAGAAGTTTAAACTTTCAACAAGCTGACCGCGTAAAGCCTCAGATAAAAAGCTAAATTCTAAATATTGGCTGTTGCCACTCACAACGATTTTACCCATAATTTTAATTTTTTCGAAAAATTTATTAGTCGCTGCCGAATTAATGATAACCACATCTAGAATACTATTGTGGAAAGGGGTGGGGATAACCTTGTCACACAAAGTGCCTTCTGGGGCGGGGTTTACGGCATTGGCGCGAAATATCATACCTTGTTTGTTCATGATAACGATTTCAATTTTATGCGCTGTGGGTTTTTTAAAACTAACGGCTAAGGTTTTACCGTTATCGATGCACGAATTTGTAAAGGTGCGCTCGATTTCGTCTTGCGTGTTTTTATCGACGGCTTGCATTTGTAGTTTCGGATTTAAAGCCGGCTGGCTGGGTTTTTCGGCTCCCATTGTCGTTAATAGGGCTAAACCCGCAAAAGGTGATGTGCTTGAGGTCATTAAAAGTTTTAAAGGCTTCCAAGCTGTTTCATCACTGCGCGAAAAATAGAAACGATTAATATCTTTAGGTCGCATTTTTAAAATGGTCATTTGTGCTTCGTCAGTAGCTAGATCTGCAGTTTTTGTTTTTGTCTCGGGATCATAAAAACACCACTTAACTGGTTGGTGAGTTGTTTCTTCGCCCATAATTTTTGCTCCTATTCGTAGGCCCAATCTAAATTGATACCAAATCGGTTAGTTGTGTAATTTTTGTTCGTCTTTTAAGAAATAGTTTTTCGTTTTCCAGTAACGTTTTAAGTTCATGTGCAAAGTAATACAAAGATGAAATCCCTCACGATATAAATTTATCATAAGGCGTTATACTTGATCATCGTTTAAAAGGTGCTGGACTTACCAAAGGCCGAGTAGGCCCGAGGGAAATATTATTTTTTAGGAGGAGTAGTTTTACTTGGAGTCGGCGTCGGAGTTTGGGTTCCAGACGGAGGTCTATTAATAAGTGAATTTTCTTTAAGTTTTGCAATTTCAGCTAGACGTCGAGCTAACTCGGCTTTTTTCTACACTTCTTCAAGCGGTTCGCTGCAGAAGAACAATGAAAAGACTATTTAGAATCGACAGATTTTTTAACTTCATCAACTTTATCGACAACGGCGTCTGTCGTTTCAGTGACACGATTTTTGGCTTTTTTTGCTAAACAAGCCGCTTTGCTATCGCCAGTTAATTTACCGCAAGCCATTTCTTCGGCGCGATTAGCACCTCAATAATGATTTCATATTTATACCTTTAAACAACTTACGAAGTGGCCTGGTGATTTTTCAACTAATTCGGGTCTTGTCATAGTACATTCTGCAGAAGCCATCGGGCAGCGTGGGTTGAAATAACAACCTGGAGGCGGCGCGATGGGCGAAGGCACATCCCCTGTAAGAATGATGCGCTCTGGGCGAGGTTTAGGATCTGGTACTGGAATCGCTGATAACAACGCTTTGGTGTAAGGATGCTGCGGGTTTTTATATAACTCGTCAGCTTCAGCCATTTCAACGATTTGACCTAAGTACATCACGGCCACTTTTGTTGAAACGTGCTCAACAACTTTTAAATCATGGGCGATGAAGATGTAAGTTAAACCAAGTTTTTGCTGAAGTTCCATTAGTAAGTTAATAACTTGGGCTTGGATAGATACGTCTAACGCAGAAACTGGTTCATCACAGATAATAATTTCTGGATTCACGGCAAGTGCACGGGCAATACCCACACGTTGACGTTGTCCGCCTGAAAATTCATGCGGGTAGCGCGATAAATGTTCTGGACGCAGGCCCACAAGTTTAACTAATTCTTGCACACGTTCTTGGCGCTCTTTTTCATTCGGGTAAAGATTATGAATGACTAAAGGCTCTTCTAAGATAGCACCGATCGTCATGCGTGGGTTCAGCGATGCGTATGGATCTTGAAAGATGATTTGCATTTTGCGACGTAAATCGCGCATACGGTTAGCATCAACATTAGTGATGTCCTCACCTTTAAAAATAATTTTTCCAGAAGTTGGTTCGATTAAACGAATCAAACAACGACCAAGAGTAGATTTACCACAACCCGATTCGCCAACTAGGCCAAGAGTTTCGCCTCGGTTTAAGGAAAAAGAAATATTTTGTACGGCTTTTACCGCAGCCACTTGGCGAGAAAATAATCCGCCGTGGATCGGAAAGTGTTTTACAACATTATCAACTTGTAAGAGTGGTTGTTGTTCCATGATTAGTTATTTCCTTCAGATTGAACGGGATGATAACAAGCGACTTTATGAACGCCACGTAAGTTTTCTAAATTTGGTTCTGCACGACGGCAGTCTTCTTGCGCGAATTTACAACGCTCTTGAAAACGACAGCCTACAGGAAGTTTATATAAACTCGGTACTAAGCCCGGAATTGTATTTAACTGTTTCATGCGCGCGCCTGTTTCAAAATGCGGAATAGAATCTAAAAGCCCCTTTGTGTAGGGATGTTTCGGACGGTAGAAAATATCTTCTACAGTGCCGTACTCAACGATTTTACCAGCGTACATGACAATGACGTCCTGACACATTTCAGCCACGACACCTAAGTCATGCGTGATCAAAATCATACCGGCTTGAAATTCTTTTTGTACTTTGCGCATTAGATCTAAGATCTGCGCCTGAATAGTTACATCAAGGGCCGTTGTTGGCTCATCCGCGATTAATAATTGCGGCGTACAGCTCATCGCCATCGCGATCATCACACGTTGGCGCATACCGCCTGATAATTGGTGCGGGTACTCATGGTAACGTTTATCAGCAGCAGGAATACCCACAAGCTTTAACATATCGATCGCTTTATTTTTGATCTGTAGGTTTGATAAACCTTTTTGGTGAAGGCGAATACTTTCTTCGATTTGATCACCGATCGTGTAAACCGGATTCAACGAAGTCATTGGCTCTTGGAAAATCATCGCCATTTGATTTCCTAAAATCTCACGCATTTGATCTTCAGATTTTTTTAATAAACTTTCGCCTTTAAAAACCACATCGCCAGAAACGATTTCACCGGGCTTTTGAATAAGGCGCATAATTGAAAGCGCAGTTTGTGATTTACCACAACCTGATTCGCCCACGATGCCTAGGGTTTGACCCTTTTTCACGCGGAAAGAGATGTCATCTACTGGGAAGATATTGCCATCATCTGTTTTGTAACGAGTACGTAAATTTGTAACTTCTAGTAATGTTTCAGACATGGGATAAGTTATAATGGTTTGCCTAATGATCAGCAATTGAAAATCCAAAATTTTCGACGTAAACAATAAGCATGAGAAACGAAAAACAGCCCTCTTACGACTACATTGAAAATTGTTATCAACTTGAAAACGAACAGATGCAGCTTTCACGCAAATTCGCCGACCAACTAGGTTTAGGTGGCATCTCTGTTTCTCACACCGAAGCTCATTTACTGGGATTTTTAGTGGGCCTAATTAAACCGGAAAAAGTAGTAGAAATAGGCACCCTAACAGGCCTATCTTGTCAGTACTTTCTTCAATCATTACAACAAGATGGAGTCATATACACTTTAGAAAAGTCTACTGAACATATCGCCCTCGCAAGCCTAGCTTTAAAGCCCTGGATTGACCGCGGTCAGTGCGTGATCGTGGCAGGCGATGCGAAGGAGGAGCTACCTAAGCTATCAGCTAAGGGGCCCTTCGATGCGATCTTTATCGACGGTAACAAAGCAGCCTATAAAGATTACTGGATGTGGGCAAAAAACAATATCCGATCTGGTGGAATGATCCTCATCGACAATGTGTTTTTAGCCGGTAGCGTTTGGGGAGATCTGTCAAAACAGAAGTTCAGCGATAAACAAGTCGCGACGGTAAAAGAGATGACGAAGAATATTTTTGCCGACAAAGATTTTTCGTCGTCATTTGTGCCGACTGAAGAGGGTCTTTTACTAGCTCTTCGTAAGTAGCACGACCTTAGTCATTCTATCTTTATTTAGATTTCGCCAGTAATATTAAATGAGAAGGAATTTATCTATGAAATCTCTTTTCTCAGTTTTATTTGCGGCGATATTTTTAACATCTTGTAATAGCTTACCCTTGCGTACAATTTCTGCTGAGCGAATTCCAGCGCGTCCTCCTCACCAATTTTTACCTGGTGGGCCTGTAGCTGATTCGCAATTACTTCCCGATACCCAACATAGAGCACCACCGAATGCGATTGTGGCGCCGATTGCAAAAGTTGGTTCGGTATTAAGTGTGAATGTAATTAATGATCGCAGCACTTTTGAATCAATGGCAGTGACCATGGATGGAATTATTAAAAGTGCGTCAGTTAAATTTTTAATCGATAATAGAGGCGCAAAACCGGAAATTCATTTTATCAACGGAAACTTTAAAGATAACCACCAGCAAACGCCTGACTATGCTCGTTATCACTATTATTTCGCACAAAAAAAGTTGGGCATCACGATGTCGGCTGAGCAATTTAATGAAATGACTTATTTTACTAACACTGAATTTGGTAAAAAATTTATTGCCGGAACAATTCAACAATTTGAAACTTTACAACAAGGCGAGAATTCAAGTTTTTTCGGGATTCAGTTTTATCCACAAGATAAAATTGCTGAACAGAATTTGTTAAAAGCAGCAGCGACGGTTAAGCAAGCTTTGCGTATTGAACAAGAAAAATTAAGCGTGATTTTGTATGGCTCGCAACAGACAGTAAAATCCGTCACGCAGCAATTAGCAGAATTGCAGATTAGCGTGCGTTCAATCGATGATATTATAGGCTCAGTTCCTGTTGTTCCGATGAATATAGGTGATGCATGGGGATATTTACGGTTGTCACCTCCGGTTTTGACTGAAGAACTTAAGCCTGATGATATTGTTCTTTTTAAAGAATTACCCCTGGATCTTTCAGTAGTTGCAGGAGTTTTGACTGAAGCAGTTCAGGACGGTGGATCACATATTAATTTAAAATCTAAAGAGCGTAATACGCCTAACGTTGTCGTGCGTGATCAGAATCGTTTAGCAGAATTAAAAGCTATGGCCGACCAGCCAATTCATTTAATGGTGCGAGCGAATGGTTATCAGATCGAACCTTCTACTGCGGCAGAAGTTAAAGCAAAGCTTGATGAAAAATCTGCTGGTAAACCCTGGAAACATTTAGAAACGCAAGATGCTTACGCCTTATTATCATTTGATCAAATGGCGGCCCAATTTTCGAGTAAACAATTGATGGATTTTGGATATCGCTACGGTGGTAAAGCTGCAAAACTTGGATTGCTCGCGCATAAAGATATTTTAGGAATGGGCAGCAAAACACAAAAGTTTCACAAATACCGAATAACGCCAATCGGATTTTCTGTGCCGATGAGTTATTACAAAAAAGTGATCGATCTGAATCCGACATTAGCACAAAAAATTAAATTACTAGTCGGCGCTGAAGAAGCTGCTTATGGACTTACAGAAAATTACAAACCAATGTCTACAGGAGAGAAAATTCAGGCTATTAACGAGATTCAAAAAGAATTTTACAATGCGCGGCTGCCTGATGAATTAGTGACGCAGTTAAAAACTCAAGTTACTCAATTACAAACAGAAGCCAAACAGTTCTTTCCTAAAAGTGAACTTAAAAAAGTTAAAGTTCGCTCAAGTGCAAACGCCGAAGATATTGAAAATTTTGACGGAGCAGGATTGCATGATAGCTACGGCGCAAAACTAAAAGACTTCGGTGATCCAGCACAACTTTGTGAACTTAGAGAATCTACAGAGGGTGTAGCTACAAAACGCGAGATGTTTCCGGCAACTATTTTATGTGCCGTAAAAGGTGTCTACGCATCATTATGGAATAAGCGTGCGATTGAAGAGCGTTCATTTGCGCATATTATGCCAGGCAGTGCTGCAATGGGCTTAGCAATTAACCAATCTTATGACTTTCGCGACAAACTTGAAGGCATCAACGAAATAGCTAATGCCGTAGTGATTACCCGTATTTTAAATACAGAAGGCATTTACGGTTATCAAATGTCTTTAAATACAGATGATAATTTAGTGACAAATCCAACGCCGAATACACAATCAGAAATTAATCTAGCTACTTTTATAGGAAATGAAAAACCTGAATACACGATAATTCAATATGCAAAACCTGTAGTTACGGAAGCAGTGTTAAAAACGTCACTTGTATCTCAAGAAGTTAAAAATCGCATTGTGAATTTAGTTCGCTCGCTAGAACAATCTTACTGTAAGTCTAATCCACGTTATTATCCGCAAGGCACTTGTTTCGAAGCTGTGAGCGATCCACAAAAAAGAAAAGCTTTAGATGTAGAAGTGAAAATCTATTCTAACGGTGAAGTGTTAGTTAAGCAGGTTCGTGAATTTTCAGGACGCTAGTGAATAAACTGATTTAAAAAATCTTCTACCGCAGGCTTATATTCACTTGGAAAATCTCTTAAGCCGTTTAAGTGACCTGCTTCCGGTAACGAAAGCTTTTTCCAATTTAAATTTTTGTGATGATCAAAAACTTTATCGATATCTTTAGGAGTGATTAACAGATCGCGCCAGCCACGAATGCTTAATAATGGAAATCCTTCTGGAAAACTATCTAAGTCGTGGCGAATATCTGAATTTAACTTAGGGCTCCAGCCAAAAGCGACTGCTGGAGTGCCAATGATTTTTAAGGGTAACGATTTAACGCCCATTTGTTCTTGCAATAACATATACGAGGACTGGATAAAATTACCTGCACCTGGTCCGCTATCACAAACCATAGCGATCACATCGTTTTTACCTTCTTTAAGGCGAATTGTGTGAGCTTCGATCGCACAACCTGCGACATTCGAAAAAGCATAAATAATTTTAGTTTTGTAATCTGATAATAATTCTAAATGCTGACCGATTTGTTCTGCTAGAGCGTGCTTCATTCCAAATTTTTTAGTTTTGCGAGAGAAGGGCACATACATATGATCTTTTAAATCATCTTTAAGATTAAAAGCGTAAGCATCAAAACCAAGGTCGTTTACTAAATCGATATGGCGACGTAAGGCTTTTTTGTGGCCTTTAAAAAAGTGGCAGAAAAAAACCAGATGGTCTGATTTTTTATCTGCCGCTTTATACAATTCACCTTTGTCGGGAAACATTAATATCCTAGTGCTTTTGATTTTGTGTTTTAGAAGGCCATAACTCTGTCCAGTGTGGACGTTGTTCTGAAGAAGAAGTGGCTTGCGCAGTTTCTTCCATCGTAGTTTTATTTACGATTACTTTTTCTAATGCAGTTTCAGATAATACTTTTCCGCACGCTTCAACCACAGCTTCAGTATCGATTTGGTGAAAGTGATAGATCTCGACCGGACGACCACACTTAGAGTGTTTACGTACAGCGCATGATTCTTGTCTTACGCCAACGATCGAACCTAAATTATCAAGTAGACCGGCTTCACCGTCGTGTACTGATACGATCGGAATACGGCGGCCTGAAGCCATCACTAGATCTGCAGAGCCAACATCACCTTGACGGTTTAAGTATAAATCAGAAGTGATTCCAAGTTCATTACGTAAGTAGTTGTAGTCATTTTCATGAGCTAAGATACCGCATAATAAATCCGGTGAAGTTACAACGATTACGTTGGCGTAAATACCACGAGATAATAAATCTTCAGAAGCTTTGATAGCCTCAGTTGTTAATGATCCCATTGAGAAAATATTTACAACGTTGTCGCCTGGTTCATAACCAGCATAACCACGGTAATCGATTAAGTAATAAGCGCCTTTTAAAACCTCTTCACGCATAACTGCTTGAATTTCAGTTTCAGATTTCGCTGTGACTTCTTCTTCGTTTACGCCACCAGCAACTGGAAATTCAGCACGCGCTAATTTAGATTCTGGATTAGCTTTGAAGCGTAATTGTTTATTTAGGTATTTCATTAAATCTTTTTGGTCAGCTCCGCGAGTTACTAAACGAAGTAATGTTCCGTTGCGTCCAGCATTGTCGTTTAATAAGTGACGTTTGAATGATTCACATAAAATCCAATCAAGCTCTAAACAGAAAAACGGCTCCCAAGTGATTTGACCAGGAATTTGGAAGTCAGACTTCCAACCATGCTGTGCACCTTCTGGAGAAAGTGTTACACCTGATGGAGTACCTACACAGATGAAAGAAGATTTCCAGTAAAGATTGTAGAAGTACTGATCTAGCGCACGTTTAATAAAGAAATCATAAATGGTCATTAACGGCATAACCGGAACGCCGAGTGTGTCACGAATACGTCCGAACGATCCTACGCAAGACATTACGTTACCTTCAGCGATTTCAAAACGTAAGAAACGATCTGATTCTTCTTCGCCCGGAACTAGATCAGGAAGTTTTGTATCTTTAACGCCGTATTCAGCTTCAACGTCAGTCACTGTTGGAGCTCCGAAAATTTTACCATCCATTGCTGGATTTAAATTCGTTGATGTTCCTACATCTGGGGCCATCGTCATAAATAATTCGCCCGCTGTCTTCCAGCGTTTTTCAAAATCATTTAATTTTGTGACATCAGCATTAGCGATACGAGTTAATTTTGCCGTTAACTGACCAAGCATCCATTGGGTGTGCGGGTAGCTGGCCATTTTTGTATTGATGTCTAACTTTTCTGGAAAGCCACCGATTTTTTCAAATTCTTTGGCGAAGAAATTTTTATTTTTTTCTTTTAAGGCATTTTGCGCTTTGATTTCAGAATATAATTTTTCACCACGAGCTTGTAAGAATTTACCTTCAGCAGATTTAGGATCAAAGCCTGCGAATAATGTTTCGCCTTTGATGCCCTGTTTAGCTTTTAACTCGTCCATCTCTTCTTGTGAATTTAAAGCCGAGTGGTTACCAGGTTGAGCGGCCATTTTTAAGCCCCAGCCTTTTAACGTATGCACGATGATGATTGTCGGCTTACGTTTTGATTGTTTAGATTGCAACATTGCTTCAGCAAGTTGAATCATATCGTGACCACCGAAATCGCGTAAGCCTTCGTATAATTCTTCGCCAGATACTCCGTCTAAGAATTTTTTAATTTGCGGATGGTCTTTGGCCATTCCAGCTTTTAAAGCTTTTGGATCTTGAATTAATAAGAACGCTTGAAGATCGTAATCGACTAATTCTTTTTCTAATAAAGTTTTGAAAGCTTCACCGCCTGGTTTTTTAAATAAAGCTAAACGTTTAGAGCCATGGCGTACTTGAAGAACTTCCCACCCATTGGCTGCCATTGACTTTTCAATACGGTCAGCATCAGTGCTTTCTAAAACTTTTTGATTCACGATGCGGTGACCATCAAGTGATTGGCGATTGTAATCGACCATCCAAGTTACATTTCCGATTTCACGTTCAGCGAAATCAGGAACGGCTTCATACATTGAACCTTCACGGAATTCAGAATCTCCTGATAACGCCCAAAAATGTGCATCAGGGATATCGTAGTTATGCTCTTTAGCAAAGCGGTAAGCTAGGGCTGAGTAACCCGCTTGAACTGGTGGAATGCCCACCGTGCCCGACGGGAAGAAGTTGTGGTGATCAGAATCGTAAGTTGAGTGGTAAGATTGAAAAACCGGTTCGCCATTTTTAGAATACTTACGTAATCCCATCATCGCTGTGTTTTTATCTTCTTCAGATAATTTTGTTAAATCAGATTTCAAAAATAAATCTAAAAGATAGTTGTAAGAGTGATCAGTAGGAGATGCATGTGGTTTGTTCGCGATATGATCAAAACCAGTTTTTACGATGAGGTGTAATGCACCCATGATGTGTAAGGCAGAAGCTGATGCCGATTGATGGCCACCGATTTTTGGATCGCCTTTATCTTTTTCGCGAATGTTCGCTTGAAAAATCATTTGCGTCGCTAAGTAATGTGCGCGTTTTGCGATCGAGTCTAACGTGTCTTTGTTAAGATCTTTTAGATCCTTCAAAGTGATTTCTTTTCCAGACATGGTGGTTCCTCTTTTTTCAGGAATATAGAGATAAAACTTATTCAATTTAGAGTAAAGACTTTATTTCATCTGACGCCGCAGATTTTTTAGATTTTGGATTGGTTTTTTGGCCGGCTTCTAGGACTCCACCACGAAGTCCCAGCGGATCTTTATGGTTCCGTCATTCTCTACCATCCCTTTAGGGGGATTTGGGAAGGGAGCAGCTTGTCTAAATGCTTCTACGGCGGCCTCATCAAGATCGCGAACTCCAGATTCACCAATGACCTGTACTTTTACTAACGTGCCGGCGTCGTTAAGCACAATGATCAATTTAGTGACTTTGTTGTTCGAATCAGAGGCAATTGTTCTACCTTGTGTCATAAGACGTGATACTTTTTGTTTCACTTCTGGCTGCCAAAATTGGTTCAGCTGATTTTTAATGCGTTGGTAGTAACCGTAGTACCTATACTCTTTTGTGTTCAATTGTGTTTTTAAAGTCTGTTCAACTTGTGCTAGTTTATCTGCAGAAGTGGCTTCAATACCGCGATCGTTTCCGTTTTGTGCATTTTGCGAAAAGTCTTGTTGTTTGCCATTGATGTCAGCTTTGCCATCGGCTGCTTTTTTTGCCATCGAATCATAAGCGTTAAATTTTTCGCCGAACAAAGTGGGTTGAGATTTTTTAATAGCTTTGACAGATTTTTTTGCTTGTTGTTGTGTGTTTTGAAATTTATCGCCAAGTTTGGCTTGGGTTTCTTTTGTAACTGAATTATTTTTCGCACTTAAATATTTTGCGTTTTCATTTAATTCTTCGTTAGCCGATTTTTCGTCGGTTTCAACAATACGAGTTGGATTTTTTTCATCTTTAACTGCGTCTTCAATTTCTTCAGGTTCAATTAATACCACTTCGATCGGTGCGAAATGTTGTTGAACTTTTGGTAAAACAAAAACTACAGAAGCTAAGCCCATATGAATGGCTACAGATAGTGTAATAAAAATTTTAAGGCGACTTGTGTGTTTCATATCGACCTTTGTTTGGTAGCTAGTGTTTGTTTTTGTGTAACACTAGATAGTTAAGCAATTCTCTTACTAGACTATCGGATGTAAGACGTTTGAAATTGAGGTTTCGGTGATGACCTTTAGTCTTATTTTTTAAGAACTAGACACAGGTCTAGGTAAGCCATAAGTAATGGTTTAATTTGAGTCCTTTGACTCGGATAGTAATCACCCTGACACTGTATAGGAATGAGATTTTCATGTTGGTGCTTAACAGATAAAGGGCTTAAACGCTCCGGCAATCAGGATTCATTTCTGATTGACGAACGAATTGGTGTTTTTGTAGTCGCAGATGGCGTGGGTGGTCACATGGGGGGCGAGGTCGCTTCTGCCCTAGCTGTTGAGACTGTACGCGAAGTTTTGGGACATCCGAAAGCGTTACAATTTTCTCCGCGAGAAGTATTAATGCAAGCGTACCAAGAAGCTTCGCACCGCATTTTCGATCGTGCCGCTCAAGAATCAAGATTAAATGGTATGGGCACAACGATGGTTATGGGTTATTTGCGTGATTCACGTTTATATGTCGCCAACGTGGGTGATAGCCGTTGTTATTTGTACCGCAAACCTTACGTGTGGCAATTAACAGAAGATCACTCTTTGATTAACGAACAAATTCGTCTTGGATTTTTAACTGAAGAAAAAGCGAAAGCAACGATTGGAAAAAACGTCATTACTCGCAGTGTGGGTTTTGAACGTGATGTGTATCCAGATATTATCGAGCGCGAAGTTTCTCCGGGCGATATTTTTCTGATGTGCTCAGATGGTTTAACAGGAATGATCACCGATCAGGAAATGTGCCAAATTTTTAACGATAATCCTCCGGATAAAACCACTCCGATGTTTATTCAGCAGGCATTAGCTCACGGGGGTGATGACAATGTCACAGTTCTTGTGTTGAATTTCAGCGAAACATAAAAGCATGAGCGAACCACGTAAACAGATCACTCTTTATTTTGTTACTAGCAACGAAAGCGAAACTAAAAAGATTAGCTTACCGGTCGCCTATTTTAAAATCTCATTATTTTTTGTGGGTCTATTTGCTGTTTTATTAATGGCAGGCTTTATTGATTATTTTGGTTTGTTAGCTCAGTCGTTAGAAAATAAAAAATTAAAATTAGAAAACATCGAATTAAAAAATCAATTTCAAGTGGTCGAAGCTAAACTTGATTCATTGCAATCAGCGATCGACCGGGTAACAAATGTTTCTAATAAACTAAAATTAATTACGGATGTTCAATTGAAAGACCGTCCTGAGAAATTAAATTTTCCAGCAGCACAAGTGGTGGGTTCAAGGTTGGATGATCCAAATCCGCGAATGAGTTTAGATGACATGGAAAAAGAGGATCCGGTGATTGACACTGAAACGCCGTTAAACCCAATGAAGGGTGAAGTGGCTTCAGAAAAATCGACAGCTAATTATGCATCTCTTGTGATTCGAATTGATCAAGCGGTAAAGGATTCAAACTTAAAAGAACAATCTGTAATTGAACTGTGGGAGCTTTTATCAGATCGCCAGAGTTTATTAGCAGCTACACCGAGTATTCAACCAGCGCGCGGGCCGATTGGTTCACGTTTTGGTTATCGCATTGATCCGATTAACGGTCGCCAAAAAATGCACGCAGGTCTTGATATTACGGCTCCCCCGGGCACACCAATCCGTGCGCCTGCAGATGGTATCGTGAGTTTTGCTGGCTGGGATGATCAGTTTGGTAAGTTAGTTTCTGTTGATCATGGTTACGGCGTACTTACGCGCTTTGCGCATAATTCGCAGATCTTTGTGCAAGTGGGACAAAAAGTTTCGCGCTATGATGTGATTGCTGCCGTTGGAAGCACCGGAAGATCAACCGGACCACACTGCCATTACGAAGTTCGGGTTAACGGTATTGCCGTTAACCCTGCGAATTATATCTTAGATAATGATTATTAAAATTTAAAATCTGTCTCTAACATATGTCTGAGGTTTGCTATTTGTCGTTTCAGTTTTTGAACTTTTTGTCGTCGCACACCCTGAGAAAAATGCGAAAAAAATCATAGCCGCCATTAAGAAAAACATTGTTTTTGTCATGTTGCCTCCTCCTTGAAGCTACTACTTAGACGCCTGTGTGTAGCTGGGGGGTTAAAAGAATATGACCAGCTGGCAAGTGCTTAGACAGTGTGTCTCATATTAAGTCTATTACCTCGAATAGGTCGCTTCGCCACAGAAATACAATGGCCTAAGACTTGAATATATATCTGGTATGGTTGTTAGATTTGTTTTAACCGTATTTACAACGTTCTCAGTTCTTTGCTTAGGCAATGTGGCCTCGGCAAAAGTGAATATTGCGAATACAAAAAAATTAGAACTTCCAGCTAAGGCGGGTGCGGAATCATTATCGGATGTTTTTGCTGGTGAAATTTTGCCAGAACGAATCTCTGTAGATGAAACTTCACAGTCTTTTTTAACAAAAGTGGCTGATAACAGTTTATCATTATACTGGAAACATTCGCCACTTCGCCATTCGGCAGCAGGGAAAGCTGTTGAATCAGCAGAGAAAAAATTAAACGTAGAAGCTTCGTTTAAAGACGAAAATCAAGTCGATCACCGTTTCAATTTTAAAGTTTTAGCTATTCAAGCTTTAGCCAAGATCCAATACACGGGCTGGGTAAATGCCGCACTTAATTACGATTTAAAAGCAGCGCGCGCAGCAGCAGAAGTGTCAGAAGCTTTATCTGAAAGAAATGATTTAGTGCTTTCGCACGAAATGTCTAATAGCGAACAGAAATCTGCTGTGTCACTTAAATGGAAATGGTAATTTCATTGTCTCAAGCGTAATTCTGCGCTGTAATAGTCTTGCTGAAAGCGAGTATTACAAAAATATGGAAAAAATTTATTTAGTTTCAGGTAAAAGAACAGCATTTGGTTCATTTGGTGGTGGTTTAAAAGATGTTTCAGCAACTGATTTAACCGTCGCTGCTGGTCGTGCCACATTAGAAGCTGCAGGAGTCGCTGCAGATAAAATCGATCACACTATTATTGGTAATGTCGTACAAAGCGGCGCTGATGCAGCTTACGTCGCACGTCATGTGGGATTAAAATTAGGAATCCCTGTTGAGCGTGGTGCTTATTTAATTAATCGTTTATGTGGATCAGGATTTCAATCTATCGCCAATGCGGCAGAAATGATTTTAACTGGCCAAGCGCAATGCATCTTAGCCGGCGGCGTAGAACAAATGTCACAGATTCCCTATGTCGCACGCAAAGTTAGATTTGATGGAATGCGTATGGGTAATTTTGAATTAGAAGATGCGATGACTTCAGCGTTGACTGACTTGTACACGGGAACACCAATGGCCATCACCGCAGAAAATCTAGGTGAGATGTACGGCATCACAAGACTACAATGTGATGAGTATTCAGTTTTCTCTCAACAAAAATATAAAAAAGCATTAGACGCAGGTCTATTCAAAGATGAAATTGCAGCCGTAAAAGTGACCACAAAAAAAGGTGAAGTGATCATCGATAAAGATGAACATCCAAAATCAGAAGTGACTTTAGAAAAAATCGGCGCAATGAAGGCCATGTTTAAAAAAGATGGTTTAGTTACAGCCGCAACAGCATCTGGAATCGTAGATGGTGCAGCCACTTCATTAATCGCGAGTGAATCATTTGTAAAAGCGCACGGTTTAAAACCAATGGCTAGAATCGTTTCTTGGGCTTCAGTAGGTTGTGATCCAAAAATCATGGGCATCGGCCCAGCACCCGCAGCCCGCAAAGCCTTAGAGCGCGCAGGTTTAACGATGGATCAAATGGATTTAGTCGAAGTGAATGAAGCCTTCGCAGCTCAGTACTTAGCTGTAGAAAAAGAATTAAAATTAAATAAAGAAAACACTAACGTGCGCGGCGGTGCTATCGCGGTAGGACATCCACTAGGAGCATCAGGCACGCGTATTATGAATCTACTAGCGTACGAATTACAAAAACGCCAAGCGAAGTATGCCCTAGGTTCAGCCTGCATCGGTGGCGGTCAAGGTATCGCTATGATTCTAGAACGCGTTTAGGGTGCCAGGCCGTCTTTCTGGTCACGGCGTGTCTATCGAATTCTTGCAGTGGAGTTTTTATGCGTAGTTTACTAATTTTATCGTTATTAATGGTTGTTGGTTCAGCTTACGCTGAATCAGGACCTGAACCTGATAAAACGATTTGGTTCAAGTGCGCAAAGGATGTTGACTGTACTATTGGTGCTGGTGCTTGTGGGCCGGACGCGATTAATAAAAAATATAAAATCGAATTTGAAGAGCATGCGAAAAAAATCATGCCCTATGTAGATTGTATGCCGATCGATAAACGTAAGCGTAAAGCGATCTGTTATAAAAAAACCTGCACGCTAAAATAATTGCTACGAACCAGATTTTTTCATACCTTTGTCGACGAGTTCGCCAGTGGTAAAACGATGTAAGATACTGTTAATCAGTGTTTGATAAGGGATTCCTAATCGATGAGCCTCGTATTTAATATCGGCGACAACGCTTGTATCGAGCCTTACATTGATAGCCGTTTTTGCAGCTTCTGGATAAACTTTACCTGGACGCGTTTTTATCTTTTTAAGATCGTAATCTTTCTTCATAAAGTTCCCTTTCTTCTGCTGTGGCTGCTCGCGCAGAAATAATTCTGATGTATTCATTGTCTCGTTCACAAAAGACTACGGTTAATAGTCGAGTCTTATAGGAATAACCAATTCGAACAAATCGATCTTCATCGGTAATATTCTCATCAAAAATTTCGATGGAGTGAAAATCCAAAAAAACCGTTTGGGCTTCCTCGAAAAGTATTCCGTGTTTAAGTAAATTATCTTGTGCTTTTTCGGGGTCCCATTCAAATTTCATATCATCCTACCACAATGTATATACAATAGCAATTTTTGTTATTAACCAATTTGGTAAAAGCAATGCAATAGACAAAACAGCTTTAAAATCTGTTTAAACGGTTTAAAATGTTTTCTGATCCGATCGGCGAATTGGTGCCAGGCCGCCTTTCTGGTCGCATCAAGTTAAATTCGAGTTTCGGATTTGAAACTAAGAACAAGCGAGAAGGAGATGTCCTCTTTTTTGCTTTCTGGTGTTGAATGGGTCGAGTCAAAGCAATATTACAATCTGATTTTCCATACAATGTAAGTGCGCGGTGTATTAACCGCGAATGGTTTAATATTCCGTTAGAAACTGTCTGGGAGATTTTTTGTGAAGAGCTTACTCGTACTCATTTTGATCACGGTTGGAAAATTCATAGTTTTGTATTGATGAGTAATCACTTCCATTTAATTGTTACCACACCTGAGGCTAATATTAGCCAGTGTATGCTTCAATTTATGAGTCGAACGAGCCGAAGGCTTACTAAAGAGGGAAATAGGGTTAACGAAACTTTTGCCGGCAGACATTTTAAATGTATATTGCAAGAATATAGCTACTATCTCTGTGCTTATAAGTATAACTATCGCAATCCTGTAACTGCTGGGATTTGCAAATCTGTCGAAGCTTATCCGTTTAGTTCAATACAGAGTAAATTAAAATTAGCAGAACACAAAATTCCATTAGTCGAAGATGCATTGCTGATTGCTGATCGAGTGGGGATATTGAATTGGCTAAATACAGCGCCTAATCCTGAAAAACTAGAGGCTGTTCGCTGGGGATTCACAAAACAATTTTTTGAATCTAAGAAAGATACCAATTACAATAAGCCAATTTTCTCAGTTAATGACACGCTGTAACCAGAAAGACGGCCTGGCACCCTTAATACTTCTGCTCGCTCAAAATTTTTTTGGCGGCGTCGAAGTTTTCTGGAGCTACGTAAACGCGGTCGATCACGCGCGAGCCTTCGTACTTTTGAAAAATTTGAGTCGCATTGTTGATCGGAGATGGTTTGTCCCATTTGTCGTACTGATCAACCACGAAGATATTCATATCATCGTCTGAAATCGTTTGGTGATATTTAGATAAACGCACATCAGAGCTGGCCCAGATAGAATGAATCTTGGCGGCTGTTAATAGATGACGAACATTATCAACGCGGCTTCTGTCTTGGTTATGTAATTCAATCGCTACGCGGTAAGGTTTACGTTCAGCAATACGTTTAGCCCATGGGTTTGTAACTGTATCTAAGTGTTCATATAATTTGTAATCCGTGTACGAAATATATTGATTTAAGTCAGCGGGGATTTGAAAACTTGCCTCATCTGAACCTAAGTATAGGTTCAGCATCTCATCGTAGATAATACTCTTGTGATGAAAGTACACCATTAGATACATGTGATGACGCGAGATCAAGAAATCATCGAAGGCATAAAGTGCACGGCGGTTTAAAGCTAAGTACGCATTATGGTCTTTAATATGTAGAGTTAAATTTTGAACTAACCAATCACGATCAATTTTTCCGTAATTGATACCGCAAAAATAAGAATCACGCTCTAAGTAATCCATACGGTCAGCATCTAGTTCGCTTGAAACAATCTGACTTAATAAAGGTCTGAAGTTAATGATTCCATCCGTAAAAACGTCTGAGTTGCATTTTAAATCTTTATCAATAAGACAAGCCACGTGTAGGGGATCGATATCAGAGAAGAATTTTTTAATGATCGCTGCAATATTAGAATCGGTCACAAATTTAATGGTGTAGTCTTCGTGATTAGCCTGGCGATTTTGATTTACTTTTTGTTCGTGGTAAATTTTGATATCAAGTTTATCAAGCTGCGGCATTACTTGCTCGGTGGTGTGCGATAACGGACCGTGGCCAATATCATGAAGTAGCGCAGCTAGCTTTACCATTTGGCGAAAGCGAATTTTATTTGTTTGTTTTAACGGGTACGCGCGAAAAATATTATCAAACACTAAACTAGAAACATGACTCACGCCAATAGAATGCAAAAATCTATTATGAGTTGCTCCAGGAAAACTAAATTCTGAAAAACCTAATTGTTTGATTTCGCGCAGACGTTGAAATTCAACTGATTCGATGATCGCTTCTTCGCCGTCTGAGAGATAAATACTACCGTGAATGGGATCGCGTATTTCCATATATAGAGTAGAAAATTACTGAAAATTAGCTCTAGAGTCACGTAGAAATGCCCATTTTGCACAAAAGAGAGAGCAATGGAACCCACAGCCCTTAGACCGGAAAATTGTAAAATTTGTTATCAGGACGTGTTTAAACGCATTACAGGACTGACCAAAGGCCAAAAATGAACCTTCTTGATACAAACGTCTCAAGTTTTCTCAGGATGAACCGAAAAAGTGTACAAGAGTAATACGATTCTGAGAATTCAAGGATGGATTCTCAAATTAAACCGCTTCGGTATGAAACGAAGTGAGACAGGAGTCTCACAGAGTAGTAGCACACCGGAACAACTTCACGGAGGAAGTTATGGGACTAAGAATTGGTACAAATGTTACGGCACTAAATGCTCAAAAGGCATTATGGGGTACGAAGAACAAAATGGATACTGCAATGTCTAGATTGTCTTCAGGAAACAGAATCAACAAAGCATCTGACGATGCGGCGGGATTAGCGATTTCTGAAAACATGAAAGCGCAAATGAGAGGTCTGAAACAGGCCAACAGAAATGCGCAAGATGGTATCTCAATGATTCAGACTGCAGAAGGATCATTAAGTGAAGTAAGTAACATGCTCATTAGATTACGTGAATTAGGGGTGCAAGCAGCATCAGATACGATCGGGGATAGAGAGCGCGGATTAGCAAATGTCGAGTACGTGCAGTTATTAGAAGAGATCGATCGTATCACAGGAAGTGCAGAGTTTAATGGAACCCCGCTACTAAATGGAGCGGGCGGATTGCTGGACTTCCAAATTGGTGTAAAGAACTCGATGGACTTTGATCGAATTTCTTTTGATGCCACGCTGACCGACGCAGGAACGGCGGCACTGGGACTGGATTTGACGAATATTTTGGATAAGACGTCAGCGCAGAGCTGCTTATCTAATGTAGATAGTGCAATCAACCACGTGAATCAGTTAAGAGCTGGTTTCGGGGCGATCCAAAACAGATTGAACTCAACTGTTGAGGGATTGCAAACGAACTTAGAGAACTTGTCAGCATCGAACTCGCGAATTAGAGATGCAGACATCGCTGAAGAAAGTACTGAATTAGCGAAACAGAATATTCTTCTGCAAGCTGGAACATCGGTACTAGCACAAGCGAATCAACAACCAGGCTTAGCGCTACAGTTGTTGAACAAAGGATAGATTAGGACAAATCCGTATTGGAGTTTGTCTACCAACGGGAGTCGTGTAAGCGGCAACTTTTGGGTACTAGCAATAGTATTAGTGTATTTATTTAATTTTTAAGCGGAACGGATTCTGCTGTAACCAAGGAAAGGTACATTCACGGATGAATACAATACAAGGAGGATAAAATGGGGATGCGTATTGCAACCAATGTAGCCGCGATCAATGCAGGTAAAAACCTGTATGGTTTAGGCATTAAACAAAATACCGCGATGGCACGTCTATCATCGGGGTCCAGAATTAACCAAGCTGCAGATGATGCTGCGGGATTGGCGATCTCTGAAAATATCAAAGCACAAATCAGAGGCCTTAGACAAGCCAACCGAAATGCGAACGACGGTATTTCATTAGTTCAAGTTGCCGAAGGTGGCTTGCAGGAAATGGCCAACATGTTAGTTCGTTTGCGTGAGCTAGGGGTACAAGCTTCTTCAGACACGATAAGTGATCGTGAGAGAGCGTTGACAAATGTCGAATACCAACAGCTTAAAGAAGAGATGCAACGTATCTCTCAAAGTACTAAATTTAATGGTACGCCACTGTTGAACGGCCAGGGTGGAATTCTGGATATCCAAGTCGGTACTCAGAATGATCCGAACTTAGACCGTATCAGTTTTAGAAGTGATCAGTCTAATGCAACGCTTGAAGCATTACAACTAACTGATTCTAGCGTGACCAATAAGGAATCTGCGCAGTTTAGTTTAGCGGCTGTAGACAACGCAATTAACAGCGTGAATTCTATTAGAGCAAACTTAGGTGCATTCCAAAATCGATTACAATCAACTTCTCAGAATTTAGCAAATGCTGAGGAAAATTACGCTGCAGCGAATTCTCGTATCCGTGATACAGATATAGCGGCAGAGTCGACAGATCTAGCGAAGAACAGTGTTCTTATGCAAGCTGCGACCTCAGTATTGGGTCAAGCCAATACACAAACTCAACTAGCACTTAAGTTGTTAGGGTAGTTGAGAGCAGCTAGGTAAGCTGGGGCCCGTAGTGGGTCTAAAAAATACCACGCGCACATTTTTCCATAATCCTTGGGATTGCTGGCCTTGAGATAGGCTCGAGGCCAGCAAATCTTATGATCACGCAAAGCGTGTTAAAAATATTTTTAAGTGTGTTACAGGACTAAAGTAAGTGTGAATCTGTTTTTTAGAATTGAATATGTACAGTTATGCATGATTTTTCGTATTTTGTCGTTTAAACTTTCTTAAGTTTTACTAGAACTTAAGGAGCCACACATGTTTAAATCGACTTTACTAGTTTCGTTTTTCTTTCTTTCTGCTGCCTTCGCAGCGACCATGGCAAAACCAATTTATAAATTAAATGTTGATCTGACTTTGAACGGCAAACATGTCGCTTCTCAAGGCTTAATCGCTAACGAAAGTGAAAAATCTGAAGTTCAGCAAAAATACGCCAACGGTGCTGGAAGTTTTATCGAAGTGACTCCAGAGGAAATTGACGGCGAACTTGATAAAATTCATTTGAAATTTGTGATCGGAATTTTAGTTAAAGGCGCTCGCCAAATTCTTTCAACACCAGAGATAATTGTTACTGAAGGTAAAGCCGGAAGCATCACTGTAGGTGAAGACGATGGTCCTGAAAGTTTCACATTGACGGTTTTAGCAAACCGCCAACCTGTAAAAAAATAAACTATTTAAATTGTAAGGGCACCACAGTTGTAAGACTTGCGACAGCGCTTGCGTTGCCAATTGAGCTTGGGTGGTCAATCTGGCCCGCTGCTTGAATGTATATATTTGTATTTGCGACAACAGCTGTTGTACTTACGCCAATATAGAATACGCGACGATATTCTTCAGAAAATGATGAAGCGTAAGTCTGATTACAAATATTATTATTAAAAATCGCCACACTTGATGTAGCTGCATTATTCAAAAGCGAAACGACAATCGCTCCTTCGGTGACGACGGCACCGCCGCGTTCATTTTCAATTAAGACCTGATATGGCCCGAAACAACCCATTGTTGCTGCTGGTAAACTTAGAGGTAATTCAGGACGCAAGAAAGTTGGGTTGTGCGATCCGCCGACAACTTGAACTGGGTATTTCGCAGCTAACGTGCCCGAAGTGGTTGCAACTGTCGGTGTTAAAGAAAAGTTTGTCGGTGTAAAAACATCTTGCGTGTAACGTGTTGAAAAATCAAAACGTGAATCTGTGGTTATGGCTTGAGTCGTGCCACTCACTATCGGGTTATTCGTGCAAAACCGATCCGGAAAAACCTTACCTTCAATATCAGGGTAAGACACCGTGTAAGCTGTTCCGCTTAAAACGTTCAGACCGACAGTTTTAAATGTGCCGACTAAGTTGTAACACATATCCGGAATGACTCGACGAGGTCCGAAAATATCAATTGAAGCTACGCTATTTTCCGAGATTAAAAAAGTTTCTGAAATACTTTCTGCAAACGGGGCAGGGTTAGTAGTTCCTGGTTTAAGACGAAATTTAAATCCAGAAACTGAAGGTGATGCTGACGTTGAAAAATACACGGGCAGCGTGCGCGTATTTGCAGGAACCGTGAATTCTGTAGAGATCGTGCCCGAGGCACAGTTTGAGGCCGTGTACATAGAAAATGGCGCGTAGGTTCCGACTGATCCGCCCCCCATCACTTCGGCACGTTCTAAAACTAGATTGTAGGCGTTTATTGTTGCTCCGGTACGACCTATATCATCGGTAAAATTAATATTTACTGAATTGCAGGTATTAAATTGAAGAGTGTCGTAAGGAAAGTAATCTTTGACCACTTGGGTTTTAGTCGGAACAATTCGTGCTTTATAAGGAGAATCAGGCCCAGAGCAATCTCCAAGGCGCGAGCTGCTTGTATTAAATGGAGTGCCTGCAGTCGGTAGTTTAATTGGAACATTCACGTTAACACCAGGTTGCAAATCAACCAATGCGGATTCGCCAACAATAAATAAATCAGACGTGTATTCAGTTGAAGCGTTCGCACTATTAAAATCCATACAAGCTGACAACGGATTTGCTTTTACACCGATCAAAGTAAATTGACGGCTAATTCCCGCAGGAATTGATAAAGTCATCACCCCACCACTTGGAATTAAGCCACGAAATAAACCAGTTTTTTTAGAGGCTGCAACCGATGTTCCGCTGCTGTCAACGACAGGGCAAGTTGTTCGACTTAAAAAAGGTTCGGGCCCCGCAACCATCACGGCAAAACAATTAACTTCATTAATAGTGGCAGGTGCCGACGCCGAGCGTGAATAAAGATTTTGCCCGCTGTTGATTGAAAGGTCTGGCATGGTGAAAGTTACGGTGGTCATTTCACCCGTGTCTTTTTTATCGCAACCAACAAACAAGAACAAACTACACAATAAAATGTATATAGATTTCATATTTAATATTATGACTCAGAACAAAGTCATAATACAAACTGACCACCAGCGGCATTTGACGAACTACGACTTTAGTCCTAACATAATCTCATGAGATCAGATGCAAACCAAGTTTATATTTTAGGAAGTTCAAGAACACCTTTTGCTAAAAGTCAGACGGTTTATGCCGACGTCACCCGTAAAGAATTAATGGTGGCTTCGCTGAACGGATTAATACGCAAAAACAATCTGCAAAAAAAATTCATCGGTGATACTGCACTAGGCTGTTTGATGAATAGTTCTAAAGATTGGAACCTGGCGCGCGAATGTGTTTTAGAAACAGAGCTTGATCCGAATTCTCCGGCTTATAACACTCAGCGTGCGTGTGCGCTAAGCCTAGATAATGTTTGGCAAATCGCGATGAAAATTCACACCGGCGCAATTGATATTGGTATCGCAGGTGGTGTCGATACCAATAGTGATTTTCCAATTGAAGTCTCAGATAAATTTAGAAAATTTTTAATGAAGATGAATAACGCTAAATCATTTGGTGCGCGCATGAGTGCGTTGTCATCGGCATCTTTTGGAATGTTAAAACCAAGCGCGGCTTCAGTCACCGAGCCGCGTACGTTAATGTCGATGGGACAGCACTGTGAATTGATGGCTAAAGAATGGAAAATTTCTCGCGAAGAGCAAGATGAAATCGCTTACAATAGCCATATCAATGCGGCCAAAGCTTATGATTCTGGTTTTTTTGATGATTTAGTTATTCCTTTTCATGGAATAACACGTGATGCGACTTTACGTGCTGATACAAGCAAAGAACGCTTAGCTAAATTAAAACCTTCATTTGATCCACAAAACGGAACTCTAACAGCGGGAAACAGTTCGCCCTTAACTGACGGAGCGGCTAGTGTGCTTTTAGGCAGCGAATCTGCGGCGCAGAAAATGGGATTATTCCCGATGGCTAAAGTGATTGATGTACAAGTCGCGGCTGTAGATTTTGTTCATGGTGCAGGATTATTAATGGCACCTACAAAAGCTGTTGCCCAATTGTTAATTAGAAATAATTTAACATTTAAAGATTTTGATTATTTTGAAATTCATGAAGCCTTTGCCGCGCAAGTGCTATGTAATTTAAAAGCCTGGGAATCAGCCACTTATTGCAAAGACGTTTTAGGATTAAAATCACCACTTGGCGCTATTGATCGCAGCAAAATGAATGTTGTCGGTAGCAGTGTTGCTATGGGACATCCATTTGCAGCAACAGGCGCACGCATTACCGGAACACTAGCTAAATTACTTGCTAGTGGTAGTAAAAAGCGTGGCCTAATTTCAATATGTACCGCAGGTGGTATGGGCGTTGCTGCAATTTTAGAATCTGTTTAGTGGATCAAACCCATATTTTCTTTCGCATCTACTTTGGGCCATTGATTTAAATCTTTTTCGGCTTTACGCGCTGAAGATTTAAAAGCTTTGGTCAAAATAGACTTATCAAAAATTTCTCGGCTTTGTGCGCCGGTTTTGTATTCACCAGATTGCCCTACAGGTAATAAACGGTTTAATAAAACCAGAGTATAAGCAACCAGCTCTGGAAAAAACGAAGCTAATCCTAAACGTAACTTCGCAGGTAAAAACGGCATTAATTCGAAACGTCGTTCGCGCGCGGCTTGTATAATGGCTTTAGCGGCATCTTGCGCAGCCGTTGAAAAACCTGGTAATACATCTGCAGACTGAAACCATGCAAATTCTTTTTCGTGATCACCTTTGAACGCCGCTTGAATCGGAGATCCGGTTCGCATTAATCCAGGATAAATTGTCGTCACCGAAATGCCTTCATCGTAAAGTTCAGTGGCTAAACCTTGAGAAAATCCTGATAAGGCAAATTTTGAAGTGTCATAGGGTAACATATGCGGCACGGCTACACGCCCACCCATCGAACAAATATTTACGATTCGTTTGCCGCTTGTTTTTTGACGTAAGAATGGCAACGCTACGCGAATAGAATTCATCGCGGCGTACAAATGAATTCTCATTTGTGCTTCGAAATCCTGTTGATTCATGCTTTCCCAAGGGCCGACAACAATTGATCCGGCATTATTAATTAACAAATCAACGCCATCATAAAGATCTGCGGCTTCGTGAATGGCTTTACTTAATTGCACGTTATCAGTAACGTCGCAGGTGATGATATGAACTTCGCCGCGATTTAATTTATCTAATTCTTTTTTTGCTCGCTTTAATTCATCTTCATCGCGCGCAAGTAAAGTCACATTGCAGTTTTCATTAATGAGCTCTCGCGCTAAAGCAAGGCCTAACCCGCGCGAGCCGCCAGTAATGATGGCGGATTGCCCGCGAAATGATTGGGGCGTTGTGCTTTCAATCAATAAGCGTGTTAATAAATAGCCGCTGGCCATTGCAGGTAAAATAGCTAGTCTTTTTCTTTTTGAACGTAGTAGGGTTAATGTCCCTAAACCACAAAGCATTAAAAGTTCGTTTTTGACTCTTGTTCGCATAAGCACCTCGTTATTTGAATTACGAAATGACTATAGCATTTTTCGCGCCGAGCATTTTTCAAGCTATAGCTGGGCTGTGAATTTCTTTGATGGTGAGTAATAGCTTATCTAAAGCGATCGGCTTACGAATAAATTTGACCACTTGCTCACGAGCTGTCTCTTCGATATCTGTTGCTGCTGACAATAAAATTATTGGAATGGGTTGATCTTGAAAAAGATTCTGTTTTTTCATTTCAGCTAACATTTCATAGCCGTTCATGATGGGCATCATTAAATCTAATAGAATAAGACGAGGGCGCCCCTCTTTTTGTAAAAGCTCGATGGCTTGCTTGCCATTATCTGCAGCTTCGACTTCAAAGTTTTCCATTTCAAGAAAAGCCTTTAGATTGTCTTGAATATCAATGTCGTCTTCTATTAAAAGAATTTTATTAATGATGGCGCTCATAGCTCAGTTAGTCTGCGGGAATATTTACGATAAAACAAGCACCTTCATTTGGGGTACTTTGCACAACGATTGTGCCATGGTGGGCCTGAACTATCTGCTGCGAGATGTAGAGCCCTAAGCCTAATCCACTGATATTTTTCGCCGCCACTGCACGTTCAAAACGGGCAAAAATTCTTTCTTGGTTTTCTTTCGCAATACCCATGCCTTGATCGCAGACCGAAAGTGCAACTTCGCTGCGTTGCCTTGTGATGTTGATCTTGATCGGCTTGCCCTGGCCGTATTTGATGGCATTGGTCAGCAAATTAGTTATGACTTGCTCCATGCGAAAACGATCTATATTTACGGTCACATCAGTTTCAAGGTTACAGATAATTTCATTGCCACTTTGTTTGATCAAATCAGCCAGCGATTCTAAAGTTTCTTCGATTAAAAAATTTAATGAAGTGGGCTGCATATCTAAAGATAATTTTCCTAAAGAAATTCGTGAAACATCTAACATGTCTTCGATTAAATTGGTTAAACGATTTGCCTGACGATCAATTTGTTTAACAAACTTTACCATGCGCTCGGGGCTATAGGCTAACGGATCATTTTTATCGGCATTCATTTGTGTCATCTGTGTCTGTAATTTAATACTGGTTAATGGCGTTTTTAACTCGTGCGAGGCGATCGAGATAAATTCATTTTTAATGCGCAGGGCTTCTTGCGAAGCCTCGAATAAAATTTTTGTCTGTTCATTTTTTTTACGATCAGTAATATCTTGAATGGCCGCCACACGACCAAGCACGCCATTTTTTAACATGTATTTTTTGCCGCGAATTTCGATATAAAAGCGCGAGCCATCTTTACGAATACCGATGGCTTCATACGTAGATTCAGCTTGCTGGGCAATGTTAGCTGCGGCCATTTGGCCTGATTCTAATGTGCACATCGTGTAAATACTTTTGCCCAAAAGTTCTTCGCGCGAATAGCCGAACATGTTTGTCATTGCTAAATTAACATCTAAAATAAATTCACCATCGTGAAGGGTCATTCCCTCAAATGTGGCATCTAATAAACGGCGAATTTGCAAAGTATTCTCGCGCACCTGAGTGATTAGTTTTATTCTTGAACGAAGTCCAACATAACTTACGGCTAAAATTGTAAAAATTCCGGATAAGAACAAAACACTACTTAAATTGGGACTCAAATAATTCAGTAGGGATGATAGCGTGGCGACAAAAATAACGTAACTGGTCATCGACCGTATAGTCTGCATCATGGCTGCGACTGCAATCACGGCCAAGTAAGATCCCCAAACCCAAGTGAGGTCGAAGCGGTTGTTGTAAAATAAGTAGTAAAAGTGTAGAGTCACTGCCCAGGCGCCAAATGAAAACCAAAAGTCGATATTTTTGCGTACTTGGGGCGAATAATATGTCGCGATAAAAACAAGCCAAAGACAAAGTGCTGAAATGAAGCGGCTTAAAAATGGATTAAAAGAGTTAGGTAAAAGGGTCTCGACAACAAACCACCACGAAAGATAGACACCACCGGCAATAGCCAACACTAACCGGTAATAGGTTAATGGTGTTTCTGCTTCCAGATTGTAGGGCAGTTCAGCCTTTTTATTCATGGCATTTTCCTTGCTCGTCGATAATCCATTATCGCTCTATGAGCTCAATTTAACATTTACTATGCCGTAATTAGGAGAACTTTTTTTATGAAGCTATGGATTAATCTAGTCGTTTCTACAATTTGGGGAATAATAGCTTTGGGCTGTGCAAGCACGGGGCATAATACGGCTTGGCAAGCTTCGGGTACGGTTTCGCGATTTGTGACAACTTCAGAGGGTGCCGTCGATGGATTTATTTTAGAAGATGGAATGCAAATTCGTTTTCCTGGGCATATGTCGACTTTGATCACTGATACCGTAGCCGTTGGTGATGAAGTTACAATTAAGGGATCAGAGCCGTCATCAAATTCAATGTGGGCCAAACAAATCATCACGCCCAAAAATGCCAAAGAAATTCTTATAACTTCAGAGGCAAAAGGAAAAATGCTCGCACCCAAGCGTGAACGACAAACAGCTTATAAAGATTTAAATAATATGACGGTGCGGGGTGAAATCGACACCTTGTTAGTAGAGCCTTCTGGTGATATTTCTGGGTTTTTATTAACTGAAGGATCGGTGGTTAGATTGCCCTTGGATATTAGAAGACCCACACGCGCTTATGATATCGGTCAATATGTTGAAGTGACTGGTTATGGGAGTGAAAACAAATTTGGTAAATCTGTCGAAGCCACGACAGTGCAGCGCCAAGGCAGTGAATACGAAATTGACTATAAGTAGCTGATATGAGCAGATATCTAAATGCAGATTCGGCCATTGCATTTAGATGACATAAATCAGATTAAAATTTTCACCGATGCGACCATTGGTGAAAATTATTTTAGTTCTGCAGAGCTTGCAGAGTGTTATCATAAATCATTGTTAAACGGCGTAATGTATTCTTTTGTCTTAGTTGATGAAAATAATAAAATTCAAGGCTTACGCTTAGCTTATCCTCCAGGAATGTGGAGCAAAGGTAAGGGCGCTAAACTTCATCCCGAGTTATGGAAAGTGGCGCAAGATAAAGCGGGCTATTTTCAAAGTTTATTTTTATCTGAAGAAGTGCAGGGCGCAGGTTGGGGCCCTCGGCTTTCAAACGCGGCAATCACTCGCTTAAAAGCCATTGGCGCCGAAGCGATCGTTACGCATGCTTGGCAAGAGTCGCCCAATAATTCTTCGATTCGCTATTTAACGAAGTTTGGCTTTGAGCCAGTCGCCACACATCCTGATTATTGGATTGATGTGGATTACAACTGTGTGCGTGACGGCAAACCTTGTCACTGTACGGCGGTCGAGATGATTAAATATTTATGACTCAATCTTTTTGGCAAGATTTTAAATTAAACACCGCTACGTCGAAATTGAAAAATTACGATTACGTCATTGTGGGTGGTGGCATTGTCGGCTTGTCGACAGCCTATTGGTTATTGCAAAAAAATCCAGATTTGCAAATCGGTATCGTCGAAAAAAATCAAATCGGTTACGGTGCTTCGGGCAGAAACGCAGGTTTTTTGACCTGTGGTTCAACTGAACACTTTATTAAACTTAAAGATCAATTCGGCTTAGAAAAAGCTGTCGAAATTTGGAAGTTTTCAGAAGATAATCGCAAGCTTTTGCAAGAGCACATTATTCAAGATCAAGCCGATAAAATCGATTTTAAAATTACGGGCTCATGCACAGTTGCCGCTAACAGTGAGCGCTGGATTTATTATCAAGAGATGGTTAAAATTATGCGCGCTCAGGGGATCGATGTTTATGAAGTGAATGCTTCTGATATGGATCGTGATTACGGGGTGACAGGTTTTGAGGGTGGAGTTGTTTACGCAGGCGACGGATATATTCATCCGGTAAAATTACTTGGAGAGATATTAAAAAAAATTAATATTCACATTCATGAAAACTCTGAAGTGCAAAGTGTAAGCAAAGTGAGCGATAAATTTGTCATTAAAACAGACAGTGAAGAATTGCACGCAGCTCAAGTGGTAATCACGGTGAATGCTTATTTGTCATTAGTGAATCCAAAGTTTTCAACATTGATAGTTCCAGGTCGCGGGCAAATCCTTTTGACGAAACCGTTGCCACAATTTGTAAAGGGGCCCTGTTATTTAACTAAGCATCTTTGCTATTTTCGCCAATTGCCTACGGGAGAGTTATTAATCGGTGGTTTTCGAAATCTGGCCACAGAAATCGAAAAGACTCATGCTGATCAGACGACCGAAGTGATTCAAAATGCACTTTACGATTTTGTAAAGAATCACTTTCGTTTCGGCCCGCAAGCCCTCATTGCCAGGCAGTGGGCGGGAATTATGGGATATTCTCCTGACGGACAAATGCTTATTGGGGCACTTGCGGCCGAGCCGAATCTTCATTACCTTGCGGGCTGTTCTGGTCACGGAATGGGGTTGAGTTTTAACGCAGCTAAAACCTTAGTCGATGGGATCTATGGACTTGAAATCCCGACTTATTTACACATTAAACGTTTTGAAGTTTAGCCAACGAAAATAAATAAATTTTTATTTGCATAAAATAACGACTTATTCTATGTCTATGGAATTGACAGCACTGTAAGTATTTACTGAAAATGAAAGTACATCAAAGATGTGTTTTAAACTGACTTTTATTTTAGTATAAATTAAGTCATAAACATCATTAGTCATATAGGGGCACGAAGATATGAAATTAGGCGATTTTCAAAATTTAGGATTGTATCTGAAAGAAAAAAGATTAGGCGCGGGCTATACGCAGACTGAATTATCTCAGTCATTGAAAGTTCACGTTCAATTTGTTTCTAACTGGGAGCGCGGTTTATGTGCGCCTCCATCACATTGCTTTCACCATTTGATCGATGTACTTGATTTAAGTCGCGAACAAGTTGTTAACGCTATGGTGTCGGATTCAAAACGTTCGATTGAAGCTAAAGTATTTAAGAAAAAGAAAAAAACAAGAGCAGCTGGTTAATTTCAGCTGTTGGCTGTTAAAGAGGAGAAGTGTTTATGTCTCAGGTTTCGGAATCGATTCTTAAAAATTCTACGAGTCCCGCAGCAAGAGAGTTATCAAACACATTCAAAGAATTTTGCTCGACAGTTTTGCACATGCACACCTTGGCTGCAAAAATTGGCTCTGCCTTTAGAGTGTTTTCAAATACCGGCGATATTAAATTGTTAAAATTAGGTGACTCAGAGTTTACCTCTATTTCGAATCGTCTTAAAATTTATAAAGACGTTTTTGAAATGGCCTCAAAGCAAAAAGAACTTTTTAACACTGTTCAAGAAAAACAGTTATTATGGTTTGCGCTACGTTCATTACGTTTAGCACCTCCGGCTGAATTTTTTAATATTTTACAAAATGATCACATTGTTGAAGTGTATATGGGAACTCGTCAAGTTTACCGTACCTTTAATTATTATTCGTTATGTAGTTATTCATTAGATGAATTAGAGACGACACCTTGGGATCAATTGTTTGCTCGTAAAGACCCAACGGTTGTAGAAAAAATCTTTGGTGATGTCGCTGTGTCTTTAGCTGAACGCCGTATTGTGCATTCAGAGATTCCACCCCATGCCGTGGTAGAAACGGCATCGGCTTTACGTAATGAGTTTATGTATAAATTAGAATTCGTGGCTCCGCTAACGGATTTAGATCACAATACCCAGGACTGCTTTGTGGCAGTCCTATCGGCACAATTAGTACATACTCCAGATGCACTTGAGCGGCAAAAACGCCAAGAAGATTACGAAGTAAAACGTTTTTCAGAAGTGCAGTTTCTTTCAGATAACGTTAGACCGCTTTTTTCATAGGAATCACATGCGCGCCTTTAACAGCCGGATACATTTTTGTGATGCTTTTTAAAGTGCGCAATCATATCACAAGCAAAACCACTTAGAACCACATCGGCTTCAATGCAGGTAAAACCGCAATCGTAAGCCATTTCGTGCACCCTATTTATAAATAAAATGGCGTTAAGAAATGAACATTAATGTTTCTTTTTGGGACTCGCCTTTAAAACGCTTTCTAATATAGATAAAAGTTGTCTGGTGTCTATAGGCTTCGTTAAGTGACCATCGCAGCCCGCTTCGCGAGTCTTAGTGCGTTCTTCGGCCATGGCGTGTGCTGTAAGAGCTAAAATGGGCATGTCATAACCCAATTGGCGTAGCTTACGAGTTGCCTCATAACCATCCATCACAGGCATTTCGATATCCATCAAAATAACATCATACTGCTCTGTTTGGCATTTTTCTACGACTTCTGTTCCATCGTTGGCCACGGCGACAATAGCGCCGCTTTTTGATAAGAATCGCTCGACGAAGTACTGATTATCTAATGAGTCTTCGGCTAATAAAATTTTAAATCCGGCTAACGGTGCAAAATCCATTTTTTGTTGAGCCCTCAACGCTTCATTTGTGGTTAAACTTGGTAAAGCTACAATTTCGGCTGTAAAACTAAAAGTAAACGTACAGCCCGCATCTTTTTCACAGCGTTCAATAATTAAATCACCGCCAAGGGCTTCAGCCAAATGTTTTGATAAGGCTAAGCCTAAACCTGTACCACCAAATTTTCTAGTTGTGCAGGCCTCGGCTTGTGAAAATGGTTGAAACAAGCGATTTTTTTGCTCTTCGGTTAAGCCAATGCCAGTGTCAAGTACACGAATTTGAATTTCGGTTTTGGATTGTTTTTTAATGATCGATTTGACCTGTACGATAACGCCGCCTTGGTCTGTGAATTTAATGGCGTTACTTAATAAATTTGATAACACTTGTTGAATGCGTACGCTGTCTGACAAAATGGTATGCGGCAGTTCATTTTGAATATCTAATAAGATATAAATATTTTTGTTACGTGCTTTGCTTTTAAACTGCTGAACAACATTGTGTAATAGCTGTTGAATCGGAATTTCAATTTTTTCTAACTCAAGACAATTGGCTTCGACTTTTGATAAATCTAAAACATCGTCAATAATTTTAATTAAAGCGTTACCATTACGACTAATAGTTTCAACAAATTGGCTTTTTTCGATTTCTGAAATGGGTCCATCTTTAAGTAAATCAGCAAAACCTAAAATGGCATTTAATGGTGTTCTGATTTCGTGACTTACATTGGCTAAAAAGACCGTTTTATTTTTATTAGCACTTTCGGCTGACCGCTGAGTTTGTTTTAAAATTGCAACAATCTCTTTTTGTTCTTCAAGCTCTTGCATTAATTTTAATTTATTTTCTACACGCTTAGTAATGTTTGTTGATGTGCCCGAAAAGCGAAATGGGTAACCGTTGATATCTTTAATGTATTGGCCGCGGCCTTCAATCCAAACTGTTGAACCATCAGGGCGCACGACGCGATATTCAGCAAAATAAGGAACACCTTCTAGCATCGCTTTTTCAACAGAGGCCCAGACTTCGGCGCGATCTTCGGGATGAATGGCTTTAACGATGGCTTCTGAGCGAACAGGATTTTGCGCGTGATCAAAGCCCCAGTCGCTGGCCATGCGCGGACAGATATAAGCTAAGCCAGACACCGGATCAGAATCCCATAAGCCAATATGCGCAGTTAATAATGAATTCGCAAAGCGATCTTCGCTTTGTTGCAGATGGGCTTCAATTTTTTTTAAGTAGGTTACATCGTTGAGGTAAAGAATGTTGTAGTTTTCTTCGCCTGCAAAGTTAAAAGGTTCGCCAGAAGTTAATAGATAAGTGATGGGTCCACTTTTCGCGGATTGAATGGTGTATTCTTCGCTTAACAGCCAATCGCCTTGGGCTAACCGATCTAGGGGGAGTTTTAATTCATTTAATTTTAGTCCGCGATGGTTGAGAAACTTTTCTAGGGCTGGGTTGATCTTCGTGATAATTTTATTTCTTAAATCCACAATACAGGCTGCCAGCGGCATCTCATTGAAGATACCCTCCTGCTCGGCAGTTGTTTGAGTTTTAGAAGTAACTGGTACAAGTTTAGTTACGTTCAAAAAACTCTTGTTTCGTGGTTTTTGAATAATCATCAGTCATTATCCCCAAATAAGAATTTATTTAATGTTTTATGCCTTACTTCACGGTGAGCGTCTAGCGAAAACTACTAAATAAAAATACTTTTACAAGCTTTTTGCACTTAGTACACGGGTAATATGCCCTGCTTTTCGCTTTAATAGCAGTTTTTAAAGATATCTTAACTGGAATATAAGAAGTGTTAAGAAATATTGTACGGATTTTAACAACAGGCAAATGTTGCGATAGTATCAACAAACAAGCGCTCATTTTACAAAAAAAATTGTATCAAAAAAAATGAATCACCAAAATCAATTTCGTAAAATTACACTCTTATCTATTTAAAAAAACGACGTGCGCAAAGACCTTTGCACAGTTTTTCCTCGAAGACTTGGTGAATTCTTCAAACACCCGTAACACTAAAGCCACATGAAAAACACAAGAGTAACAAAAAACAATTTACGAAACGTAGTATTAACATTAACTCTGACGAGTGTATTACAATCCTGTTTACTTTCGTCCTCTTCTGACAAACCTTATGCAGCCGCTCCAGCGAATGGGGCAAATAGCTGCGCAGCCAGAACAATGGCTTCTGCAAATATGTCGATGGATAAAGACCACCTGCAAAATAACGACGATCTTTTTGAAGATGTCACTAACACTAACTTTGCTTTCAGAACAAATTCTGAAAACGCAAACAACCAAATTGCTGACCATGATGATACGCCAACACGACAAGTTCGAATCCACGTAGGTCAATTTAAACAACGTCTTTTAAATAGACGTACTAATAAATTTCATCTGCCCCTCCTTAATAACAGATCAGTGAACATCATCTTACAAGATGTTAAAAAGTACTCAGACAACAACATCGTGGCGACTGGTCGAATTGATGGTGATGACTTAAGTGATGTCACTCTAGTTATCAATAATGATGTCATCACGGCTAATGTTGGCGAAACTGGAACTCAAGAATCTTATGAAATTCGTTTTTCTGGAAACGGTATCCATACAGTTAAAGCGGTGACTGATCATAGCGAAGACTGCTTAACCGTCGACGGTGAAAATGCTCAGAACTTTTTGCAGCCGTTAAATACCGAAGCAGCCGCCGAAGATGTAACAGCCCTAGATGCGGTTCCAACGATTGATGTGCTAGTTGCCTATACTCCAGCAGCGCTAAAAAATGCGGGAAGTTTAGATGCTATGAAAGCTTTAATCCAAATGGGAGTAGCTGATTCAAACAAAGCTTATCAAAACAGTGGTGTGAATTTAGCGCTTCGCTTGGTCGGCACGATGGCCTTAGCCCAAAGTGAAAACTCGTTTTCATCTGACTTGTCGGCCCTAAAAGGTACAAGTGATGGTAAATGGGATACAGTGCATGCAGAACGTAAAAAAGTGGGCGCCGATTTAGTTTCGCTCGTCGCTTATTACGCCAATTCATCAACTGCAGGTATTGGTTTTGTGGGCTCATCATTTAGTTCTGGTTTTTCAATTACCAAAACGACGGCATTTAAACAATTTTCGTTTACGCATGAGTTGGGTCACAATATTGGCTTAAATCATACTGACGGTTATCAAAACGCGAGTGGTAAATTCAGAACCGTGATGGCCTACGGAACCTACACACGTATTCCGCGCTTTTCTAATCCGGGTGTTGATTACAACAGTTATGCGACAGGCACGTCGTCGAATAACAGTGCCAAGCTTCTGAATACGAACGGAGCCAAGGTTGCCGGTTTTTCGAGCTCGGTTGTTCAATCAGAGACACCGACGACCTCTGATCCCATCCCAGACCCGACTGAGCCGTGTACGGATACCGACACGCCGCCAATAGCTAGCGAGTAGTTTAATTTCAATACAAAGCCCTTTGTGAAAAGGGGCTTTGTAGTTTTCTACACATCAGTCCTGACCCTCTTATTTTTCGCGCCAAACTTCCTTATAATTAACCCATGTTTGAATCTCCGAATCGGTTTATTGGCCGCGAATCAGAAACTCGTAGGCTTGAAGGTTTTATTTCAGAAGTTGCTTCGGGTGGAAGCGGTGTATTGGTTATCGAAGCCCCTTCGGGCGGCGGTAAAACTTTATTCTTACAAAAAAGTTTAGCTGAAATTAGTCAAACACATATCGAAGTGATCTCGGGTCAAGGTGTGCAGATGTCGGCGATGACTCCGGGTTATATTTTATCCGGCCTTTCAAAATATCTTTTAAATTCTGATCAGTGGTCAAAACCACTACGTGAACACATTCAATATTATTTCGAAGACATTACCAGGATTTTTCCGGGCATATCGTTACTGCGTGGTGATAGCGAATCGGTGCAAGACAGCACAGTCGGAGGGTTGAACTTTTTTGCGTTAAATCGTATCGCGACTTGTTTGGCAAAAATATTTTCAATGATCGCCACCGAAAATCGGCCGGTGCTTTTAGTTTTAGATGATTTTCAATGGGCCGATGAATTGTCGAAACAAACATTAAAAATGTGGCTTGAATCAGAAAAAAGTTTATCAAGTCATTTTGGTGTAATTGTATGCTGTCGTAAAGAAAACAGCGAACAGCTTTCATATTTAAAAAAAGACTTACTAAACGATCACATTGAACTGCGCCCTTTTACTGTCGGCGAGACTTCTGAATACTTACAGAAATTTAATTTAGCAGCGAATCCTCATCAAGTTGAAAGTATTGTAAGTTTGACAGCGGGTAATCCCTTTGCCATTCACTTTTTAGCTACAGATATGAGTGTGCAAAATCAGGACTTAGCGCAACCGACAGCTACTTTAGCAGCAACGATTAGCCGTCATTTTTTCGCATTAAATAAAATGCAGCAGCTTTTGTTATTACACTTAGCCGTGTTCGCCAAATCTGCCGCGATTAGTGATTTAGCAATTATTGCCAATATCGCGTATGACGAAGCTTACACCGAATTAGTGAGTGCGGATTTGCGCATCCTAGTCGATATCACAGGGCCTTATCTGTCAGAGGTTCGTTTTAATCATGATAAAATTCGTGAAGCGTTAATTTCACAGTTAAATCCCGCGAGCTTGCTGAAATTTCATCAACTGATCGTGGGTTTTTTAGAAAAACAAAGTAAACCTGATTTGTTTAAATTGGCGTTTCACTGCGCCCAAGCTAGTGATTCAGCAAAAGCGATTAAATACTCGCTACAGGCTGCTGAAGAGGCATTTAGCAGTGCCAGCTATGATTTAGCGATTCAAAACTTTCAGATCGCCTTGTCTTTTATTTTAACTAAAGATCAACGCCGCGCGGATATATTAGCTCGCTTAGGCGAAGCCTATTTGTTAATTGGTAAATATGATTCTTCATCGCAAATTTTTAACGAGGCCATTGCCTGCTGCGAAATAAAAATACTGAGTTCTGAATATACGGGTAAACTTGGCGAAATTCAATTCAAACAAGGTAATATCGCAACGGCTACACACTTAACTGAAAAAGCGTTAACTTTATTGCAAGTGCCAATCCCCAAAACTAAATTAGTGACCTGTTTGTTTTTATTTCAAGAAGTTGTTATTCAGGCCTGGCACACCTTGTTTTTGAAATCTGGGCCGCGCCCACAAATTTCTGGCAAAGCCGCCTTAGCGGCAAGGCTTCTAAGTCGATTAGCTTACTGTTATTGGTTTGGTAAAGGAGCGATCTATTGTGGTTGGGCTCATATTAAAGAGTTAAATGCGGTAGAACGTTTTGCCGATTCGCTGGAAAAAGCTCAAGCGTATTCTGAACATGCTCCGGTGATGACGATGATCCCGTGGTTTGAACGTGGCATTAATTATTCGTACCAATCGATGAAAATTCGCGAAAGTTTAAATAGCCGTTGGGGTGTAGGGCAATCTAAAGGATTTTTAGGAACTAGTTTATACGGCTCTTCGCGTTTTCAAGAGGCCGAACAAGTTTGTTCAGAAGCGTATGACATCTTAGTTAAAGAAGGCGACATGTGGGAAGCCAACACTGCAGGCTGGCATGTGGCCATTGCCCTGTATCGGCAGGGGCGCTTAAAAGAAGCGATCTCGCACAGTCAAAAAATATTTAATAGCGGAAAAAGTTTAAACGACAATCAAAGTGCGGCCATTTGTTTAGGAATTATCGGCAAAGCCTCTGACGGCCAATCAGTTGATATCAACGAAATTGAAAGAATCGAACGTTTACAATTAACTGATGCGCACGCCCTGGCAGAGTTATCTATCGCCAAAGCGACTTATTTGGCGAGCCACAAAAAATTCGATGAAGCTTTATTAGCCATTGAAGATGCAAAAAACAAAGTCAACATTCAGGGGCTACGCCAAGAGTACGTAACCCCATTATGGCCTTGGTCAGCGACGATGCTACGTTTGAAAATTCAACAAACATTTTTAACTCCTGCAGAAGCTGCAAAAAGTTTTAAGTTATTAAAAAAATTCACCCGCCAAAGTTTATTTAAAGCGCGCTTTTATAAAAATAATTTACCGCACGCTTTACGCGAAGAAGCATATCGTTTATTTTATATAGATCAGAAAAAAAGGGCGATGGCGACATTGAATAAAAGCTTAGAAGTTGCCGTGCAGCAGAAAGCTCAATGGGAAGCCATTAATTCTTATGAATTATGGAAAGTGTGGGGTAAAGATTTACCTGATCATGTGCACCGTAAGATGGCTTTTGAGATCGATAAAATTATTGATGCAGACAATTTTATTTTACCTGAAGTGAGCCAACATAATAACACTGAAAAATCAGTCGGCTATTTTTTAAATGAAATTTCGCATATCAAAACGCCGCGTGATGGTTTAGAAAAGCTGTATCGTTTCACCTCGCATTTATCTTCATTGCGCCGCAGTGTTGGTGTGGTTGAGTATTTTTCGAATAATACGTCGCATGATTTTTTACCGGTGTTGGAAACTTCAGGGCAAAGTTATAAATCTTTAACGATGTTTTTTGAGGAGAGTTTACATTTGCGTGATGCTATTTTCGTTAAACAGCGCGACCGAGAAACGATCGTGGTTTTACCAATACGGCGCCAAACTAATACGTATGGCTTTGTTTATATTATTTGTGCTGACGAATTGTCGTATGCAGAATTTGTTGAAGAGTCTGGCCAGATTGAAACCTTAGTCAGACTAGTGACTTCGGCGATTGAACAACGTCAGCAGCACACGCAGATTCAGTTGTTAAACCAGGATTTAGCTTTACGTATTAGAAACGCGATTAATTTGACTGAGCAAAAAAATGTCGAATTAGTCGAAGCCGAAAAACAAGCTCAGTTGGCTTCAAAAGCCAAATCAGAATTTTTAGCCAATATGTCGCATGAAATTCGTACGCCACTTAACGGGGTGATGGGCACAATCTCATTACTTAAGAGCACACAGTTAACTAAAGATCAATTTACATTTTTAGAAGCGTTAGAAAGTTCATCAGAAAATTTATTTCGTATTGTAAATGATATTTTAGATTTAACAAAAATCGAAGCAGGACGTCAGACTTTACAAAATGAAACAATGTGGGTGTCAGATCTTGTTTTACAATGTTGTGATTTGTACCGAGCTTCAGCCGATAAAAAAAATATTTTACTTCAGCATGACATTGCAAAATTAGAAAACATAAAAGTAAATGGCGATGCTTTGCGAATTCGTCAAATTTTAGCTAATTTAATTACCAATGCGATTAAATTTACCGACGACGGTTCAGTGCTTATTCGTGCCACTAATAAAATTAGCGCCGATCATGTCAAATATCGCCTCGAAGTTATTGATACCGGCTGTGGTATTGTCGAAGGTGATTATCAAAAACTATTTCAAAACTTTTCGCAATTAGATGGGTCATCTAAGAAAAAAGCAGCGGGCACGGGTTTAGGTTTATCAATTTGTCATAAATTAGTCGAGCTGATGAGTGGAGAAATTGGCCTGAGCAGCGAAAAAGGCAAGGGCTCTACGTTCTGGTTTGAAATTACTTTAAAACGTGAACTAGAACAAGCTCCAAAGGCAACTTTAGTCAAAGAAGAGCTTAATTTAAAGTGGAGTAAACTTAAAGTTCTAGTTGCCGAAGATAATCAAGTAAATCAAATGATCATTCGTAAAATGTTAGAAGGTTTAAACTGCGAAGTCACAATCACTGAAAATGGCGAAAAGTTTATCGAAAAAATCAAAACAGAAGATTATGATTTAGCTTTCTTGGATTGCCAAATGCCAGTTGTCGATGGTTTTGATGCTTGTCGCAGACTACGTGCAGATCATATTCAGACTCCGCCAATTATAGCCCTAACAGCCTATGCGCTCGAGTCAGATCGTCAGCGTTGTTTTGATGCGGGCATGGATGATTACTTGTCTAAACCAGTTAAGGTCGACGTTATAAAATCTATGATGGAAAAATGGCACGCTAAAAAAACTAAGACGATTTAAGATGTGTTTTCGAATGCAGCTCAGAAATCATTGAAATAAGCTTGTCTTCAGCGCAATAAAGCATGTGATGAAATTCAACACCGACGGCAGATTGCTCTGGACCGTGTTGGCGCACATTTCTAATGATACCCTGTAATTGCACAGAACTTTCAGTGCCGTTGATCAGGACCGCATCAATCAGATCGCCGGCTTGAAAAGTGGTCGTGGTCGAATTTAAAACCACCGAGCAGCCTAACGAATTTAAATCTGTCACTGCGCTGTGAACCAGGCAACTTTGTTCATTGTGTGAGCCGATCAATAATTTAATTTCTGTATTGTGCGGCACTTTGTAACGAACAGTTTTACGCAGTTGTAAGTGATACACACGTTTTATATCCAAGACAACTTGGCCATTTTCCACTTTAGGAGTGGTCTCGATCAAATATTTTTCGTTATCAACTTTGAAATGCGCCGTGTAGGTTTCTGAATATGAAAAATCTAAATTTAATTTCACCGCACCTTTACAATAAAGCGTATGCTGTTCAAGGCGAATTGCTTTTAAGGGCAAGTGGCGATCGAACTTATCCTTAAGCAAAATAATTGCTTCTGAATTTAAAAATTTAATTAAAACTTTTTGTTTGAAGGCGACATCGTTGATTTGTTTTAATACTGCAATTTCTGACATAGTAAATATTTATCGGAATTATTTTGCACATTTTAAATGGCCTTTGGTCGAGTGAAATTTAAGTAAAATGTTGTTAACAAACAAACTTTTTTAGCTCGTATAAACAAGTGTGAAGTCGAATTTAATTGCCGCACACAAAAACTAGACGAGACCCGAAAGCCTTATTGGTAGCTGTTTTCAAGCCGCCTAGTTGAAACTGCTTTTCTATGAAGAAGAGTGAAAAACAACAGTATTTATTCGCAAAAACATTAACTATTTACGGCGCAGCTTTTTTATTATCAGGCTGCTTAACCCCAGACCTTTCGCCGTCGAGCACAGCAATATCAACCCCTGGTAACAATTCAACATCGGTGTCGGGAACCCCCGCCGTATCGCAACCTCCGGTCGTCATACCACCGGCGACCCCAACTCCTACACCTACACCGAGTGTGGCCTACACCGCCGCCATTAAAGATATCGCGGCCAAATCAAGTTGTGCCCAAACTTCTTGGACAGATCGCGGCCGCGCTCCGGCGGCTTACATGAAAGGAATGGCCTTAACTTATGCCCGCAGTTTGTGTCGCATTCGAGCAAATCCTGTAAAACCTGCAGCTTTGATTTTAAGTGCTGCGAGTTCAGGAAATGCCGCTAAAGATGTGCTTGCCCACTACAGTAGCATTTTGGGTAATTCAGGACTGCGAATTAGTTCAGCGGGTGATGAACCCTTGCATGCTACTTATGTCATCGGCATGGGTTTAGGTATGCGCGAAAGTTCAGGCAGATACTGCGCTGGTTGGGATACGGCTGCCGGTTCTAATCGTTCATCTTCAGAGGCTGAAGCTGGATTATTTCAAGCCAGTTACAACTCAATGAATGCGTCGGCTGAATTAAAAAAACTTTATGACGAGTATAAAGCAGATGAAAGTAGATGCATGTTGGCGACCTTCAAAGAAGGCGTAAGTTGTTCATCTCAATCTATTTTGGGAACAGGTGCGGGGGCTGATTATCAAGTGTTTGTTAAACGCTGCCCAGCTTTTGCGACTGAATACACAATGGCTTTAATTCGTATATTGCGTGCGCATTTTGGACCGCTTAATCGTCAAACAGCGCAAGTTGTTGGATCATGTGATTCAATGCTGTCACAAGTGCAAAACTTGGTCGAAGGAAATCCAGAAGCCGCTTGTGCGGAATTGTTCTAAAAAGAAATCTTAACATTTGTATCACAAGGCCTAACATTAAAAAATTAGGCTTTGTTGACTTTTTGCTGGTCAGAGGGAATTATCGCTCAAAAAGCAAATATGCTCGGAGTAGATAAATGTTAAAATTTTTAACGCCAGTTTTTGTATCCATTGTTACTTTAGTTATTTCTCAAACAACAATGGCTGCATGCCAAGTTCCTGTTTGTGACATCGTGGCAACAATTCAAGATTTGAAAACAAAAACATCAGATGATCGTTCAGCATTTTACGCTGATCTTTATCAAGCAAATTTAAATGCAAAAAATGCAGCAGTTTTAAGAAACTTAAATGCATTCGGAGTTCAAGCTTACAAATTATCTAAAGATTTAAATGATCCTAAAATTACGGTTAAATGGGCGGCTGATGTTCGCCAAATCGGCCAGGGTTTATTGTCTTACGCAGTTTTTCAAAAAACTGAATTCATCAATACATATACTGAAACTGCGGTAATGCCTGAGTTAGCTCGCGACAGCCAGCAACGCGTTCGTTATGCGGCCTTGTTTCGTTGGAAAATCGAAATTCCATTAATGTACGAAGTCAGAGAAATTTATGAAGTTTTTGAATACATTCAAAAAGCTGCTGATCTTAGCCGTGAAATAAACGATGAAGACTATATTGTTCGCGAAGCACAAATGATTCTTGAATTACTAAGCGCACGCATTTCTTATTTATACCCAATGTATGAAGGTGTGTTCGCAATTAAAACGAAATGTAATCTAGTTATCGGTCAATGCTCTGATAAAGACTTATCGAGCGATCGCTTAGTTGTGATCAACAGCTTAACTGATTTTGATATCTACGCTTCTTTAGCGATTTCTACTGAAATTGATTTTGCTTCTGCCATCGGTGAATACGCAAAAACTGAAACAGACAGAGCCAGCAAAGGTGTTAATTTTTTATTTGTTAAGTCGTTCGTAAAAAATAACGGCACTGCTTTATATTCGAAATCTGACATCCTTTATGTAGGTGAACGTCCAGCTGAAATCCAAGCTCACTTTGCAGCCAACCAAGATGTTTCGGGCAGCGCTGTAACTTCACGTTACACGGGGGCCTTAAACTACTCTGGTAAAGTGATCTTTTCGCCAATTAAATATTACGTTGATCAAGTTCCTGTGCAAGCGGGTGAACAACCAATCAATGGTGAATTTGCTGGTACTTTTGGTAAAAACAAAATGCGTTTAATCATTCGCCAACGTTTGGATAAAACGTTAATGGCTACAGCTTTTATCGGTAACGACGATAATTCTGAACTAGCCACAGTTGATTTTACTATGGGTCAGTTTGTAACTCATCGCCAACTTATTAACTTAACTGGTATTGGTATGAATCGTTTTAGCCCGTATAAAATCGCTATCGCTTACCGTATCGGTGCTGATAACAAAATTCACTGGCTAGGCGGATTCTACTCAACAAATGGCTTCTTCACTGAAATTTCACTAGACTACGTAGGGCCTGTAGTCGGTTTATAAGTCTTTAATGTAACAAGGTGAGATAACATAAGAACTGGACCCTGGTTTAGTACAGTCGAGTCGGGCTTAGGCCGAATAGATAAATGATGAAAAAGATCTTTTATCTATTACTTCTAAGTAGTTTGGTTTGGGGCTGTGCTTCTGCACCGCTTGTTCCCGAGAAGACCATTTATTCAGATCTTTTTCCTCAACAATCAACGCGCACTGAATATTACAAAGATGTGGGTCTTGGTTTTTTAAATGATAATAACTACGATAAAGCTGTCGAGTATTTTAAATTATCATTACTGCATGATCCTAATAATACAGATGCTCGTTATTGGTTAAGTGTTTCGTTTTTTAAGAAAAATCAAAATAACTTAGCTTTGATCGAATTAGAAAAACTACAAGCGGTTAATCTAGAATATCCACGCCTTAAATTAGTTTCTGATATTTATGAATCAGCCGATTCGTTTGAAAAAGTTATTGCGGTGAATGAAAAGCTTTATGAGTTAAGTAAAGAGAATTTTCCGCTATGGAAAATCTATCAAATGAATTTAAATATGCGTCGTTTAGATCAAGCGATGTTAGATCTTTCGCGCTTAGAAAAAAATGGTGAAGAAGCCTACCGTGTGCACTTAGGTCGCTGCGAGGTTTTACAAAGATCAAACCAGTTTGAATTAGCCCTTATTGAATTGCAGCAAGCAGAACGTGCTAAGCCATTTGATTTAATGACGATGAAAAAAATGACAGGGCTTCAGTATGAATTGCGTCAATGGCCAGAGCTACATAAGTTGGCGACTAAATTTTCAAAATATCATCCTTATGATTTAGATGTGTCAGAGCGTTTATCGCAAGCCAGTATTAGCATTGGCGCCTATGATGATGCAATCGCTGAGTTAAAAAAACAAAAAGAACACTTTCCTGATTCTGTGGGTATTGAATTTAAAATTGCGCATGTGCTTTTCTTAAAACGTGATTTCGTAAGTGCAGAAGATCTTTATAAAGAACTTTACGAGATCACAAAATCAGATCAATCGCTATTTTATATTTCGCAAATTCACTTAGCACAAAATGATATCGGTGAAGCCTCGAGCACTTTAGAAAGTTTAGCTTCTTGGTCTGAATATTACCCAACAGCGCAGGTGCAGCTGGCGCGCTTAGAGTGGAAAAGCAATCAAAGCGACTTAGCGTTAAATCGTTTGCGTCGTGCCCATCAGTTGCGGCCAGATTCATTAGAGTTATATCAAGAATATGGCCAGTACATGATCTGGAGTAAAAAATACGTAGAGTCAATTGCCTCAGTTGAACAAGGGATCAGATCTTTTCCGCAAGATGATAAATTAAGAATTTTGGCAGCCTATGTTCATTTTAAAATGAACAATATGAAAAGCTTTCAACGCCAAATCGAAATTGCGCGAAAGCTTAACCCTGAAAATTCAGAAATTTATTCTGTGTTAGCGGAATTATGGTACGAAAAGAAAAAGCCTTACACTGAGCTAGAATATTTAGCGCAAAAAGCCTTAGAGCTTAAAACTAAAAATAAAAATATCAAGCCGTTGTTAGCTTGGGCTTTATTACAGCAAGACAAGATGGCTGGGGCCGTAAAATTATTCGAAGAATTTTATGATGCTGATCCAAATGAAGTTTTCTTTGCTGAATCGCTCGCTGAAATCTATCAAAGAAATGTCTTAACTTCGAAAAACCAAGAGTTTCAGAAAAAGGCTTCGGCTTTACAGGCTGACGCAAAAATTAAGTCTGAGTTCGATTATTTTAAATTTCAACCTCAGCAAGAGCGCTTGCAGAACGACAGTAGCGGAAATCGACTTCCGGCTAGTCTAGACGATCCATAATCGCAACTTCATTGATTAAATTCTAATTGTTAACAGATAATTAAGCATGCGAAGAATAAGTTTAATCGTTTGGGTGATCCTGGCGGGCATGTTTATTACATCTATTAACGCTGAAGCTGCTCCTGTAAAACCGGTTTGTTCTTCTGTGATTAAAACAACTAAATATCGTATGCAAAAAGGCGAACACGCCGCAGCCATCTTACGTAAATTCGGTCTTGAACCTGTGTTTGGTAACAAAGGTTCGATAAATGCACTTCTTAAGTTAAATAATTTTAAAAATCCAAATTTGATTGAACCCGGAACTCTTGTTACTTTGCCCTTTGATTGCGAACAAGAAGTCATGCCATTTACAGTTGTTCAAAGTGAAAAAGAATTTCGTGTTATTACCACTGAAAAAGTTTTAGTTGCTAGTTCAGAAGATACAGAAATACCTGTTATTAACCCGGAAATCCCTGTAGCAGCCCCTGAAAAACCAGTCGATGAACAAATGCAAGACGTCGAAGCTACTGGCAAATCACAAGATAATATTTCTGAAGCTCTTCGTTACCGTATGATTTGCAAAGGCGAATGGGCCGGATCAGAGTGTATTACCCGGTATTCAGCCATCTTTGCAAGTTTTGGTGGCTACGAGAATCGCTACGACGGGGTTGATTCGAATGCGGCGCCTGGAGCGCAAAAAAATGGCCTATTACTTTCAAAATTAAATTTAGCTGCGGGTTTTGGTTGGAACAATTACTGGAACGACAATGTAAAATCAATTTTGTATCTTGAATTACAAAATAACCAAATGCTTCCAGATATTAAAAGTGTACCTATCGAAGGTGGAGATCGTTTACTGACAAGCCTATCGGCAGAAGCCCGCTATGAAAAAGGCAACTGGGGCGTGGGCATAGGCTTTCGCCAGTTTGATAAGTTGTATTATGTGTTTAACTTCTCGAATTTAACCTTAGGTAGCATTTGTACGATAAATGATATTTCACAGTGTGGTGTTGTTGTCTATTCGGCGAATGTGTCGTCTTTATTTTTAGATGTCAGTTATATGATTCATCAAGCCGGCAAATTCAGATTCGATACTGAATTAAAATACTTTACCTTGGCACAGACTAAAGTCAGTAACATAGATGTGGGCGCGGGTTCTGGGCAAAGTGTTGAGTTTTCTATAACTCATGATCGTATTGAAGAGTATTTAAAAGGAACTGTTCGCTATGCTATGTCTTCACAAGACACTTCAATTGAAACTCAGAATGCCCAAGAGTTAGCCTTACTATTTACGTATTCTTGGAAGCTAAAAGACTGGTCAGAGGCTTCTATCAAGGCCGACAGCTCAAGCAATTAAATCATTCACCTAGTCGAGGCTAGTCTTAACCCTTAAGACTAGAACTTGTCTAGTCCTGCAGCGAAGCTGTTAAACAAAATCTTAAAACAAGACAAAATACTTCTATGGCACGCCTAGACATTACGAGGCATGAATTATGCCTTTAAAAATTAATCATGGCTAAAGTCATGGTCATACTTAAGAAAGCGCAAACTGTGGGACGTATTAGGAAAGAGAAAAAGTTTGAACAAAAATAAAATGACTCGTTTATTTTTGTTTCTAAACAGTAAATGCAATGCTGCATTTGTACTGCCTCTTATTATCTTAGCGCAAACATTTTTTATTTTTGGTTGTAATTTTAATTTACTTGGTGGAAAAAACTCTGAGATCTCATCTGGCTATAATCCGGGTTTACGTACTGAGTCTTCTCCGCCAACAATCAGCCCCTTCAGTGATCTTGAAATGGATGAGAACGACACTGTGTCGATGCCGTTTCAACTTTCTGATCCAGATACTTTTTTATTTTGTAGTGGTATCAACGTCGCAGGACGTTCATCGGATCAAACAATTATTGCTAATGGCAATATAACTGTCAGCGGAACCTATCCGAATTGTATGTTAAATATTCGCGCTGGTTCGGTGATGTCTTCGCAACAGATTTCGATTACTGTTGATGTTTTTGATTACTGGTCAACAGTATCTTCGGCGTTTAAATTAACAGTTCGTCGTGTTGAAAAACCAGGTCCATTTAGAATTACGAGCACTGAAGGTTTAAGAAAATCTATTTTAATCAACTGGTCTAAAAGTGATTATATGGATGGAAGCTCTGCTCGTTATAATTTATATTTTAAAAAAGTCGACGATCAAACTTTACAAGCGGCTGCGTTCGCCGGTGTAATGCCAGTGTATCAAGCTTCGCCTTCAACTTCACAATCAACTTTTATCGAAGTCGGTAACGTGACTAACCCATATTGGATTTCTAGCCCGAACTATACTTTAGATGATAGCACGCTTTATGAAATCTATATTACAGCCAGAAATGCATTTAATAATAAAAATCCAACAGCACCATTAGAGGAATCAAATCACGTTTTCGTGCGCACGTTAGATCGTTATCAATTTAAAGTGCGCGAATTCGTTGCGGGCAGTGCCCAAGAATTCAAACCACCAGCAGTTCATTCAGCGACTTGTTCAGGTGGGGGCAACGTGCCGCTTTCGCCGTTAATGGAAGCCTGCACTGATTCTGATAGATATTTTGTTCAAGCTTCGTTCGCTTCTATGGAGCGCACTTCGGTGTTAACTGGTTCTGCAAGATATAGAATCTACCTGAACGCTCAGGGATTAATGTTTGGAGAAAGTCCATGATTAATCTGATGAGCCGCCTCTTCGTCATCTTAGCTTTATTTACAGGCTTATCTGCACAGGCGCAGTTTGGTCCACAATTAACTTATCACGGTCGTATTTTAGATACAGCGTCGGCAAATGCTCCGGTATCAGGAACAGTAGCGTTTTTAATGCAAATCGTCCATCCGGATGTACCAACGTGTGTGCTTTACCAAGAAACTCAAGCGCAAAACTTAACTGCTGCTGATGGTAACTTCACCCTGACTGTGAATGGCGGAAGTTCAACATTACCAGTTGTGATGTTAAATCCTTTTGCTGATGTGTTTATCACTGATTCATCAAGATCAATTAATTGTATTAACGGTGGGACAGCTGCAGGTACAACAAATTCACGTCGCTTAAATGTCTTTTTTGTTCCACCGGGTGGATCAACTTATGAACCACTTCCTTCACAAGCTATTAACTATGTGCCACTAGCCATCGAAGCCTTAAATACAAATGCGGTTGGTGGTTTTGGAGCGACAAGCTTATTAAGAGTCGTTGATATTAATGGCTTTGGCATACCGATTCCATATGCGGTTCCAGCAATTACGCGTCCGTTATATGAAGAATTAGATGCGACTATTAAAGGTCAAAGTTCTTACTACGTTACTTCAGCGGGCACTGTGACAAATTTTTCTGGAGCGTTACAGGGCGAAGTTACCGGCGTGCAATCAGCAACAGTCGTTAGCCGCATCTTCAGTCGTCCATTAACAACTGTGAGTTCGACATTTATTGGTGGCGAGGTTCTTTACTTCGACGGCACGAACTGGATTTCTAAACAAGGTAGTGGCGGTACGGTTCAGTCAGTCAATTCAGCCAATAATTATTTAACTATTGCTGGGGCTCCGCCATCGAATAATCCAACAGTAGATGCGTTATTAACTATAAATGTAGGCACGACAATAAATACTGTAGCGGCTGGTAATGACCCACGCATCGTCGGTGCTTTACAAGCATCGACTCCTTTATCAGGTGATGTGACGGGATTAGTTTCAACAACTGTCGTTGCAACCGTGGGCGGAAAAACTGCAGCTGTGATCGCAACGAGTGTGAATGACACTCAATCAGCGACTGCAGCATTAGTTAATGGCACAATCGTAAAACGTGATGGTTTGGGTAATGTAATTGTTAACACGCTTTCATCGACAAACACTTCAACAAGAAATTTATTACTCTATAATGCGGCCAACACCCTTAATGCGACCATCAGTGTTCCTTCTGCATTAGCCGTAAGCTATGCATTAACTTTACCAAATACTACGCCAGTAAGCGGATTTGTTTTAGCCACTAATGGTACAGGTCAAACTTCATGGATTTCGCCAACAACAGGCAATGTCACAAACGTGACTGCGTCTGCACCGTTAGTTTCAACAGGTGGTCAAACTCCAAATATTTCTATTCCGCAAGCAACAACGGCTGTAGATGGTTATTTATCAGCACTTAGCTTTTTAAATTTCAGCAATAAAGTAGCTTCAGTAACAGTAACTGCTCCGTTAACCATTGCTGGTACTTCAATGACGCCGCTCATCGGTTTACAGAACAGCGGCGTATCAGTAGGAACTTACACAAAAGTTGTTGTCGATGCTAAAGGTATTATCACAAGCGGTACAACATTAATTGCTTCTGATATTCCGAACTTAGATGCTTCAAAAATTACAACAGGAACATTACCAGTTGCGCGTGGTGGTACTGGAACTGGTGTCTTAGCTGGTAATGGTTTTCTGACCGTGAGTTCTGCTGGAACTTCGGTGGCCAGCACAGTGTGTGCGGTCAGCGAAGTTCCATATTTCAACGGCATAAACTGGATTTGTAAAGTGGCTTCATCTTTAAATTCTAGTTCAACCCTAGTATTACGTGATAATAACGGTGACTTCACCGCCAATAATATCACGACAGTTCAAAACATGACAGTGCAAGCAAACTTACGTGTAAAAGATGGTTCTTTCGGTAATTACATCGGTCTTGCAACGCCAATTGGTCTTGGTGCATCTTATGATATTATTTTACCAAGTAATGGAACTGTACCAACATCTGGCCAAGTATTATCAGTAGCTGCGGCAACAAGTACAACTATTCTAACAACCTGGGTGAGCGCGCTTTCTGATGCCTTAGCTTCTGGCAGTATTTTTGTTGGCAATACTTCAGGTACCGCAACTGGTGTTGCAATGAGTGGCGATGCCACGCTGGCAAATACTGGTAATATACAATTAGTTTCAGTCGGCGCTGGTGTTACTTCAGGATCGCAATACACAAAGGTAACAGTTGATGGCAAAGGCCGCGTAGTTAGTGGCGCACAATTAAATAATGCAGATGTTACTGCTGGTCTTGGCTACACACCAATGAATTCAGTTTCATCAACTTCTCCTGTAACTATTTCTGGTGGTGCTTCAAATCCAGTAATTGGTTTTGCCAATAGTGGGGTTGTTTCTGGGGCCTATGGTTCTAGCGCGCTAATTCCGAATTTTATCGTTGATGTCTTTGGTCGTATCACTTCTGCGACGATGACTGCTTACGCTGATGCAACAAGCGGCACAAAAGGTATCGTGCAAATTGGTTCAAACATCACGGTAACTACAGGTACAATTTCAATCACGAGTGCCAACGTAGTTGCAGCAATGGGAACACTCGGCGGCGATGTTTCAGGTACATTAAATAATACGGTTGTGATGTCTGTGGGTGGAAAAACTTCTGCGCAAATTTCACAAAGTGTCAGTGATACGATTGCTGCGACGTCAGCAAATTCAAGTGGTACAATTGTAAGACGTGATGCGAATGGTGACTTTGTCGCAAGAAACATTACGACTGTTCAAAACATGACGGTAGAATCTAACTTACGCGTAAAAGATGGTAGTTTCGGTAACT
>JAZKGG010000005.1:0-10885 GCA_040386015.1 Bdellovibrionota bacterium | reverse complement strand
GGTATCAGCACGTACTCTTATGTGAGTGCGAATCCTTTGAACAGTGTGGATCCTATGGGTTTATTTAGAGGACCTCCTGGAGGTGGGACGACTATTACTGTAGTGCCTCCAGGTCAAGTAACGGTAGGTAATCCAAACTTTCCGACCTCTACACATTTGGGTAATCCTATTGCGCAAACAGCAGTGCAACAGGCGTATCAACGAGATTTTGATATTATCAATAGTGCTGGGAAAAAAAATCCGTTAACGCCACTTGCGGGGAACAAGCCATATTGTCCTGTGGTCGCTGCGTTTGATTTTGAACAAAATTGTCTCGATTCAACTGGTGATTTGGTGGAAAGATGTGAGGATGAGGGATGCGATCTTGTAGAAGGACAAATAAGGATAATGGTTGAAGAAATGATGGACTTGTATCAAGACGCCATTGAAGATTCATTTCGTGTAGGTCCAAACTTGGAAGCAACACGGAATCATTATATATATCTTCAAAAAACGCTTGAGGATCTTATACGTGTGGCAGATAAAAAAGGCTGTACAGTAACTTTGGAGCAAAGAATGATGCTGACTATGAAGTTTCCAATTATTTATATTCAGTTTCCTGGTCGTGGGCCTAGCCATTAAAAGCACCCAGCTCCTTTTTTTAATTCGCTTTTCATAAAACTCAAAAGGCTCCTTCGGGAGCCTTTCATTAGTTTCTAAGACACATCAAAAAAGCAAAATCACGAGAAATAACCACATTTGTAGTAAGGCTGTAGAGCGTGGTGTAGAGAGCTTTCACATGTTCTACAAATGTCTTCTGTAAAACACTTTATTTGTCGTTTAGCCAATCAAGGTTCAAAGAGAAATCAACATGCTCTGTGTATATGTCTGCTTCATAGGGTCGACGTGTACACAGTTTTTCGATAGATTTTTTTAAGATATGAACTTTAAGAAAAAGGTCACGCTGTACAAATTTTGCGGCGTGACCCGGAAAGGGAAGCTGGTACCTAATCAAAATAGAGCGGAAAAATAAATTCTGTATAATTATAAGAATTTTTACTCATCATTACCACGCCCTTACCCAGTAAAATCTCTTCGTCTCCATAATAAACTTTAAATTCTACAGATGTTTCAGGTATCTCTTGATTTTTGATACTCTCTCCCACTTTAATCGATACACTTAAAATCTGGCAATCGTCCGGAATCATACCCATCGCCGGAGCCCCCTCTAAAGAGCGTTCTATCTCTTTCGTCATAAAAATGCTAACGTAACCCGGGTTATGTTGAAATTTTTTACAAGCTAATTGTAATGTAAGAGGCACTCCACTTTGAGCTGTAGCTACAAGCTTGAGTTGTTTATCTCGACTAGGTAATTTCAGTGGAGATAAATATTTATTATATAATAAATCTGATTCTTTTCCTACACTTGCAAGTAGGCTATAGTTAGCATGATTTTCATATCGGAGAGCATAAGATTTCAAATTTCTCCAGCTCGCTGGCGAACTCAAATTCCATAAATGCATCTTTGTTACATTCTCAGCAACAAGATTACTCACAAATTCTCGTGTAGATTTTGCGTTGATTAGGTCATCTGCTTTTTCTTTGTAAGTTCTTACCAACTTATAAAAAGCTTCATGAATCCAAAAAGCAGCCTTTTGTGTTTCAGACAAATCACTATATGCATCGGAAGAAATTTTTAAGACTCCGCTTTTTTCATAAAAGCCAATTGCTCCTATGGTACAGCCTGTAGGCATAACTACAGCATCATCGCTTCCTAAATCTGGGGGCGTATGAATACCCACTCCTGGTGGTAAAAATTTATGATTCGCCTTTAGGCCCGTTAACGTCTTTCTTATGTCTATCTGCAAACTAAAATCAAACGATAATTTATTTAGAGCCTGCGTGATTTGCTCTTCATACGGAATATTTGACTCTGGAATTTCTAATCCTTCGTTGATTCTGCCTTCATACAGATCTAGCAACTGCACTCTGGGTTGATTACTTACTGAGGCAGGACAAAAAATTCCAGCTCCTCCTCCACTGCCATCTGCACCGGCATATGAAGCACCAGCAGTTACCGTCGCTAACGACATTGCAAGCAGCTGCCACATTTTCTTTTTAACATTTAATTTCTTCATTGGTCTCTCTCCCTTGTTTGTTGTAGTTCACATTTATAGTAATGATCCACAAAAATATTTTTTAATAGAATAATTTAATGAAATATGACACTATTCTTTCATTAATTATGAACTATTAACATCTAAACCATTGGAATTATGAATAAAGATATATTTTCGTTTAAAGACTATAAAGCGTATATTAACCATAAAATACTTCTCTTACCTAAGGGGGGACGGGGTGCTCGCATAGCTTTAGCCAAAGCTATCTCGTCTCCCGTATCTCATATTTCTCAAGTCTTGAATGGCAATTCGCATTTGAGTTATGAGCAAGCAGAAGCTATGAATGAATTTTTAGGTCATACGGAAGAAGAGGCGGATTTCTTTCTGCTCCTTATTCAATATGCTCGCGCGGGCTCAACAGCTCTTTCAAAAAGACTTCATCAACAAATTCTTAGAGCATTACAAAAAAGAACATTGTTAAAAGATAGATTGGGTGTGAAAACAGAGATTTCTTCTGCTGATCAAGCCACTTTTTACAGCTCATGGATTTATGGTGCTATTCATGTGATGGTTTCCATTCCAAAATTTCAAACAAGGGAAGCGATCGCAGCATATCTAGGACTAACTCTTAAGCACGTTGGCGAAATTTTAGAATTTTTAATGTCTCTCGGCTTAGTTATTAAAGACTCTAGTGGATACGTAATCGGAAAAAGTCGTATTCATCTTGGTAATGACTCACCGATGATTTCAAAATTTCATACAAATTGGAGAATGAAGGCAATTCAATCTTTTGAAAAAGAAGATTTTAAAAATAACCTTCACTATTCGTCAGTTGTGACTTTGTCTGACAATGATTTCTTAAAAATTAAATCTTTATTGGTGAATTACATCGCAGAAATAAAAACTATCATTAAAGATTCTAAAGAAGAAGGTGTGCATAGTTTCTCGATAGATTTTTTTAAGATGTGAACTTCGTATGCGACGAAAAAGGTCACGCTGTACAAATTTTGTGGCGTGACCCGGAAAGGGAAGCTGGTATCTTAATCGTTGTATAAAGGAAGGCTCACATCAGTCCCCTTCGAGTAGCCATTATTCTGAATTTTTCCTGTGCCCCATAAAACCTCTTGGTCACCATAAAAAAGTTTGAATCTGACTTTTGTTTCTGCGATTTCGTTTCCTCCATGAGAAACAGAAATATATAGCGCTTGGCAATCTGCTGGTATTTTACCTATCACTACAGCGGCATCATGTTCTTGGTATAGGCCATCTAAGTTTTTTTCAAAATACATTGATTCCTTGGAAAAAGTTGGAGGACTACGAAATCGAGTACAGCCCAACAGAACTCCAGGAATGATTTTTCCTCCCTCTGCTTCTGCCACAAGTTTAAGGGGTTGATTTCGACTTGGTAATTTCAGTGGAGACATATGCTCCCCGGTTAGAAGCCATGACTCTTTTCCTGCGCTTGCCTGTAAACTATTTAATTCGCTGTTCTGCATAGAATGTGCTTTTATGGTTTTCAAATTTCTCCAATTGCCTGGAGCACTTGCTTCCACTAGAGCTTGTAGAGTTGAATTTGTAGCAAACAATTTACTCACAAAAATACGAGTTGATTTAGCATCAACCAGACCCGCTTCAGACTCTTTATAAAATCTAACCAACTTATAAAAGGCTTCGTGCATCCAAAATGCCGCCTTTTGAGTTTCACTTAAACTATTGAACGCATCACTAGATATCTTAAGAGTTCCGCTAGATTCGTAGAACCCAATTGCTCCCATCGTACAATCCGTGGGCATGACGACAGCCTCGTCTGTACCTAAATCTGATGGTGTATGAATACCTACTCCTGCCGGTAAAAATTTGTGATTCGCCTTTAGGTCCGTTAACGTCTTTCTCATATCCATCTGTAAACTAAAATCGAATGATAATTTATTAAGAGCTTGCGTGATTTGCTCTTCATACGGAACGTTAGATTCTGGAATTTCTAATCCTTCGTTGATTCTGCCTTCATACAAATCTAGCAACTGCACTCGCGGTTGATTAGCAACCGTTGTTGGACAGAATATCCCACCGGCACCGCCGCTGCTTTCTGCGCCTGCAAATGCACTTAGTGAGATGACTGTTACAAAGCTCGCCAGTAACCACTTTGCTACTTTTGTCTTTTTTGTTTTATAATTTTCCATTTTTTTGTTCTCCCTTAGAACGTTGTTGTTTTGTTCTTCGTGGTCAACTTAGTCAATTCGTCTTTCGATTACCAATAATTTATAATTAAAAGTTGCATTATTTTATAATTTTAAGTTATAAGATGGGCATGAAATCCATTTATGAGTACAAAAACTATGTCGTTTTAATGAAAGATTTGATCGCTAACCAGCCAAATAAAGGTAGGGGGGCGCAATCCAGCTTAGCAAAACAACTCGATTGCCAGCAGGCTTACCTATCTAAAGTTTTATCTGGCAATGCGCACCTGAATGCAGATCAAGGTTACGGAGCCTGCCGATATTTTGGTTTGAACTCTGTAGAAACCGATTACTTCGTAACTTTATTGTTACTCAACAGATCTTACAAAACAGAAGCAAAAAGCTTCTGGCAAAAAAAACTTGATACCATCATGAGAGAAAATCATAAGTTAGAAAAGCGCTTTGAAAAATCTGCAAGTATAACTTTAGACGATCAAGCCACTTATTACAGTGATTGGACTTACGCAGCTATTCACGTGCTGACGTCTATCGATGCATTCAAAACAGAACATCAAATTTCTAGTAGACTAAAGCTAGATCTTCAAAGAACTCGAAAAATATTAAATTTTTTAGAAAAACTAAACTTGGTTATTAAAAAGGGAGAAAACTATACGATCGGAAAAAACTCCATTCATGTCGGTAATGATAGCTCCTTCAGCGCAAACCATCATCGAAATTGGAGACTGAAAGCGATCAACAATTTTAATTCTTCACCAGAAGATTTACATTACTCCTCTGTGATCACTATTGATCAAGCAGACAGATATAAAGTTAAAGAAATTCTTATTAAGGCCATTGAAGAAATTCGCACTGTTGTTAAAGAGTCTAAGGAAAATTCTATTTTTTCTTACAGTTTGGATTTTTGGGAGCTGTGATAGGATGCAAGGTTGAGTGAAGTGTAACATAAGGCTGTTTTTGAGTTGATGTTGCAGCTAGATTAAACGATTGCCGAGTTCGTAGAAGTTTTGTAAAACAAACCCGTCTATTTCCAAATCGTAAGATCACTAGGGTGGTTACAAGTGCTGAGATTATTATTTTTTGTTTGTATCAATTTTTTATTTTTACCTCAAGCCAGCGCGGCCTCGAACAAAACTTTTTCTTTTGGTTATGAGTTGCTCGAAATGGGAATGAACGAATATAAAAATTTTGCCGGCGAAGTCGGTTTTAAGATTTCTAACAAAGGACAGCTACGACTTGCAGTGATGGAAGTGGAGTTAACCGAACGTCATCTCAGCAATAAGTATGAGGCCTTCGCGATCATCGGCGGCAATATGACAGGCTACCTTCAGGCTTATGAGCTCAGCTATGATTTTATTTCTCCGAATTCAAATTGGCTTTATTTCATCAGTGCTGGCTACGTCCATGATGTTTATCAGCACACGATTCAAGCGGATCAAAGAATTGATAATCACACGACGACAGCCGGGTTTGGCTTCGGATACAAAATCAAAAATTTTTTATATGTTCCATCCCTGTATTTACATTTCTCAATGCCGTTTCGCTATTACTTCAATTCAATTCCCGAAACAAAGTTAGCTGATTCGACGGTGAGAGAGCACAAATTCGTGAATAACATCTGGCTTTTTCTAGGTCTTGATTTTTAACAGTGGTTTTTACAGCAGTCAGTGGTCACGCGAAGCCCCTCAAAAAAAATGAAGTGTTTGATGGCCAGGGCAAGCTCGATTAAGAACGCTTAAAATCAGACACTCGCACGAAGTTGGAATTTGAGTGTGGAGCTCGGCAGCTGAAATCAATAAGATCTAGAGAATTGATCTTTCGTTCAATGCAACGATTGCTAAAAAGGACTTAATCGCAAGGCAAAAATCTTGGGCACAGGCGATTAAAAAGGTTTTAATTAAATAAAAGGGCCATCAAGAAAACTTGATGGCCATTAAGGTGTTTTGTTCATTGGAAGGGCCGATGAACAAATCTAATAACTACTGAATAACGAGATCAGTCGTAACGGCAAACGGAGTCGGATCATTCAAATTTGAAGAACTGACTGAGCGTTTTACGTTTACTTGTACACGGATTTGGCTTCCAGCTTTTAAGATTGAAGATGCTTTGTTTCCCAATAATTTAGCTAAAGTCACTTCGCCGTTTGATGCTTGTGCTTGTTCGCGCGTTACCGTTTGTGGTGAATTAATCGCACGTAATTTTCCATTCTTAATTTCAAATAAACTTAAGACATACTTAGTGCTGACTTCACTAAATTGCTCTGAGCTGTCAGATAATTTAATGTAAGCATTTAAGCCCTGTTGATTTGGCGCAGTTAACTGCACAAGTGATGAATCAGATAAGATTGAAATATCTTCATCGGTTAAAATACGGCGATCATAAACTGCTGTGCTTGTGAAAGAGATCAGACCTTGCGCAATCACACTACCAACGCGCGTCGTTTTTACAACGGCACGAAGTTTTGTGTGTGAAGGAATTGTTGCTTGGACGACCAAACCAGTTTTACCGTTAGCTAACGATGCAGCTACTCCTTGTTCAACTAAGGCATCAGTTGCTAAGTCACGAACTTCGATTTCAGAAGTTGTTTGTACTTTAGAATGCGCAATTGAATCAGCAAAACTCACAACAAATTTGCCTAATAGCGGCGAGTACACAAGTTGTAAACCTTTCAGTGAAGAGCTTCCGGCGTTTGAAGCATCAAACAGCGGCGTTAATCCTAATTGTACATTAATCACTTCGCCAGATTGTGATTGCGAGATAATTTTGTAACCATATAATGAGTTAACAGTTTGCACTGATACAGATCCAGGTTGAGCTGAAGTGAGTGTCACGCGTAAAGTTTCTGACTCGTTAGCTTGTAATACAGCATCATGCGGAAATGAAACAAGAACTTGGAATTGTAACTGACGATCAAAAACAGTTTGTGTTTCAGTTTTGCAGCAACGAGTTTCTTCGCGGTACTTGGTGACGGTGCGTGTGCGTGTTTCTGAACGGTAGCGCGTTTCGTTTCTGTAACCAGTCACTTCACGTTGGTAAGGAACAGAAACATTGTCGCACTCTCTATCTGTATAGGGAACAGAAACATTGCGACACTCATTGCGAGTGTACGGAACATTCTCGCAACGTTGTACAGTTTCACAACGTTGTTGTGGTTGTCCTTGGCCATCACAAACTCTGCGAGTTTCGCAGACTCTTCCACCGCCAGGACCAATGTCGCACTCGGTTACATCGCGGCATCCGCCTGGTTCACCAGGAATGGTGTGACATTTTTGTTCGGCCTGGCAATGTTGGCGGTAATCAGTCACGCTTTCGCAGCGCTGTTCGTTACGATAACGAGTAACGTTTTCACAACGATATTCATCGCGATAATCGGTAACATACTCAGTATAAGGGACTTGCACTTGATAAGGCACTTGCTCGATATACGTTTCAGTTTCCTGATAAGGCACTTGCACCTCGTAAGGCACTTGCACTTGTTGTTGTTTAAACAAGTTTTTCGACAAGCGAGTAGTCGCCTGTTGTCCGCTAGCTGCGGTACGTGTAATAACCTGTGTGGTTTGTTCTGATGGTGCCGCATTGGCCACAACATTGATGCTTAAAGCAGTAATGGTTGCGGTAAATAAAGGCAAAAGTTTTTTAATCTGGATCATTATGTCCCCCTTTTTTAATCGAATGGATATACAGCAACAAGAGTGCCGAAAATTGTCGGTGACAAAAAGACTATATTTTGACGGATCTTTTATTTGGTGGAATGCGCGGTCGTCATGATTTGGCGGTGCAAGAATTCATCGGTTAAAATCAGTTTTTAGCACAATTCCTTTTCGCAATTATTTTACTGGTATAGTTCCGCACACATTGCATTTTGAATTAACAAAAAACTTAGGTTTATCTTATATGGGTTTTGCAATCAAAAAATAAGAGGCATGAGCTGCCTCTCTTTGATCTTTGATAGCTATTTACAAATCGGAGCTGCAGGATCTTTACTGCACAGATACGCTTTAAGAGCTGCTGCTTGTTGCTTTAAGACTTCATTATCTTTGCGTAAAACTTCGATTTCGATTTTATCGGCCTTGGCTTCAGCAAGTGAAGCCATCTGGCGATTCATGCCCTCTTCCACACCGACTAAGCGCTTATAGAGCTGTTTAACAGCATTTATGAGAGTCCAAAGTACTGGTGAAGTGTTAATTGTTAAGTATTCATCGTTGCCAACCTTACGGGGCTCAACAGCTTCAGGAATAACCTGTTGTAAGTTTTGCGCAGACACCCCGACGTATTCGCGACTTGAATCTGATCCCAACGGGTTATCTTTTTTATAATTAAATTTAACTATATCAATTTTTAAAATTTCATCTAAGCCACGATCAAAGCTTCCATGAACATCTTTATAACGAACATCAGAAAGAATTGAAAAACTGCCGTTACCTGTGTTGGTATAAGCTTGTCCTGTCACTCTTAACGTACCCGATACATCAAGACTATAACTTGGGCTCGACGTTCCAATACCTAATGAACCATTAATAGATACAATATCTGTATCGAATTCACCATAAATCAACGGAGTGTTTGTTTGCGTATTATCAATATATAATCTGTTATCATAATCGGCAGCAGCCCCAGATGGCCCTGCGTTGTGACCCACAAACACGTTACCTGTAGAACCGGTATTTGCATTCGCCCCAGCGCCGACACCCAAAGCTACGTTATTAGCCCCAGTGGTAATTCCACCCATCGCCGTGCTTCCTATGTTAGATCCAGCACCAATAAGAACATTGTTTCCACCCGAGGTAATACTATATCCAGCCAAATAACCAATAGCCGTATTGTAACTACCGCCGTCAATACTCTTCATGACCGCAGCTCCAATGGCCGTGTTTTGCGAGCCTGTTGATGCTGTCTGCATAGCTTCAGATCCAATAACCGTATTGTTTCCCCCGGTGCCATCACCGTACGCTCCATAACCCAATGCTGTATTATCTGTAGCTGAATTGATATCTGATAATGCCGCTACGCCCACTGCCACGTTTCGAACACCTGTCGTCAAAGAATCCATGGCTGAATTACCTATAGCCACGTTAAAAACAGCGCTTCCTTCAGTAAAAGAATTATTACCCGAATTGCCTAAGAATAAATTATGCGTCCCGCGAGTACTCAAAACGCGAGTTCCACCAATGCTAAGTTCTCTGTAGGCGACTGTTGCGTTTTCAGAAATTAACGAATCTCCAACTGCAGTCGCGGTTGTAAATTTAGGCAGATAATGAGTGGTTCCAGAACCACTCAGACCAGCTCCTGACGAGGTCAACTCTTTCGTGATCACATCACCGTTAGAATCTTTACCTTTGATCCAAAGCTGATTTCCCGCGTTCACGGTGTAAAGCATATATTGATTATTCACTAAATTACCATCAGCCACTGCACCTTCAGGGGCTGGCAAATAGGCAGCTCCGCCTTCCACATCAAGTGTTGAAGTTGGAGTTGAAGTTCCTATACCGATGTTTCCCGAAATAATCAAATTACCAGCACCAGCATCTACTCCAGCGTAATTTCCTATAGCTATACCGTCAGAAATACGCACTCTTGCGGTAAGTCCAGAATTGTTAGCATTTGTCGTATAAAACATAAAGTTAGAATATGCAGGTGCTACAGGATTTGAGATCGTTAATTTTGCTGCAGTTTTAGCTATATCAATATAAGCATATGTGGCGGGGTTGTAGTTGTTCGCTAACTCAACGTCATCGCCAACGTTACCAACAAGCGCTCCACCGGTGCCTCCTGAATCCGAAACTCTTAAAAATGGTGATGATCCACTTACATGTAATAATGAGTTCGGGCTACCTGTTCCAACACCAACATTTCCATTATCTTTAACAGTTAACAAACTTGTATCTGAATTGTTTGTGACAGAAAAAGGAATTGTCGATATTGTTGTACCCGAACCTTTTACAGCTAGTCGTGCACCCGGCGTTTGAGATGCAATACCAACGTTACCTGAACCATTAATGACCATTCTTGTAAATGGAAAATTATCCGAAGTGCCAGATCCACCAGGCATAGGCGTAGAAAATATAATAGATGAATCCTGATTTCCTGTTGATATTCCTGAATATAACTCTAGGTTACCACCTGTGCCATTTGTTGAACCTGTCGCTGCTCCAGCCGCGCGAAGATAGAAATTAGCACCTGAACCTGAAGTGTGACGAACCATGCCTACTGTGGAGTTTGTGTTGCCACTAAAACTTAAATTATATGTAGGATTTGTTGTGCCAATTCCTACATTTCCTGTGGTGTAATTAATTGTTGTACCACTGGTATTCCACTGTGAACTTGTTGGCGTTACAGGCGCCCAGGCAGATCCGTTGTACGCTAACAACTGACCCGATGCAGGTGCTGTAGCCAATAATGTTACTCCACGAAGTCCTACGACTGTTGTTGATACTGATCCGGAAACTGAGGTCACATCTCCGGTAAAAGCGGGTAGTCTGGCTTCTGCAATTATTCCGGTAGCGCTAGCTGAACCTAAATCGATACTGTCTGCAGTGGCAAATGTTCCTAATCCCAAATTAGTTCTTGCTGTAGCTGATGAAGATAAATCAC
>JAZKGG010000004.1:37716-135619 GCA_040386015.1 Bdellovibrionota bacterium | reverse complement strand
TTGGAGCGGGAGACGGGACTCAAACCCGCGACCTATGCCTTGGCAAGGCATCGCTCTATCAACTGAGCTACTCCCGCGTTTTTAAACGCATATAACGCTGTGAGGGACAATCTAATGCTCCCCTCACATATTCGTCAAGAAATTTATTAATAAGGAAATACTACAAAAATGTCTTCGACAAAGGCCTTATATTCAGCAAAATCAAACCCAGGCCCTGCTAATTCATAGGCAACTTATGCCCATCAAAACAGCAGCCTGGTGAGCCACGTAATACGCAAGTTTTAGCTAACAGAGATAAGCTCCGATAAAACTATTTAGTGAAATATCTTAATAAAACGTTATCAATTTTAATAAGTACTTTTCTTAAAACAGATAAATCAAGCACACGGTGGTTTAAATTTTCTTCTGTTTTAATCACTTCAAGTTCTTCTTTGATTGCCTGCATACGCAATTTAATTTTAGCCATTTTGATTTTAACCCTATCTTCAATGGCTGAACGTGAGTGACGAGTTTGAACTGAATCTAAAAGACCGTTAGCTTGAATATCCGCATCATCAATGTATGGCATTAAATCAGCTAAGATATTCTGTTGAATATTATAAAGCACATCTGTTTGCGATAAAGTGCTTACCACTTCGTCCATGGCTTCAAAGTACATACGTAATAATTTAGCATCGCCTGCAACTTTGCGATCGATGCGGCTTTCGTAGTTATAAATCAATTGTTTTTGCGACTCATCCGTCATGCGGTAATTAGGGCCGCCCAGAAAACCACTTAAGTGCATTTTTTCAGAAAATGAATCATCCATATCCCAAGGAGACACATCAAAATAGATCTCGCCCGCTGAATTTTTCTTACCAAAGAAATAAACTTCATCTGAATAATCACCATTTTTAACGATATAGTTAAAAGCTAACCATTTTAAATAATTTTTTAGATTTAAATTTTTTTCTAATGTTGCGATTAAATGTTCACCGTGCATTTCACGGATTGATTTATGCACGCTTCTTAAGGTTTGTTGGTATTTTAAAATATCGGCTTCAGATAGACCCTCTTTTGCATCTTTAACTTCTAAGGCATCGTTATAACGACGACGAATCACGATTTCTGAGTCTTGCCCCTTCATTAAGTTGTCTGTTTGATTTTCAGTCACCATGTATAAACCCTGTGATACACCGTTAAGTTTAACTTCAGCGAACTGAGTCTGTAATGAATGGATTCCGATAGCTTTTAACAAACTGTAACCAATGCTGTTTTTAACAAATAATAAATCTTCAGGGCTAGCTGACATCGTCAAATGTTTAGACTTAATCTCGCCGATTTCAATTTTTTTCTTTTCGCCGTCTTGTTCTTTAAGAACTTTTACGCTTAAATTTTTACGCGCAAACTTTAATGAACTTTGACCACGTGTTGATATAGATACTTGCTCTTCGTCAGTTAATTCACCCTCAGAGTACACTTTCATATTAGCTTCAGAAACTTCAGCTTTATCCCTAGCTTTTAAAGATTCGCGTGCGGCTTGATCCATAGTGATTTCGACGCGGTAAGTGTGTTTGCCATTTACATGCGACCAAGCAGGGCTTACCGAAGTTGTAATTAAGCTTAGCAACATTAAATTTTTGATAATTACTGAATGTTTCATTTTGACACACCTTTGTTGTTTAAAGTTATGTCTATTTATATTCCAATATAAGGACCAGTTATCTGAGGCTTATATTGATCTAGATCTAATAGGTGATGGTAAACTTTTTGACACGTTCTAGGATTTTGATCAGAGGTGCAAATTTCAATCGCAGTTAACTTGAACTAACGAAAAAATCTCTTCAATTTCTTTATCCGTCACGGCAACACAACCATACCTGCAGCCACTAAAGCCTCGATTTACTCTCGATAAAAGTCTTGTATTTTGTGCCTATTGTTTTAGGCTGTGCTTAAAGGGAGAACATATAAAATGGAAGAATTTAAAAAGTTTCTAGCACAAGGTAATGTCATGGATTTAGCCATTGGGGTCATCATCGGTGCTGCGTTCGGTAAAATCGTAAACTCTTTAGTTAATGATATTTTAATGCCTTTAATTGGCCTTTTAATGAGAGGCGTAAATGTAACCCAAAAATTTATCGCTTTAGATGGCAATGCTTATTTAACTCTTGAAGAAGCTAAAACTAAAGGCGCAGCCGTTCTAGCTTACGGTAATTTCTTACAGGCCTTAATTGATTTTCTAATTATCGCCTTTGTTTTATTTATTATCGTGAAACAGGCCAATAAACTTAAATCTGAAGCGCCAGCTGCTGCACCAGTTAAATAATTAGACTAGACAGCGATTTTTTTAAGCCACTGGTTTAGCTCAGAAACACGCTGTGGTGTCATATCTAAGGGAGTAAAGTAATATAAATTACTCTCTTTTCTATCAAATTTAATATCTATCACTAAATTTTTAGTAAAGCTGATCGCAACAACTTTGTTCTCGATAGCTTCAGGCGCCTTATCAAAACAGTTAACGATTAATTGATGACTATTTAATGTCATTAATCGACCCCAAGGGTGATCGCTGCCAAAACTAAAAAAGATTTTTTTATACGATTTAAGATGTAAAATCTTTTCGACCGTACTACCCGCACCTAATATAAAACCTGGTGCAGCTGCAGATGCTGCTCCTACTTCTGGTATAGCCATCACTGGAATTTTCGCTTCTGGTACTAATAAAGTAGGCTCTGGTGTTTTAATCTTAGGAGTCGACTTTAAAGCCGCAGCCCTACTCATTGCCTCAGCAAAAAGTTCTTCTTTTGACTTCACACGCCAAACTAACTGATCAGCGATAAATAAGAAGATCGAAAGATTAACTGCAAATGCTCCCCATCCGAGAGTTCCTTGCCATTCTTTAGATTGATAATTGAAAACTTGAACGACCAGGTGCGAGCCGACCAAAACTAAAACAGCTTTCCAAGCCTTGGTTGAACCCGACAACATCAGTGCACCAATGGTTACGCTGGCTACAGCTAAAATGTAATTAGTCATCGAACCACTTAATAAAAACGATGAAATACTAATGTAGCGCCAAGAAATACCTGATTTAGAATTCAAGACCAAGAATTGAATTAGAATATTAATAAACGGAGCAACGATCAGTCCAAGACCGAACAGTTGAATAACCCATTTACGTTCTAAAAACTTGGTCACAATGATCATACATTAAACCACTTTTGAATCGTCAGTTGGCATAGCGTCTGTAACAACTTCATCTTTAAAATTCATTTGCACAATCACGTCGTCATCTGTTGCGACATTTTCTGTATTTACAGCTTCAGCTTTAGAAACTTCTGAAGCCGCGATTTTTGAATGCTCAGCTTCTGCAGCAGCAACTTCTTTCTGCTCTGTAACTACTTCATTAACCGCTTGTTGCACATTCGCTTGCGCGGCGGCTTCAACAGTTGCTGTTGTTTGGGCCACCTCTGCGGCCGTTGTGCTTATTTGCTGGGCCGCTGCTTGTCGAGCCACGGCAAGTTTAGCTTCTAATTCAGCTTCTTGCATTTGCTGCATATGCTGCACTAAGTGCTTATTCTTGCGCGATTCGATCGAGTAAGTCGAAGCAATAACTAAACAGATTGCTAGCGGATCAAATACAGAAACAAAAATTAAAATTAAGTACTGAACTACTTTATCAATCGGCACATTAAAATTACGAGAAATGTAAATTAATGGTCCAACTTTTTTCTTCACTTCTAAAATTTGTAATTGAGAATCCGTGACGATTTTTTCGTTATCTGCGTATTTTTTATTAAGTTCTAGAATGCGTGGCTCAATGGCTTGACGTGCGGCCAGTCTTTTTGACATACGCTCTTCAGGAATCTCTTCGACTGAATAGTTTAAGCGTTCTATTTCAGCGGTAATCATGTCTTGTTGTTTTTTAACATTTTCTAATTTGATCGTCTCGCCTTCTAAAACTGTAGAAGCTGATTGATAGGCGTCTGATAAAAAGCCGAACACACCGATACTAGTGATCAAACTTAGCGTGACCACGGCAAAGGTCATATAAATTTTAAATGCTAAATTTAAATTTTTCCAAGTCTGATGCAAATATGCCGCTAAGACAAACTTAGCAAATTCTAATGATCCCGCCATTAAACACACGGCCACTAAAGCCCCGCTAAACAAGGCACCGATCCCGATGATTGAGAAGTAAGCTCCCAGTGATGACACGAGAACAGCTGAAATGACAAGTCCGATGGTGATCCATAGTGATATCATGGATTATTTATCGTAATTTTGATGGCTTTATTAAACGGGCCCTTGGTCTTGAACAAGGGCCTGAATCTCAAATCTAGACACAAATAATTTAAAGGATGGTCAAACTCTGGCCTAAACCCGATTCAACAACGTGTGGGATAAGCCGCATCATACGCATTTCCCACTCAACCGCTGATTTACAAATTAAATCCAGATCGTTACGTTTTGGCTTCCAGTCTAAAATCTTTTTGGCTTTAGCTGAATCAGCAATTAAAACCGCGGCATCCCCCGGTCTGCGCCCAGAGATGATCACTTCAAAATCATGAGCGCTCACCTTTTTAATTGTATTCACCACATCAAAAACAGAAAAACCACGGCCATAGCCGCAGTTAATTGTTTCAGGTCCACCACCACTATTCATGTGTTGTAAGGCTAAGACATGAATATCAGCTAAATCTTCAACATGAATATAATCACGGATACAAGTGCCGTCGTGAGTATCGTAGTCAGTACCATAAATTTGTAAGCTTTGACGTTCACATAATGCAACTTGCGCAGCAATTTTAATTAAATGTGTTGGAACTTTTGTGCGCTGCCCGTTTGATCCGTCAAGGGCCGCACCTGCGACATTAAAATAACGCAAAATCATGTAATTTAAATCATGGGCAATATGACCATCTTTAAAAATTTGCTCAGCAAATAGTTTAGTTTGGCCGTAAGGATTTAAAGGCTCAGTGAGCGCATCTTCATTAACAAATCCGCCAGTTGAAGCGTTCGCATCTCCATAAACTGCAGCCGTTGATGAAAAAACGATTTTTTTCACGCCGTTGTCACGACAAGCTGAGGCCAAAGTTAAAGATCCGCCCACGTTGTTGTCATAATAGCTGTAAGGATCAATAACTGATTCGCCGACTAATAACTTCGCCGCAAAATGAACTACGGCTTCAATATTATAAGTCTGCATAGTTTCAGACAATAAACGGTAGTTTCTAACATCACCTTGAACAAAGATGGTGCCCGCAGGCACGGCTTCGCGAAAACCTGTGGTTAAATTATCATAGACCACCACTTCAAAACCTTGCGCCAATAATTTTTTGGTTACATGTGAACCGATATATCCTGCGCCGCCAGTGACTAATACACGTTGTCCCATATTACCGCCCTTTTCCTAACAGGACGACCGAAATGGTTTTTAAAACCACTTCGATGTCCATCATGATAGAATAATTTTTTATATAATAAATTTCATATTGAAGTTTTTGTTTCGAATCATCGATGCTAGCCCCATAAGGAAACAACACTTGAGCCCAACCTGTAATACCCGGACGCACTAAGTGGCGAACATTATAAAAAGGCACAACTTGTTCGATTTTTTCATTAAACTCATGACGTTCAGGACGCGGCCCTACAAAGCTCATTTCACCAGTTAAAATATTAAACAATTGCGGCAACTCATCAATACGAGTTGCACGAATAAACTGACCTACACGAGTAATGCGTGCGTCATTTGTTGTCGCCCATTGTGCTCCATTTTTTTCAGCATCAGTCACCATAGAGCGAAATTTATAAATTTTAAAATGACGCCCATTTTTACCCACGCGTTCTTGCGAAAATAAAGCAGGCCCGGGCGAGTCTAACTTAATAGCTATTGCCGCTAATAACATAAATGGCCAAGTCACTAAGAATAAGACTAAGGCACAACCAAAATCCATTAAACGTTTAAACCGAAGGCCGATTGGATTTTGAATTAAAATAAAACCATCTGCTAATAAAAACCAACTGCGTTTTAAAAAGTCTACCGGAACTTTCTTCCAGTACATTTCGTAAAAATCGCAGATGTTTAATACGGCTTGTCCTTGTAAACGACGTTGCATAAGTAGTTGCGCCAATTCTGAATCCAAATCTGATTCTTCTAACCCAAGAACTATGGCCGTCCAAGAAAAGTTTAAATGTTCAGATAATTTTACCACATCATTTTCAGTTAGAAAAACCACATGCCCTTTAAAATGATTGTCGTCCAAATCTTTTTGGATCGTGGCTTTGTTTTTTTCAGGCACTAAAAACAGCCAACGACGGCCATTGCGATATTTTTGATCCAATCGATGAAATAAAATACGCGCAGGCGCTGCTAAGATAAAAAAACTAAACAAAGTGCCAAGCGCAAAACCTTCATCCAAGCTTGCGAAGATATTATTATCGAATACGAAAGTTAAAAAACCAATACCGATAAAAGTTAATACTAAAGCGCGCAATACTCGCCCTAATAAAGTTTGCACCGTCATCTTTTCAGAAAAGTCATACACACCAAAAATATAATGTGTGCTTAGGAGAATTAATAACGCCGCTATGAAAATGCCAGTTTTGGCAAATACAAAACTTAAGTCTGCAGTTAATAAACGATTAACAACATAAAATGACAATACGAAGACTAAAGCATCAAGCAACATCATGAAGATAGCCTTATTCGTCTGCGAAAATCTTGATATTAGATAACGGATGTCTGTTCCCATGATTTCCCTTCTGCGATTTGGCTCATAAAAAGTTTAGCGACTTCATGTTGATCAAATTGCGCTTTAATTTTTTGCTGAATGTTCTGCCCTAAGTTTTCACATTGCTTGAAAGTTAAATTATTTAAAGCCTTGATCCAGTCTGTGGCTGTGTTGGCTTCGATGTAATCATGACCAGCCGTTACTGGCACACCTGCAATACCTAATGACGTTGCAATAAACGAACGCCCATAGGCCGCTGACTCTATGGCTTTTACGCGTGTTCCGCTGCCCATAAACAGGGGAATTAACGTCAAATAAGATTTAGTATAATAAGTTTTAAGCTCTGGCACGCTTCTAAAGATTTGCAAATTTGATGCTTCGTACGGCGCTAACCATTGGCTTTCTCCGCTACCCACAACTGTTAAATTTAAACGTTGCTGGTCAAGATTCGGCCACACGTTATTAAGAAACCATAATAGCCCATCTTTATTTGGATGCCAATCAAGACGACCCACAAATAATAATTCAATTTTCTGCGATGCTGTAATTGCCGAGTGAGTCATCTCAAACCGCAAACCAATAGGTAATGATTTAGCCTGCGGCGTAAAACCTAATTCTTGCATACGGTTGGCATCAGTTTGCGACACAGTTAAAACTAAACTTTTTTGGCAAAAGTTTTTTTCAAACTTTTGATAAAGTTCAAATTCTCTTTTAAAAATTAAACGTTTAATGCTTGAAGTTTCTTTTTGGTAAATTTGTGCCCATAAATCAGTTTCGACATTATGTGCGCGGTAAACAATTCGACCAAAGCGTGCATCTGCTAGATTAACCATTTCAGCGGCATGTAACCCATCAACTATAGTCACATCCCAGGTGCGGTTATTGTTCCAGTTTAAAATTTCATTTTCTATGCGCTGACTTTTACAACGAGATAACGTAAACGGAATATTTCGATTGATAAACTTATCAAATAAAAACCCCAACGCTTTAGACCCCAGTGGCAAAATATTTTTGCGTAAATACAAATTGCCACTTGTCTTAGTGCGCTCTTCGATTTCTGAAATAGTTTTTTGTGATGGCAACTCATCACCTAAACAAACAACACTTAAAGAAATGTCTTGGCCTGCGCTTTTTAGCTCTTCTAATAACGTGAGCGTAGCCTTAGCCGCCCCCGTGTGATCTGGCAATGGTAAGCGAGGGCTAAGCCAAAGGATTTTCATTAGAAACTCCTTTGCCATCATTAAACGGATAAGTAAAAATTAATCCAAGCAAGATGTATGGGTACAATATGTAGGTATGAGAAAGAAATGTCATACATACCCCGTAACCAACCACCATCAGCAATAGCTCTGGAGCCTGAGGAAACAAATTCCACGCTCTGACGGCCGCTTGATACATTAAAACTAACATTAAAATTAACGCTGGAAACCCAGCCTCAGAAACCAATAAAATCCAACTTGAATGGGCCGTACGATGAGTGCCTTCGGTAAAATCAGCAACGCCGTAATGAGTAAATTTTTTCGCAAACTCTGTATATCCAACACCTAACACTGGATGCCGAACCGCCATGGCGATCCCCGCTTTCCAATAGCCTAGACGATTCATGCGGCTCTCATCAAGATCTGAACTTTCGCGACCTAAACTAAGCTGCGACAAACCGACAAATCCAACCACAGCTAAAATACCCAATTTTATTAACATAGATCTACGGTGGCGAAACTGATAAACAACAAAAGCCATTCCCATCAACATGATTGAAATATAGGAAGCCCGTGATTGAGCTTTGTATACGCCCAGTGCCATGATCGACACTAACACGACTGACATGATCCACTCTGGAATAACGAGTTTACGTTTTAAGATAGATCTTAAACTTAATGGAACAATAAAAATTAGCAGCGCCGCCAAGTCGTTGGCATTTTGAACTGCTCCGCGACCTTCAAGTCGATCGGCACCGGCAATAAAATAAGTGTAGACCAACGCAAAAACCGACACGCCCAGTACGCCCGTAACAATCGAGTTAGTAACTAGCCTGTAATCTTCTTCAGTTTGAATGGTCTGAAAAATAAAAACGGCCACGATAATAGATTTAAAATAGTTATCAAAGTAATAAGTCTGTGATTCGACAACGTTTCCCGAAAAAACTGTCGATAAAAACACCCACGCGCCTAAAGCGATAATTAAGAATTGCTGTTTACTCAAATTTAAGCGCACACGCTTAGATTGATAAAAATTAAAAATTAAGCTGATTAAAAACAGTAATAAAAATGTGCGCGGCAATACCGCCAAATCCACATTCTCTAATAATTCCCACGGGCGTAGAATTAAATAACTAACCATATTAGCCAATGCTATTGCTGGATGCATGAGGCAAAATCCAAGCGCAAGAGCTATGGCTAAACCGACAAAGACTTGTGAATACGGAAGAACCGTACAAAAATAGGCAAAATAACAAACTGTGACCGAGGTAGCTAATAGCGACATGACGACAAAGCTTGTATCTATTTTTTCAGGTAAGTAGTGCTTAACAAAACTAACTACAGTGATCGACAGAATAGAAAACAGAATAGCCGTAAGCAACTGGCTTACGGCAAAATCTCCTGTAAAAATATTCTGAAGAATACTATAGATTGATGTCATCTTTTTTAGTTTGCGCCTTTTGAGTTGAAGTTTGTTCAGTTGAATCCTCGACGAAATCTAACTTACGAGTCGATTTGTTTTTTCGCTCTGCTAATTTTTGTACGCCGATTTCGACGATAGCTACGTAAATTAAGCTCGTTAAGATACCCAATAATAACGACCAGATTAAAAACAAAGTTTTCTTAGGCCAAATCGCTCCCAACGGATACTCGGGGCTGCGCACAACGCTAAAGTAAGAAGGTTGTGGCGTTGATTCAGCGGCGATAACGATATTTAAATAACGTAATTTACGAATAAGATCGTCATAGACTGTGTTGTACTGACCCGTTTTCGTAGTTTCGTCTTTAATGTTATAATTTCTTAAAGAGTCATCAGTGCCCGCAGATTTTGATGATATTTTTTTATAAAGAATTAATTGCTTTTGTAAAGCCACGACTTGCGGATGTTTATTTGAGAATTTTTCTTTTAAGTCTGCAATTTGAGCTTCTAAAGAAGCAACGCGCACGAGTTGTGCATCGTGAGTTGCTGGAACTTCAATATTTGGCGACATAGTTTCAATTTGTGCCGCAACCGCTGAACGTAAGTTTGTTAACATGCCCATGCGTTTATCTCTTAGAACAACGATGATGTTATCGATAACTTTTTGATTTAAAGCCATGGCTTTTTCACGATCGTGACTGATCACCGAGATTTGAAAATCTGAGGCTTGAGTTGGAATGATCTCAATCGTGGATAACATCAACATGCGACGTTCGGCCGCTTCGGTCGATGTCTCTTGAGTTAAATCTACACCGTTAGAAATGGCGATTTCATCTAAAAACTTTTTATCCAACGCGGCCGACATAATCGAAATACGTTGTGAACGCAATTCAGCCGGGTCGTAAACCTCAGACAAAAATTCACGCATAAGTGAGTTTTGAAAGTAGCTTGGCGAAATTGAAATCACAGAAGCCACTTTGTAGCGAGGTTTAATAACCAACGCTGCTGTCAAAGCTACACCAACAAACAAGCCAACAATGGCGATTATTTGCAGGCTGTACTTCTTGATAAGATTCGCTGATAAGATTTTTTCCATTCAACACTTCCCTTTAAAATTAAAAAGCAATAATAAAAATAGCAATGACCGACAGAATAGAAGCTATAGATGCACCCATTTGCACAATACGCTCGGTCGTAGACGCATTGCTAGACCCCATAAACACTGTGTCTCCGGCTTCTAATTTAATATGTTGGGCGATTTCTTCGGCGGTACCTTCTGTGACAACTGGCCCATTCGCCGTTTGTCGAATCACTTGCACGCGATCTAAATCAGACGTTTGCGTTGGACCGCCAGCTTTAGTTATGTATTGATAAAGATTAGCTCCATCTTTAAAAGCCATTGCACCTGGATTTCTTAAATCTCCAAGAATTTGCACTGAGGCAGAATTTTCTTCACCTAAAGCTGTTGTTGCTTGAATAAAAAATACTTTTTCACCGCCGTACCACTTCGGACTTAGATTCATATCACGACCTTGAAAGTACTCTTCTAAATCAATATAAAAAGAGTTTTGGCCACGCACGATTTGCACAACACGGGCTTCTTTAGCCAGGCTTAATTCACCAGATTTTTTAATGATGTTTTCAACTTTTTCGAATTCTGAAACTAAAATAACGCCTGGCTTTTGCACCAAACCACGCACTTCGATTAAATATTTTCTGTCTGAAATCCTAATTGATACTTGTGGGTCAGCTTTATAGAATTTACGTAATTCAGCATTAATCTTATCTGATAAGGCTTGAACACTTAAACCCGCCGCTTGCACTGAACCACCATAAGGCAGTTTCAGTTCTCCGTTCAGTTCAACACGTACCTGACCAGATAGCTTATCATCTACCGTGCTTGTCATTTGAATTTGATAGCCAGGGCGAACTTCTGTTTTTGAACTCATAATTTCAGAACGAGTGTCTTCAACTAAAAAGCCCTCAGCTAATGAAGGTGCATTTTTACTTCTGGATTTACCAGAAGGTAAACTAGGAATCGTCGAGCACCCTTGGCTCACGATAGCTACTGCGATTAACACTGCTATGTACTTAAAATTTGTCTTCACGTTCTATACCTCTTTACCCATTGAATAAATTTCTAATAACCGTTTTAACCATTCAGCTTGCGAAAAATGCTTTTCGACATGCGCTTGAAAATTTTGACCCACTTTAGTCAGTTGCTCTTTTGAGGCTGCAAAGCTCACAATTTTAGTCGCTATCGTCTTAACATCTTCATCAACAGTAACTAGTGCTCCTAAACTCTCGTCAGTGACCAAATCGCCCACTCCGTTGACATTAGACGCAAAAACGGGAGTCGCAGCCCAGCCAGATTCAATTAAATTGATCGGCAGGCCTTCGGCTTTCGATAATGAAAGCAATGAATCAAAGCCTGCGAATTCCTGGCCTAAATGAGAGCGGTACCCCTGCCACAAAATATTGTTTTCTAATCTTAACGATTTCGCCTTTTCTTTTAGTTTTTTTTCTAAAGGGCCTCGCCCAAAACACAAAATAACGAATTTAAAGCCCGGGTAATTATTTTTAAGTTCATGAGCTACATCTAAAATTAAAAAATGGCGCTTTTCATGATCTAACCTGGCCGCAACACCAAACACAAAAGTATCGGCGCTGACGTCAAGACCCCAATCACTACGAATCTTTTTTTGTACAACCGCACGATCGTTTTGTGAAATGCGTGTTCTAGTTACGCCATTTAAATGCGCGACAACTTTTTTGGGATTAAGGCCTCGGTTAATTAAAACCATACGGTCAGAGCTACAGACCGTTAATGTGCGATCAAACTTTGGCAAAATAAAACGTGCGTAAAAATTTTCATAACAAAGATTAACAAAACCAGAACGAGCAAATACACCGTGGTGAGTAGACACAGTTTGAAATTTTCTGTTGCGAATTTTTTCGCTCGCTTTTAATAAATAAAACGAGGCTTTTACATCATGAGCATGAGCCACTTCAAGTTGGGGAGTTTTTTCTAACAGGTCAGCCAGCTGAGATACGGCTTCTTTGTCGAAGCGCGAAGCGACCTTAATTGTGTGATAGGTTAAACCATAGGATTTCATATAGCTTGCGACATGCTTTTGTTTTTCATCAGAAATGCGTGCTTCACGCAGCCAAATGATTTGAGCTTTATCTTTGATCGCAGCTAAGGCGGGCATTGCCAAAGTTTCTGGCCCACTGATCAGACTGCTATTAAAAATGTGATAGATCATTTGAATCTTTTCCATATTGTTTTTTAGTTCGAAAGCCGTTAGCTTACGGTTATGTTTCTAACTAAAGTTTTGACCGTCATTAAACACCGCCCAACATACATTTTTCAATACACCAGAGGCACGTTTTTATTTTTCTTCACACGGATTCTGCAGTCATTTTTACTCGATCGTACAAGAGTTAGTCTACATTCCACTGTCAGATCACAAAACATCCTAAATTTTTTAGCTGGTTCCGATTTGGCACGAATTACAATCGATGCCCACTCTGTAGTTTATGAACATGCGCGCATAGAAGTCTATGAATCCGGTGTTGTTCAGGTCGGCGAATTCTCTATCCTTGGGGATATCCGCATAGCCTGTCGACAAAAAGTAACACTCGGAAAACGCACACTCAGCAGCTGGAATGTGCTTATCCAAGACTACGACCCACATCCCGTTTCAAAAGAATTAAGAGCCATTCAGATCGAAAATATGGCCGCAGATTTTTTTCCTCGCTATGGTCAAAAGCCTCAAACCAAAGAACTTAACTGGAAGCCCACGTGTGAAGAAATCTACATAGGTGATGATGTTTGGCTTGGTGCCAACACTGTCATTCTTAAAGGATCGCGCATAGGTTCTGGTTCTATTGTGGCCACCGGCGCAGTTGTTACTGGCGGCGACTTTCCCGAACGCTCGCTCATTGCCGGTAACCCGGCCAAATTTATCAAAGAGTTACCAAAATGAAATTAAGAATTCCATTTGTACCCGCGCCACAACACCCTTCGTACGCCAAACCAGGCCTGCATTTGCGCTGGAGCCTAGGCTGGTTGCGTGCAAACTGTATCTATCGCCCGCTGTGGGGGATCAAGTCGACCTTAAGACTTATGCCTGCTGTGCATTTTGGTGCGCGCGTTTCATTTTTATCTTGTGTGCATGTTGTTGGCCCTGCCGGTTCGCAAATTTATTTAGGTGATGATTGCATTTTGGATTCAAGCCCTGATCTTTACACTCAAAGTCATCAAGCCGTTTTAAAAATTGGTAAAAATACCTTTTTGAATGGCACACGCTTTGGCACTTTTCAAGCTATCACCATTGGTGAAAATTGTATTTTAGCAGACGCGCGTTTAATGGACACAGATTTTCATAGCGTAGATAAAAATCGAATTTATCCAGAAGCGATAGTTAAGAATGCAGCCATTAACATTGAAAGCAATGTCTGGATTTCTGCAGCAAGTGCGATTTTAAAAGGTGTGACCATTGGTCAAGACTCAGTAATCGCTTTTGGATCAGTGGTTGTGGCTTCGGTGCCACCAGGAAAAATCTTTGGCGGCAATCCCGCCAAAGAAATTGGAAACGTAAACTAATTATTTAACTTTAGCGAATTCAGCAGCCGGTGTTTTTGGTGTTGCTGTCATCATAAAACCAGTTAACACTTCACGGCCTTTATTATTGCGACGTAAAGCTAATACTAACTTGCGATCACCCATTGTGCCACCTTGGCCAGAGAATGAAAGTACACCTTTTTTGCTATTATAATTACCAGCACGGAATGCTAAGTTTTGACCTGAACCGATATCTAATATTGCTACCAGTTCACCACTTGCATAACGTGATACAACTAATTCTGAATTTTCGATTCCAGCTAATTGACCTTTGTAGTGACCTAAAATTTCAGTCACATCAACTACACGAGAAGGGCCTTGGTCAGTGTAGAATTCAGACATACGACGAACTGGAGTGCCTTCAATAATCATTTCACCGATAAATTGAGCATCAATTAAACGACCAGTGATTTTACCCGTTTTCATATCAACATCTAAATCAATTTCAGAAATACGAGTGGTGGGAGTTGCATCTGTAGAAATACCACGGATATGAGTGCCGTTATTCGTTAATAAGGCTGAGGTATAAATGTAAAATGGAGCCGACATTTGTGAACCAGCTAAATTCACGGCTAAGCCTTTTGCACCTAAAGTATCAAAAATGCTCATATGAGTAATCGCTTTTGGAATCATACCGCAGTCTTTAGGTGTAGGTTTACAAGTGACTTTAACCTCGTAAGAACCTTCGTGGCTTGGATTTAAGCGACTAATGTGTTGAGCGCCAAGGATCATTACTTTTTCAGCTTCACGCGCAACGTAGGCTTCTTGTTTTGTATCAATAGCCCATTTTTTTGCGTATTCGGCAAATGCAGTGACGGCTAAAACGTCTTCGACATTATCTAACTTATCAACATTGGTTGACCAGTGAGCTAAAATATCAAAGGCGCTGCCTTCATCAGTAACTTGCGAAAAGCGTTTGATCATTAGAGCGTCGTTAATTTTGTCAAATTTAACTAAACCAACAATCGCAGAGTTTTTTAAATAATCAGGTTCGCGAACTACCCAAGCTTCATCGCCCATCTCGACCATTAAGGCGCGAGCAACACCAGAAAACTCTAACAGATTATTAAGAACACCCGCGTCTGTTTCAGCACGGTATTTTGTGCGCATCTCTTTGATGACTTGAAAACGACCATCTTGATTCATCACTTTCATTTCTTCAATTTTTGAAGTCATATTACATACTGGTAATCTACAGTCTTGAGCCATCGCCCAAGAAAAATTAACTAACATAAGTGCAGTAACTAATAATTGTTTCATGTGTTCCTCTTTTAATTTTTTTACTTCCAACTGACTTTGCCTAGATCTGATTTGTGAAACACAAAATAGATCGGCATCATCAATGACACCCAAAAAGCTTCGTAAAGCCTGCGCCCTTTTGGCATCGCCGCCAATGTCGCAGCTATGACAGCAAAGACTAAAATTAAAGTTGGTTGTAAAAGGAGGATTCCCAAACAAACAAAACTAATCGCCCATGCCCACAACATACGTGCAATTCTACGAAGCGCGAGAGTACTCAAAAGTTGGCTAGACTTCAACAAACCAGGCAAAAAGCTTTGCACCCATTGCAAATTTCCGAACAAGACTCGTTTTCTGCGCTTTAACTCGCTTGTATTCGAGGCAGGAAACATGTCGACGATTGCAGTATTTACAGCATAGATAATTTTTTTACTAGGATTTAGTTTTCTTAACATCAGCGGAACCACAACATCGTCATTCCACCAATCATGGCCTTTAAGCAGAGTGATTACTTCCTGCAATTCTTTTCTACGGTATAAAATAGTTGATCCATGCAAACTGATCGGACCACCACTTAAATTTTCAACATTCTTAAGATGACTTTCTAAACCCCAAACAAATTTTTGCATAATTCCACTTTGAGCTTCGCTGTAACGAGGATTAATCGCCATCACCTCTGAATCATCAAAATGATCTTTGAGTTGAATCAACATGTCTTCAGGCCAAAGAGTTCCCGAATCAACTAAAGCCACCCAGTCTGCGGTAGAATTTTCAATAAGCGCCACCAAGGCACGCCACTTACCGGGTTCATTAATTGCGATAGTCTGGTCTGCCAACTGACTCGCTTTAAGCGCTTCTTCACCAACCCAATGGCTTAAGCCGACGCAAAGTTTCAGCTTAGAAAAACCTACGTGTTTAAGTTTTCTCATTGCAGAAAGTGTGAGTGGTAGGCTTTCTTTTTCACCGTGCGCAGGAATTAAAATATCTAAAGATAAAGGCAGTTTTGAAACCTGGGTGACCGAAGCAGGGCTGACCTTTTGCCAACTATAAATTATCCAAGCAAGCAAGGGTGAAAGCCAAGTGCTTAAACCGAATATAAAAAAACCAACACAAAGACAAATAAGAGCCAAAGTCATGCGGGTTGTATACGTCGATCTTGACCAGTCCTCAAGGGTTATCTATCTTAGGGCTATGAATAGCAGACCCCCTGAATCACATTGGCCTTTGACAATATTATTGGGACTATCGTCTTTGTTTAATTTGTTTTTGCCATTAATCCTTGTTCGCCTTTTGTCGCCCGAACAAGTGGGTCTGTATAAATTATTTTTTTTGTACTCAATCACCGGCCCATGGATTTTATTCGCTTCGGGTTTTTCAAAAGGAATTTATTTTTGGGGCGGCCATTTTCGCAATGACCGCGCTGCGCGTTTTCAATCTTTTTCAGCCACTTGGTCTTACCAACTTTGCTGGAGCGGGGGAATCTTAACCATAGGCGCACTGGCTTATCCATTTTTAAATTATATTCCAAAATTTCTATTTTCTGATCCGGTGTACATAGGATTATTAATTATCTCGATGGCCATAGCGGTGCCTTCATCTTTTTATGAAGAGTATCGCATCGCTCGCGGTGAAAATAAAAGTGCAGGTTTATATGGAGCCTTCTGGGATATCTTACGTACCGCCTCGTTACTAGCTGCGGGATTTTATTTTAAAACTATTTTAGCTGTTATACTTGCAAACCTTGCCATCATTACTCTTAAACTTATGGTTTCAAGTTATTTAGTAGTCGCCAATAAGTTTGCTACTTTTTCACTAAAAAATAACCCCCAAAGAAAAGCTGTTTGGAATTATGCATTTCCTTCATCGGGCACTGCCGTATTAGCCGTGCTCTTTGGTTACGGAGACCAATTCGTCTTAGGTCACTATTTAGATCCGGCACACTTTGCAGTGTACTCTTTAGGGTGCTTGTCTATTCCGCCTTTATTGATTTTTGAACAATCCATCAATAAAGTTATGCTTCCGCATTTAACCAAAGCCATGAGTGAAAACTTATCTTTGGCGTGGAAGAACGTGCGCTTTGCGATTATGGATTTAGGATTGTGGCTTATCCCAGCAGCGATAGGTTTATTTTTCTTTGCTGGTCCGATCACCCGCTTATTATTTACCGATCAATATCCCGAGACTGAGCGTTTTTTACAGATTTACAGTTTTTACTATTTATTTTTCATCATTCCTTTCGATGCTTGGGAAAGAGCCCAAGGTCGAACGTCTTGGATTTTAAAAACTACGGCTTTGTTTGCGACACTTTCATTAGCCAGCACTTGGGTTGGGGCAAAATTTTTTGATGCTTATATAGCTTTAGGTGCATTTCTATTCTGGCAACTGAGCCTACGCATTTACAGCTTATACACGATGAAAAAACGTTTGGGTTGGAATTACCATTATGTTCTACCAATTATGTTTTTAGTGCGAGCGTTTAGCTTTAGCATTATCTTAGGATTATTGACAAGCCAGTTAGTTAAAAAACAAACTCAATTGTTTGGTCACGAAGCGATCGCGCTGTTTACCTGGGGCATAATATTTTGGGTAGTTTATGTGGTGATGTTTGTTCCGTGGGCGCTCAAAAAAGAACGCAAAGAACGCAATGCCAAAAAAGTTTTAATCCTGACCCAATATTTAAATATCGGCGGTTTAGAACGTATGATTTATAATCTGCAAAATGGCTTACGCAAACACGGCGAATGGGAGCCTTCGGTGTTTGTTTACGATGCTATTCCAGGTGTGAGCACCATGGATGAATCGTTTAAAGATATTAAACTTTTTAGACAAAATAAAAAAGTAGGATTTTCTTTGCGTCTGCCTTTGCAAATAATAAAACTGACGCGCCAAGAAGGCATCGACCAAATTCATGCGCATGACTTAGGAGCCTTAATCTATGCCGTGTTAGCAAAGATTTTAAGTTTTGGTCGTTTACGAGTTATCTATACACTGCATAGCTTTGTTCATTTTAAAAAGCATAAAAAACATCAGACTTATGAAAAGATTTTTTGCTTATTTGCTGATCGAATAATTACGGTATCAGAACAACTTCAAAATATTTTTAACGACATTGGCGTTGAAAAAAAACGCGTCACGGTGATTGAAAATGGCGTGCCTTTTCCTGAAAAAATAACTTCTTCGCTTGAAAAAAATAAATTAAAGTCTCAGCTTATTTCTGGAAAAGAAAATTTATTCTGGCTGACGTGTCTTGCACGATTACACCCAGGCAAAGGCCAACTTGAATCTATAAAGATATGGAATCAGCTACCCACAGCTGTTCGCGAAAAATGTTTACTTGTTTTTGTCGGTGGCGAAACCGAGCTTGCTTATGCAAAAACTATTGAAGCCGCACGCGACCAAGCTCAAACCCCAGAACATATTGTATTAGCCGGTAGCACTTTAGAGCCGACACCGTGGTTACAAGCGAGTGATTTATTATTATCAGCCTCGTTGCAAGAAGGATTACCCCTTGCACCACTTGAAGGCCTAGCCTTAGAAATCCCCGTCGTGCTTTCGGATATTCCAGGACACGGTATGTTTAAAGGCTTTGCGAATTTTTTTCCAGTTGATAATTTTAACGTAGCCAGCGAAATGATCTCGGCACTTGTTAACAACCCTGAACCAAGATCAAGACCCGAAGCACTCCTAGGCCGTTTCAGTCTCGAGCGCATGACACAAGACTACATTAAAACTTATAATGAAAATTAAGGTAGAAATATGAAAAAACTTTTAAGTCTATTATTTTTATTCACATCGGTTGCTTACAGTAAAATCCAACCACAGATTTATACTTACGGCGAAAAACCTCGCTTAGCGAAACCTGATAGCGAAGTCGCTGCTGACTTAATGATGGCTCGCGAAGAATTTGAAACATTTATTATCGCTTTGCCAGAATTTAAATCTAAAGAATTAATCAACAAAGTAAAAATAATTTGGAAAGATAAAACTCCCGCGGTTGAACTTAAAACTTATAAATTGTTTGGGCATAATTTCAAAAGTTCATCGTTCAAATCTGGATTCAAAGCTGGCGAGATTGCAGATATACCCGTACCCCTTGACTGGTTAATTGAAGGCTCTATCACGCCTCCAACATTTAGCGTTCTATCACAATCGCAGTATCTATTTGAGTTTTTTGCGACCAGTGTGGCTCAGGCTGGAACATACACGGGCGAGCTTACTTTTAGCGCCCTGAAAGAAACAATTACGATTCCGGTGAAACTGCAGATTTTTGATGTCACCCTACCAGTTAAGTTTGAACTAAAAACAACTTTTGGCTTTGCACCCTGGGAAGTCTTAAAAAAACATTACGGAACTTGGCATAAAGATGAACGCAGCCTTTATGATCAATATTATGAATCAGCCCTTGAACATCGTATTGATTTACACAAAATCTATGACAAGTTTCCTGAAACGAATGCCAAAGATCCATTAACAGATGCACCACCGAATAAACGTAGTTTCGGTCAGCAGACTAAACCTTTATATGCTGGTCTTATGCATAAAAATGGCTATCAAATGACAGTCACCGATTTACCAGTAGCGAATGAATATAAAACAATTGAAAATGAATATCCGCTCACGGTGAAGGATATCGAAGCTTTCTGGAAAAGTCTTAATACTTCGGTTGTTAAAAATAATTACAGAGAAAAAACTTTTGTTTATTATGTCGATGAACCTAGTGAAGCCGATTTAAGATTTCTGGGTCAGGAGTTGCGCCAAATCAAAAAATGGGCTCCAGATGTTAAATTTTTAGTGACCAGCCCTTGGCGTCAGACTCTAGAAGGGGCTGTCGATATCTGGGTTTTAAATTTGGTTTTATGGGATCGTCCTAACGAAAAACCCCCTGAATTTTACAGGCAGCTGCAAACAAAAAAACAAGAATTATGGTTTTATGTGGGGTGCAACTCTCATGGTTGTACAGAGGCCGAAGATATAACTAATCCTGATTTAGTCACAGATCGCCCGTCGGCCTATACGCGTGTCTTCCCGTGGATGGCGCTTCGTTACGGCGCTACAGGTTTATTATATTACGATACTGTTTACACTTACAGTCATGGTGGGGATTTATCGCCATGGATGGATAGTTTTGACTTTACGGGTTACGGTGAAGGTGGGCTTTTTTACCCGTGCACACCTAGACTTGGCCAATGTAAAACCCAAAAAGTGATTCCAGCATTGCGCCTAAAAGTATTACGTGATGGACTTGAAGATGCGCAGTTACTAATAATGGCGCAAAATAAAGGCTTCGACCTTCAAGAACTAAATAAAGTGGTTCGCCATGTTCGTGATTTTTCACTCAACACGGCAGACTATGAAATGGTGAAACGAAAAGCCTTAACTTTTTTAACGAAAGCGCCTGAAACTAAAAAGAAGTAAAAATGAAAAACATCGCTTTGACCGACAGATTAACGACTCGCGAATTTTGGGTTGATTACTGGGCTAAAACTAAAGCTGGTGTTGTGACAGATCAAGTTTTCTTCAAAAGTCTTTTACCTTATTTTCCGAAAGCTCCAGCGAGTGTTCTTGAAATCGGCGGCTTTCCGGGGTCACTTTCTGCCTATTTTAAAAAAATTCATAATTATGACGTTACGTTATTAGATTACGTAATCGTGACTGACATCATTCGCGAAGTTGAAAAAATTAACGCTCTTAAAACTGGTGATATACAAACACTTGAAGGTGATTTATTTGAACTTACGCCGTCTAAAAATTTTGATGTTGTTATTTCAACAGGATTTATCGAACACTTTAAAAACATCGACCACGTTTTTAGCAAACATGTCGAGTATCTGAAAAAAGATGGTCTACTCTTTGTTTCGATACCTAACTTTAAAGGCATCTCTGGCTATGCGCAGAAGTGTTTTGATCGCCACAACTATAGCGTTCACAACATTGACTGTATGGAAAAATCAGTTTTTGAAAAACTTTGCGCCAATTACAATCTTGAAATTAAATATTTAGATTATTACGGCATACCACATATGTGGTTAGATCATCCCGAAAAGGTCTCTACGCTTGCTCGAAATTTTATTTACACGACTACGGCTATCTTAATGCGTTTATACAGGTTATTCCACGGCCGCTTAATGAATGGCCGCTTGTTTTCACCCTACATCGTGCTTATCGCCCAATTAAATAAATAACTAATCTTTGTAGGCGATATTTTCTAATTGTAATAATTTTCTTTTGAATGGCAATCCACCTGAATAACCACCCAAGGTGCCATCAGCTGCAATCACACGGTGGCACGGAATAATTATACAAAAATTATTCCGCCCATTTGCGGTACCTACAGCGCGAACTGCTTTAGGATTTTTAATATTTTCAGCGATCTCTTTATATGACAACGATTGACCAAATGGAATTTGCTGTAATTGTTGCCAAACTTGTTTTTGAAAGTCTGTTCCAATAATTTCAAGCTTTACGCTGAACTTTTTTCTTTTGCCGCTTAAATACTCGGCCACTTCTTCTTCGGCCTGAACTAAAAACTTTTTTGCAAGGCCAGCATCACTCAATGATTTAAGCAAAGGTGTTTTTTGTTTTTCGAGATGGCAACCACGTAAGCCTGTTTCAGAAGCCTCAAGGTAAATAGGCCCAACACTTGTATCAATTTTCCATTGTACGATTTTTGTATTCATTACTTCACCAACTGTTTTTCTAACCATAAACGTGAGGTTTCAGCTAAGGCTTCCCAACCTTGAGTTAACATAAGACAGTGATCTTTGCCTTCGGCTAAGTAAAACTCTGTGTACCCCGGAGTATCTTCATAAATTTCAAAATTTTCATACGACAGGCGTGCTGGAATAATGCGGTCTTCACTACCAGCTACTAGCAATAATGGTCCACGCGCATTTTCTTCATTTAACGAACCGATTTTTGTTAATGGCCCCAGACCCACACGTTTTGATTCTGGAACTGCAAATGTTGAGTAAATTCTTTTTTGTTCGGCCTCTGATTGCGCACTACAAAAACTTGCCGAAAAGCTTTCTAAATCTTGCACGATCGGACGATCTTTACTAGCAAACGGTGTAATAATTTTCCAGTTTGCACTTAAAAATGTGGTGCTGATGATAAATACGCCACGGGGAGGCGCTGAATCTAAAACTACTGCTGCTGAGGCTAAATTTTCACTTAATAGAATTTGAGCGACTAAGCCACCCATTGAGTGACCGATTAAAATAGGTTTTACTTTTTTATCACGTAAAATTTGACGATAATGATTTAACACTTCTTCTAAAGTCACTTTAGCTAAAACATCATAGTTTTTGGGGTCATTCATTTCAGCGACTGACTTATCATGCTGAGGCCAGGCTGGAGCTGAAGTTTTATAACCGTGCTGAGCGAAGTGTTTTTGCCACTCAGTCCAATTATCTGGAGTCATAAACATACCATGAATAAAAACGATCTCTTTTGGGTTACTGGTCGACCCCTTTGAATTTTCAGAATAAATCTCATTTTTTGGCAATGATGAACAAGAACACATAAAAACCGTCGCTAAAACTAAGCTTAGTTGTTTAATCACAATAACCCCTTTATTAGTTGTTTAATCACAATAACCCCTTTAAAAGTAGCTAATGCAGTCACTCTAATTGCTAAATCTTTTTGAGTAAAAGAGATTTTTTCGCTATGAATAGCCTATGGCCAAAACTCTTGATGAATTGCAATGGATTGAAGATCAGCTTCCAGAAAGCTTTAACCGCCGCGCCATGTTTGGTGGGTTTGCTTATTATGATGGCCCTTTTTTAAAGCTTATCCTCTTTGAAGGCAGCTCTGACCGCTGGAACGGCTGTATGTTTCCGGCTGAAAAAGAGCATCACTCTAAACTTCTTCAGCAGTTTTCGTTTTTAGTGAACCATAGCATTTTGCCTAAGTGGCTTTATTTATCTTTAAGTAATGAAAACTTTGAAGAGCACGCAAAGAAAGTGATTCGTGAGCTAGCCAGACCACAAAGCCTGTGGGGCACAATCCCTGACCGTAAGAAAAAAGCCGAGAAAAAATCTAATAAGCCCGTTAAAATTGAAAAAGTCTCCAGTACAGATATGCGAAAGCCGCGCATGTTTAGGGATGAAACTATTGAAGAAAAAAAAGATAAAATTAAATTGATCTCTGATTTTAAAAATCTGGGCCCTGCAACAGTAATGACTTTTGCTAAAGCAGGAATTAAAACGCCCGCCCAGTTTATGAAATTAGGTTGGAAAAAGACTTTTCAAAAATTATGCGAAGTTAATCCGAAAAATAATCACTCGGTGTTTGCTTACGCCCTTATTGGAGCGTTAGAAAATACCGAATGGCATGCGATCAGCCAAGACGATAAAAACCAAGCTCAAGCCTTCGCAAAAATTCTACGCGATAAAACTAAAAAATCAAAAGTTCGTAAAAAGATAAAGCGCAACTAAACCAAAACCTACAGTGGCTAGCGTACTTCGCGTAACCCAACATAAAATAGCTGCTAAAATTAACACGACCACACGCTCTTTACCCATCACCCAAGAAACATCGCCTTGATGAAAAAACACAGCCGGTGCAATAAATGCTGGTAAAATCGCTGCCGGAATAAAAGTGAATAATTCTTTTAAACGCTCAGAAATCTTTGCACGCGTTGAAAGAGCAATGATTGATCCACGAATGGCTATGGTTCCGATCGCTAGTAAAACAATATTTAACCAGTAATAGCCTTGAGGAATCATTTGGCCGCCTTTTTACGCGTTAAAAATAGCGCTAAAAAAATTCCTAAAATAGCTGTTGCAATTAATCCAGTTTTAAAAGGCATTTGATGTAGTAACAATGAAACCACCGCAGAAAAAATCGCAACGATCACGTATTTCGAATTTTTAAGAGTCGGCATAAGTAAAGCTACAAAACTTAATGGAATGGCATAATCTAATGATAAAGATTTTGGTGCAAAATTTCCGAAGACAAATCCGGCAATCACTGATGATTGCCACACAATCACCATACAAAGACATGAGCCTAAATAAAATTGTACAGCTTCTTGATTAGATTTAAATCGATCTTGTTCAGCCGTCATCACGGCATAACTTTGATCAGTTACAAAATACGCGCTGGTGAATTTTCTAAAAAAGCTTTCTTGATGCACAATCGGCGATAAAGCAGCACTATAAAGTAAAAAGCGTAAATTAATAATTAGTCCGGTAGCAACCACGACAATAACAGCAGCTTGTTGATTCATTAAATCTACAGCCGCAAGCTGTGAGGCTCCTGCAAAGACCAAAATATTCATCGAGACGGTTTGAAAAAAACTTAAATGCGCATCGGCACTGACTGTACCCATAACCGCGCCAAAAGGAATGATCCCTGGAACAATTGGAAGCATACTTTTAAAACCACGACGAAATAGACTCATAAAACTAATTCTAGGATAAATTAGGGCCTAACGACAAGATGCAGTTTAAACAAAAACAACAAATACAGCTAAAACCTTGTATTTTAACTCAGTCTATTTTAAAGTAGAAACAGTTAGGGAGTAGTCACTTGTTTTTATAAACAAGAGTTGTGTCGACATACTGGGTATAACCCCCGGCGCATCTGAAAAGAGCCATCTTTTTCGACGAGACTGACATCGGTGTTTTATTAACGCCCGTGTCGTCTTATGCCCTTAACTGTTTAGTCAAAGGCTTTGATCTCGCGGCAAAATAAGTGAGGTCACAATGGAAGCCATCATCAACTCTACAATTTTAGTTTTTATCAGCGAAATGGGCGACAAAACCCAATTGTTAGCTTTAGTCTTGGCCGCGCGCTTTCGAAAACCCATTCCAATTTTATTAGGCATCTTTGTCGCTACTCTTCTAAATCATGCACTGGCAAGTTATGCCGGCTCATTTATCACGAATTATTTTGCACCCTCTACCTTGCGTTTATTACTTGCGGTCACCTTTGTTGGTTTTGGTTTATGGATTTTAATTCCCGATAAAGATGAAGGGCTTAAAACGACTGAACGATTTGGCGCGTTTGTAACAACATTATTTGCGTTTTTTATTGCTGAAATGGGTGATAAAACTCAATTAGCCACCATAGCCCTAGGAGCTAAATACAACTCGATTGCGGCGGTCACTTTAGGAACAACGCTTGGAATGATGCTGGCGAATGCACCCGCCGTCTACTTTGGCCAATGGTTTACAGATCGTATTCCGATGCAGTGGGTACGCCGCATGGCCAGCGTGCTGTTTATTGGTTTTGGCATCGCCTGCTTATGGATCTGATCGCCTAACTTTTTACACAGATTCCATCGTATTATCCAAAAGTTATTCAGCTCTCCATGTAGGAGCTGCCACCGCGCAAGTTTCAGAAATTTGGCCCGATACATTTTGTTGTACGCGAAATGTATTAGCTAAATCTTCTGAATTTAAATTGTTCACCGCCTCTGAATTTGCATTCACCACCCACAATTCAAGACAATTCGGCTCACCCTTAAGTGTTACTTTACCTTTAGCTAAAACAATGTGATTTCCATCTGGCGACCAGGCCGGAAAATTTTCGCCCACAGTCGAGGTTGTAACCTGACGAAGTGTTCCTGATAAATCCATCACCCAGATATGGGGTATTCCCAATTGCAGCATCGAAAAAGCAATTCTTCCGCCATCAGGGCTCACCGTTACTGAATTTGGTGCGCCATGTAGAGTGCGAAAAACTTTATACGATTTAAAATCTGCCTCTGTAATATATAAAGTCCCGAAGCGTGAGAAAATAACTCGGCCATCAGTTAACCAATCATAACTCGCAACATTTGCATGAAGATTCTCGACCATTTCACCTTTTAAATTAAAAATTTTAGTGTCGCCAGCAATACCGCCGACGATAACTAATTCTCCATTGCGTGAAAGCTTTGGTGTTCCGGCTGGGTTTTCTGGTAGCGCAATCCGAACAATGGCGTCTTTACTGCGGTTCAGCACTAATACTTCAGGATATGTTTTTGAACGCTTCACAGTCACAAAACCATCACCCTGTACTGAGGCTGATGTCATATTACGATCACTCGCTAAAAAGTTTTCAACACTTCCTGTGCGCAAATCAAGCCGTGCATAGCTTTCTTTCGTATCGAAGTAGATTCCGCCACCAAAGCCAGAGTTAAAGCTTGATACCGCAACTGCAGGCTCTTCTTCTTTCTTTTGGTTTTTGGTCGGCCCACAACTTGTGGCTAAAAAAACTAATGACACTGCGGCAATTAAATATTTATGCCCCATAAAGCCCCCTATAGGATTGAATTCTTCGAAAACCAATTCAAGATTCAAAAGGAGTGCCACCGCCATAGCTAGAGAGTTTAATTTTGCCTTCAAGCAACATGCGCACATAATCCAGATCCTCGACGCATATTCAAAAGCGTTCGTGAAGCGTCAAGCCACTTGTCGTTAACGTAAGTGAAAGCTTAAGCCATGACTGTGCTGTGTAAATGAGTCAAAAGGTCTCTAGTTGAAAGCTAGTTAAGAGAAAATAATGGTGCGATCGGCAGGACTCGAACCTGCAACCTACCGGTTCGAAGCCGGGAATTCTATCCATTGAACTACGATCGCACTGTAGATAATTAATATAAAAAGACTAAGCTATTCATCCCACCAAATCAACTTGTTCGGAAGTTGATTGCCGTGATTTGAGTCTGCTTTTTTCGGAAACTGCGGAGCTAAAACTGTTTTAAGATGGGCGATAGCCTCTAAAAGACCTTTTTCATAGCTACCCGCTTTAAAATCATCCTGTAAAATTTTAAGCACTTCTTCACTGAGCTTTTGCGCGCCGCCAAACTGCGAACGAATATCTGGCAACACCACAATTCGATGTTCCATTAAAGAGATGAATAAAAGCAAACCTTGGTGTGCATGGGTATCGTAGAGTCGCTTTTTTAAAAACACTTGTTCAGCTTCAAGTTGTGCAAATTGATGACGGTATTTACTTGGGGTAAGTATTCTGCGGACACCATCAAAACGGGCGAGTAAAAAGCCTACACCGAGCGTGATGGCAAATAGAGTCGCAAGCCAATGAATGATCGTCGAAGCTTCCCAATCGTGCCACTGCGCTAGGTAATATGCTTCAAAACCAAAAAATACAAAAATCATTAAGAGTGAACTAATCACAAATGGCACATGTAAAGTTGGCGTTGAACTTTTAGCAATCACCGGAACTAATTCGAAATCTACAGCTTGTTCAAAGTCTGCGATAGCTGCTTCAATTTTTGCTGCATCGATTTTAATTTTACTCATCACCAATCCCCCGAAGCGCCGCCACCTGATGAGCTTCCGCCTCCACCAGACCAACCGCCGCCTCCGCCGCCACGTCCACCACCACCGCGGCCGCCACTTAATAGCGAAAATAAAATCCACAGCGCTGTTGATGGGCTAAAGATAAAAATAATTATCCACAACACACCTAAAACTAAAAACACTAAACCGCTTGATAGTTTTTTACCTTTTGTGGCTGGTTCTTGATGATCTGATAAATTACTACGTTCGCGTTGTGATAATAAGTTAGGGTTTGCTAAAACTTGTTCTTTAAAGCTATAAACATCAAAAATTTGACCATCAGGAGTCGTCGCTGCCTGATTAATCGCTTCAGTCGTTAAATAAATACCGGCAAAGTAATTACGTGATTTAAAAATGGGTCTCGTGATTTCACTAATAATGCGCTTAGCGATAATATCTGGAATATTACCCTCTAAACCTTGGCCCACTTCAATACGAAGTTTACGATCGTTCAAAGCCACTAAAAATAAAATACCATTGTCTTTTTTCTCGTCGCCTATTTTCCACTTATCAAAAACTTGAATCGAAGCTTGTTCGATCGCTTCACCTTGAAGAGTGGGAATAATTAAGACTTGAATCTGTGCGCCGCCTTGGTTTTTAATCGCATGCAAACGTTCAGCGATTTGATTCGCTTCTTCGCGCGATAAAGCACCGGTCTGATCTACGACCGGCCCAGTTAAGGCTGGAACTTCAAAGGCCAAACTTACGCTCAGCCAAAGAAATCCTAAAATAAAGAACAGCGATCTTTTAAACATTAAAACTAGAATTTAACTTCAGGAGCTTTTTCAACAACTGCTTTTTCAGCATCTGAAACGTCCCATTGAGGCATTTTCTCATGGCGATAAATAATCATGTTTGTGATGTTCGTTGGAGGAACAGTCACTAAATTATTAAAACCTTTGATTTGTTCAATATAACGGTTACGGGCTACAGTGATACGGTTTTCTGTACCTTCTAACTGAGCTTGTAGATCACGAAAGTTTTGATCGGCTTTTAAATTAGGGTAATTTTCGCTGATCACCATGAGTTTACCTAAAGCTTGTGATAACTGACCTTGAGCTTTTGAAAATTCAGCTAACTTTTCTGCTGACATATTTTTTGGGTCAATTTGCACCGAAGTCGCTTTTGCACGCGCTTCAACAACACCTTGTAAAGTGTCTTTTTCGTGGCCCGCGTAACCTTTAACAACATTCACTAAGTTCGGAATTAGATCCGCACGGCGTTTGTACTGATTTGAAATTTCAGCTAATGAAGCGTCGACTTCATTTTTTTGTTGCGGGATACTTTGGATACCACAACCAGTTAGAAATAAAGCCATAGCTAATAAAACGATTTTGTTCATTTGAAATACTCCTTTTGAGTGATTGAAATATATCAACCTGCTTGCACGAAATAAAGGAAACAGTTACCTTGTAACTCTATGCAACAGTCTGGCAGCCCCTACAACCTACGTTTTACTGATCAGCCTGATTACATCGTTTTTAATAAAAGATCCGGCTTTCGCACCCACAAGGTCAATGAGAACCAATTAGGGTTAGTTGAAGTTTTATCGAGCAAAATTAAACAAGAATTATTGGTTGTTCACCGCCTTGACAAAGAAACTTCAGGCCTCATTATTTTTGCTAAAAATAAAGCAGCTGCTGCAGAATTAGCTGCACAATTTGAAAGCCGCGAAGTTAAAAAGACTTATTACCTTTTAACCGACCAAACTTTAAAAAAATCTGACGAGTCGATCACGGTCAAATCTCACATCGATAGGGTTGATAAGAAATTCGTGAACATTCCACTCAAAGAAGATAACTCAGAAACTAAGTTCACCCTTTCGAAAAAAATTTCTGACTCATTATACTTATGGAAAGCTGAACCGATCACAGGCAGGCCCCATCAAATCAGATTACACGCCGAAAAGCTTGGCATTCCAGTTTTAGGTGATCATGAGCATGGCGGAAGCGCATGGTTTCGTTTAGCTCTTCACGCTGCTGAAATTTCTTTTTCATTTGGTGGAAAAATTCAAAAATTTTCTGCACCACTTCCCTTGTGCTTTGAAAATCCCGTAATTACTTTGGGTGATTTTGTCACCAGTGAATACGCCGATTTAAAGGCCTTGATGACGATCGAAAAAGATCAAACTTATCGTTTATATCATCGTTCAAACCAAGAACAGGAAATCCGCGCCGATTTATACGGTTCAATCATTTGGGTGTATTGGTATAAAAAAGATTCTCCGACCGATCTTGATCTTTCAAGCTTAGCTGAGTTCTGTAAAAAGCACGGTTTAGATTACGTGGTTCGCCATATGATCAATCGTGGTACCGGTGTGGGCGGTAAAGAACAAAAAGATTTGTACTACTCAACAGCTCCCGAAAAATGGACTGCGAAAGAACATACCCTTTTATGCGAACTACGCCGTGACCAAGGATTCTCTCCTGGGTTATTCTTAGATCAGCGCGATAACCGCCAATTTATTTTAGAAAATTCTAAAGGCAAAGCGGTTCTAAATTTATTCTCATACACATCTATTTTTTCAGTCGCTGCGGCTGTTGGTGGCGCTAAACAGATCACGACAGTCGATGCCAGTCGTGCGTTCTTAGATTGGTCAAAAGACAATTTTAAATTAAATGACTTAGATACAGAAAAACATGAATTCTTCGCCCAAGATTCGCTATTATTTTTAGAAGGATCACTTAAACGTAAGCGTAAGTGGGATATCATCATTTGCGATCCACCATCATTTGGCCGCACAAAAACCACAACCTGGAAGTTAGACAAAGACTTTGCGCAATTAGCAAAACTAATGTGGGAGTGTTTAAATGGTAAAGGATTGCTTTTATTTACGTGTAACTATGAGAAGTGGACTTTAAACGATATTCAGAAGCAGTTTGAAAAGGCTTTACCAAAAGGACAGTTTAAATTTCAGCAGTTACCAACACCAGACTTGGATTTCGAATTTCCAGATGCCTTTAATAATTTACTCAAAGGCATCATCGTCAGAAAAAATTAATTCTTAGGGTAAAATTTTTACAGCGTCTGCACGCAAAATGTCTTCGGCCGAATCCAAGGTTCTTAAAGCATAGGCTGCTTTTAAAATCGAGATCTGCTTAGGAGTCACGTCTTCATTCTTGCCTAAACGATGTAATCGGCTTTGGAAGATCTGATATAGACATAGGGCACCGGCTACCGAGATGTTAAAACTTTGTACAAAGCCAGGCATTGGAATAATCACCCGCTCGTCGGCAGCCTCTAACATTTCTTTCGATACCCCGTCTTTTTCGTTACCTAGCACGAGCGCTAAAGGCGTTGAAAAGTCCACTTCATGAAGGGGTTTTGCGGCTTCTAATGAAGTTACACAAATTCGGATTTTATTGTCTTTAAAATACTTAATAGCTTCAGATGATGATTTCCATTTTTTAGCTTCGATCCACTTCTCAGCACCTTGGGTCACGCGCTGAGAATTTTTAAATTTCTCGGCGGTTTCAATAATATGAAAATTAGCAAAGCCTAAACCTTCTGCTGTACGCATAACTGCGCTAACATTACCCCGGTCATAAATACTTTCTAAAACCACAGGAATAGAAAAGCATCTTTTCGAAGTGACCGCTTCGATTTTGCGTTGGCGTTCAGGAGTTAAAATCGGCCAGATTTTTTCCATAACAGTGTTAGCCGAAACAAAACGTCCTGGTGTGATTTCAATTTCAGACTTTAAAGGAAAATGATTGTTCAAAATTAGAAACCTAAACGTGCTAAATCGCGCGTGATATTTTTTTGGTGTGCCTCTAATGTACCGCCGCCAATTTCTAATAATTTAGAATCTCTCCATAAACGTTCTACCACGTACTCACCCACGTAACCAAAACCACCAAGAACTTGGATCGCGCGGTCAGAAACGTTTTTAGCCATCGTTGTTGCAACAAGCTTAACGCCATCTGAATCTAAACGATTACCTTCTTTGTGAAGATCATGTTTGCGAGCTGTATCATAGACGTAGGCAGAACTTGCTTTGTATTCAGCATAAGAATCAGCAACATACTTTTGGATTTGGCCATAGAAATTCAGCGGTTTACCAAACGCTTTACGATCAGTTGCGTATTTATTCATAATTTCAATTGAACGACGAGCAATACCTAAGCTCATCGCTGCTAAGCCAATGCGCTCTAATTCAAGATTACGCATCATATGAAGCATAGAATCGCCTTCGTGACCTACTAAACGATCTGCTGGGATTTCACAGTTTTCAAAAACTAGTTCTGCCGTGTTTGAAGCGCGCATTCCTAATTTGTCAGCGATTTTTTGACCAACGTAGAAACCTAAGTCACCTTTTTCAACGATGAATGTTGATAATTGTGAACGGCCATTTTTTTCGCCGGTTTTTGCGTAAACCCAAACCATGTCACAAGCCGTTTTGTTATCATCGATAGCGCCATTGGTGATCCACATTTTACGACCGTTGATTACGTACTTATCACCTTTTTTAGTTGCCGTTGTTTGCATACCCATTACGTCTGTACCGAAATCTGGTTCAGACATCGCCATCGCTCCAACAGATTCGCCAGAACAAAGTTTTGGTAAGTATTTATTTTTCTGAGCTTCAGAACCGTTAACAGCTAAGTTGTTTACGCAAAGTAAGGCGTGCGCAAGATAAGCTAATGCAAAACCTGGATCACTTGCTGATAATTCTTCATGCACTAATACAACTGCTGTCGCATCAAGACCTGAACCACCGTACTGTTCTGGAACAGTAAGACCTAATAATCCCAGTTCACCTAATTTTCTGAAAAGCGGTAAATTAAATTTTTCTTTTTTGTCGTGTTCGTGAGCCTGTGGTTCAACTTCTGCCAAGACGAAAGATTTTAAGGTGTCGCGCAACATTTGGTGCGTTTCAGTAGGATTAGCTAAATCGAAAGTTTTTAAATCAACTGTATTCATGGTTTTTACCTCGGAGGCTGTTTTTGAATGGCTTGACTGTAACAAAGGTATCAGGCTTGATAAAGGTCAAAATAAGGATTTAGCTATGAAAAAAGCCACTATTTTAGGCGTTGGCACTGAATTAACCACCGGACAAATCTACAATAAGAACGCAGCCTGGATTTCAGAGAAGTTAATCCCGTTTGGCCTAGAAACCGCACTCCAGCTAACTATCCCCGATGATCGCCCTGCAATTCTAAAAGCCTTAGATTACTGTGCGCAAAATTCTCAATATATTTTTGTCACCGGAGGCCTTGGCCCCACAAGCGATGATTTCACGCGCGAGCTTATTTCTGAGTGGTCAAAAAAAGAATTAAAATTTGATGAAATATCTTGGCAATCAATTGTCGTTCGCATGAACAGCCGAAATCTTGCAGTTAAAGAAATTCAAAAACAACAGTGCTATTTTCCTGAAGGTGCCGTGATTTTAAATAACTCACAAGGCACTGCCCACGGTTTTCAAATGGAAGTTGTTACTGCATACGGCCTAAAAGATGTTTTTATTTTACCAGGCCCGCCAAGTGAAATCGAAGCGATCTGGAGTGAATCTATCGCTAAGTGGTTATTTGTCGAAACGCAGCTGTTCGATAAAAAAATTACTAAAGCTTGGGACACCCTAGGAGCACCGGAATCTGAAGTGGCCGCCTTAACTGAACTCTGCTTAGAAGGTCGCTGGCCTGACTTAAAATTTGATGTCGGCTACCGTGTTCACCACCCGTATGTGGAAGTTAAATTTACTTATTATAAATCACAAGAAAACTTAGCCAAATCGATCGTTGAAAAAATTGATAAGGCTTTAGAAAACATTACGGTCTTAAAAAATTTTACCGACATCACGCAAGCCTTTTCGAAATTGACGTCGAAGACAGAATTTGCATTTTATGATTTTGTGACCGCTGGCTTTTTAAATCATCGCCTATCTAGCGAATTAAAAAAATATAAAAACTGGATGTGGAAACAATCTACCCAACCCCTAGACACAGATTTTTTCACGCACGAAGAAAACTTCATGGCTTTGTTTCCACAGGACGAAAACCTAGAGCGCGCCGTGGTCATGGGAAGCCTTAATGGCCATAGCTTCACGCAAGAGCTTACAGCCACTTCAAGCTCTCCGCTGATGATCGAGCGTCGTAAACAGTACTTTGCAGAAATGGCCTTGATCACTTTTGTTAAACAAGTAAAATAAAATTTCAAACGTAAAGGATTACAAAATGAAAAATGTTTTTATCTTAGGATTACTAGCTTTATCTCTTTCTGGCTGCGCAACGGCTTTAACACATGAAGCGACTCGCATTACTCAAGTCGATCAAAACCAAAAATCACAGGTTCAAAACTGTAAATCCATGGGTGAAGTCGTAGGAACATCTTCTTACGGTGGTTTATTTATGCAAGAGGCTGGAAAAAACTACGCTAAAAACCAAGCCATGAATGAAGCTGCCAATATGAGAGCTACGCACATCGTATGGACGACAGCTGAAGGCGGCTTTTTCGGCGGCAAAGCCTACGGTGTGGCTTATAATTGCTCTAAAGTCGCAGCCAACTAAGACTAACGCCCTAAATTATTTATCAGACCTCTTGCGAACTCTCCACGGGCACGGTAGCCTAATACCCGTGGATTGATTTACATAGATTTATATTTCTGTAAGCTTTCCTACTCAAAAAATTTAACTTTCTAAGAGTCCCGCATTCTTAGAGACTGAAGGAGCAAATATGCACTCAACTAATGAGTCTGCAGCTGGCACTGCCGTGACCGCACGTCATGGCGCTTTTAAAGCCGCTATCGAAACCAAAACAACCTCAATCACCAAAATCAAAGATCAGTTCGGAAAAGAATCTCCGATATCTGAATACTTTGGCTGTTCGACGTTCGGCCTTGCGCAGATGCGAGAAAAGCTTCCTAAAGATGCTTACAACAATTTATTAAAAACTTTAGATCAAGGAAAAAAACTTCCTAAAGAAACTGCTGAAGCGATTGCTTCTGCAATGAAAGAATGGGCCATCACTAAAGGTGTAACTCACTTTTGTCACTGGTTTCAACCAATGACAGGATCAACAGCCGAAAAACATGATGCCTTTATCACTATTCAACATTCAAACCACTCTGAACTGCGCGTGATCGAAAGATTCACGGGCTCACAGTTAATTCAGGGTGAACCAGATGCTTCGTCATTTCCCTCAGGTGGAATGCGCTCTACATTTGAAGCGCGTGGTTACACGGCTTGGGATCCCTCTTCTCCGTTGTTCATCCTTGAAGAAGGCAACGGTAAGACATTATGTATTCCTACAGTGTTTTTCGGTTATCATGGCCAAGCTTTAGATAATAAAACTCCCCTGCTGCGTTCAACTGAAGCAATCACAACAACGGGCTGTGAATTTTTAAAATTATTAGGCGATGTTGATGTTAAAAAGATTTCGACGACATTAGGTGCTGAACAAGAGTACTTCTTAGTTGATAAAAACTTTGTAGCATTACGTCCTGACCTGATCATGACTGGTCGTACTTTAATTGGCTCTGCGGCAGCTCGTGGTCAACAACTAGAAGATCACTACTTCGGAGCAATACCTTCTCGCATCACTCAATACATGCAAGAGTGTGAATTTGAATTATATAAACTTGGCGTACCTATTAAAACTCGCCATAACGAAGTGGCTCCAAGTCAGTTTGAGTTAGCTCCGATATTCGAAGATATGAACATCGCTTCAGATCATAACTTATTAACGATGGAAGTTTTAAAACGCACAGCTTTGAAACATGGTTTAGTGTGCTTACTTCACGAAAAACCATTCGCCGGCGTAAACGGATCAGGAAAACATAACAACTGGTCTATGGCGAATGACAAAGGTGAAAACTTACTTGAACCAGGCAACACGCCTCACCAAAATTTACGTTTCTTGGCGTGCTTAGCTGTAGTTTTAAAAGCCGTGCATGACAACGCAGCTATCTTACGTGCTGCGATTGCATCTCCGGGCAATGATCACCGCCTTGGAGCTAATGAAGCTCCTCCAGCGATCATCTCTGCTTTCTTAGGAAGTTTATTAGAAGACATATTAAACACGATCGAAGCTGGTAAAGTTCTAAAAGCGACTGAGCAATCGATTATTGATTTAGGCGTTAATAAAATTCCAACTGTTTCTAAAGATTACACTGATCGTAACCGCACTTCGCCGTTTGCGTTTACCGGAAATAAATTTGAATTCCGCGCAGTAGGCTCAACACAAAACGTAGCTGTTCCGATGTCGATCTTAAACGCGGCTGTGGCGCATTCTTTCAAAGAGTGTTCAGCACGCTTAAAAGATTTACTCAAAAAGAAAAAACGAGATGAAGCAGTTATGGAATTAGTTCGCCAAGTTGTTAAAGAAACAAAACACATCCGTTTTAGCGGCAATGGTTATTCTGATGAATGGAAAGTTGAAGCTAAAAAACGTGGTCTTCCCATCTTAAACACAACACCTGCTGCCTTAGAGATGTTCAAAGATAAAAAGAAAACTCAGTTCTTAGTTGATACAAATGTATTATCTCAAGAAGAGATCAATTCACGTTACCACATCGCTGTTGAGCGCTACGTGAAAACTTTAGATATCGAACATTTAGCTTTAATCGAATTAGCTGAGACTTATGTATTACCTGCAATTGAGAAACAATTTGCAGCGCTGGCACAGGCGCACGCAGCGATTCCGTCAAAGGCGACGGCGAAATTACACGAAGTTCGCATGAATACTTTAGATGGCGTACTCAATCGCGTTTTAACTGAGTTAGAGAAAATGAAAACGTTAGTCGAGAAATCTAAAAAATCACACGACGAAGAAAAACGTATGCGTGACATCGTAGATATTCTACAACCGTTAAGCTTTAAATTACGTGCAGCTTGTGATGACGCTGAATTAATCGTATCTGATGAATTATGGCCACTTCCTAAGTACCGCGAAATGTTACTTGCTAATACTTTAGCTTAGTCCAGCGGGCAGTGCGCATAAAAAAAGAGGCGACTTATGGTCGCCTCTTTTAGTTTGAGCACCGTATTTCAGTCAACAACTACCGAGACACAGGACCACTAGTTTTTGCATAATCAAATAACATTGTTGAATAGTGAATTTCAACTTTATCTAATTCAGAATCTAAAGTCGTTTCTTTTAATTCAACTTTTACATCGCTTGGGTAAACCATTTCACAAACTGAATATGTAAAATCAGTAATGCGAACTTGAGCATAACGTTTTTGATTTTTCATAAATTTGTTACCCACATCAACATTGTTGCTGATTAGAGTTTGAACGCCACAATCATCTGTTGCTACGTGCCTGACTGTGTATGTAGCGTTTAAAACTACTGCAGGCATAGCTAAACAAGAAAATCCGCCATTAGCTTCAGGGCAGATATTATTCGAAATTTTTAAATGCGCTACTTCTCTGTTTTTAGACATCGAAAAATTAACTATTTTATTTTCGAATTTATAAATGTCTTTATTTAGGCGCTCTTGCACTAAAGATAAATTTTCTGGCATATACTGCCAAGATTGAGCTTTAGCCGTTTGAACTAAGCCGATCACCGCTATAATCATTAATAACTGTTTCATAAAATCTCCTAAAGTATTTAATAAATAAAAAAATATTGATGCACTGTTTGTAGTTCACCCCTACCGAGAGAGGCAATTTTTTTCGTCGTCAAATTTTGATAAAGGTAGTTTTTATCCCATCAGTTCCAAATCGGACTCAGCTATATTTGCATTAAAAAAATAAGTTCCAATCTGGGTCTAGCGGATCGGAGTTTTTGCCGAATCGGCAGGAAGCCTGCGGCCTTTAACCTTGTGGCTTTTAGCTGACTTAGGTTTTTGATCACTGGCAGGCCCGCGATTCTCATCACCACCATAGGCAGTTCTTAAGTCATCGCGTGGACGGCTGGCTGGAGTGGTTTTAGCCATATCGGTTTTGTTCATTTGGCCACGGCGAGAAATTTGACTCTTATTCGTTTGGTCTTGAGGCATGTTGTCCTTCTTCTGACAATGTCTGTAATGTAGTTTTCTCGCCTTATTTAGCAAATGTGGCGCCAAAGGTTACGCTATGGAGAACTCATATATAAATGGTAATTTCACCCCATAGCCATAAAAATCGAGGCATAAAGGAACATGTCTGGCTGGGTTTACTTCATTAAAATTTCATTTCGATTTTGCGCAAAACCTATTGAGTTTTCAAATTTGCGATCGATTTCATCGCGTTTATTTGTAATCGTCGACCAAAAAGCATCAGATTTATCAACATCGACATCGCCATGTTTTATTTTGAACGGCACACTGATCGCTACAGATTTTTCTTTGCTATTTTTTAAAAGCCAGTTTCCAAATCCTGCTCCCGCTTCAATCAGAAAATGTCGACCTGACTTAAATTTTTGTTTGCTGGCCACCACATCAATCTCGTCAAAAAACACCTTAGCGTAACCATTCGAATATCCTTTTTCGCTAGCCGCTTCTATATAAGTACTTAGTTTTCCACGCGTAATATCCATCGGTAACACTTTAAGCAATAAGCCGTTCAAGGTTTTTAAATCGAAATCAACTAATGAAAAATTAAGATCAGCCATCGGCGGCATTGCTAAAGGTTGTAATTTACCATTTAAATTAATCTCTGCTTGGCCTTGTAATAAACCTCGCACTTTAACATTAGCTAACTGCCATTCAGTATCTGGTGAAAAATGTAAATTTTGAATATCGACGTCAATATTTGAGATCGACAAAGGAGCTTTCGCTTTTGGAACGACGAATTTAACAGATGAATTTCTGATTTCAAATTTATTTATTTTTGAAGACCATTCTGATTCAGCCAAAATTTTTCGCAGCTCTACGAACGTTAGATCATCTGGCTGAGGGGGCTTCTCTGGCGGAAGCTCAGTTAAAACCACCTCGAGCTTTTCGATATGAAGATTAGCAATAATTTTTTTCTCCCAAAAGTCTTGCCATGAAAAATTGAACTTCATCGCTGCAATATCTATCTTTAGGGTTTCTGGTTTATCTTTTCTTTCAAGATGAAGATCGCTAAGCTGGGCAGCCCCCCTAATAAAGGCAAGATCGATATCTTCGGCACGCCCCACGTAATCTTCAATTTTGTTTTTTAAGACGTAGTTTATGGCTGTTAGCGCCACAACAGGAATCATTAACCGAATTGCACCGAGAATTAAAATAATAATCAAAAAACCGCGCATCAACTTCATAAGAAATTGTTCAGCAATAATTAAACCAGCTTACTAAAGGTCTTATCGATTTCAGTAGAAATATCGCCACCAGCTTTATAAGTTTCGCGCCACACTTCGGTTTCGGCTAAAATATCTGTCAGCTCTTTGAGCTTAATCAATGATCGCTGTAAACGCTCTACTGTTTCGGTTTCTTCTGGGTTACGCGCCACAATTAAACTTGCACACAAATTAATGACTTGGAGCGGAGAATTAGCCCGGTCACGCACGGCTAAAAATAAACGTGCAGCACGCTCAAAAGCTTCAGCTTCAGCCCGTGTTTTTTCTAATTTTTGAATGATACCTTTACGGTAAGCTCTAGCCGATAACATCATTAAGGCAATAAGACCAAAAGTTAAAGTCGCCCAAGGTTCGCCAGTTATGCCTTTTAGTGGATACTGACCCTTTAAGACAAACCAGAAAGTAACAGCTACAGCAAGACTTACAAAAATTTCAGCGGCCGCAACAACGACTCGCCCTGGTGATAGCACAGCAATGCAAATACAAAGAAATTGAAACGGAACAAAAGGTTGCCGAATTTGTCCAAGCTCTAAGCCTGTAGTTTCACCAATCCAGGTTGTTGCTAAAAACGGAGCGAATAAAATTAAAAATCCGACTTCTAAAGATTTAATCGAAGGCAAATTTTCGCGGCTGCTATACAGCCAATAACCGATGATCAATGAAATGAACACATGGGCCCCATTGAGCCAGGCCATGAACATTCCTAGAGTTGCCCCATCGATGAAAATAAAAATCGTCTGCACCACAATTGAAACCACGCAGGCAAAGATCAGCGCGCGATAAGCTTCTAAGTGCGATTCAGGAGTGTGCTTGTTCACGGATGCGCTACGCTTTCGACAAAACTAAGTAATTGGCTTAAACCAATCGGTTTAGCGACAACTTTAGTGTCAGGCATTTTTGTCGCGGCTAAGACTTCTGGATCTGAAATCGCATGACCTGTTAGAAAAACAATTTTGCCTTTGAAATTATTTGCACGTAGCCATTCAGCAACATCAACACCTGATGGTCGATCGGCGCCTAAGTTCACATCTAAGATAGCTAATTGGCATTTTAAAATATTTTTTTTTTGCTCTTGAACTGCAGTTAATGAAGTGGCCGTGATCACTTGATCAATTTGGCATAATGTAATTAATGTCTCTTTGAGAACATCGAGAAGATCAATATCATCATCCATCACTAAAATCGTAGCTTGAGTCTGCATACGCTTTAATTAGCACAGTTCAAAGTTGATTCCTAGAGATAGCTCTTAGCCATCACGTATTTTCACTATCCTTTAACCAATTCTTGACCGTGCAGAACCTAACTTGAACAAGCCGTTGTGGTTCCGCAATTAAGACATCGATAACAACCCGATTCAAGAACTGTGGGTGTTCCACATTCGGTACAAGCAGGAAGTTCTGATTTATTGCGGTTAAGTGGTTGAACAAACTTACTTCCATCACGATACACGGCGACTGCTTTTAAATTTAAGCGCCAGGCTTTATGATAAACCTCGGCAATATCAGCTTCACTAGCACTATTGGGTAAATTCACAGTCTTTGAAATAGCTCCAGAGATAAACGGCTGCACGGCCGCCATCATCAAAATATGCGCGTCACTTGATAATACATCATCACCGGTTGGCGTTGTTCCGGCAGAGGTAAAAAATATTTTTCGGTGTTCACTGTGCAAAATAGGCCCTGCAATAAAATCTTCACCATTTTCAATTTGAAATAAAATTTTATCCCGGTCAGTTAAAGAATAACCTAAATTTTCAAGAGCCACTTTGACTGATTGATTGACTATTTTAATTTGTCCGCCACCAGATAGTTTTTTTCGCTTGATCAGCGAGAAATCAGGTTCAATCCCTGTCGTGTCACAATCCATCACCAGCCCGATCGTTCCAGTGGGTGCGATCACGCTGACTTGGGCATTTCTAAACCCGTACTTCTCACCCATGACGATGACTTCACTCCAAATATTGTTACACATATCTTTGTAATCAGGAGGCAACAAATCCCATTGAATGTTTTTTAAAGCTTTTTGGTGTAGCTTCATCACCCCAAGCATGGATTTTTTATTTTTCTTAAAACCGGCAAACGGTTTAAGTTTCGCGGCCAATTCACTGCTCGTGTAATAAGCCATGCCCGTCATCATTGCGGTCATTGCGCCAGCAAAGGCTCTAGCGTGATCACTATCGTAAGCTAGCCCCATTTGCATGAGCAGGCTTCCAAGATTGGCGTAACCCAAACCTAAGGGGCGATAGTCATGTGAATTTTGCGCGATTTTTTCTGTTGGATAACTGGCATAATCGACTAAAAATTCTTGGGCTAAAATAAAAGTTTTTACGGTTAATAAAAATTCATGAACTTTGAATTTTTCATCACCAGGTTTAGCATGATCAAAAAACTTTACCAAATTGAGTGATGCTAAATTACAAGCTGAATCATCTAAAAACATATACTCAGAACAAGGATTGCTAGCGTTAATCGGCGCAGTTTCTTTACAGGTGTGAAACTTATTAATCGTATCACTAAACTGCACGCCAGGATCTGCACAATGCCAAGCTGCCTGACAAAGTTTGTTCCAAAGCTGATCTGCCGTCACTTCTGAAACCTTTTTACCATGAATGCGAGATTTTAAAGACCACGACGCATTTTTTTCTAACGCCTGCATAAACTTATTCGAAATACGAACCGAGTTGTTAGCATTTTGCCCCGATACAGTGTGATAGGATTCACCGTCGAGTTCTGCTGAATAACCTTGGGCAATAAGGGCATGAGCTTTTTTTTCTTCTTTCATTTTCCATGAAATGAATTCTGAAATTTCAGGATGATCCATATCAACACAAACCATTTTGGCCGCACGACGTGTAGTGCCGCCGGATTTAATAGCCCCAGCAGATTTGTCTAAAATCTCTAAGAAAGAAATTAACCCTGAACTTGTTCCGCCTGAATTTAATTTTTCATATTTGCTACGCAAAGTTGAAAAATTAGTTCCAGAACCAGAGCCATATTTAAAAAGTTTGGCTTCAGTTTTTACTAAATCAAAAATCGATTCTAAAGAATCATCCACAGATTGAATAAAACAAGCCGAACATTGCGGTCTTTTAAAAGCATCGCTAATTGCATTCACTTTTTTTGCTTTATAATCCCAGGCAAAATGATGGCTGATAGACGACACCTTATAGGCTTCGTGCAAACCACAATTAAACCAGACTGGTGAATTAAAGGCCGCTGATTGATTTAAAAGGTGATAAGAAATTTCATTGATAAACGAGTCAATTTCTTTTGCGCTACTAAAAAGTTTTGAGTTTTGCGTCGCCGTTTTCAGCCCTGCCGCAATACGATGTACTAAAGCAAAAATCGAGTTCTCTTTTTTTTCGCTTTTACGAAAATATTTACTGGCGGCGATATCGACGGCCGTTTGTGACCAGTGTTCGGGAGCATTCACCCCATGCTTTTGAAAATAAATACGATTATTTTGATCTTTAATCACTGCTTCGAAAGTTTTGGCTCTAAAGTATGGAGCTTTACGTTCTGCAGTAAAGTACGGTTGAAAAAACGGAGTGGATTTTGCCATGAATTAATTGAAGCACAGTATCTTTGTTGGACAAAGGTAAAAAAAATTGGTGCAATCGCTATGTAAGCATATCGGCATAGCCGAATCACGATATGTGAAAAGGATTTCATATGACAAAAATTATCTTCGCTTTTGTAGCTGCACTTTGTTTAAACCAAGCAGCTCATGCAACTTCTAGTGTTTTAGTAACTTCAATCACTGAACAAGAATCAGTAACAACTGCCGATACTGGTTCGCACTGGTTTGGTCGCGTGATGGTTCAAAGCCGCAACCTCGCGCGCTTCACAATCACTAACACCGGCGATGAAGCTTTAGATTTCGTAGATGCTTCAATCTGGGGTATGTTTTTTGATGCTTATCACAACTGTAACCGTACATTACTACCTAAAGAAAAATGCCGCTTTGATATCGTGTATTGGCCGTCGTTCGAAGGACACCATTCAGGCGAGTTTTTAATGAACTTCAAACAAGATTCAGTTCGAATCCATGTTTGGGGTGATGCTGTTAGACGCTTCTAATACGTTATAATCTTTTTAAAACCATTATAGGCCCTAGCCAAACACCGTATCTTGCGGTACAGTGGGCCCATGATTCAAATTTCAGAATCCGCAGCATCCAAATTAGCCAGCCTCAAACTTGAGGATGGCAAACCCGAATCTGCCGCCTTGAGAGTCGAAGTAAAAAAAGGTGGTTGTTCCGGTTTATCGTATAAAATGGATTTCGGTTCTGAGGCCAAAGAGGGCGACCAAGTCTTTGAATCAAACGGACAAAAACTCATTGTTGATGGCCAAAGTCTTCTGTACTTAATTGGGATGACGCTGGATTTTTCTGGCGGACTAAACGGAAAAGGCTTTGTTTTCAATAACCCGAACGCCATGAAGAATTGTGGCTGCGGTTCAAGCTTCAACGTATAACGGTTCTACCTATATCCAATTAGGTTATTCTAAATTACGCAGTCCAAATACATATAAATAATTCACCAGAATGGCTTTAATACCATAAGGCTTATAATTGCTTTACTACTAAGCAATCCGGTGCGACTTTATGCCCTCAATAAACAGCAGATAGATCCGTGAAATAACGCGGGCAAATATATGCACAAAGGCAGTGTCACTGACACGCCAAAAGGGACGATCGTGAATAACACAGAAAACATGGAGCCTACTTCTGAATTAGCAGTAGAAGCACCGAAAAAAACAGTTGAGCCAATTATTGAAATGGACGCACAAGAAGGTAACGAAATCGTACAAAATGATTTCTTGGAATTTGCCTTATCTGCTGAAGTTCAAAAGGCTCTTGTTAAACTTAATTTTACGAAAGCGACACCGGTTCAAAAAGCCTGTATTCCGCTTTTGTTAGAAAAAGACACAGACATTGTGGCTTTAGCTAAAACTGGTACTGGAAAAACCGCAGCGTTCGGTTTACCAATTATCGAAAAAATCACTGCAGGAGCTGGCTTACAAGCTTTAGTTCTTTGCCCTACGCGCGAGTTAGCTCAGCAAGTTGCTGCCCACATCCGTAACTATGGTGAATTCAAAAAAATCAAAGTGACTACAGTTGTTGGTGGTGAATCTTACGAACGCCAAATCAAAAACATCCGCGCTAATCCAGAAGTTTTAGTTTCTACTCCAGGTCGTTTAGTCGATCTTATGGAACAAAAAATCGTAGACCTTAAAGAAGTAAAATACTTAGTTTTAGATGAAGCTGATGAAATGCTATCTTTTGGTTTCGAAGAAGCTTTAGAAACAATCTGGAAAGCTTCTGCTAAAACAGATTTAAAAACATGGTTGTTCTCTGCAACTATGTCTCGCGCCATCAAATCTTTATCGTCTAAATATTTAAAAGACGCTGAAGAAGTAACTTTAAATACGCATGCTGAAAAAACACTTGTTGAATCATTTGCTTGCGTGATTTTTGAAGAAGACAAAGAAGATGCTTTATCTTTATTAATCAAAAATACTCAAGATTTCTACGGCATCATCTTCGCTACAACTAAGAAACAAGTTGCTGAACTTGAATTACGCTTACGCTCTTTAGGCTTAGACGTTGACTCACTTCACGGTGATAAAGTGCAAGCTGATCGTACTCGTACAATTGACCGCATGAAAGCTAAACGCACTAAAATCCTAGTAGCAACTGACGTTGCGGCTCGTGGATTAGATATCCAAGATTTAACTCACGTTGTGAATTTCGAAATCCCTTGGGATACAGAAACATACACTCACCGTGTTGGTCGTACAGCACGTGCTGGTAAAGCTGGTATCGTATGGACAATGGTTAAACCTAAAGAATCTGGAAAATTAGCTCGTTTCGAACGCGCTTTAAATTTCAAATTCAAAGGCTTAAAAATTCCTTTAGTTGAAGATGTTCAAATCAACATGAAATTGAATTGGTTGAAACAGATCGCGGCTATGAAAATGCGCGACACTGATACAACTAAATTTGAAAAAGCTATTGATCAATTAGATGGTATGTCTGACCTTTCATCTGAAACAAAACAATGGTTAGCAAAAGCTTTAAACTACATTGGCCAAGGCGAAGAGCTTCGCATGAAACAACCTCGTTCATTAGAATTACGTGAGCGTGGCGAATCAACTGGCAACCGTTCTGAAGGTAACTTTGATGATCGTGGCGGCGAAGGCCGTGGCGAGCGTCGTGGTTTCGGCGGCGGCGGATTCCGTGGCAACGATCGCGGTGGATTCCGTGGTCGTGACGACCGTGGTGGCGGATTTTCTCGTGACCGTGGTGACCGTCCAAGTTTCGGCGGTGATCGTCAAGAACGCGGTGGCGGCGACCGTCCTGCATGGGGTTTCCGTGGTAATGATCGCGGCCCTTCTGCTGGCCGTGATTTCAGTGGCGGTGATCGCCCCCAACGTAGCTTCGGTGCTGATCGCGCCGAAGCTCCACGTGGTGACCGCCCAAGCTTCAGCAATGATCGTCCTCGGGACGAACGTCCTCAACGCAGTTTCGATGGCGATGCTCCACGTGCTGAAGGTAGCGGCGATGCACGCGGTTTCCGTGGTGGTCGTGGCGGCGCAGGTCGTCCATCATCTGGTGGCGGCGGCTTTCGTGGATTTTCTGGTGGTGGATCACGCGGTGGTCGTCCCTCAGGTCCACCTCGTTCACGTGACTAATTAAATTCCTAAAAAAGGAGAGTGTAACAACTCTCCTTTTTTTATTACTAGAATAAATTTTGAATCGACATTGTAAAAGTATTTATTCCGTCAAAGAAGGATTGAGTCACCTCAGGATGAGCTCCAAGATATTTATTGCCGATGTAAACACCAACATAACTTCCTAAAATAATTTTACCAAATGCATTGGCACCAGACTCTTGGTAATACAGCGGAAATGCATCTTTAGCTAAAGCTCTTTTATCTGCTTCCAAAATACGTTCATTGAATAGTCTGTAACGCTCATTTTCTGAGGCCTTTGAAGCTGATACTGACTTGATTGCTTCCCATTCTTCAGTGTTTTCAACAACACGTGAAAATATCTCGACTAATTCATCTGGTTTTTCAGATTTAACATTTAATGATCTTAGTAACTCGAACTGTTCAACTGGAGATTTAGCTTCAATAATCATTTCGATGTCTTCTAAATAAGTGCTGCGCAAATGTTTAGTGTAGCCAACGTTAAATGCTTCAGTAATCACTTTGCGGGCCGGAACAACAAACGGACCCATCACGATTTTTTCGGGTATCTTATAAAGAACTGATTTTAAGCCGTTCACAATTGGGCCACTGAATGTCATTAGACGCAACATCAAGAAAAACTCATCCATGGTAGCTTTTTTTAATAAAGCATGCTGTGTTTTGATATTTGATTGCACATAACGTTTAATATCAGCCGTCTCAAATTTTTTGAACTCTAAACCATAGGCTAAAGCATGATTCGTAGCTAAAGCTTCAAGCTCAGCTAACACAGTCTTTGCGCGTTCAGAAACAATTTCTACTTTAGAACCTGCCATTTGGTTTAAGGCTTCTTTAAGAGTGATATAGCGGTAATAGTTTTGACCGATATGTTTATCTAAAACATTTTTCTCAGCCTGTTTTCCTTTGATGAGTTTTTCAATATCGGCTTTTTTCTCCATTGAAACTTCGCGCGCTTGATAGTCGCGTAAATATAGGACCTCGATTTTTAGTTTTTCAGCGACGCGAATATCTACTTCATAGCGCTTAAATAAAGACCCGATTTTTTCAACGACTTTCGTCGTTAGTCCTAAACGAACTTGGTCTTTGATTTTTACAGCATAACTTTCAGCTTCAACTAAGGTACGATTTGTCTCTGAGCCCGTTAGCTCGCTGTACATGCGGATACGTTTTTCTAAGCCACGGATTTTTTGATCGAATTTTTTAAATTCGGCCGTAGTTTCACTACGTTCGAGTTCTGACATTTTATCCAAGTCGAAGCTTACACGTTCTTCATTAAACATCTCGCTACACATACCCTGTGCCTGCGCTTGGTTCGCAAAACTGAGCGTAAACATAAACAACGAAACAATTGATAATAATGATAATTTGCCCATAGGATCATTCATTAGAGCAATCCTTCGACCATCCTAAATCGCATAAAATGCTTATTACGCCAAATTATTGTTTAGGGGTTGATAATGCGGCGTTAAATGTCGCTATAATATTACCATGGAAGAGATCGAAAAGTTTTTTAAATGTCCGTACTGCTTAGAAAAAATATCGATGTTATTAGATGTCTCAGAAGCTGGGGCTCAGACCTATGTTGAAGACTGCGAAGTCTGCTGCAACCCCATTCAACTAACTTACGAGGTGATCGATGGTAAAATCAAAAGTTTTACCATCGATAAAGCCTACGGTTAGATTATTTTTTATCCTTAGTTTCAGTCAAAATCATCGTGTCTTGTTTAGCATGAATTTCTTTTTGATCTTTAACTTTCATACCTTTAATTTTCTTTTGCGTGTCGGCTTTATTTAACTGCTCGGTTAAATCAACTGTGATCGAGCCAAAACAACGTACCTGGCAGGCAAGTCTTCGCCCATCTAAGTGATATGATGTCCCGATTAAGTTTAATTCAGCTTTTGAAGGTTCTGGCACACAGTGTGATCCTTCAACAATTTTGATACGGCACTCAGAACATGAAGCTACGCCGCCGCAAACAGATTTAATTTTCACGCCATTTTCAGTCGCAAGTTTTAACAAACTTTTAGATGGATCAACTGGAATCTCGACACCCGAAGGTAAAAACTTGATACGCATATTATTCCACCACAATCTTGATAAATTTTTTCTTACCCGCACGAAGTACAAATGCACTTCCCGCTTTGAGATCAAGTTTAAGTTTACCGTCAGAAACTTTCTCTTGGTCGATACTGACTCCACCACCCAAAATGAGGCGCGAAGCTTCGCCGTTCGAGGCTGTTAGCCCTGACTGAGTCATCAGTTGAGCTAATCCAATACTTTGCGCTGATAATTTAAAATCATCGATTTGATCTGGAAGACCTTTATCGACGAAAATACGATTGAACTCGTCTTCAGCGGCTTGGGCTGCAGCTTGTGAGTGAAAACGCGCTACTAAAAATTTAGCTAAGTTTACTTTCACTTCACGAGGATGTTTTTTCTTAGATTCGACATCAGCTTTTAACTGCGCTACTTCACTTGCGCGAAGATCAGTTAATAATTCGTAATATCTAAACATAAGATGATCAGAAACACGCATGGTTTTACCAAACATGTCTTTCGGAGATTCATTCACACCAATGTAATTGTCTAATGACTTAGACATTTTATTAACACCGTCTAAGCCTTCAAGGATAGGCATTGTTAAAATACATTGAGGCTCTTGGCCATACGAGCCCTGAAGCGTGCGCCCCATTAATAAATTAAACTTTTGATCAGTTCCACCAAGTTCTAAATCTGTGCGCATAGCTACGGAGTCATACCCTTGGCAAAGGGGGTACATAAATTCATGTAATGAAATCGCCATGCCTGATTTGTAACGTTTTGTGAAATCGTCGCGTTCTAACATTTGCGCCACAGTACATTGAGCTGCCAGCTTAATAAAATCAATCGATGTTAATTTTAACAACCAACTTGAATTGTAAACGATTTCAGTTTTTTCAGGATCTAAGATTTTAAAAATCTGTGTCGCGTACGACTTTGCATTTTCTTCGATCTCTTCACGTGACAATATTGGACGAGTTGTGTTTTTACCCGTTGGATCACCGATCAACGCTGTAAAATCACCAATTAGAAACTGAATGTGGTGACCTAAATCCTGTAAGATTTTAAGTTTGTTAATCACCACGGTGTGACCCAAATGAATATCTGGACGATTTGGGTCAGCGCCTAATTTAATACGTAATGGTTTTCCGCTCTCGACGCTTTTTCTTAATTTTTTTAAAAAATCAGCTTCCGAGATAAAATCCACGGTTCCGTGTTTAATAATTTCTAACTGTTCCTGGGCAGGCAAGAAAGACATTAATTATCTCGCAATCTCAACCGCACGCGACTCACGAACTACAGTTACTTTCACGCCACCAGCGTGAGGCATTTCGCGTTCGATTTTTTTGATAATATCACGAGCTAACATCACTGATTGATCATCAGTTACACGTGAGCTTTCAACTAACACGCGCACTTCACGACCCGCTTGTAATGCCACAGATTTGATAACGCCATCAAAAGAATTTGAAATACTTTCTAATTCTTTTAAGCGGTTAATAAAGCTATCCATTTGTGGACGACGAGCACCTGGACGAGAATTAGATAAAATATTTGCCGCATGCACGATCCAAGCAAGCACTGATTGATGTTTGTCATCATTGTGCGCGCCGATAGCGTGACAAACTTCTTCGTTTTCACCTAATTTTTTTGCGATCTCAGCCCCTACTTGAGAATAACTGCCTTCCATAGAATGATCTGCAGCTAACCCGATGCCATGTAATACACCGGCACGTTTTGCTAATTTCACGTTGTAACCAAGTTCTGCAGCTAATAACCCAGAAATGTGGGCTACTTCTAATGAATGGTTTAAGGCATTTTGCGCATGTAAGTTTCTGTATTTTAAAGCGCCAACGTATTTCACAAGTTCACCATGCATACCTGCAAGGCCTAACTCATTGATCACTTTGTCGCCTTCTTCTTTCATCGATTTTTGTAATTCAGATTTTTGTTTTTCAACCACTTCTTCGATACGCGCCGGATGAACACGACCATCTTCCATTAATTTATCAATCGTACGGCGAGCTAACTCGCGTCTTACTGGATCAAATCCAGAGATCACGATAGTTTCTGGAGTATCATCAACGATTAAATCCACACCACACATAGCTTCTAATGTTCTGATGTTACGACCTTCACGACCGATGATTTTACCTTTCATCTCGTCAGAAGTTAATTGCATGACAGTTACAGTTCTTTCAGAAGTGTACTCTGAAGCAAAACGCGCCAATGCTCTTGCAATGATGTTTCTAGTTTTACGGTCAGAATCTTTCATTGCTTGCTCTTCGATTTCAGCAATTTTTACAGCCGCTTCTTTTTTAGCAGTTTCTTCTAACACTTGAAATAATTCACGTTTAGCTTGCTCTTGCGACATACCGGCAACGTTTTCTAATTTCTTTTGTACGAACTGGATTTGATCTTGAGTTGTTTTTTCAGACTCACGTAAACGCGCTTCAGAAATATGAACTTTTTCTTGGCGGTCTTTTAAACTCTGAGCGAATTTTTCATTTTCATCACTTCTGTGTTTATGCTGGTCTTCGATCTCTTTAAGACGGCGCTCAAACTGTGTTTCTTTGTTTTTTAATTGCGCTTTTTGTTTATTGATTTCTGTTTCAACAGTTTTACGCGCTTTAGTTTCAAAATCCTTAGATTTTGTTTCAGAATCTTTTTTGATTTTAGAAGCTTCTGATTTTGCTTTGTTAATGATTTTATCAGCTTCGCCCTGAGCGGTTTTTTTAGTGCTTTGTTCGTGCATGCGAATGGCCGCAAACACAGCGAATGCGCCAATCACTAATCCCACAACGGCGGCTATTATTAGTTCCATGATCTTTGATCTCCTCTATTGTTCCCTGCTGGAGGTTGAATAACTTTTTCATCGGTAATGATATAATCCATACCGACATCATGACTTTCAGTCGGTACAGAATTTAAAATATTAAATTGAAAACACACGCCCACTTTTAGGCCGATAAAATCAGCCAAGGTGCGGTCGTAAAATCCTTTGCCTCGGCCTAAACGATGGCCATCGGCATGAAAGGCCAAGGCTGGGACAAAAATTCCCGTAAGGTCTGACAGCTTAACTTTTTTGCCAGAAACAGGCTCATCCACTTTTAAAGTGGAATTTGTCCACTGATCGACGTCGGCATAAAACTCTAAATCCTCGCCCACGACTTTTGGGTAACAGCATTTTACGCCCAATTGATCGAAATCAATGTGCGGCTCTGAATGCATGGCTTTAAAAGCCCCCCAATATCCCGATTGAGTTTTGGTGAACTGAGATAAGTTATTCTGGATTTTTTCTGATAGCAACGCGCGTTCACTTTCACTGTGTGAAAGTGTTTCGGTGATAACAGAAGTACGTAAATCTTTTTTTAAAGATTTAGGATGGGACATTATAAAAACCTCAAAGCGTTAGTTACAAGTCTGTTACTGGTTCGCCTGCGGCGAAACGTACTTGTTAGCTTTGGTATTTTCGATTTCTTGAGCGAGCTTTATGGCTTTTTGTTCTAGTTTTTCTAGTTCGGCTTGAGCTCGACGTTTTAGAAGAATCATTTCTTCGGCGATATTAAGGGATGCTAAAACAGCTGCATTTTGAAAAGAAGAATTTTTTGTCGCTTTCATGGCTTCAGTAACCTTACCATTAACGTACTCAACAAGAGTTTGCAGAGTTTGTTCGTCATGGGAAGTTTTAATTTTGTAAGAAACACCTGCGATTTTAAAATCGAAAGTGGGCTTAGCTGTTAAATTTGCAGTACCTTTTACTGCGTCTTTAACTGAGTCCTTTTTTGCGTCGTGCTTCATGCTGTATTTCCTAATATCATCCGTTGCTTGAAAATCTCTTTAAAAATCTGAAAAATTCCAAAGTAAACAATGACTTACATAGATAAGTATAAAGATCTAAAGAATGCATGCAAGGTGTTTTTTAAGGCACTATTTTAGACAAAAACAAACTTCTGAATTGCTCTTCACTTTGCAGTCCAAAACTTGCTTAGTTTTTGTCAGATTTATTTTCATCTGACTGATTTTTAAGTTACGGATACTGTATTCGATTTGAACTCCGCTTTCACGTTGCTCTGAATACTGGCCCCAATCTTCTTCGATCTTTGCATTTAAGGTAAGTTGTTTAACTTTACCCTTCACCGTCGTGATTTTCTGCTTCGCATCAACTGGTTTTGACGTTTCGATGTTAGCGGCAATCACACGCCCCTCTTCACCAAAACGATAAAGAGACATCACATCGTTGATCACTTTTAATTTATAATTCTCACCACGCGAACGATACAGAAGCTCTCGCTCCATTGTTTTTTCAGATAATAAAACATATTTTTTATCAATCGCCGCGTACAATTGATTATAATTCGTAATCTTATTCATATTAGGAAAACTCAACCCACACTTGCTGATTTGAGTTTGGATCACATTCAGCTTAGGTTGAGTGCTTTGCGCGAATGTGCAAAAGCTAAATAAAAAAACAAAACAGAAAATTCTTAACATCTAGGGATCTATTAAACCCTTAACCTAAGATGGAATCAATGTACTCTTTCGGCACGAACACTTTTAAATCACCGATTTTTTCACCTAGACCAACTAAACGAATTGGTTTTGCTAATTGATCAACAACTCCAAGGGCCACGCCGCCCTTAGCCGTACCATCCATTTTAGTTAAAATTACTCCGGTCACCTCAAGAGCTTTGTTAAACTCAACCGCTTGGTTCAGGGCATTTTGACCCGAGTTTGCATCAAGCACGATCCAGGTTTCATGAGGCGCATCAGGAATGACTTTCGCCATGACACGTTTTACTTTTTTAAGTTCATCCATAAGATGACCTTGGGTGTGCAAACGCCCTGCTGTATCTAAAATCACGAAATCGTAAGCACCAGCCTTACCTTTAGTAACCGCATCGAACGCAACAGCTGCAGGATCAGTTACATGATCTGGCCAGAAGATTTCAACATGACCGTTGGCGTTTTGCGCGCGCTCGGTCCAAACTTTTAATTGTCCACCGGCTGCCGCACGAAAGGTGTCGCCCGCAGCGACTAGAATTTTAAAACCTTGGTGGGCTAATTGCGCTGTGATCTTACCAATCGATGTCGTTTTACCTGCGCCATTTACTCCAACAACCATTAAAACCATCGGGCCATCACTGCGTTTGTGAATAAGGTCAGACACTAATTTTGAATTTTTTTGTGAAGCGTGAACGTCTAAGAGGATTTCTTGCATCTGCAAAGACAAAGACTCTTTCACTTTTGTAATATCAGACATATCTGAACTGGAAACTTTATCTAATAGTTTTTGCACAGTTTTCGGACCTAAATCGCTGGTGTATAAAACTTCTTCGATCTCTTCTAAAACTTTTTTCTTATCTGTGTTTGTGAATGCATTTTTAATACGGCCAAAAAAACTATCTTTAGTTTTCTCCATCGCTTTACTGATGGTGGTCGTTGAAGATAGATCTTCTTCAACATGCGGAGCGGTTTCAGCCAACAGTTCTGAAAGTTCAGTTTTAGGCAAGGGTTCTGATTTATGTAAAGGAGCAAGATCTGCTTGCGCATTATCTAATGGCGGCGGCGTGTATTGCTTTTTCTTTTTTAAAACAGATAGGACAACAGGAATAAAAATAGCCAATGCAAGTACTACGATGACTATTAATAAAAGATTTATTTGATATGAGTGCGACTCTGACATAAGAAAAACATTAGTACACTAATTCTTGCGAGTTCAAAACGGATTCTTATGACGCAACAATGGGAACCTGCGTTAATCTAACAATCCCCAGCGACGAGCTTCAGATAAATTATGGCTGCGACATAATGTACGTAGATTACTTGGATCATCGCCTCCGCCCTTGGCTTTAGGAATAATATGATCTTTTTGCAGTTGATAATTAGAGTCACATTTTCTAGCAGTCACAGGATCGATATATTCACAGCAGGCGTTGATATTAGTTTTTTTCTTCGACTTTAAAATATGTTGAATCACTAAATAATCAACCAAGGCCGAAATGCTTCCATCCGGACAAACATGACTTAATAAACTTTGAGCCTGCTCAAGATTTTTCATCTGTTCTTTAGTTAGAATAATCTCTACTTTAACCGAATCATTTCGCTGTGAAATTATTTTTTCTGCTGTTTGCACAGGTTGGTTAAATTGCTTAGCCAAAATTTTTTGTGTTTCAAAAGTATTTCGGTTTTCGATAAGTTCTAGGATGTGTTCGGTAGACTCTGTTTGACGGTTTTGCTTTTTTAAATTCTCTTCATGTTTTAGACATTTTTGAACTTGGGTTAGTTGCGATAAATTAAGCGAACCATTTTCTAACTTCACAGCAATACTAGCACTTAGTTTTTCAGGCATTTTCTTGAGTAATCGTGCCGATTGCAGCCTGCGGTAAGCACTGCCTTCTGAATAACCTAATCCTTTAGTCAAATATTCAAAACAACTGCCGTAGCCGCGATCAGCATAGAGCTTTCTGATTTCGACTTCTAAGATATGCCAAAGAATCACATGTGTGATTTTTCTTTCGGTACGAGACAATTTTTCAAGTCGCAATAACAATTCAGAACTGGCTAATTGTGATAAATTCATAAAGCACTTTCCTTTGCAAAAAGACAGTACCACGACTTTTAAAATCGACTTTTTCAGCTTTTATTTAACGAGCCTTGAAAGCGAAAACCCCAACAACAAGCACTGTGTAGATTCGTAATCGCCGCTGTGTGGAACTTATTTTTCATTCACGGATCAGGTCACGAAAAAGATATTCTGTGAATGTAGAGCAAATATTAAAACCTAGAAAACCCTGGCAAGAGTTATTTTCTGACGCATGTCTTCACCGCTACGAAGTGAATTTTTAAGAAGCTAGCGTTTTAATTTTTTAGATGAGAAACAAAGAAGCCTGTACTTTTTGATACAGGCTTTGGTTACAAAATAAGATTAGCGAACAAAATAAACTGTTCCTTGCTCAATCGGCTTTTGCTCGTTTGGACAACTATACGATGCAATATACTTGGTCGAACATTCAGAGGTTTTCAAAATAGTGAAACCTTGAGACTCAAGCTTTTTTGTAATAGCTACGAGATCAGATTTACAGTCAGAAGTTCCATTACAAGTTTGTGCTACGGCCGACAGCGCACTACTAACCCAGACTGCTTCCGGAAGAAGATCTGCAGCAAAAGAATATGAACTAAAAAGAAAACTTAAAACTGGAATCCATTTCATAAAACCTCCAAATTGATTTAAGAAAACTATAATACGCGATTTTTTTGTCAACAAACCAATTTTTTCCACTCATCGCTCAGCTAACAAGACAGACGCTTATTAGCTGCGGGCGAAGAGCATACTTATTAGAACTACTTAATATCAGCTAAACTTACAGAAACCATTGTTGAAACACCGCGTTCTTGCATTGTTACACCGTAAAGCTTCTGAGCAACTTCCATCGTGTGCTTATTATGTGTCACAACGATGATTTGCGAACGTTTTGCCATCTCACGAACTAAATCATTGAAACGGAATACGTTGGCATCATCAAGAGGCGCATCAACCTCATCTAGTAAACAGTACGGAGACGGTTTAACTAAGAAGATCGAGAATACAAGCGCAACTGCTGTAAGGGCTTTTTCACCACCCGACATAAGTGTAACGTTTTGCATTTTTTTGCCTGGAGGTTTTGCGATAATTTCGATTCCCATTTCGCCTTTTTCTTCGTTTTCAACGATTTGTAACATCGCCTCGCCGCCGCCGAAAAGAACAGGAAATACTTTTTGAAAACGTTCATTCACTAAATCAAAAGTTTCTTTGAAACGTTTAGAACAGATTTTATTAATACGATCGATCACTTTGCGTAATTGTTCTTTCGCTTCAGTTAAATCTTCGTGTTGTTTAGTTAAGAAATCATAGCGCTCTTGTGTTTCAGAGTACTCAGCAATAGCAGATAAATTAACTTCACCGATTTTAGCTAATTTTTCGCGTAATTCTTTTAACTCAGAATCAGCGGCGATCGGGTCACCTTCTCGCCCTGCGTATTTTTCAATAACATCAGGAAGATTCAACATGTACTTTTCACGAGTTTGATCGACCAAGTACTGCTCTTTCATTTTAGCTTGTTCAAGTTTTAATTGCGATTCGTTCATTCTTTGCAAACGATCATTGCGATCACGCTGTGATTTTAAAGCTTTTTCTTCTAATTCACGAATGTCAGCCGTTTCAATTTCAAATTGATTTTTGAATTGAGCTAAATCTAAACGTTTTTGCTCAATATCAGCGACCATTCTTTCGAAATCAATTTTGGCTTGCTCTAAAACGTAAGAGCCTTCAGTCATTTGCGAATTGTAACCTTCTGCCTCTTCAGACATACGGTTTAATTGGTGTGATAATTCGTTAACTTGCCTAGTCACCATTTCTAATTGGCGAATTAAACCTTGGTATTCTTGAGACTTAGACGCAGAACGAATTTGCAAATCCGTTACTTCAGCTTGTTGAGTTTCAAAACCATCTTTCATTGAATCAAATTCATTAGTTAATGATTCAATTGAAGATTCTAACTCGACTTTATTCGTGCGTAGATTTTCAAGATTTGCTGACATTTCAGAAATCTTTTCATCAAGCATTGATAAGGCTTCAGTCAAGCGACGAACTTCTTTGTCCTGTCTTTCAACGGCATTAGCTGCTTGTTGTAATTCATTTTCAGCGCGTTCTAAGTCTTTACGAAGTTCAGTCACTTTGATTTCTTGATCAATACGGCGTTTTTGCGCGCCTTCGAAATCATTTAATACATTAGCTAATTGTTCTTCGGTTTTTTTCAAAACTTGAGTCGCAAGAGCTAATTTACCTGACCATTCGTTTTTCTTTTCAGTTAATTCTTTAATTTCACGACGACGTTTTAATACGCCCGACTCAGCTGAGTCTTTTGATCCGCCTGTTAATACGCCATCAGCTGATAAGGTATCACCGTCTTGAGTTACAAATGTCCAACCCGCATAATTTGGACGTAATGCTAAAGCTGTACGGATAGAATCAACAATCGCCACACCTGATAGAATATTTTCTACCGAGTTTGAAAATTGAGCGTCAGAACGAACCACTTTATTTAATAAACCAATAACGCCAGCTTCTGTTTCTGGATTACCCGCAGGCATGTGTGCTTTTTCACCCTGAGCGGCGAAGAAACTCGATCTACCTGTGTTTTGCTCTTTTAAATAATCAACAGCTTCTAAAGCTGTTTCTTTTTTATTCGATAAAAGCATTTGTAATTTAGAACCAAGCGCTGCTTCCATAGCGATTTCGAATTCGCTTGGAACTTCAATCACTTCTGACACTGGGTGAAATGTTTCACTCGCTGTTCCATCAGCACTTAGTGTTTGTTCTGTTCTGGCTTTTGACCACAGCATCACCTGCTTAACGCCCTCTTCAAAACCTTCGAAGTTTTGCGCTAGGTTTTCTAAACCGTAAAGGCGTGAAGCTGTTTCATTTAAATTATCTTTAAATTCTTGAACCTGAATTTGTTTTTGTTGAACTGACTCAGTCAAAATCTTTTTATTCGCTTCAAATGATTCAGCATCATTTGAAAGGTCTAATTGTAACTGACGTTGTTGGTCTAATTCATTAGTCACTTTACGACGGCGTGTTTCGAAGCCATGGTGCGTTTCGCGTAATTCAGAAAGTTTTAATTCTTCATCAGCTACACGGTCTGCCACTTCAGAGCGTTGGCCCGTGAAAGAATTTAACTTTGCATCTAGCGATGATTCAGATTGGCCTACGGCAAATTGTTCACGGCGTTTAACTGTTAAGTCTTCGTCGATTTCAGTAAAACGTTTTTGGTTTTCACTGAAAGCTTGAGCTTTAGTAATTGATTCTTCGGCTAAGTATTCTGATTCTTCTTTTAACTCGTCAGCTTGCGCTTGCAATGTTTGCTGGTCGCGAGAAAGTAAATCATAACGAGCTTGTTGTTCATTTAAGATTGAACCCGTCATTTGTTCGTTACGTTTAGCTTGTTCAAGCGTAAAACGTAATTCTTGGATTTCTAATTCTTTCTTTTGCACAGAAGCTTGTTGATTGAAGAATTCTTGTTGGCGATCTTCAACCGCTTTTTCTTGTTCTAATACAGAAAGCTTCATCGTTTCTAAAAGAGATTGCATTGAAGCAAGGTCAGCTTCTGAGCCCACCTCTAAAGATTGCGCTTCATCAAAGATTTTTTGCGCATCATTAGCTGCGCGAGCAAGTTCTACGTATTGAGCTGATGATAACCATAATTCAAGATCTTCGATTTGATTTTTGATATTACGGTAACGCTCAGCACGTTGAGCTTGGCGCTGTAAAGAATCGATCTGACGTTTTAATTCGCCGATGATGTCTTGTAAACGCACTAAGTTTTGATCTGTAGATTGTAGTTTTCTTTGTGATTCTTTTTTACGAGCTTTGAACTTCGTAATACCCGCTGCTTCTTCAATTAACATACGGCGATCTTCTGGCTTAGATGTAATGATCTTGCCGATCATACCTTGAGCGATGATCGAAAAACCTTTTGAACCGGCACCCGTATCCATAAAGATCTCTTGCACGTCTTTTAAACGAGCCGTTTCTTTATTGATAAAGTATTCGCCTTCACCATTTCTGTGAAGACGACGAGTCACCATGATTTCAGAATGTTTTAAGTATTTGGCAGGAAAAGGTCCGCCATCGTTTTCTAACGTAAGTGAAACTTCACATAGGCCAAGTGGCGCGTAGTTTTCGGCACCGGCAAAAATAACATCAGTCATTTGCGAAGCACGTAAATCTTTAGCTGATTGGTCACCCATAACCCACATAAGGGCATCAACGATGTTCGATTTACCGCAACCATTTGGGCCTACGATACCAGTAATACCAGCATCGAATTGAATGACGGTGCGATCTTTAAATGATTTAAAACCAATAAGTTCTAGTTTTTTGATTCTCAAAGCAAAACTCCTTTTGCGAAGAAAATGGTTTATATGCTTAGACTTAAGCTAAGGGCAAAAGTTAAGACACGATATAGAGCGTATAACTACCTATAACTGTCCTTTGGTCGGGATAGTGAGTCAATCATGAAATCCGAAGGACTTCAGAGATTTGAGTGACCTTGCTGCAATGCTGCATGTCTATATATATTGAGCTGCACATTTCTTATTCTAAGCCAGGGCTTAGAAGTTTAGCTGCAGATTTTTAGCGCAGATTAAGAATTGATCAATAAACGGTAACCACTACGAATGACGGTATCGATTTTTACTTTTGATTTGTGAATTTTCTTACGCAAATGTGCTACATGCGTATCAACACTACGCGAAGTCACCGACAAATCATTACCCCATACTTCTGATAACAAGTGCTCACGGGTGTATATGCGCTCTGGATGCTTAGCTAATGATAATAACAATTTAAATTCTAATGTCGTTAAATCTACAGGAAGCTGTTCATTATCAACTCCTTGGATAATTACTTTTTGCTTACTGACAGTAATAACCAAATCACCAATCTTAATTTGGTCAGAATTAGTTTTAGCCTGCTCGATTTTTTTTAGTTTGGCTGACACGCGCGCCTTTAACTCAATCGGATCAAATGGTTTTGAAATAAAATCTTCTGCGCCGAAAGAAAATGCCGTCACTTTACTAGCAATATCAGTTTTACCGCTAATGATGATCACGGGCGTTTGCGCGCCCGATGCGTTACTTAAATGATTTAAAAAAGTAAGCCCATCACCATCTGGTAGTCCGATATCTAGAAGAATTAAATCAAACGTATTTGATTGCATTAAAGCCTGTGCTTCTTTTAACGTTGTCGCCATTGAAAGAGAAAACTCTTTCAATATATTAGCCGCTAATGCCCGCATGACTTCATTATCTTCAACTAGCAATAATTTTTGCATAATTATTTTTTCTTCCTTTTTAAGTGAGCCTTAGCAGCGGCTAAACGTGCTATCGGCACACGAAACGGCGAACAACTGACGTAATCCAAATTTACATTTTCAAAAAATTCGATCGATTCTGGATCGCCACCATGCTCACCACAGACGCCCACTTTAAGTTGACCTTTAGTTTGACGACCTAGATCAATACCCGTTTTAACCAAGGTGCCGACACCGATTTGATCAATACTTACAAATGGATCTTTAGCAAATATTCCTTGGCTAACGTAGCTTCCTAAAAAACGCCCTGAATCATCACGCGAAAGCCCTAACGTCGTTTGTGTTAAATCGTTGGTGCCGAAACTAAAAAAGTCGGCATGCTTTGCAATCTCGTGCGCCGTCACTGCTGCACGCGGAAGTTCGATCATGGTTCCAACTTGATAATCGAATTTAGTTTTCGTTTCTTTCATCACCTTTTCAACGATCTCAACAGTTTGCGCGCGTAAGATTTCTAATTCTTTCGCGGTAGCAACTAATGGAATCATGATTTCAGGAACAAGCTTCATACCCTCTTGAGTTAATTTAGCCGCTGCTTCAGCGATAGCGCGCGATTGCATTTGGTAAATCTCTGGAAAAGTAATCGCTAAACGACAACCACGATGACCTAACATTGGGTTAAATTCATGGAGCGCTTGAATTTTTGCTTTTACGCGATTGGCATCAAGATTTACACGCTTAGCAAAAATTTGAATTTCTTCATCAGAGTGCGGAACAAATTCATGTAATGGCGGATCTAATAAACGAATAGTTACTGGATACCCTTCCATGATTTTAAAAAGTTGATAAAAATCATCTCTTTGCATTGGTAATAATTTTTCTAAAGCGCGTTCACGATCTGCCTTAGTATCGGCAATAATCATTTCACGAACCGAATCAATACGATCAGCGCCAAAGAACATATGTTCTGTACGACAAAGACCAATACCTTCAGCGCCGAAATTACGCGCCGTTTGTGCATCTTTTGGAGTGTCTGCATTCGCACGAACTTTTAAACGACGAACACCATCAGCCATTTTCATTAAACGATCGAAAACGCCATCTAATTTTGGTTCGATGGTTTTAACTTCACCTAGGTAAATTTCACCAGTGCTGCCATCTAAAGTGATTACGTCGCCCTTTTTAAGATTGTAACCTTTAGCGCGCATTTGTTCATTCGTGTAATCGACTTCAACTTCAGAACAACCGGCGACGCAACATTTTCCCATACCACGAGCTACAACTGCAGCATGTGAGGTCATGCCACCACGAGCTGTTAAAATACCTTGGGCGGCCACCATACCGGCGATGTCTTCAGGAGATGTTTCTACACGAACTAAGATTACTTTTTTGCCTTGCTCTTTCCACTCGACTGCGTCTTCTGGAGTGAAAACGATTTGTCCACACACACCACCTGGGCTTGCAGGTAAACCTTTAGCTAAAATCGTTTTTGAAGCTTTTGGGTCAAGTGTTGGATGTAATAATTGATCTAACGATGAAGGATCTAGACGCAAGATCGCTTCTTCTTCAGTGATCATTTTTTCATCGATCATATCACACGCAATTTGCAACGCCGCTTTTGCGGTGCGCTTACCGTTACGAGTTTGCAACATCCACAATTTATTTTTTTCGATTGTGAATTCGATATCTTGCATATCTTTGAAATACATTTCTAATTTTTTATAGATTGTTTCTAAATCTTTATACGGCTCAGGCATAATTTCAGCCAACAACGAAATTGGCTGTGGTGTGCGGATTCCGGCAACCACGTCTTCACCTTGCGCATTGACTAAAAATTCTCCGTAGAATTTTTTCGCACCTGTACTTGGATCACGCGTAAACGCAACACCCGTGGCTGAATCATCACCTAAATTACCAAACACCATGGATTGAACATTCACGGCTGTTCCCCATACTGCCGGAATATCATGTAATTCACGGTAAGTGATCGCACGAGCGGTGTTCCAACTTTTAAATACGGCATTTATAGAGCCCCAAAGTTGCTCCATCGGATCTGCCGGAAAACTTTGACCCGTCATTTGTTGAACTAGGTCTTTAAATTTTTTAACTAATTTTTTTAAATCGTCAGTCGCAAGCTCAGTGTCTAAGTGCATGCCTTTTTCAGCTTTTAAGTCTTCTAAAGTCACTTCTAATAATGATGAATTCATTCCCATCACCACATCAGAATACATTTGAATAAAACGACGGTATGAATCCCAGGCAAAGCGTGGGTTATTCGAAGATTTTGCTAAGCCTTCAACTGTTTGATCATTAAGACCTAAATTAAGAATAGTATCCATCATGCCAGGCATTGAAGCGCGAGCTCCAGAACGAACGCTCACTAATAATGGATTTGCTATATCACCAAACTTTTTACCGATTTTTGTTTCTACTCTTGATAAAGCTTTTAAGACTTCAGGTTTAACCCAATCAGGCAGTTTTCCACCTTCAGCGTAGTACGCCGTGCAGATATCAGTTGAAAGAGTAAAGCCCGGAGGCACCGGAAGACCAATAGCCGTCATTTCAGCTAAGTTCGCCCCTTTACCACCTAAGGTATTTTTCATGCTTGCATTACCTTCAGCTTCACCGGCCGCGAAGTAGTAAACAAACTTTTCAGGTTTCGTATAAGTCTTTGTGTTTGTAGTCTCCATCACACAGTCCTATTCTTTTTTGTTATTGGTTAAACTGTTTAAGTTGAACAGCAATGTAAGCATTTAATTCTTTAATTTTAATACGCTCTTGAGTCATCTTGTCACGGTGGCGAACAGTTACTGCACCGTCGGTGACTGATTCGAAATCGTAAGTTACACAAAACGGTGTGCCGATTTCATCTTGGCGACGGTAACGTTTACCAATCGACGCAGTTTCGTCGTAAGTGACATCAAAGTCTTCTGCTAATTGATCACGCAGAGCTTCTGCAGGAAGTGATAGCTCATCTTTTTTAGATAATGGCAACACGGCAACTTTAAACGGAGCGATTTCAGGATGTAATCCTAGCACCACACGCACGTCTTCAGATGATTTACCTGTTTCATCTTTTGTCGTAGTTACTTCTTCGCGGTAGGCATCACACATGAAAGCCAAGAATAAACGATCACAACCAACGGCTGTTTCGATAACGTAAGGAATAAATTTTTCTTTTTCAGCTTCATTAAAGTACTCTAAGTTTTTTCCAGAAAATTTCGCATGCTGAGTTAAATCGAAATCAGCACGATTATGAATACCTTCTAATTCAGAAAAACCCATCGGAAATTTATATTCAACATCAACTGCAGCGCGGGCGTAGTGAGCCAGCTTGTCGTGGTCTTTGAAATTTAAATTTTCTTCACGAATACCGAATTTTAAATAGAACTTCCAACGACGGTCTTTCCATTCATTGAAGTATTGCTCATCAGTTCCTGGTTTTACAAAGTATTGCATTTCCATTTGTTCAAATTCACGCGTACGGAAAATAAAATTACCCGGAGTGATTTCATTACGAAAAGATTTACCAATCGCTGCGATTCCAAAAGGAATTTTATAACGAGAAGACTGCTGGCAGTTTTGAAAATTCACAAAGTGGCCTTGAGCCGTCTCTGGACGAAGATAAACTACAGAACCAGTATCTTCTAAAGGACCCATGTGAGTTTTAAACATCAAGTTAAACTGGCGCTCTTCTGATAAATTTTTGCTCCCACACACCGGACATTGTTTTTTGTTAATGTATGAATCTGTGTTATCCGCGCGAAAGCGAGTTTTACAATCTTTACAGTCCACTAACGGATCAGAGAATCCATCAACGTGGCCTGAAGCCTTCCAAACAGTTGGGTGCATAAGAATCGCGGCATCAAGACCTACGATGTCTGATCTACGAGTCATGGCATTCCACCACGCGCGTTTCACATTTAATTTCATCAATGAACCTAACGGACCATAATCCCAACAGCTACCAAGGCCGCCATAAATTTCAGAGCTTTGAAAAACAAAGCCACGGCGTTTTGATAAACTCACAAGAGTACTTAAATCTTTTAGACGTTTAATTTCTGGGATATTTGCAGGCTTAGTGTCAGACACTTTCGGAATCCTTTCGCGATTGTCAAAATACGATAGACCATAACGGTATCGTGATTGATGAAGATCAGTCAAAATACAGAGTAAATGACACAAGAAGTTGATAGAATTTTAACGGGTATTTTTTTAGGCAAAAAATAAAAAAACCTCTTGGTTCAAGAGGGGCTCAAACGCAAGAGGCTACCAGTCATTTATTACGATGCCTGACACATTTCTATAATACGAAATCTGCGCCAATCGTGAGCTGTGCGGTGTGGCTTAAGAGTGAAAAAGTGGTGTCCAATGCTTAGACAGGTGACGGGAATTATTTCAAGTTTTTACTCTAAATTCCGATAAGAATAGATATGGGATTGATAATTAGGCCTAAGTCCAAATTACGAGCTCTCCATTGCCGTATCCTAACTTGGCAGAACCTAATGGCAGCTTACCGCTCTGAGCCTATAGTTATCGAGTGGGCTAATATTTCTAAAATCTACATTCCAGCCGACCCAAAAAAAGAATTTTGGATTTTTTATTCAACAGACGGATTCAATTCAAGTGTTCAATGCTTTGCGGACGAAATTAACGACCTCGCGAAGCTTAAACTACTTGCAGAGCAGCAACCACAAAGCATAGGTCTAAGTAAATTTGCTGTTCTTAGACAAGAGATATTAACGCACTTCAAGCTCCATTTTCAATACGGAGCATTTATTGAAAAATTCATTCTCGGAATATTCGCGCTCACATTTATGTTTTATCAGTTTAAATATTTTGGCTCGCTCATGATTCAAAAATACCAGTTTTTGATCAAAGCTAGCTGCAATGAGCGCTGTGCCGAAATGCTTTGGTCAACTAGTGTCTGGTGGACCTACGGGCTTTTAATAACATTATCGCCATTAATTTTAATTCTCTTTTACAAAAGAATCAATGATTCGATTCTTCGCAGTAAAGACGTTCATACTATTAATACCACCAGATTCGCATTGTTCTACTTTGCAGCTTTTAGTCTTTATGTATTAATAAGCTCTAGCTCTTTAATTTCCACCACTGCCGCAAAATACTCAAAAATTATTGCCGCTTATTCTGATGGAACACTTGATGCCAAACTTTCGCAAAAAATTGAAATGGCTTCTAAGCGCGAATTTCAGGGCGATATTGATGAAATTGAAGAAGTTGAATTCAGCGAAAACGTTCGCAATGAATAGTCATTTTATCACCAATTGATGCTTCAAATGCAGGAGCTTCTTCACTTAAAGGTTTACAAGTTGTGTACTCACCGCTTTTAAATCAATTCGTAGTAAGTTTTGTAGATTCAATCAGCCACTCTAAAGTACAAACAACTTCAGAGATCGAAGTTCGTGATTTAGCAACTGATGCCTTAATTGAACAAGGTATTGCGACTTCTTTAGCGAATAGCAAAACGGGCCTAATAGTTCAAGCACAGATCGGAGCTCACTCAAAAATCCGTGCAGTTGTTAAAACAACTCGCGCAGGTTCTGTGATTGCAGACGGTCAGTTAGCTTTCACTAGCACGGCAGTTTACGACCGCCGTGTGTTAACTTCTGAAGATATCCAGATTTTATCTGATTCTTCTAAAGTTGAATTAACTTCTCCAAACCAACAAGGTGTAAATGCTTACATCAAATTATCTGACAGCACTGAGCAATTTAGCGAAGTAAGTACTAAGTACGTATTAAGCTTATTCGAAGTGAAAAACGGTAAATTACGCGCGATCAACACGCCACAAACTGTAAGCCGCGTACAAGTAGACGTTAAACGCGCTGTGAATGCTTCTGGATTACAAGATCCGAAAGCTTTTGCTGTGACGACTGACGTAGTTATTCAGTAATTTGATTTTAGAGATAATTCTTTCGGCCCCTCCGAAGACTGGAAATGGGAATGGCCATCGGGTAAACTTGATGGCCATTTTCTTTTTTAGTACTTGTTACATTTGCACTGGTGGAGGCTGAATCACTTCGAAATATTTTGCTAGAAGAGCTTCGAACTGACCAACAAGTAAATAATCTTTAGACGGAGTGTATATCCTTAACTGAGTAAACTTATTATTTGTTTGGAAAGTAATGTCATAAATTGGACCGCCAGCGCCTTCCCTAGTTTCAATATTTTCGATTTCAAATATCTCGCCTGCTTTTAATTCACGATCGACGTTTAAATTAGGAATGGCCAATCTTAGCACAGCCATATAACGTCCAGTTGGATCAACTTGTAAATCATAACTTGAGCTATTAGGCTTAATATTTAGATTAACTTTTAATTTAAGCTTAACCCCTACTCCGATATTTAAAAGCTTATCAGAATCTTCGACGTGAAAAGCAACCTTACGGCTTGGTGTGCCCTCTTGTGCAGTAGTAACAGTTGGCTTTTGTGCGCAACTCATTACGAATAAAGACAAGGCCAGACATATTTTAAACTTTTCCATATTAACTCCTATTAAATAAAGTAGATTCTTTTCAGTCTCGGCACCTTTGGTGTATAAATAAAGTCTAGCTTAATATTAAAAACTAAAATTCAGTGGGCCTTATTTAACTAAAACTTTTTTGATCGCTTGGGCCCAAGACTTTTGCCTTGCGGTTAAATCTTTTTTCTTAATCGTCGCATTAAAAGAACGATCAATCTTCCAGATTTTATTAATCTCTGCTGTTGAATTCCAAACACCTGCCCCAATTCCGGCTAGGTACGCAGCTCCCATAGAAGTTGTTTCGATTTGCTGAGGACGATCTACTTGAGTTTGCAAATAGTCAGCTTGTAATTGCATTAATAAATTATTTGCAGAGGCTCCGCCATCAACGCGCAATTTTTTAATTTTTTTACCTAAATCTTTTTGCATCGCTAAAAGAATGTCGGCATTTTGCAAGGCCATGGCTTCCAAAGTTGCACGCGCAATATGTGACTTTGTTGTTCCACGAGTTAAACCTGTTAATTCGCCTCTGGCTTCTGGTTTCCAGTGAGGCGCTCCAAGGCCAGTAAGTGCTGGCACAAATTCAACACCGTTAGTGTCTGTGACTTCTGCAGCTAATTTTTCGACTTCAGCACTTGATTCAATTAATCCCAACCCATCACGTAACCATTGAACCGCGGCACCGCAAATGAAAGCTCCACCCTCTAAAGCGTACTGCGCTGGTTGGTCTTTAATTTTCCACGCGACTGTTGTTAGTAAGTTAGATTTTGATTTCAGAATTTTAGTTCCTGAATTCATCAAAATAAAACTGCCAGTTCCAAAAGTACATTTACTTTCGCCCGCAGTGTAACAAGCTTGACCAAAAAGAGCGGCTTGCTGATCACCGGCTACCCCTGAAATCATTGTGCCATCAGCGACAAAGCCTGCATTTTGCGTAACACCAAATGCCCCAGCTGAAGATTTAATTTCTGGCAATGCTGATAATGGAACTTTAAACAGCTTTAATAAATCTTTATCCCAGGTTAATGTTTTTAAATTCATTAACATCGTGCGAGACGCGTTACTCACATCTGTGGCAAAAGTTTTTCCAGAAGATAATTTCCAAATCAAGAAAGTGTCCATGTTACCAAAAGCTAAATCATCATCATTTAATGCTTTTTTTACCGCGGGTACGTTTTCAATTAACCAACGCATTTTGCTGGCTGAAAAATAAGGATCAAGAACTAGCCCTGTTTTATCTTTGATTTTTTTCTGCCACGTCGGGCGAAGCTTATTGCACATCTCTGTAGTTCTGCGACATTGCCACACGATGGCATTGTGCAACACTTCAGAATTAGATTTGCGCCACGCCACCACGGTTTCACGTTGATTCGTGATACCAATTGTTAATACATCACTTGGACTGGCTTGGATCTTACTCAATGCTTTACGCGCAGACTGCGAGACTGATTCCCAAATATCACGCGGATCATGTTCAACCCAGCCAGGTTTCGGATAAGCTTGAGGAAAATCTTGATCACTGGATGCGACCAGACCTCCGCCTTGATCCACTAAAATGACTGTTGAACCGGTTGTTCCTTGATCGATGGCCATGATATATTTTTTCATAGAAATATCATGATCAATTTTTTTAAAAAACCCAACGAAAAAGTATTCAATTTAAAGTCACTTGGGGCTGATGATTTGCTGTATAAAGTATTTCCGCGCCTATTCATGGAGATTTTAAAAAAATATTTTCGCATTGAAGTCGAAGGCGTAGAAAATATTCCCACCAGCGGACCCATTATCATTGCGCCAAATCATTCAGGCTTTACCGCGATGGATGCGATGGTCTTAGCTTACATTATCCAAGAAAAAACTCAGCGAGTGCCAAGAGTTCTAACGCATCATTTATGGTTTTTGACTGAAACCACGGCCCTACCAGCGCAAAAACTTGGTTTTTTCGAAGCTACGTTTGAAAACGGTGTGCATTATTTAAAGAAAAAACAAATGATCGTGATCTTTCCTGAAGGCGAACACGGTAATTTTAAGCCCACTTCTAAACGATATCAGCTGCAAGAATTCAAACGCGGTTTTATCCGCATGGCTCTAGCCACTGATGCGACGATTGTTCCAACTATTATTCTGGGTGCTGAAGAGACAAATATTAATTTACGTCAGCTTAAGTTTTCAAAATTTTTGCGCGGCTTGGTTTTACCTCTTCCGCTCAACGTGATTCCTTTGCCTGCAAAATGGAAAATCATTTTCGAAAAGCCCGTCACCTTACCATTTGGACCAGATAAGATGAGTGATTCAGAACTATGTCATGATTTAGCTTACGAGATTCAAGAAAATCTACAGAAAAAAATTAATACCGAAGTTAAAAAACGCGGTTTTGGATTTATTTAGCACGACCGCGACTCGCTGCTCCCGAAAAAGGGACGGCCTACCTATTAATTGGGGCAATTAGGTGTGCCGAAAGACTGTTGTTTGGCGCAATCTGGCAAGTCATTACCAATGGCCTTAATCATGCGGCTCCAACCTTTAACAATAACACCTTGATTATCGTCATCACCACGGCCAACTAACTTTTTAGTTAACATTGCAGCGATCGCCACCATCAAAACCATGATTAATAAATATTCGACAATAACTTGCCCGCGGTTGTTACGCATATCTTAAGTATAAGAACAAATTTAAGAAAACAATAGTGTTAATGTTGTATTTTAAAATTGTAAATTCAAATTGGTTTTTTCTGTAGCGATGAAATTCTTAAGTTGAGTCACGATATTTTGATAAATACCTGAAAAAGCCTCATCAGAATATGAATTGGCAAAACCTAGAATCAAGCCCTCATCCCATAAACGATTCATTAAAGGAGCGCTCTTTTCACCGTCAAAGGCGATGGCTAAGTCTTGATCAGTAGGGTAAATTAAAATGAAAGCGTGTTTTTTAGTTTTCTCAGACCATTTTTTATACTCAGTCCAAAGTGCTAAATCTTGCGTTTGTAGCAAGTGGTAAATTTTTAACGCCACCGACTCGTAACTTTGCGAAAAATAAATTCGAAAAGGCCCGTCGAATAAGGCGGTATTAAATACCGGACTATAATATTGCGTCGTTAAAAAAGAAGAATAACTTGCTGCCATAACGTGAGCCTAGAAAGACTAGCCTCATTTAACAACATAAATTTAAGAATCTTAAATTTTAAGACGCTGCGTATAATTTGGGGCCGAATTACTAGACTAAAGTTGGTTTTCCTAGAATGAAAAGTTGATGACTTGGCATAGCGCCCGCTGAATAGAAGAAATCAGTCAGCTCTGCATCAGTGCTAATAAAATTAGCTCTTTTTCCAACGGCAAGCGTTCCCTCTTCATGATCAATCCCTAACGCACGAGCGGCATTGATTGTGTAAGCTTTAAAAACTTCACTTAGCGTCATCTTCATTTCTAAACGCGCTAGTAAGCCCACTAAAGATAAATCCTGCGTTGGACAGCTTCCAGGATTGTAATCCGTAGCCAGCGCAACAGTAGCTCCGCTATCTATTAAGTTACGAGCTGGCGGGTACGGACATTTCATGTATAAGTCAGCAGCCGGAAGCAAAACCGCCACAGTTTTATTACGAGCGAAATATTGAATGGTTTCATCTGTTAAATGAATCACATGATCTGCAGATTGCGCTTGCAACTCTAACGCAAGCTCGGCTCCGCCAGATAGTGACAATTGATTGGCGTGAATCGTAACTTCAAAACCAAGCCTTTTTGCTGTCGATAAATATTTACGGGCCTCAGAAACTTCGAAAAAGTTTTTCTCTATAAAAATATCTACTCGATGAGAAAGTTTTTTCTTTTTCACGATGGGCAAAACTTCAACGGCTAAATAATCCAAATATTTGCCATACGAATCATACTCAGGAGGCTTAGCATGCGCCCCAAGAAAAGTCGAAATCACTCGCGCTGTCTTAATTTTCTTAATCACTTCAAGGGTTTTAATTTCATTTTTTAAATCAAGAGCGTAACCAGATTTAATTTCAACAGTGGCAACACCCTGTCTAATAAAGTTATTTACGCGCTCTTGCGCACAAGCTAAAAGATCTTTCGCAGAAGCTGCGCGAGTCTTTTTCATGGTGGATAGAATTCCTCCACCCTTTTTTGCGATTTCTAAATAACAAACGCCATTGTTACGCAATTCGAATTCATCCGCGCGCGAACCTGCAAATACAGAATGTGTATGACATTCAATAAAGGCCGGCAGAATTTTTTTCTTTTTTAAATCGATTTCTTTTTTGAATTTGATTTTTTTAGAAATTTTATTTTGCGGACCAATCCACGCGATTAAACCATTTTCGATGACCATCGCCATTTTGGGCGTATGACCATCGAAGTTTTCGTTCACTAAACTAAAATTAAAAACCAGATTTTTGTTCACACTCAAGATTGTCGTATTTTTCGATCAGTTTATCAACTAGAGCTTTCGGTGAGTTTTCGTTGCTGACATCGACAAGGCGCGCCTGGGTATTGCCAAAGAAATACATCCAACGTTGCTTACCTGCACCCTCGCCAACCAGTGTATAAATAAGCTGCTGAAGTTGTGAAGGTCTGTCAGTAGCTTCTGTGCGCCCTGCACGTGGAATACAATAGTCACGTAAAACCGTAGCCACGTTATTTTCTTTTAATGCGGGGTACACCATATTACAAAGCGCTTGGCTGCTCATCATGTGGGTAGAGGCCACAAGGTATTTATCCAACACTTGACGTGCATTCATACAAAGATTCTGATGCGTCGGAGAACCCTTTTTGATATAGCGCAATGATAAATGCGGCATGGCTTGGCCATATTTTTTCGTACGAGCCATGATCGCTTCATGAGTTCCAATTCCCGTTTTTCCTTTGAATTCTGCAACAGCAAACTGGCGCTCAAACATAGTTATTTTTGCGCGCGCTTGGTTCATTTGGTTATAGGCATTATTAAAATGCTGGTCATTATTACGAAGCAATTCATGAATCGGACCATTATTACGTTGCCATTGATAAGTCGCTTTTACTCCGCCTACAGTTTTTTGCCACCAACCGCACTCTGGGTCACCAGAACATGCTGATTTAACTTCATTGTAAAACGGACCACGAAAGAAATAACGGTGCATGTCTTTGGCGCGCTTTTCAATTTCACTTGATTCAAAAGCTGCATATTGCATCATTGATTTTAAACTCGCTAAGTTCGTCTGTGCATTTTGTTTTTCACGCTCTTTTTTAGATAAGCTTTTTTCTTTAATAGAATCTTTTTCTGTTTGCAGCTCTGCTTGCTCTTGCGCAAACATATGAACCATTTTTTGCCCAGCGCTTAAAAGTTCTAAAGAAATTTTAATCCAGTCTTGGCCAAGCTTCACACATTCAGTAAGATTTTTTTGTGTCTTAGCTTCATTGAAATATTCATCATACGCCCCTAGCTGACGATTTAACACTTCGATGGCCGCTGAAGACTCTGGCGAACCGCCCATTTGGTCACCCCAAGATGTTGCAAATTCAATTAATTTTTCTAACGTCTTTTTGTACGTGATTGAAGTCTTTGTTGTCTGAATAGTTTGGCATTGTGCCACTTCGGGACGCTGAAGATCTTTAGCTGAAAGCTCTAGATCGTACTGTGCTTTTTGCAATTTATTAAGCTCATCAGGCAATAAGGTTTTTAAGTTCATGAATAATTGATAATTGGGATCAGAATCATCAATATTACTTAATGCCATAGCTTGTGTTTTAACAACCGCCGCAGCATTTGTTGGCGCAATAGACATACTGTTTTTACGACGATAGTCAGTGATGTTTTGATTTAAATCGCGGATACGACTTTGATAACCCGCATACACCGATTGAATTTGGCCAAGCTTAAGGCTACGCATATAATCAAGACGACGATAGAGTTTCATGTACTGACATACATTTTTCAATGTGTTTACTCGGTTATTTTGATCAGTCATATCAAACATGATCGAATCTTTGGCGATCTGTTCTACAAAACCTAAACCTTTTGAAAGCGCATCGGCACCAGCTAATATTTTTACTGCCGGACCAAGCTTTGCACCCAGAACTGGATTTTTTGCAATCATATCCAAAACAACTGGAGCAATCCCTTGAAATGTTTCATTGATCGAGAAAACCACATTTCTAAATTGTTGATTACTTCTATAACAAACTTTCGTTTGCGACTGCGCAGCCAATGCCAAAGCCTCTTGAATTTTTTGAGCAGCGTCGACCATATTTTGCGCGGTTAATTCTAATTTAAAAGTTTGTCCTGAATCTTGTAATTTTTTGGCTTCAAAAACCGTGTTTCTTAAAGCCACAGCTTTTTGCGCGACTTTTTCATTTTGGGCTTTCATATCACACTGAGGAAACGACGAATTTAAGTTTTCTTGCATCTTATCTAATGAGCTTAAAATTTCAGTGTAGGGAGAATTTGAAAACAATGGACACTCATATTCAGGAGGCATTTCAAAAAGAACCATTTTCTGCGAGATCGATGTCTTTGCATCTGTGGCGTGATCGAAATTTACGGCATCTTGAGCTTGCGGCTCAGGGCCTGATATACCATCAGTGGCATGGGCAAAGTTGGCCATAACCAAGGGTATTACTAATAACGACATTCCAATTTTTTTCAGCATACGTTCCTCCGTCAACAGTATTGACAGTGTCTCAAATTCGTCACTCCGCCAGCGTAAGACCTCGGGCTTAAAACAACCTAAAATTGTTTTAAGCCGCGTTTATGCTACGCTTGACTATGACATAGAATTTAAGAGCAACTAGAGGACCAAGAATTTTTAGAAGCGCACTAAATAGTTTGTAGCCATACTGTAGCCTGACGCTGAAACATCAAGGCTTCCAATATTAGTGCTATAATCGATGATATAACCAACTTCAGCTGAGATTGAACTATCAGGTGTTACTTCATATTTACCAATAAGGTTAATGGTTTTTCCAGAAGTAGAACCATAATCAGTCGTAGATAGCGATGTAAGATCCGTTGATTTGTAACTATCGACGTTTACGATATCCAACATCAGTCCGAAAAATAAATCTGAAGTGATTTCGGTCAACGTTGAAATTTCAATGGTTGTCTGATTGTGCTTAGCAGATTCTGAAATCTGCCCGCTAGATTGATCCCTAGAGCGCTCAAGACTGAACACTGTGTAATCCAGACCAAACCCTAACTGCGAACTGCCTGTAACCAGCACCACAAAACGGCCACCGATTGTCGTTGTATGGCCACCCGATTTAGCATCGCCATCATGGGTGGCATCAGCTTCTAAATGATCACCAGTACTTGGTGAAATTTCAATTTTACCATCTAACTTTACACTACCCCCATCAACCACACGCACAACTCCTGCAATGGCTGGATTTTCTGAACCTTTTGATTTTGACGAAGGTTGTGTGTCTGGTTTTGAGTACTCCAAATTAAAGTTAATCATGTAATCCCATTTAAGCTGAGCATAAACATTATCCAACACACCTAGTGTTAACGAAGTCGTAAGTATGGAAATAGATTGATCCGCTTCTAAAACTGTAAGACCTGTTGACTTGCCATTTAATGAAAGACTTGAATAACGAAAACCAAGTGCTAAGTCCACTTCCCATTGTGATGGAAAATAATGCAATTGCGAAATTTTGGCTGAACCTGTTACCGCTTGTTTAACACGTTGGTAGGTTTTTTTGATTTGAGCTTCAGAAGAAACTGCGAATAAAAAAACTAAAAGTGATAGACTCATTCTTTTCATAACTATTTTTTCTTTCCTTGATTTGCAACGCTCTCCATTGCTTTTGCGACTTCATCAGCATCGCCGATGAATTTTTTCGAGATCACATTTAATTTATCATCGAGTTCATACATCATCGGAATACCCGTTGGCATATTTACTTCCATAATTTGTTCTGGGGTCATTTTTTCTAAATGTTGGATAAGTGCGCGCAATGAGTTTCCGTGCGCGGCGATAAGAACTTTCTTACCAGCTAACACATCTTTAGAAATTTGCTCGTTCCATAAAGGTAAAAAGCGCGCCACCGTATCTTTTAATGATTCACCTGAAGGCAATACTTCAGGATTAATATTTTTATAACGTTTATCATTAATTGGATGTTCAGGATTTGATTTCGCCATCAACGGAGGAGGCGTGTCGTAACTTCTGCGCCAAATTTTAACTTGGTCTTCACCGTGTTTGGCTGCAGTTTCTGCCTTATTAAGGCCCTGCAAATCACCGTAGTGACGTTCATTTAGGCGCCAATCTTTAATCACTGGTAACCAATTCAAATCCATTTCCGAAAGAATGGAATTTAGAGTTTTGATAGCTCGTGTCAAAGAGCTTGTGTACGCCAAATCGAAATCGAATTTTTGCTCTAGCAATGATTTGCCAGCTTTTTGCGCTTCAATGCGGCCTTTTTCAGACAAATCTACGTCTTTCCAACCAGTAAAACGATTTTCTTGATTCCATTGAGACTCTCCATGACGAACGATGACTAGTTTATAGGTTTTAGCTTTTGAGTTACTCATGAGAATTTTCCTCGCTTAATAATGAAAAAATATATGAAAAATTGGCTTAAGTTTGTCCGATCTTTATGACACAATCAAGAGCGAAAAACAAAAAATCATGCATAAAGTTTTAGAGAGGCTTACTTCATGAATCATTTGAATCTTGAATATATCGAATCATTGTACAATCAATTTAAAAAATCACCGGATTCTGTAGACCTTGAATGGAAACGTTTCTTTGAGGGCGTTGAGTTCATGAAGGATAGCTCATTCGGCGTTTCAGAAAAAGAATTAGATGTTTACAATTTAATTAATGCTTACCGCACTTACGGTCACTACGAAGCTGACATTGATCCGTTAACAAATACTCCAGCTCATAATGACCAGTTGAATTTAAATAAATTCAACTTATCAGATAAAGACTTAGAACAAACATTCCAAATCGGATCTATCGTTGGCAAACCAAATTCAACTTTAAAAGAAATCATCTCTCACTTGCGTTCTGCTTACTGCGGTAAATTAACTGCCCAATTTGCTGAAGCGTTACCTGAAGTTAGAAACTGGTTCATCAGAGAATTCGAACAAAATTCTCCCGCTTTTAAATTAACTCCAGAAAATAAAAAAGAAATTCTTAAATCAGTGACTCATGCTGAAAGTTTAGAAAAATTTATTCACACTCGTTACGTGGGAACAAAACGTTTCTCGGTTGAAGGCGCTGACGCAACACTTCCGATGATGGATCACTTAGTGACTTTGGCTTCCTCTTTAGGAACTGAAGAGATCGTGATCGGAATGGCTCATCGTGGGCGCGTAAATGTTTTAGCGAACTTCATGGGTAAAGATGTCGGAACAATGTTTGCCGATTTCAATGGTCCTACTGAATTAGAAAAACCATTAGAAGATTACGATGGCGATGTGAAGTACCACTTGGGCTATACAAAAACTAAAGATACTCCAACTGGCAAAGTTGAATGTCACTTGGCATTTAATCCTTCGCACTTAGAAGCTGTTGGGCCGGTTGTTCTTGGTATGGCTCGTGCAGCACAAAGAAAACTTAAAGACACTAAAGATCGTAAAAAAGTAATTCCGTTAATCATACACGGTGATGCAGCGTTTGCTGGCCAAGGCGTGGTCATGGAATCTCTACAGATGGCGCATGTTCGCGGTTACGCTGTAGGTGGATCAATTCATTTAATCATCGACAATCAAGTTGGCTTTACAACTAATCCCGAAAATGCTCGTTCAGCGCATTACTCATCTGATGTCGCTAAAGCTTTAGCGATTCCTGTGATTCACTGCAATGGTGATGATGTTGAATCTTGTGTGCGTGCAATGGATATCGCTGTTCGTTACCGTCAGGAATGGGGCCGCGATATCGTGATCACATTAACTTGTTACCGTCGCTTCGGTCACAATGAGGGTGATGAGCCTGCTTACACGCAGCCGTTAATGTACGATATTATTAAAAAGCACCCTACGTTACGTGACATCTACGCAAAACAATTAGTGTCTGCAAACGTAGCTGATCAAAATTTTACTGATTCACTTTTAACTGATCGTATGAACGATCTGCAAAAAATTTACGACTCAGCAAAACAACAAGCTCCAAAAGTTAAAACTTTTAAATTCGAAGGCGCTTGGGCTGGTCTAAAAAAAGGTTTGACTTCAGACATGGAGAAACCAACTAAAACTTCAGTTGATCTTGCAGCTCTACAAAAAGTCGGCGAACAAATCGCGGCTATTCCGGCCAGCTTTAATCTTCACCCTAAATTAACTAAGCTGGTTGAGACGCGCAAACAACAAGCCGCAGGTAAAGAAGCTTGCGACTGGGGTATGGGTGAATTATTAGCTTACGGAAGTTTAATTGCCGAAGGTCAGTCAGTGCGTTTAACTGGTCAAGATTGCGTGCGTGGTACATTCACGCACCGTCATGCTGGTTTCTACGATACTAAAACAAATGAATCTTACTTTCCGTTAAAACAATTAAATTCTGAAAAAACAAATTTCTGCGTTTATGATTCTATTTTATCTGAGTACGCCGTTATGGGTTTTGAATACGGCAACTCAATCACTGACCCGTCTTTCTTAACTATCTGGGAAGCTCAGTTCGGCGATTTCGCTAACGGCGCGCAAATTATCATCGATCAATTTTTAGCCGCTGGTGAATCGAAGTGGCAACAAATGTCAGGCTTAGTGCTTTTACTTCCACACGGCTACGAAGGCCAAGGCCCTGAACACAGTTCTGCCAAGTTAGAGCGTTTCTTACAATTATCAGCGCAAAACAATATGAGCGTTGTGAACTTAACAACTCCAGCGCAGATTTTTCATGCCTTACGCAGACAAGTAAAACGTGATTTTAGAAAACCATTAGTGGTCATGTCGCCAAAATCTTTACTTCGCCATCCACGCGCAACCAGCATGATCAGCGAAATCGCTAACGGCAGCTTTCAAGAAGTTTTAGCGGACACGCTGTTAACAGATAATTCTAAAGTTGAAAAAGTTGTGTTTGTATCTGGTAAATTATATTATGAACTATTAGAGCAACGTGAAAAATCAAACGACACAAAAACTTCCCTTGTGCGTCTAGAACAAATCTCTCCTTTTCCTCAATGGAAAGTAAAAGAGATTATGAAATCATACCCGAATGCTAAAAAGATGATTTGGGCGCAAGAAGAGCCGCAAAACATGGGCGCTTTCAGTTATGTGTACTTCAAGTTTGCAACTCTATTAACTGAGATTGGCTCAAAAGCTCAATTTGGTTACGTGGGCCGTCCTGACCGCGCATCACCTGCGACTGGTTCAATCTACCGCCACAAAGTAGAACAAACTGAAATTATTGAAAAAGTTTTTAAAGTTTAGATTTATGTTAATAAAGAAACACGAGGTTTAGAATGAAATTAGAAGTAAAGGTTCCTGCGGTTGGTGAATCAATTACGGAAGCAGTTATCGGAAGCTGGACAAAAAAATCTGGCGAATTCGTAAAAATGAACGAAGTGATCATGCTATTAGAAACAGATAAAGCCTCTGTTGAAGTGGTCGCAGAAAAAGATGGCGCTCTTACTATCAACGCACAAGCCGGCGATACAGTAAAAATCGGTGCAACAGTGGGTTCAATTGATACTGATGCTAAAGCTCCAGCTGGCGCAACAGCTCCTAAAGCTGAAGCACAACCTGCTGCAGGCACAGCAAGCGGCACTAAAGCTACTCATGCTGAATTACAAGCTCATCAATCTCCTGCAGTTCAACGTGTAGTGAATGAAAGAGGCCTAGATGTATCAAACGTTCAAGGCACAGGTCTTGGTGGCAGACTTACTAAAGGTGATGTATTGAATGCTCCTTCAGCTCCGGCGGCAGCTCCGGCACAAGCAAAAACTCCAGCGGCACCAACAGTGACTCCAGTTCCACGCGGACCATCTAAACAAGGTGATATCCAACGTGTGAAAATGACGAACATCCGCAAAAAAATCGCTGAGAAATTAGTAGCGGCTCAACACACAGCTGCGATCCTTACAACTTTCAACGAAGTTGATATGACTAAAGTGATCGAGATTAGAAATAAATATAAAGATAAATTTAAAGAAAAATATGGCGTAAACTTAGGTTTCAACGGATTCTTCGTTAAAGCGACAATTGAAGCTTTAAAAGCTTTACCGGCAGTGAATGCATCGATTGTTGGTGATGAGATCGAATATCATAACTACTTCAATATCGGTATCGCCGTTTCAACTGAACGCGGTTTGATGGTTCCAAATGTTAAAGATGCAGATAATTTATCTGTAGCTGGCGTTGAATTAGCGATTCGTGACCTTGCAAACAAAGGCCGTGATGGAAAAATTTCTATTGATGATTTATCTGGCGGAACATTCTCAATCACAAACGGCGGCGTGTTTGGCTCATTATTATCAACTCCAATTTTAAACGCTCCGCAGTCAGCGATCTTAGGCTTACATAAAATCCAAGAGCGCCCGGTAGCAATCAATGGTAAAGTTGAAGTGCGTTCAATGATGTACTTAGCCTTAAGCTACGATCATAGAATTATCGACGGCAAAGAAGCTGTTACCTTCTTAGTGAAAATCAAAGAAGGCATTGAAGATCCTGAAAGATTGTTAATTGAAGTTTAATCAGCCGGTAGGCTGATCTTGTGAAGTTTAATTCGAGAAAGAATATTTAAAATGGAAGAATTTGATTTAGTTATTATCGGTGGCGGACCTGGTGGATACACAGGTGCCATTCGCGCAGCCCAATTAGGTCTTAAAACAGCTGTTATTGAAAAAGATAAAACCTTAGGTGGAACCTGCTTAAACGTAGGTTGCATCCCTTCTAAAGCCTTATTACAAAGCTCGGAGTTTTACCACGAAGCCCTACATGACTTTGATAAACACGGGATTTTATTCACTGACGTGAAAATGAATCTTGATGCCATGATGTCACGTAAAAATAAAATCGTGAGTGATCTAACTGGTGGTATTGAGTTTTTATTTAAGAAAAATAAAATCACGCGCATTTTAGGTAAAGGAAAAATCACTTCTGCGAATACTGTTGAAGTGACTGCTGACGATGGCGCAAAACAAACGTTAAATACAAAAAATATTTGTATCGCAACAGGGTCAGTACCGGTTGAACTTCCCTTTTTAAAATATGACGAGAAAAAAATCGTTTCGTCTACTGGCGCTTTATCTTTAGATTCTATTCCCAAAGAAATGTTAGTTGTTGGTGGCGGTGTTATCGGTCTTGAATTAGGTTCTGTTTGGGCGCGTTTAGGTTCAAAAGTAACTGTGATTGAATATGCTGATAAAATTTTATCAATGATGGACACTGATTGTGTAAACACCCTTGTACGTTCAATGAAAAAAATGGGCGTTACTTTTAAAACTTCAACAAAAGTTACTGGTTCGCGCTCTGCAGGTGGCCGCGTTGAATTAGATTTCGAAACTATGCCAGATGGCAATAAAGGCACGATCCAAGGCGATGTGGTTTTAGTTTCCACAGGTCGTAAACCATTCACTGATGGTTTGGGTCTTGAAACAGTAGGAATCGAAAAAGATGAACGTGGACGAGTTAAAACAAATTCACACTTTCAAACTAATATTCCAAATATTTTCGCAGTTGGTGATGTCATCATTGGTCCGATGTTGGCTCATAAATCTGAAGAAGAAGGCGTAGCCGTAGCTGAACTAATCGCTACAGGTCATGGCCATGTGAACTACAACACCTTACCATCGGTTGTTTACACTCACCCAGAGATTGCTTCGGTAGGAATGACTGCTGAAGAAGCTCAAGCAAAAGGTTTAGAAGTTAACGTAGGCAAATTCTTATTCGCAGCCAATGGCCGTGCAAAAGCACGTGGCGCTACTGAAGGCTTTGTTAAAATTATCGCTGATAAACACACTGACCGTATTTTAGGTGGCCACATCGTAGGTGCTGGTGCTTCTGAGATGTTAGGTGAAATCACTGTCGCTATGGAATTTGGCGGATCAAGTGAAGATCTTGCTAGATCTTTTCACTCGCACCCAACCATGTCTGAAGTGATTCGTGAAGCGGCGCTAGCCGTTGATAAACGTCAGCGCCAAGGGTAGTAGAAATTTACTTTTTAGGTGAAGCCGAAGACCTACTTTTATGCTCTCTAATCTTTAAAAAATTCGGATTTGAACAGTAGTACCTGTCTGCCCCAGAATTTTCAAAAGCAGTTCTTAAAGCTGTGTCTTTAGAGGCTAAGAATGATAAATACCCAGGAGCTCCAATGACTGAAAAGCGTTCGTATTTGTTGCGCTCTTTAGCTTTTTTTGTGGCATCAGAAATCGCTTCAACTTTCGCTAAATTTGCTGGATTTAAAATTGAAGAATCAAAATTATTTTGATTATAAATTAAAAATTCAGGAAACGTCAGTAAATATGATTTTCTGATTTTATCTGGCAATACTTTAGCACGTTTAACTTTAATTTTCGCTTCAGGATCATTCTTTTTAATAAACGCCGAACGCACATTTAAACGTGCAATTTCAGTCACAGTTTTTGTTTTACCATCAATGTCAGTTGCAGTTTTCGCATTATGAAAATCAAAATCGTTTTCAGTTAATGATTTCTTGGCTGCTACACGTTTGGTTAAATATTCATTCAACATATTAAATGCTGTACCAGGCCCTGTGTTGTAGCCGTTAAACGCCACCATTGTGGCCAAGTTACTTAAATTCACGTCAGAAATTCCTAGTTGAGCGAATTTTTGTTGAATATCATTTTTACCGAATTTTCCGTTAACAATACGATCCGAAGACGTGCCCGTGAAAGCAGTCATTTGTCCGTTATTATTGATAAATGATTCACCGGCGATATACTTTGTACCCAACAAATTATCTACATTCAGTCTGTTGTAAATCGCCATATACATGATGTTTTTCATTGGGTTTTCTGGCGGCGTAATAAAAGAACAACGTGACGCTAACAAATCCTTACCCTTTTTTAAATAAGGTTTAAACTGCATTACACGCAAACACGACGGCTTTTTAATTGCGGCTTTTTCCATCTCACCTAAATAACGATCATAATGTTTATTTACTTCTGTAATAGCCGATTGTGTGAGCTGGCCGACACCCGCATCCCAACCCCCACCTAAAGTGTTTATTAATAAGCCTGATTCATTTGATAATTTTGGTAATAAATCTTTGGCTTCGATATTTAAACACTCAGCAACATCGGTAAAGTGATTATAAGTCAAATTTACAAGATTTTTAGAAATACATGGTTTAGAACCACCACGCTGTGGGGCTGTTCCCATTCCGCCCGGACAACGAGCTAAAGATTTTGCACTCACGCTGAATTTGTTCATCACATGAGTTACACACTTACGAGGAATTTGACGACTTTCCTGACTACGCTCTGCGATAGCAGAAGCAAACATCGGACTTTGCTTAGCGGCTTTAACGATAACGGCTTCAATATTTGCACGATTTTTATTTTTGCCTGCACTACAAGTTGCAACATTTTCGTAATTTACTGATACTTCTTCACCCGCAATCGTCATGAAATCGATCGGCGAATTATTTGCTAATCCTGAACTTTCGCGTAGTACTTCTTCATAAAAATCTAACTGCGCAGGAGATAAGGCAAATGGATTATTCGGCGAACCAGATTGAGCGTATTCAGCATCAGATAATTCTAATGTTGCCAATAACTGTTCATCACTGACATTGGCTAATTCGCCATCTTCATACGAGTATAGATCTTCATTTGGTGTACTGGCCATTGACGATTGCTCGAGTTGACCGGCTATTGTTTTCTGTGATTCGTGATCTATTTCCGCTGAAACATTTAATGCGTGTTTCATTGGTAATAAAGCTAAGAACATCCAAAATACGAAGTAGAATTTACTATTAAACCATTTATTCATGTTACATCCCCACCAGATATTTATCGTCGTATTGAAGTAAAATAATTATTGGACCTTAGTCTTATATTTGTTTTAAGCCGCAAACATTTTTTCGATCTGTTTCATGATGAAACACAAAAAGCAAAAAAAGCTCTAGGCTCTTTCTTTTGCTATGTGCCTTGGTGCAATAAGTGCCGCGCTAGAGTCAAATGGTCTAACAATTTTGCGACATCCGCTTTCAAAGTGTCGATGGAAAATTTTTCGCTAGATAGATAAACTAGTTAAATAAAATCATAACCAGCAGCTGTTGACGTTACGTTCAACAGCAACACTTTTTGCTAAATCATAACCTGCATCTAAATGACGAAAGATACCCATTGCCGGATCTGTCGTTAACACACGTTTAAGTCTGCGGGCCGCAGCGTCTGTTCCATCTGCCACAATCACCTGCCCTGAGTGCTGAGAATAACCCATCCCTACACCGCCACCATGATGCAACGCCACCCAGGTAGAGCCACTGGCGACTAATGCCATAGCAGATAACATTGGCCAGTCGCTGACAGCATCTGAGCCATCTTTCATAGCTTCAGTTTCACGGTTCGGCGAGGCCACTGACCCACAATCCAAATGATCACGACCAATAACAATCGGAGCTTTTACTTTTCCAGTGCGAACTAATTCATTTAATAATAAACCTGCTTTTTCACGCTCACCGTATTCAAGCCAGCAAATACGCGCTGGTAAGCCTTGAAACTGAATACGCTTTTCAGCCATGTCTAGCCATTTAAGAAGATCTTTTTTATGCGGAAATAATTCTCTCATCGCATCGTCTGTCACTTTAATGTCGTTAGGATCTCCCGATAAAGCCACCCACCTAAATGGACCACTGCCTTTGCAGAATAAAGGTCTGATGTAGGCTGGCACAAATCCCGGAAAATCAAAGGCATTTTTAACACCAGCATCAAAAGCGCGTGCACGAATATTATTACCATAATCAAATACGATGGCACCGCGTTTTTTCATCTCAAGCATAGATTCAACATGACTTGCCATTGATTTGTAAGCCGCTTCTAAATACGATTTTTGATCACGTGTTCTAAATTCAGTTGCGGTTTGAACTGTGTACCCTTCAGGAATATAACCATTTAAAGGGTCATGCGCTGAAGTTTGATCTGTTAATAAATCTGGTAAGAAATTTTTCTTTAACATCTCTTTTAAAACAGTCGCAGCATTTCCTTGAAGAGCGATAGATTTAGCTTCTTTGTTCGCCGCATATTTTTTTGCAAGCGCGATCGCTTCATCTACATCAGTCACTACTTCATCAACATATTTCGATTTTAAACGTTTCTCGATACTAACAGGATCAACCTCAACACAAATCACTGTAGCTCCGGCAAAAACTCCAGCTAAAGGCTGAGCTCCACCCATTCCACCTAAGCCTGCAGTTAAAATAATACGCCCTGCTAAATCACCACCAAAATGTTGGCGACCAGCTTCAACAAAAGTCTCATAAGTGCCTTGAATGATTCCTTGCGTGCCGATATAAATCCACGACCCTGCCGTCATTTGGCCGTACATCATTAAACCTTTACGGTCTAATTCATGAAAGTGCTCCCACGTAGCCCATTTCGGAACTAAGTTTGAATTCGCTAATAAAACGCGGGGTGCATCTTCGTGAGTTTTTAAAACACCGATTGGTTTTCCAGATTGAATTAAAAGTGTTTCGTCATTTTCCAAGACTTTTAGTGATTCTAAAATTTTATCATAACATTCCCAGTTACGAGCGGCTTTTCCGATACCACCATAAACGACTAACTGATCTGGATTTTCAGCAACAGCTGGATCCAAGTTATTCTGAATCATACGGTAAGCAGCTTCTTGTAACCAGCCTTTACAGTTTAATTTTGTTCCCGTGGGAGCGTGAATATTCTTATGCATAAGATTCCTCTAACTATTTATTTCCGGCAAAATAGCCAACGAATAAAATTTGATCTTTTTGTTTAATAAAATATAAAAAGGGATGATCAGCCTTAAAGACCTTTGGCTTATCAACCGGCATCGCTGCACCCAACTCTGCCATCACAACGGCACTGGCCGCAGCGGCTTCAGTGCCTTTTTCGCCAACTTCGATAAAAGCTTTATGAAAAATCTTATCGATATATAAGTTTCGTTCTTTTGCAGTCTTCACTAGCGGAGACATCAAAGAAAAATCAGCTTTAGTTTTTGAGAATGGCAGATCTAAGCCAGAAACTTTTAAATCTTCTTTAACCGAAGTTGAATAGGTTGTCGTAAATTTTGGAAATTCAACATTAACCGCTGTTTCGCTGTAGGCTGAATCCTTCACGGCTAAAACATTTTTTAAGAAGTTCTTGTCAAACTCACCGCCACCAACTTTTGGCAAAAAAACCACAAACTTAATGTCATCACCTTGATACGGAAGCTGGATTGATGAAAAGCCCTTACCTTCATAATATTTTAAGCCATGAAAGCGTTTGTACATCATAGGAATGTGTAAGTCTTTAGAATTAACGTTGAAAACACTTTCTCTGGTTGAATGAGCATCAAATTCTGAAAGCCATTTCGCCTTAAAATACACGGCATTGACTAAAACAAAACGTGTTAATGGCGTTAATCCTGTTGGCGGAATAAGGTCTTTGATTTTTTCTCTGGTTTTTTCTTCAACCCATTTATTAATGTTAGAAATGGCTTTAGTATGATTTTGTTTAAAATCGGTTTTCTCTAAAGTGGATTGGTAATCTTCTTTTAAAGTTTTTTCAAACGGTGCGAGTACTGGATAATCTGACTGTACCCAAACTTTTTGCGCTGATACAAAATCATACTCTGCACTTTTAACATTTAATTTTTTATAAATTTCAGCATTTGGTAAAGCCAACACTTTTTGAAACTGCTTGCGTGTTTCACCCGCTGAACCTTCTGCCGTCATTGATAAAGCCACATCAAGGCTTAATGGCGAATAAATGAAAGATTTTTTCTTTTTTAAATACTGCGCGGTCAAAATTTCATTTAGCGGACTTGCCACTGCAGCTTGGCCTAAAAGCGATAAACCAAAAATCCATTTTAGCATGATAGCTCTCCAACTTTAGCTTCAACCGCTTTAACGATTTTTCCAGAAAGGATCATCGCTTTAATTTTTGCGACATCTTTTGCGAAAATACGATCTTCTCTGGCGAATGGAACTTCAGAACGAATTGTATCAAAAGCTACTTTTACACCGTCAGCAGGTTTAAGTGGAGCAATCATATCTAAGGCTTGTGTCGCTGATAAGAACTCCATCGCAAAAACGTTTTGCGCATTTTCAACAACTTTAGCAAATTTACGAGCCGCAATTGTGCCCATAGATACGTGATCTTCTTTCTCTGCAGAAGTCGGCATTGAATCCACGCTTGCTGGATGAGCCAATACTTTATTTTCGCTCACTAAGCTGGCCGAAGCCACTTGCACAATCATATGGCCTGAGTTCAAACCACCATTCGGCGCCAAGAATGGCGGAAGTTCCGACATTTGAGTCGAGATAAATTTTGAAATACGTTCATGTGAAATACTGGCTAATGATGACACCGCAATCGCTGCAAAATCCATCGCATGCGCTACTGGCATACCATGAAAATTACCGCACGATAAAATTTTTCCAGCTTCAGCAAACACTAGCGGATTATCTGTAGCTGAATTAGCTTCGGTCGTAAGTACTCGCTCACAGTATTCAAGCGCCATTTTAGCTGCGCCGTGAACTGCTGGCATACAACGAAGCGAGTACGCATCCTGAACGCGCGGATCATCTATGGCATGCGATTCAGAAATTTCGGATTTTTCGCCCATAATGCGTAATAAATTTTTAGCCGTCGGCGCTTCACCATAATGGGGACGAGTCGCTGCTATTAAGGGATCAAATGGCCCACGTGAACCACGCAAACCTTCTAAAGAAGTTGCTCCAGAAATATCGGCAATTTTTAATAATTGTTTCGCATCGTACAAGGCTAAGATTCCAACCGCTGTCATCACCTGGCAGCCGTTGATTAACGATAACCCTTCTTTAGCTTTTAATATTAACGGCGTGATATTTTTGTAACTTCCACCCCAGATTTCACCTTCACCAATTAAGGCTAATGCTAAATGTGATAGCGGGGCTAAATCTCCGCTGGCTCCGACAGAACCTTGTGATGGAATAATTGGAATTAAATCATTATTTAAAAATTCTAAAATTTTCTCTACAGTTTCAATACGTATACCGCTGAATCCACACGCTAAGGTATTCGCGCGCAAGATCATCATCGCTTTAGATTGTTCTTTCGTAAATGGCTCGCCGATTCCCACAGAATGTGAACGAATCAAGTTAACTTGTAATTGTTCAATCTGAGAATCAGAAATACGAACTGAAGAAAATGCACCAAAACCGGTATTCACTCCGTACATCACTTCGCCTTTTTGAATACGGCTTTCGATGTAATCACGTGATTTTTTGATTTCAGCCTTAGCTTCAGGAGCTAACTCAAATGTGCCAGTCTCATGAACCATCGAATATAACGAATTTAGGGTGATCGATTTTCCATCAATTACAAATTTTTTCATAGGCAGAATACTACCCAAACGGCTCAATAGAGTCGAGACTCGAATCACACACTTCGGCGCAGGATGCCAAGCATTAGAATTGCGCTTCTTACCTGCGAAAGACTACCCTATTAGCATAAGGAATTTTCGATGAAAAATTTAACAGCTTTGACCATTGTTCTTTTTGTAGCCACTTCGTGTACAACCCAGTTTAAAAAAGCCCAAAATTTGATGGCCGAACGCAATTTTGATGAAGCTCTAGTCATTATGGATGAACTCGTGATCAAAGACCCCAAAGACAGTGATTACCAAGTAGGCTTAAAACAAGCTCGCGAAGGTGTCATAGATCAAACTTTAATTCGCGTACGCATGGCTCGTTTAGCCAACAACAATCAAGAAAGCTTAGAACTCTTACGTAAAACTGTAGAGCGTGAAAACACCTGGGGCTTATTTCCAACTGGGGCCGTGGCATTTACCCAAAATGAAGAATCAGATGAGGCTTACAAAACTTTACGTACGGAGGTTTACAGTCTTAATCAACGCCAGCGCCATTTACGGGTTTTGTATTTAATTGAACGCTATAAAATTTTATTTCCTGAATCACGTCGTAAAACATTTGATTTAGCATTTAACGACGCTAAAATTCACGCGAAAAAATTCTGTCTGGAAAAAAGCGGAACCACTTCAATTAAAACATATTTTTATAATCAGTTAATTTCAAAATGGTGTAGTTATGCATCGCAAAAAGCATCAATTGCAAAAGCCGTATCACCACTTTACGAAGACATTTCCATTATCACTAAAGATCAGTTTCAATCTCCGATTCCAGTGGCCTTAGTGCAATCTTTAGATAAAAACATGAACGAACAATTTATTAAAACAGGCTGGTTTGATAAGAATTCAAAAAAAGGCTTAGACTTCACGACGACCGGAACTTATCAATTTAACGAAAATCACTTTAAAGAATACCGCACCCATCATTACTCTGAGCCCGTTACTGTAAAAGCCGCTGATGGCACAACTAAAACTGTGAATGAAAGTCGTAGCTATCCTTATTATGTCACTGTAACTTCACAAGAAGTCCATGCAGGCTTAAATATGGTGGCCGGTGATGATCGTATTCCGCGCTATCAAAATACTTTTCATCAAACAGCGCGTGAATCATCACATGACTATACCAATTCGGTGATTGGGCTTCGTCCCGAACGCACTGGTAAAAGTTATTCCGCAACTGAGTGGCTAGATATCGTTTCAAAAAAGTATTCAACAGAATTGCACTCGCATTTACGCAACTCATTTGAAGGAGTTTTTTGTTCACCACTGTCTGATTCTACGCCGCGTATTGAATTGATTAATCAGTCTTTGATTTGCTTGCGCCAAATGAGCAAAAACCCACCTGAAGTAATTAGCCGTATTTTTGAAAACGAATACCAAATGACATCAGTTGAAATGGAAACTTTATTTCGCGTTGTTGAATAATTGCTAAATAGGCTTAGAAAACTTTATATTTCTGAGCCATTAGTTTGCGAATTTCGTCGATCTTAGTTTTACGTAAATTAAGATCTATTTCAGTACGTTCAATATGTTCAATTTCTTGCAAGAATATTTGATCTACCAAAGTATTAGAGTTTAATTTTTCTTCTAAAACTTTTTTATAGTCATTGATCTGTTGTTTGCTCATGCCCGTTGTTAAAATTAAAAAATCTGATCCATTATATTTAAAAGGCACATGATTTCCGACGAGCTCTTTTTCAATTGCGCGAGCAGCCAGCCCTAAGGCGATGTCGCCTGTTTCAGTTTTTCGGTGAAAATAATTTAACTTGCCTAAATTTAATAAACTTACCCAAATTGTTCCGTTATTAACATCTGGTTTGCTTACGCTTTCTAGAAAGTGATTAATCAAAATCTTAGCGCCTTGTGATCTTGCATCCATAAAACCAGTGTTCGTATTCACTTCAATCGGACGTGTTTGCGTAATATTTTCTTCGTTTATGTTGTAATACTCTAGCCGGTACTCTGTGGCTTTAAGTTCATTTTTGTATTTACCAATACCTAATTGCCCTAAGCGAAACACTTCGTGCATTCTGTTTAGCTGCATCATAGGCGCTGTCGAAAACCACACAGAGCGGTCTTGGACTCGCAAGGTGTCAGATTTAAAAGCCCACGGATAAACTTGCTTAAAATCAGCGCGTGACATGATGGTTGGAATATCTGGCCTGAATGCCGGTTTAATTCTATTTGTGCTATTTGATAGATTTATACCGCCCGTGTATTTTGCCGTATCAAGATTAAAAGCTATTTTAATTTTAATTTTCATTTCAACGGCCATTTTTTCGGCGCGGCTTTGAATGGCTGCTGGCGAGCTGGCATCGATATAAGCCGCACCCATCGAAACACCTTCTTGTGAGTAAGAAGTGTAAGTTCTAAATTCTTGAAGTGCGATTTGATATTCGGCCTCACTGATTTCATCACTTTGGCGTTTTTGGCGAATTAATCTAAATTCAGTAACTCGTCGTTTGGTTTCTTTTAAAAATAAAGAATGGGCTTTGGCATGAATTTCACGCTGCAGGTCTTGCATGATTTTTTGCACTTCTTCTGGTGATTTAATCTCTAAAACAATACCAAATTCATCGCCACCAAGTCGAAAAACCAAGCCTTTTTCACCTACGACTTGTTGAATAGCGTCTATAGTTTTGAAAATATACAGATCACCAGCTTGCATTTTATCTTGAAAGTTTTTATTCATCCAACCAAGATTGTTTACATCAATAAAAACAAAAGCCCCATTGGGTTTATCATGCCTTTTGTTGTTTAAAATTGAATTTAAAAACTCGCGACCACTTTGCAAATTGGCGTCGATAACACCATTATAATCCATGGCAACTTCTGTAGTTTTTAATCGCGGATCATCATTAACTCTAAATATATAATCAACAAAAAATTCAGTTTTTGATCTGCGAGTTAGTCTTACGTTTTCAGGAATAAATTCAAAGCGTGTTTCAGGATTTGTCTCAGAATGATTCGATCTGCCTTCACTGTGCGCCGCCGCTGGACTAGTCACATAATCGAACAACTGCATGCATTGATTTGCAGGGCGCGCATTTGCGCCAACACCTAAGCCAGCAATGATCATCGCAATGAGTGTAGTTAACGCTGTATTAGGCTTCGCAGTTATAAAGATCATACTTTAATTTAAAAGCAAAGATCTCTCCAATTAAGAATTCTTAATAATATTGCTTTTACAAAAGTTTTTGCATGTTTTCGCGATAGTTTGCGACTGACTTTTCACCAGCAAAAATAGCGCTGCCCGCGACTAACACATCAGCACCAGCCTCCCAGCAAAGTTGTGCTGTTTGCTCGTTCACGCCGCCATCCATTTCGATTAAATAACTGAGTTTGTTTTTATCACGGTAACTTTTAAGCCATGACACTTTTTCTAATTGGTCATGCATAAAACTTTGCCCACCAAATCCTGGCTCAACCGTCATAATTAAAACCAAATCAACAAAAGCTAAGAAAGGCTTAATATCATCCAATTTAGTTTTTGGACGCAAAGTAATGCCTGGTTTCATTTTAAGTTTACGAATTTGCATTAAACATTCTTTAACCGCCGTGGTTGATTCGACATGAATAGTTAAATAATCAGAACCTGCTTTTGCAAATTCTTCGATATACTTTTCAGGCTTTTCAATCATCAAATGCACATCTAACGGAAGCTTTGAAACACCTTTAATGGCTTTTACGACTGGCATTCCGATAGTTAGATTCGGCACAAAGTGCCCATCCATAACGTCAACATGAAGTAAATGCGCGCCCGCTTCTGTGACTTTAGCTATCTCTGTTTTTAGATCAGCAAAATCAGAAGACAATAAACTAGGTGCAATAAATTTTTTACTCATGAAAACTTTGTCCTTTTACAAGACTGTGTGATTTTAAAAAATCAACAATCGGCATGCGGTTTTTAGATTCTGGCTGAACTTCTAATATTGATAGCTGACCAAGGGAGGTCTGTATCAGTAGCTCTTGCACACTGACTTCAGCCACCTGACCAGCTTGCGCTGTCGAGCTTGAATTAACAACTTTAGTTTTATGAATTTTTAAACGTTTACCTTGAAAAACAACAAACGTTCCTGGTCCCATAGAAAAGGCGCGAATTTTATTATGTAAACTTTCTGCAGATTTAGAAAAATCTAATAGCGATTCTTCTTTTTCAATTTTAGGCGCCATAGTCACGAGGGATTCATCTTGCGCCAGTGGCGCTAAGTTTCCACGCACGTAATCCATCAATTCGACATGCAATAATTCACAACCAAGTACCGCTAAGCGGTCATATAATTCAGTGGCATTAATTTCTGAATCTAATTGCACACGACGTGCACCAATCACAGGACCTGCATCTAATTTTTTAACCATGCGCTGTAAACACACGCCCGTGACAGAATCTCCGGCCTCGAGAGACCGTTGAATGGGCGCGGCTCCACGCCACTTAGGAAGCAAACTTCCGTGAACATTCACCGCACCAAAAGCAAAACTGTCTAAAAAATCTTGCGCTAAAATTTGTCCGAAAGCGACGACAACGGCGACTTCAGCTTGCCAAGTTTTGATGTGTTCGAACACTTCGGGTTCTTTACGTAAATTTTCTGGGGTTAGCACGGGTAAATTATTTTTTAAGGCTAATTCTTTAACTGGTGAAGGCGTTAATTGCATTTTTCGCCCGCTCGGACGATCCGGCTGCGTGACCACGCCCACGATTTGGTAATGATCATCATCTAATAGAGTTTGTAAATGTTTGGCTGCAAAATCAGGAGTTCCAAGAAAACAAACTCGAACGACGCTCATGAGTTAACAGGATCTTTCTTGCGATCGCGAGCTTCAGCTATTTCTTCTTTTGTCGGGTAGCCACTTTTTTTTATCGTGTTTTTGATTTTATTACTTTTTGTAAAGCTAATATGATCAATAAAAAGTGTGCCTTCTAAATGATCCATTTCATGCTGGATCACGATCGCGAGCAAACCATCCGTCGTGAAACGAACTTCTTTGCCATTCACATCGAAGGCTTTTACTTCTACTGTTTCAAAACGTTCGACCGTTTCAAAAAAACTGGGCACAGATAAACAACCTTCATCAAAAGTAGTTTTACCTTCGCCTTTTACAATTTCAGGATTAATTAAAATTAAAGGCTGGGTCACGCCTTGCTCAAGGTCAGTCATATCACCAATTTCGTAACGACCAGAGTCACCTTTAGGACGGCAATCAATAACTAACATACGAACTAATTCACCCACTTGTGGGGCGGCTAAACCAATGCCGTTGGCATCATACATTGTTTCAAGCATATCTTCGGCTAATTTTTTAAGTTTAGTCACAACTTCTGGAGTGAACTCTTTCACGGGTTGAGAAACCTCGCGAAGCAATGGATTTGGATATGTTAAAATTTCAAGTTTAGCCATTTAAAATACTCGCTTTCAGCGTGATACGGAGGAGAGTATAAAATTATTTTTTCAGACGCAAGAGAAAGAACACCCCAAAACCGGTCATCACAATGTTCGATCCCCAGGCAGCCAAAAATGGGGGAACTGTACCATGATATCCCATGGTCTGCATTGAACTATAAGCAATCCAATACACCACCACTAAACCAAGCACCATCCCTGCGTTTTTAGCCATACCGCCACCGCGGGCATGACCTACACAAAATGGCAATGCCAGAAGACTCATCACTAAGCCAGCTAAGGCAAAACTCAATTTTGAAAAGTAATCGACTTCGTATTTAACGGTATCAAGGCCCGCCTCTTTATTTTTAGAAATATAACGCGAAAGTTCACTGTGGGATAAAAGATCTGATGTTTGCCCGGTGCTTCGTAAATCCTGAGCATCTTCGGCCATGACGATAGTTTTTTGATCAAATTTATCATTGAGCGGAAAACTTGAATCCGAACTAAACACCGAAATTGAGCCATTTTGTAAAAGCCATTTTGACCCCTCTAAGACCACCGATTCTGCGGTTAAGAGCTGCTTTAAATTCCAAGCTTCATCAAAAAAATAAAGAGTTAAACCTTGGGCTACATTTCCTTCAGAATTTAAAGTTTTAATGTTAAAAATTGTGTTACGCGAACGATACCAAATTTTATCTGTTTTAATTGTTTGAAACTTCGATGGCTTCTGTTCAATAAAATTATAAAAATTGAAGTTCTTCTGCTTAGTAAACATCGGCAACAAGCGATCACTCGCGATGAAATCAATCATTCCCACGATAAAAAGCGAAATAAATATCCAACGTGAAATACGAAACAAACTTAAACCCGCAGCAAATAACGCAATGAGCTCTGAACCTTTATTCAATGATGAAATTGTCAAAACAAGTCCCACGACAGAGGCGACCGGCAACATTTTGTGAATAATTTCTGGTAAAAAATAACCGTAGTAGCTTAGAAAAACCCCAGTATCGACAGACTTGTAGCGCAAAACATTACTCATCACATCGGTTGCTAAAAACAAAGTCACAAAGATCACTAAACCTGCAGCGAAGGATACCCAAAAAAGACTTAGAATATAGCGATCAACACGACTCATATGTTCCTCAAATTTACCAAGAAATTTAATTGTGCCTTACTCTTGACTCAAGCGGTATTGTGATATGTACTTTAGTCATGGCCTTACGCGTCTTATTAGCTGATGAAAGCTCGACCATTAAGAAAGTTCTTTTACTAGCCCTTTCTGATTACGGTATCGAAGTAAAAAGTGTTCCCTCTGGAATCGATGTGATTTCGGTGGCGCTAGATTTTCGTCCAGACCTTATCTTTGCTGACATTCTTTTAACAAAACGTAACGGTTACGAAGTGTGCGGCGATATCAAAGCCAACGCTCAATTAAAAAATACTCCTGTAGTTTTAATGTGGAGTAGTTTTATGGAATTCGATGAAAAACTTGCGCAAAAGGCCGGGGCCAATGGCCGCCTAGAAAAACCTTTCGACACAGAAGGTCTGCGTGATGTCGTGAATCGTTTAGTTAAAAAAACTCAAACGCACCCGCTTAAGGGCTTATTGGATTTTCCAACTCTTCCAGATTTTGAAGAATCAGAAACAATGGTTCGTCATCGTTTACAAAACCAAGCCGAAAACGATTCATTAGTGATTGATGACGATGTTGAAGAGTTTCAGCCTTTAGATTTAAAACCGGCACCCAAATCTCAGCAGTCTAAGTCGCAGCCGGCTAAAACTCATAAACCAGCGGTTCATACGATCACTGAAGATTATGATCCATCAAACGATATTCAAATCGAAACCGAAAATTTCGGCGAATTTGAAGAAGTGGTTTTAGTTAAAGGCGATAAAAAAGAAGACGAGCTTGAAAAAACAATTCAAGGCCAGTTGAAAAATTATCTTGAAAGCTCGCCAGTAGCATTAAATAAAATTCAAAATTCAAACGACGGCGTTAAAGGTAAACCTTTAACCCGTTTCGATGAACAACTCATGCGCGAAGAAGTGCGCTCGATGGCGGAAAAAATCTGTTGGCAGATTATTCCCGAAATCACAGAGAAAATTGTCAGGGAAGAATTAAAAAAACTTTTAACCGACATTGAAAAATCAGTGTAACGAAGTTACAGGATCCAAAAATGACAATCCATGACCTAATTAAAGAAGCCCTTAAAGAGGATATGCCTTTTGGCGATATCACGACCGAATCATTAGCCGTAAAACCCAAACATGGCGAAGCTATTTTAAAAGCAAAGGCAGATCTTGTGCTTTCGGGCTCAACGGCCTTTGAACAAACACTTTTATTTTTAGAACCCAGTGTGAAAATCAAATGGCTATTTGAAGAAGGTGATTTGGTTTACAGCGGCCAAACGATCTGTTCAATCGAAGGTGATTTAATTCAAGTTCTAAAAGCTGAGCGTGTAGCACTTAACTTTTTAGGCTTGCTATCTGGTATTGCTACACTAACTCGTAAATATGTTATGGCCGTACAGGGCACTCGTTGTAAAATTTTAGACACCCGAAAAACAACTCCCCTATTTCGTGAATTAGAAAAGCGTGCGGTAGTTCATGGTGGCGGAATGAATCACCGTTTTAATTTATCTGATGCAATTCTAATCAAAGACAATCATATCACGCTTATGGGTGGCATCACTCATGCCGTGACTCGCACCCGCCAGCACACGGATCTTCCAATTGAAGTTGAAGCTTCAACGATAGAACAAGTCAAAGAGGCTATCGGCCTGCGTGTCGATCGTATTTTATTAGATAATATGAATAATGAAACTTTAATCGAAGCGCGCAAACTTGTGCCTGATTTCGTGAAAACCGAAGCCAGTGGCAATATGAATTTAGAGCGCGTAGGCGGCGTTGCTGCAATCGGTATCGATTTCATTTCGGTCGGCGCCTTGACCCACTCGGCTCCTTGTGCTGATGTCAGTCTTTTATTTGACTGGGGCTAATATGACTACAAAAGAATCACCATTAAACGATATCAAAATCGGCGTCATCACGGCGTCTTGGGCAGAAATGCATAACATTTCTTGCGACTACACAAAAAGCACTGAAAGCACAAACGACTTAGCTAAAGAAGATGCTTTCAACGGCCTTGATCCTATTCAACTCTATGTAACCGATGAACAAACCAAAGGCCGCGGTCGTGGTAACAACACATGGATGGCCCCTACTATAGGTTCTAGTTTATTATCAAGTTGGTCATTTCAATCAGCCGTTGTGCCAAGTCCTTACATCACCTCGATGATTGGTCTTGGATTATTTCACGCAGTACGGGCAACTTGGCCGTTTTTAAATTGGAATTTAAAAGCACCCAATGATTTATATATCGATGATAAAAAAATCGCAGGGCTTTTAGTTGAAACAGTCACACAAGGAAACCAAAACCGCATTATCGTGGGGCTTGGCCTAAATGTTTTTGCCCATCCTGAACTTGCGATCGCGACAGATTTATTTTCTGAAATGAGCAAACATAAATTTCCGGGCGTGATGGGTTCAGATTGGATCAAATTTTTAGATCGTTTATTATTTGAAGTGTGCGCTTTAATTCCTGAAGCTAATCTTGAACCTGACGAAACCATGCAAGCATCACTACTAGCTGTTTTTAATCTGCACCCTAAACTTGTGACTAAATATTCTGATTTTAAAACCTTAAAAGAGGATCTATGGCGTTAACCTACACTCCTGAAAAACCAGAATTCGGCCAAGCTTGTCCTGAATTCAGCTTACCAGGCATGGATGGCAAAACTTATTCTTTAAAAAATTTTTCTAACGGTAATCCTTTAGTAGTGATGTTTATCTGCAATCACTGCCCTTACGTAAAAGCAATCGAGGATCGCCTGATTGAATTAGGCAAAGATTTAAAAGCACAAAATATCAATGTCGTAGCCATCTGTTCAAATACAGACACTAAATACACTGAAGACAGCTTTGAAAACCTTCGTAAAAGATTTTTCGAAAAAGAATACAGCTTTTTTTACCTACATGATGAATCACAAAACGTAGCCAAAAAATTTGGCGCCGTTTGCACACCCGATTATTTTATGTATGATGGCCAATTAAAATTACGCTTTCGTGGCCGCTTAGATGACAACTGGCAAGAAGCAGACAAGGTCACTAAACGTGAACTTTACGAAGCAGCGATTGATTTAAAAAATCACCGCCCGCTACAACAACAAACTCCCTCAATGGGTTGTTCTATTAAATGGAAAGTCTAAATAAATGGTTAAACACACATTATTCGCTGTTACGATTGGTTTAATTGTTTTTTTCTTGTACCTCATGCAATACACAGGCGCTTTTAAGGGCGTAACCGTCACCACAGATCAACGTGGCCCATACACACTGATTTATAAAGACTACACCGGGGCTTATCACAAGATCGTATCAACGATTGAAGATGTTGAAAAATGGACTCGATCGCAAGGTTTAAAATGTCGATTAAGTTTCGGCGAATATTTAGATAACCCGGCTTTAGTTGAAGAAGGCCGTCTGCGCGCCCGTGGTGGCTGTCTGATTGATCCAAAAGATGAAAACGAAGCTAAACTTTTTGCCACGTTAAAAGATAAATTACCCGAAGATTTTAAAACTGAAGTCTACGCAGAAACCAAAGCTGCAGTAGCGCTATTTACCGGCGCTCCAGGCATTGGCCCCTTGAAAGTTTACCCCAGAGCTGACGATTACGTTAAAGAAAACAATTTACAGCGCAAAGGCCCCGTCTTAGAGATCTACGAAGTGTTAGAAAAGAATTCGATGCAAACACTTTACATCTGGCCTTTAAATTAAGCGCGCACTACTGTGCGCATTTAACGACTTTAAGATTTAACTTCAGATCTTCGTGATACACACTTACTTTAGCAGAAGCCATCGCTACCGCTGAAGCATTTGCACGAACGATGACTTCACCGCCACAAGCAGACTCAGTAACGACGCCGTCTTGTGAAAGATGATGACGTGAATTTACATACTGATCAACAGCTACTGACTCAGCTTTTAACACTTCGCCTTTTTGCCCCGTTAAGAAAACTTCTACTTGCGCTTTCGCGGTTCCGCCGGCGTGAACACGTGTATTTACTTTTTGCGATACATTTTCGATCATAAGTTTTTCATCGCTCGCCAATGTGACCAGAAGACTTGCTGTGCATGCTTTGCGATCAAGGCTAAGGCCTTCGGCTTTTTTTACATAAAGATTTAAGGGAAAGGCGTATAACGATTCTTCTTGCGATAAAATTTTTAAATCAGATGTTTTATTTGTGCAGCCTGCGCCCGCAATTGTTAATGCACCAAAGGTGGCGGCATTTGCTGAAAATGCACCCAGTAAAGCTAGAGTTAGGATAATCAGTTGTAGTTTCATTTTGTCCCCTACGCCTCTACATACAATTTTAGGGCCAAATATAATGGCCTTAAAAACGAAAAAAGCCCGCTTTTACACGGGCTTAACAAGTATTATGTTGTATGAACTGCAGACTTATAATGAAGATTCTTTTTTAAGAAGCTCTTCGATAGTCATACCGATACCAGCATGGCCGTCAAATACAGTGCCTAATTTACCTTTATTAAAGTGCTCAATCGCTGTGGCGTAAGCTTTTTTAGGTAGTGGTACATACTTTACATCTGGAACGATCGTCGCAGCATCACGTAAGTACATTGTGACGAAGTCTTTAACTTCTGTGCGTTTTGCAGCTTCTGCATTTACGTAAATAAATAACGGACGAGACAATGGATTGTACGAAGCATTTTCAACTGTTTGTGTATTTGGAAGAACTGCTTTACCTTGTTTGTTCACGATCGCTAAAGCTTTAATTTTTTTGCTGTTCTCTAAGTAGTACGCCAACGGAACAAAACCTAAAGCCCCTTTATCTCCGGCAACACCTTTCACTAAAATATTATCATCTTCAGAAGCTGTGTAATCGCCGCGCGAAGATTTTGCTTTTCCTACGATGGCTTCAGTGAAGTAATCAAATGTTCCTGAATCCGCACCCGCACCGTAAAGTTTTAACGGTGTTTTTGGCCAAGCTGGATTGATCTCTGACCAAGTTTTAATTTTACCCTGAGCTTCAGGAGCCCACATTTTTTTAAGCTCTTCTACAGTGATTTGAGAAAGAGTGTTTGAGGGATGAACAATAACTACAGTCGCATCAAATGCTACTGGTAATTCGTAAAATTTAACATTAGCTTTACGGCAAATTTCAACTTCAGATTGAGAAATTGGAC
>JAZKGG010000004.1:10876-37706 GCA_040386015.1 Bdellovibrionota bacterium | reverse complement strand
AAGCGCCGCTCACTTCAATTTCGTTACGGCAGAATTTTTTAAATCCACCACCAGTACCAGAAAATGCTGCCGTGATTTTTACCGCACCTTTTTGTTGAATTTGAAATTCTTCAGCCATTGCTTCAGTGATTGGATACACAGTTGATGATCCATCGATTTTGATAAGTTTTGGTTCAGCTGATAAGGCTGAAACTGCGAAGGCTAAAGTTGCAATTAAGCTTAATAGTTTCATAGAGAGGGCTCCTTGGTTTTTATGAATCAGATTTTAGTTTTTCTTAATTGCAAAGTATTGTCAGGAGTTTGTTAAGACGCCAAATGTTACAAACACAACCCTAACGGGACATTTTATCGTCTTTCGATTGAAAATATTTCCATGCAACTAACAACTCTGTCTTTTGTTCAAGCAGATATAGAGATTGGCCAAACTCACACAGGCCTTACCGAGTCCTCTGAAGGCTTTTTAAATTACTTTAATCAACGTCAAAGAGCTCCATTTAAACCCAACTTTAACTTAGAAGTGATTGGTCGCACAGAACAGCATAACAACGATAAACGAACGCAGTTTTTTAGCGCTGCTGATTTAAACGCTCATTCGTTTGTTGAGTATAAATACTTAGCCGAGCTTTCTTACTTTGGGCTTTGTAAAAATAAAGTTAACCTTAATTTCGGCGGCGACCATAGCCTATCCTTAGCCACCGTTGAAGCAAGCCTTCGCCGTAATCCGAACACTTTAGTGATTTGGATTGATGCCCATGCAGACTTAAACAGCGCCGAAGAAAGTTTATCAGGAAATTTACATGGCATGCCGGTGTATTACTTAATGCAAAAAGCTGAAGATCGCCCGAAATCAATGGCGTGGATGAGAGCACATCTTGCGCATGAGCAAATGGTTTATGTTGGTCTTCGTGATCTGGATCACTTTGAACGCGATTACTTAGAAAAAAACAACATCATGCATTTTACGATTCATGATCTTCGCACCCAAGGCCTTGAATTTTGTTTAAATCAGTTAGCGAAAAAAATTTCGAACTTTGACAACGTGCACGCAAGCTTCGATATTGATTCTCTAGATACAAGTTATACTTTATGCACGGGAGTCCCCGTAAATAATGGCATGCAAATTTCTGAACTAAATGCCTTTGCACAAATGATTTCGCTCACGGGCAAACTGCGCAATCTGGATGTCGTTGAAATTAATCCCCACCTAGCAAAGTCACCTTTAGAAATGAATGAAACTTATGAAATCGCTTTGCAGTTTATTCAACAAATAGCTCACGAAAGGGTTATGCATGCTTCAATTTATTCAACAAATTCAGCAAAACTTGAAATTTAGACATCTAGATATGGTGGCTTACGAGCCCCGTGTTGAATTTCAAATGGATCAAGGCAAGTATACTTTAAAAACAGCGACGACGACTCAAGAGTTAAAAGCAGCGTTTAAATTGCGTTATGATGTCTTTTACAATCACGATAAAAAAGATGGAATACTTTTAGACATGGACGTGTACGATTCAATCTGTGATCACTTGATCATCGTAGAAAAAGAAACAGATGCTGTGGTTGGTACCTACCGCATGAATAATTCATCAAACCTTCAAGATTTTTACTCGCAATCTGAATTTGATTTAAAATCATTTGCACTTCCGTATGCAAACTTTGTTGAATTAGGCAGAGCATGTATTGACACCAACCATCGCTCAGGCGTTGTGATCTCGCTGTTATGGAAAGGAATTTACTTTTACATGCGCCATGTGAAAGCCAATTTGTTGTTTGGATGCTCTAGCATTAAAAATATCACTCCTAAACAAGCAGCTCTTGTGACAAAGTATTTTGAACAATCTGGCACTCTTAATTGTAAGTACAAAATCAAACCGCACTTGTCGTTTAAGGTTCCATTTTTTGATGACTACTTTCATGCAATGTCTGAAAAATTGTCTGACGAAGAAATGAAACAAGCCGAAGATTTGATTCCGTCATTGTTAAAGACGTATCTAAAAGTAGGGGCTGAAATTTTGGGTGAGCCCGCTTACGATGCTGATATGAACTGCATGGATTTTTTAACATGTTTAAAAGTCGAAAACTTAGCACAGCGTTATGAAAAACGACTAGAAAAAGTGGCCATTTAATTTTATCATCTAGGCTGATGTTGAATCAGCCTAACTTTCACGAATATTTTCAATTTGAACAACTTCTTAAAAAACAAAGAGAAGAGAAAAATCCATATTGGAATTTTCAATCCCTTGCCGAAGTTGTCTGCCAAGGTACAGCTTTTCCACTTTGGAAAGTGATTTGCGAAGACAAAACTTCGAAGAAAAAATCTGAAGAAAAAGTCACTTTGATTTTAACTGGTGGCGTGCACGGCTTAGAAAAAATCGGAAGCCAGCTTTGCGTATCTCTGATGGAAAAATACTTTGAACTATCAAGTTGGGATTTAGTTTTTAAAAACAAACTTCAAGATATTCGTTTTGTTTTTTTTCCATTCATAAATCCTGTAGGTATTCAAGAGCGCACAAGATCTAATGCACAAGGTGTAGATCTTATGCGAAATGCACCCATCCAAGCCAAAGAAAAGGTTCCGGCCTTGGTGGGTGGTCATCGTTTAACAAATTTACTTCCGTGGTATCGTGGCAAATTGAATGAGCCGATGCAGATTGAATCACAGTTTTTAGTGGATGAAGTCAGTCGCGAAATTTTGCGCTCTCGGTTTACCTTATCTTTAGATATCCATTCCGGTTTTGGCTTTAAAGATCAAATTTGGTTTCCGTGGGCTTTTAGTAAAACTCCTTATCCCAAATTAGATTTTATAACAGTTATGATGGCGTATTTTGAAAAACTCTACCCGTTTCATATCTACAAGATTGAGCCCCAATCAAAAGTTTACTGCACTCATGGTGATCTGTGGGATTACATCGCCCATGAAAAAATTAAACAGCTAAACTACATTCCGTTAACTTTAGAGTTAGGCTCGTGGATTTGGGTTAAGAAAAATCCTTTGCAGATTTTTAAACTAGACGGCTTGTTTAACCCCATTAAAAAACACCGCATTAAACGCACTTTACGTCGTCACCAGCTTTTAATTGATTTTTTAATCCGCTTTTTACTTTACAGTCAAAGCGAACAGTTTAAAAATTTAGATTTACAAGATTATTACAACAAAGGCTTAGAAAAATGGTATCCACAGCACAAAATCCTGACGTAAAAAATTGGATCCTCATACGCGGCCTAGCTCGCGGCGCAGGCCATTGGGGCGCCTTTCCTGAAAAGCTTCACAAAGCTTTTCCTCATGATAAAATTTATTACATAGAAGTTCCAGGTAACGGCTATTTAAATAAAGTAGCAACGCCGTTAAAAGTTTCTAAGTTTGTTGATTCGTTTTATGATCAGTTAAAAAAACAAAACTTCGACTTTAAATTGCCCACTTACGGCTACTCTCTTTCTTTAGGATCAATGGCCATGGTTGAATGGGCCAAACAAAAACCTAAATTTTTCAAAAAAATTTATATCTCAAACACAAGTGCCGCGAATTTTTCAAACGTATTTAAACGTTTAAGTGTAGATGCGATGACATTGGGTGTACGCATGCGCTTTATGCACACAACAGAAGACAAAGAAGTGGCGTCTTTAGAATTAACGACCACTCTATCAAAAAAACAACTTTTATCTGATTACAAACACGCATTTAATTCAATGCTTAGCTTTAGCAAAACGAATTCAGCAAATCCAAAAAACATTATCCGCCAACTAGTGGCGGCATCTACTTACGCCTTTCCACAAGAACCACCCACTGAAGTCGTTTTAATGAGTGGTGGCAAAGATCGCTTCGTCAGCGCTCAGTGTTCAAAAGACATTGAAAACAAATGGAGTTGTAAGCACATCATTCACCCAGATGCTGGTCACGATATCAGTTTTCAATTTCCCGACTGGGTGATTGAGCAAATTAGCGTTTAAGTAAACAAGACTTAAAGCTGGCAGCGACCTTTCGTGGCTCACTGTAAATAGTTTAGCCGCACTTTGTCGTCATATCAAATAAAACTCACTTTAAATCTGGAATACATATCGCAAGACTAACCCTCGAAAGATCATTATCTAAAGTGAGGTGTTGTTTGAAATTCAAAGTATTATTTACATCAATTTTATTTTTTCAATCCGCTGTATTTGCATGTTTAGACTTAGGCGGATCTCTAAAGATTTGCGCTGGTGATACCATTTATAATGACCGTGTACATAAACTACAGGCAGTTGGATTAAGTCAAAAATCTAATTCAGTACTTGCAAAAGATTATAAAGATCAATCTGTACCTTATAAGGTACAGGACTTATTTGCTTCACGCGGCTGCAGACACGACGTGTGTATTGATGACACAGTCTATTTCAGAGATAGAGACTTATATGCTCCTCTCCGAGCTTCTAAAATAGTAGCGATTAGAACGCAATTTGCGAGTGTTGTTTTAATAGATGGCGATAATAAACCAGAAGGGTATAGCGTTGATGATTTATATACCACGACTGGTTATAATGAATATGTTAGCGTAGGAGATACTGTTTATCATGGCTTAGTTTTTCCTCAAGGAGCTAAGGTTGTGGCTGTAAGTAAAAAATCAAAGAAACTCGTTATTGTTCAAGACAATTCAACAAGTTCACTTCAATTATATCGTGCAGATTATTTGGATGTTTTTAAGTAACTACTAAACTTTGCCGCCTGATCGGATCAAGTTAAGCGCAGAACCTGCTTTGAACCATTTAATTTGTTCAGCATTGTAGGTGTGCTTAATTTCGATTTTCTCAGTCGAACCGTCTTGGTGTTTTAATTCTAGGAATAAGTTTTTACCTGGAGCTAAATCATTTAAACCACGGATTGATAAAGTGTCTTTTTCTTGAATTTTTTCGTAGTCCGCAGGATTTACGAACATCGCCGCTAACACACCTTGTTTTTTAAGATTTGTTTCGTGAATACGAGCAAAAGATTTAGTGATAACTGCAGTACAGCCTAAGAACCTTGGGCTCATCGCTGCGTGCTCACGAGAAGATCCTTCACCGTAGTTCTCATCACCGATAATCATCCAAGGTTTGCCATGCGCTTGGTAATCACGCGCGACCGCTGCAAATTCTTTTTGCGAACCGTCGATTTGATTATTACCTTTACCGATAACACCTGGTAAAAATGCATTATCTGCACCTAACAACATGTTGTCAGAAATTTTATCTAAGTGACCACGGAAGTTTAACCATTTACCACCTGGGCTGATATGATCTGTAGTACATTTACCTTTAGCTTTTGCTAACAGTTGATGACCTTCGAAATCTTTTCCGTCCCATTTAGTGAATGGTTTTAAGAATTGTAAACGTGGAGAGTTATCTGCGATCGCCACTTTTGCTGTTGCACCTTCTGGTTTTTGGTAACCCGTTGTATCAGGTACGAAGCCTTTTTCAGGAAGTTCAGGTGCTGAAGGAGGAGTTAATTTCACTTTACCATTTGGACCAACTAATTCGTCAGTTAATGGATTGAAATCTAAACGACCTGCTAAACCTAAAGCCATTACGATTTCAGGAGACGCGATGAAAGCCAAAGTTTCCATGTTGGCATCATTACGACCGCGGAAGTTACGATTGAACGATGTGATGATCGTGTTTTTTTCGCCGTGCTTGATGTCGTCACGTTTCCATTGACCGATACAAGGGCCACAAGCATTTGCAAGTACCGTTGCACCAACCGCTTCGAACGTGTGCATTTGGCCATCACGAGTGATTGTGTTTTGGATTTGTGTTGAACCAGGACTTACCAAGAATGGTTGAGCCATTTTTACGCCGATTTTCATCGCTTGCTCTGCTAAGTGAGCAGAACGACCAATATCTTCGTAAGAAGAGTTCGTGCACGAACCAATAAGAGCAGAAGACAATTTTAAAGTCCAACCGTTAGCTTTAGCTTCTTCAGCGATTTTAGAAATCGGACGAGCTAAATCTGGCGTATGAGGTCCAACTAAGTGCGGCTCTAATGAAGATAAGTCGATTTCATAAACTTCATCGAAATATTTTTTAGGATTAGCGATAACATCATCATCAGCGCGTAAGATATCTTTATTCTCATCAGCAATCGCTGCAAGTTCTGCGCGACCAGTGGCTTTTAAGTAACCAGACATTTTTGTATCATATGGAAACACAGAACAAGTTGCGCCTAATTCAGCTCCCATGTTTGTGATTGTAGCTTTTCCAGTACAAGAAATCGCATCAGCGCCATCGCCGAAGTATTCTACGATTTTATCTGTTCCACCTTTTACAGTTAACATTCCGCAAAGTTTTAAGATCACATCTTTTGCAGAAGTCCAACCACTCATTTTACCTTTTAAGTGAACACCGATTAATTTTGGATTTTTAACTTCCCAAGGAAGGCCAACCATTACATCCGATGCATCAGATCCACCAACACCCACAGCACACATACCTAAACCACCCGCGTTTGGCGTGTGAGAATCTGTACCGATCATTAATCCACCTGGAAAAGCGTAATTTTCTAAGATTACTTGGTGAATAATACCAGCGCCTGGTTTCCAGAAACCGATGTTGTATTTAGAAGAAGCTGTCGCTAAGAAATCAAAAACTTCTTTGTTCGTCATGTTTGAAGCAGCCATATCTTTTTCTTTACCCAAGTGAGCTTGGATTAAGTGATCGCAGTGAACAGTCGATGGAACTGCTGCTTCAGGTTTATCAGCTAACATAAATTGTAAGATCGCCATTTGTGCTGTCGCATCTTGCATCGCTACGCGGTCTGGTCTTAAAAGTAAGAACGAAGAACCACGGTTGATCTCTTGGTTTTGTGGATCATCTAAGTGACCGTAGATAATTTTTTCTGCTAAAGTTAATGAACGATTTAGGCGTTTACGAATCACATCTGTTTTTGTACGTGTGGTTTGGTAAACTTGTTTCACCATTTCTGGTGATGTTTCGATTTTTGCCATCTTCTTTTCCTTTGCGCGCCTTCGGCACGGCTTCCTTTAAAGTGGTTTTATCAGTACGTTTTCATTCTCGGCTAAAACCTTTGTTGAAAAAATAGAATAAACGGAATATAATGTAGTCTCAAAAGGAATACATGACTTTATGCTAGAAGGTATCGAAGCTCTTATTGCCCTAGAAAGAACCGGAACTGTCAGCGAGGCAGCGGCTCAACTGCGCCTAACTCAATCCGCAGTGAGTAAACGCCTCCAAGCGCTGCAAAATGAAGTCAGTTTTAAACTTATTGAACCCGATGGACGTCGAGTGAAACTAACCGCTCAGGCCCATGAGTTTCTGCTACGCGCACGACCACTTGTCACAGAATTGAAAAGTTTGAAGCAGCTAAAACCAGAAAATGGCATCATGCGCTATTCAATTGCACTTTCTGACTCGATCGCAGCCACTTGGGGGCCAAAACTGATCAAGCAAGCAGGGCGTAAAATTAAGAATATTGAATTTGACCTTCATGTTCATCGAAGCACCCTGGTCGAGGAAAACGTAAAACTAGGCCGATACGATCTAGGGTTATGCATCCCTTCATCTTCAGCCAGCAGCAGTAATTTATTTTCGGCACGTATTACTGAAGAGCCGCTGGTCTTTATTTATAATAAATTTGATGAAGATGCGGCCAGTGAAACCACTAAAGTGATCACTATTGAAAAAAATTCTGGAACTTGGCGCAACCTCGAAGATAAACTTTTAAAAAACTCGAAACTAAAATCTTCTGATTTTGTATTCGTTGAATCTTTTGCAGCGATTTCACAAATGGTGAAAGAAGGTTTTGGTAACGGCATAATTCCTTTAGGCATGGCCCAACATTTAAACATTCCCAAAAAAGGCTATAGCTTATTTTCGCCGTCGATCAGCCGCGAAATTAAATTAATTTCACGAAAGAATATTGCAACCCAACCCGCGATCGAAGAATTCACGGCACACCTATTTGAATTAAGTAAGGGATTATTTTAGATGAAAAATTTAAATTCTGCACAAAAAGCACTTCGAAAAATCGCTAATCCTCGGCGCGTAAAAGCATTGCTATATTTTTATAAAACCGGCCCTGGTCAATACGGTGAAGGCGACCGTTTTATCGGCGTCGATGTACCCAGCAACCGTGCAATCGCTATGAAATTTCTAACAATTAGTTCAAATGATATTTCTCAGCTTTTACACAGCCCCATTCACGAAGATCGAGCTTTAGGATTACATATCTTAGTTGAAAACTATCGCCGCACTAAAGATCTGAAAAACAAAAAAGCCATTGTCAGTTTATACCTTAAACACAAAAAATTTGTGAACAATTGGGATTTAGTCGATATGTCGGCCCACAAAATTGTCGGCAACTACTGTCATTTAATTAAAGATGTCTCGATCTTAGAAAAACTTTCGCAATCTAAAGCTCATTGGGATAAACGCATTGCTATGGTGGGAACATTCGCATTGATTCGAGAACAAGATCTAGATTTAACATTTAAACTGGCGCAAAAGTTTTTAACTGAAAAAGAAGATCTGATGCACAAAGCCTGTGGGTGGATGATTCGCGAAGCCGGAAAACGAGATCAAAAACGTTTGCTAACATTCATTGAGCGTCATGGTAAAAAGATGCCGCGCATGATGCTTCGCTATGCCATCGAGAAATTAGCCCCAGACCATCGCAAAAATATTTTGCTTAAAACGAAGTAAGAAGTCGCTTATGAAATAACACTGGACTCGACGCTGGACAAAGGTTCAGTCTCACTTTAGTGCTTACACTTCACGTCCGATGAGATGCTATGAAAACTTTGGAGGCCCACCTGTGAAACTAATTTTATTAACCATCTTGTTTACATTAAATGTGAATGCAGATGAAGTTGTTTTCATTAAAAACGATCATTTTAATAGTTATGAAGTTGTTGAAAATCTTCTAGCGAATAATAATGATTTGGCAGCCATTCAGAATTTGAAACGACTGCTCGATTCTGACAAACAAAATGAAATCTATATTCTTCATAAACTTTCCCAACTTTATGCCGCCAATAATTTAACTGAAAGATTCATTGCACTATTAAATGCAAAAATAAAAAATGCTCCTTTTAATGCTCAGCTCAACCATCAACTAGCCAAAGAATATTTAATCAGCAAAAAGCCTGTCTACGCCTGCGAAAAAGCCAAATTCATGCTTCCACATGTTACGCAAAAAGAAAATTTCTATTCTATTTTATCTGAGTGTTCACTGGCCACAGGTCGTCCGGATGAAGCTGTCTCTTACCTTGATAAATATATCAGCCACCAATCAGATCTTGCACTTAATCTTAAGCGGGCTGAATTACATCTAAAATTAAACAATCTACCATTAGCAAAATCCGACCTTGATCTCTATTTTTTAAAAGCTAAACCCACTGAAAAAGCCTATTTGTTAAAGGCTGAATTATTCATAAAACAGCAGCTTTCTGAAAAGTTACCAGAATTGTATAAGCGCTGCCTAGAAGCTATTGAAGTTTCACCGAATTGCTTTTTAGGTTATTTAAAAGTCACTAAAGTTGTTAACACAAATTTCAAATTAGATCATTTCAACCAACATTTAAGCGCTTACCAAGAGCACTCTGCTGTTGTTATCGAAATTGGCCGCTACTACCAACAGATAAAAAACTTCGATCAGGCCGAAAAAATGTACCTATTATCCTTTAATAAAAACCCAGACAAACTAGAAACTGTAACTGCGTTATTTGAGCTTTACAGCCAACAAAAACAATCACAAAAAGCGTTTGATATTTTAAGTCGGTTTATGGCAACCACTCAAAATGCATCTAACATTCAAACGGCCAAAAAATTGCAAAATTCTTTATTTCAAAAAAAGAGCGACTTTGAAATGGCCGCCGCTACTACTCCCCAACCAAGCACTGCACCAACAGCTGTTCTATCTACCACAGACAGTCAATTGTATTTAGCAAAAAAATACGCCAAAATTTTATCGCGCTTAAAAAATGTTAATAAGAAATCTGATGGCGAATATTTTCTATTGGGAAACATTTATTATCATTTAAACAGTTACGGCAATGCGAAATTCCACTGGAGCAAAGTAAACCCTGCTTCAATCCTTTATCATAAAGCCATCTTTAACTCTGCGGTCGTCATGCGCATTGAAAGCATGACGACCGCAGCAAACAACTTATTCAATTCAACTGTATTCCCACTAGGAATGTATGCACAAACACAAAAACTGGCTGCCTTACTTGGTGAATATTCTAAGCGCTTACCCGCTGACGAAAAGAAAAAAGTCGATGAGCTACTAAAAGATTTACTGTACTTAGACTGGGAGCCGTAGTGAAAAAGATTTTTCTGTTTTTATTACTAGTTTTTAAAATCGACTACGTGCAAGCAACTGCCATTCACAAAGTACAGATATATTACGGCCCTAGCCTGTTTAAGTACAGTTTAGATAGTGATCAATTTAACGCCCAACAGCCGATTGCGGCGGGGCAAGCTTACGCAATAAGTTATTCTTATCAGGATTTTGAAAGCACAACACAGCATCGCTTTTCGTTACTTAAATCAAACCATAACATCTCTGTTCCGGCTTCACTGAGCCCAAGCTCAATCCATACTGACCAGACAAAATTAAACTATAAGTTTATTGCAGCCAAAGAAAATTATAACGTTGGTGCTGGTTACAGTTTTTACAAAGTGACCGCCGACGAAACAGCGCCGAATATTTTATTAAGCAGCTCAGAATCCCATGCCATTGATTTTTATATCGAACGTTCAGTTTGGCATAAGTCAGATTTAGCGGTTCATATTTTTGCCGACTTTGAACTACCCTTTATCAAAAAAGAGCTCGGAACAAACACCGGCTTTAACCAACATTCTTACAATATTCAGCTGGGATACGTGGCGAAATATTTATTGAATGATGTTTGGTCAATCGCCCATAAATCTGAATACTCAATTGAATCAACTTCCTACGATGGCCAAGGAAACCGCGGCACATTAAACGCTAAAGAAAAATCTGAAAAATTTCAGTTTCTGCTAGGAGCAGGTTATGACTTTTAAAAATTATTTTAAATATTGTTCTATTGTTTTGATGGCCCTATTTTTTCATTCCTGCTTTGATACTGCTGGTACTGTCAGTAACGTAACCACGCCTCTGGTAACACCTCCGGTGCCACTGCCGAGTTTTGGTTCAACTGTTACATCAAATATGTGCACGACGCCGACAACCAAGATCTTAGACTACGGCGAACGTTCTGTTGCAGCAACTGCCGGAGTCCGTGGTGCTTTTTCTGATACCGCGATTAACCCAGCCAATAACTACCCTGCTTTTATTTATAATGATGCAAGCATCGTTGGCTTAAAATTTCTTTACTGGGATGGTTCTAAATATAATTTAGAAATCGTCTCTGCAGGACTAACTTACAACTTTGTTAAGTTAGTTTATTTATCTGATGGCAGACCGTTAATTTTTTGGGCCAACGGCGCGACCGCGATTTACATGGCATCAAGAGCCTCGGCCAGCGTTGCTTCAAGCACTTGGACAGTAACTGTCATTGAAAATATAGCTACAATGACCACACGAGCTGTAGAAGCTACGGTTAGTCCCGATGATAAAGTCGGCGTATTTTACATTAATGCGGCGGGAACTTCTTCCCGAGTTATTTTATGTAGTGCAAATTGCGAAACCGCTAGCAATTATGCGGGCATGGGTGTTGTCGGTAATTTTATTTCAAACACAGCAAGTAACTCTTCAAATTCTGCAGATATTAAATTTTGTAATGCTGGCAGCGGCGTATATTACCCTTATGTCGCTTATCCAGGAACTGTTAATTCAATTATTGCCCGCTGTACGCAATCTACTTTAAGTAGTTGTTTGACTCCAGCGAATTGGAGCAACACCGCAATTACTGATGGCACCAACGCCACTGGCGCCAATCAATTTGTCGCTAAGCTTGATATTAATACTGCATCTTCACAACCGTTTAATGTTGTTGCACGCCGAGCTACAGGAAATGAATTGCGGGCGTACACCCAAAATACCGGCAACTGTGCTACAGGTGCTCTGACTTTCAATGCCACTAGCCGCTCGATTGCAACGGCAGCAACACTAGCCAATGCCTACGGAAGTCTGGCGCGAGATGCAAATAACAAATTTCATCTTGTGGTGAATGAGGGTACAGCCAACGTCAGATATTTTAATTCATCCGGTACAATTACAACAGTCTGGAATGCTGTAGCCAGCGTAGAAACCACAACAATTGCAGCCGCTGGCCTAACACGTGGCGGATTAGCCGTTGATACGAACAGCGATCAAATTTTATTAACTTACGGACGCACCGCAGCCGGAACCCCAGTACAAACCCTTGGAAATGTAGTCCTTGCGTTTTCTCATTGCCCAACAGGAGCAACAGGATGTGCATCAACGACACTAGCTTCGCCATCTTCTGCTACAGGATTAGTTTTTGGCAATATCCCACTTGATGTCACTGGTCAGGTACAATTATTAACCGCACAATTACCAAATACAATTTCAGTAGCAACAACTTCGATTGGCCGTCCTGCTATAGCCTACATAGATTTTTCAGTTGGATCAGCGACCACCGGGCGTTTAAAATACAAATACCGTACTGGCAATTTAAGCACTGATTCTTGGACGATGATTGATATTGGAACGGCAAATTCTCCGCACAGTGTAAGTCTGGCTTTCGATCATAACGACCAGCCTTGGATCGCCTACTATGATGCAAACACCTTAAGATATTTTTTATTAACAAATTCACAATCAGATGGTTCAGGACTTTGGACGCAATACCAGTTTCCGGTAGCAACTGCAGCCGCTGCGACATTACCAGCAGTAAATAATGTAGCACTAGCCATGTCATACTCAGCGGGCGTTGCAACTCCGGTAATGTTTGTGTCTAACTCTGGTGCTGCCACTCGCTTTGTACGCACGGCGCAGTTTAATTCGACAACCGAAACATGGTCTAACAACACTTTACTTGATACCGGCACAAATCAATTTTCAAAATTAAGTGCGGACTATAACACTTCGGGAAAAATTGTTCTAGCTTATCATGATACAACTAACACGTCTGTTCGCTACACGCAGTCCATTAATGGTGGCGCTACGTGGACAGCCGCCGCGCAAATTATTTCTGGCACGATGGGAATGGGTCTAAGAGTAAAACTAAATCCAGTCAGCGGTCAGCCCGCATTAGCTTTTTATGAACGCGCGACGAACTTAGTGAGGTACAAATCCTGCACATCAGCATTTGCATCTTGTACAAGTTCTGCAAACTGGGTGAATCTAGGAAATGGAATCGTGGAATCCTCGGCGGGGGTCAGCGGCTTAACTGCGGCAGCCACTGATGGTTTACTAAATGCCTCGTTAAGTTTCACGGTCGAAGGCTACCCTGAAGTTATTTACAACAATGGTGCTGGCGGCAACGGGCATCTTTACTATAGCGCGACTAGTGCAGCTAGCCCGCTTTTTGGCACCGCAAGCATTTTAAGTGCAAGTACCAATGCTGTAGAAACAACTCCAGTTGCAGCCACACCTGCTAATTTTGGTCTTGGCGGATGGAATGCAACATCAGTTCGGTCAATGGCAACAGGAAGCCTGTTCACTGCCTACATTGGACCGGGCAATTATCTGTACATGAAAAGTTGCGGCAATTAATAAAAAAGGCTGGTTTATCACCAGCCTTTTTTTATTTTACACGCTGCACCCGAAAAAGGGACGGCCTACCTACGGAGCTTTAAATTCCGGTTTTAAGATTAACAATTGTAGATCGTTTAAAGCATCTGAGAATGACACTTTATTTTGTGGTAACAACACTAATAATGATTGTATGCCACGACCTTTTGTTAGTTCAACAGTCGAAGTCGCCCCTGCGTTAACCGCTTGAGCTTCACCAAGACCAACAAAAGATTGATCATCAGCTAACATAGAAACTGACAGCATTTTTTGGTTTGCTAAGTCGTCATCCATTTGCACTGAAGCTTGTTCGTTGTGAGTGACTACAACTTTAAAGTTCAATTGGTTTTTTGAATCTAGTTTTAACTGGCTGATACGCGCCTGTACAATAACCACAGTTGAGTTGTTGTATACCGTTAGATCTTGTTGATCAACTAACGCCTCAGTGTACTTCTCTTGATCTTTTAAAGCGGCTAGTGCGACTGCATCGTTTTTCGCGGCTTCAACTTTGACTTCGAAAGCTTTTCTGATTTCACGAGCTTTGATTGTATCAATTAAAGTTGACGCAAAAATTTCAGCTGTTTCATTGGGAATAGATTTTGTATTTGCACCTAAGATTTCTTGCTCAACTACGCCATCTTTATCGCTATCAACTAAGATAGAAACATCACATGCATTCCAAGTTGTCATTGGTTTGTAAACTTTAACACCGAATTCAACGAATTGCTCAACGCCTGCATCAGTTTCTTTTTCAACGATTCTGTAACCTACAGCTTGCAAATCACAATCAGCATTCATAAATGATGGAGCTAGTGGTTTACGTTCATCTTTAGCTAATAAATTGAATAATAACGCTTCACCAGCATTTGCTGATTCATTTTTAAGAGCTAATTCAGCAGCCGAACCTTCAGCATCGTTTGCTGATGATAAAACTGTTAAACCTTTTGATACGATGGCACTTAGTTTATGAGCTACTGCTAAAACTGGTACGCGGTATAATTCAACGCCATTTGCTTTAACTAATACCCAACCGTCCATTTCACGAACGTAAGCATCTTTCATTTTTGTCGCATCAAGTGTGAAAGATAATTTCACAGCCGTTGATTCGCCAGCTTTTAAAGTTACTGACTGAGCGTTTGTTAACGTGACGTATTCATTACCTACGAATTCAATGCTCACCGCTTTATCCACAGTGCCAACATTTTTTAAATGAAGAACTGATTTAACAACTTTTTTCGCTTCGATATTGATTTCACCAAAAGATACCGAAGGCTCTGCAGCGATAATTTCTGACATTGCTGCAACATCAGCTTGTATACGGCCTGAACCCTGACGAGTCACTGCGTAACGACCAACTGTATCGCCAATCGTTTTAGCTGTACCCATAGAAACGTGTTTTAAATCTAATGCCGAAACTTCGATTTCACGATTTTTGAAAGATTGCTTAACTAAAGCTAATACGCCAGCCATATGAGGAGCGGCCATTGAAGTACCAGAAAGTTTAACAACGCCTGCGCCTGCGCCCATGTCAGCAGAAATAATATCGCTACCTGGAGCAGAAATTTCTGGCTTTAAAAAACCATCAATTGAACGTGGACCTTTTGAACTGAAACCAGTTAAAGTATCAATAAGCTCTGGTTTTTCAATTGTCTTATCAGTTTTAAATTGGATTGATGCACTTTCGCCGGCAATAAGAGCTGCTTTTACTTTTGCGCCAACTGCTTTAGTGATCATGATTGCAGGAATTTCGAATTTATCTGTTGTTCCCATCGTGAAAGCAGAGCCTTCTTGATTATTAGCAACAACAACACCAATTGCGCCAGCTGCTACCGCACGTTTAACTTTATCGTTAAATGTAACAACACCACGATCGATTAAAGCCACTTTACCTTTTACTGCAGCGATTTGCTCTTCAGTTAAATCAGCTGCTGCTGTTCCAACATGAACCAAATCACCGATCACATCTGATTCAGAAACTTTTTTAGAGGTTGCTGCTTCGATAGTTTCTACAGAAATTTCTTCAGCGCCGGCTTTTACAATAGAAGCCGTGAAGTGCCAGTTGTGATCACCATCATCAATGCTAGCTGCTACTGATAAAGCTTCTGTCGAAGTGCCCGGAGCACCCACGATATAATCTTTTGCGCCAGAGTTACCTGCAGAGATCACAGATACTGTTCCGCCACGAGCAAGATTTTTTACTGCTTCAGCGTAAAGAATTTTTGGATTACCGTAACCAGAACCTAGTGAAAGATTCACAATATCTAATTGGTCACGTAAATCACCATCACCATTGGGATCAGCTGAAAATTCAAGACCAGCAATGACGACCATGTCAGAAGTTGAACCTTCTGCACCGAAAACTTTGATCGCATAAAGGTCAGCATCTGGAGCCATACCATTATAAGAAGTTACATTATCACCCACGCCAGAAATTGTTCCAGCAACGTGAGTTCCGTGACCACCTTCATCAAGTGGATTTAAATCTGGTTTAGGTACACGGTGAAAAAAGTCTGGTGAGCCTGAATCGTAGGTTGTTCCTACTAAATCCACACCACCGCGAACTTTTTCACTTGGAAATCCTAAAGCTTCTTTAACTGGATCGATAGCCTTGTAAGCTTCCGGAGTTCCCACACCTTTAAACATTGCGTGAGTGTAATCGATACCTGTATCAAGAACGCCGACTTTAATACCTTTACCAGTAAGACCAGCAAGGTTTAGTTTTTCAGCGCCAATAAATTTTGAAGAGTTTCTTTCAGTGATTGTTTTAGTCGCTGCAGCCAAAGCATCTGTTTTAAAAGTGATTGGACGAGCAAATGTTCCGACACCTTCCCAAGAAGCGATTGTGCCAACTGATTTTAATTTTTCTAAAACAGCAATTGGAGCAAGGACTGCTACCGCGTTAAGAACATAACGGTATTTGTAGATCACTTGCACATCAGCAGAAATGGCTTTCATATCAGCGATGGCTTTTTCTTGCTCGCTCGCAATTGAAGTGGCTTGATCGTTATTTACGATAGTTACACCTTCTTCTTTGGCAGACGTCTCAAGAAGTGCAGGAGTTTTTAATTTCACTAAAGCCATCACATGCGTTTGATTCTGTGGACGCGTGCTGATGATATTTTGTGAATCCTGTAATAACGGAATCAGTTTAGATTTGCTATTTTGGCTCTGCGTACAAGCCGTTAATATAAGCAAAGACGTGATAAGTGCTGTGGTAACTAGTTTCATTTTTCCCCCAAACGAACAATTAGGACTTTATATACAAGATAAGCGCCAATATTTCAGAGCCTTTTTGGCCATAAGCCTAGAAACCCTCATATTGGCGGCTTTCAAGAAACGATTACATGTCATATTTATAGTCAGAAAGCTAGCCCAAAAGCTAAACTTTATCTTGTTAAATCAAGACGCGCCACGTGTCAGCTGATTGGCGAGGCATGAAACATACTCCTGAGAGGACTGTGTCTATGTGTTTATGGCTCTTTACACCTTCGTGGCGTAAACACACCTGGCGTTTTTTTATCTTTATAATCCGCAGATCCTACGGGCTTCGGGGCGATCAAAATGACTGAATTTAGAATCAATCATTTGTCCTATATTTTCGCGGTCAACAACATAGGCCTGAAGTTTTTTAAGAGCTTCTAATTTATCTGAAAAACTAAACCCATCGATCACAACACCAAGCTCAGCGCTCAGTAAAGCTGGCCGTTTATTTATCGCAGCATAAGATGAAAGATAATCATTTATGACTGCATTTTTATTTTCTTTAAAACTAGCACTTTTGAAATTTTTAATAAAAGTTTGATTATCCATGGCGATAAAGCGTCTGGTTAAAAGCTGGTTTATATTATAAACCTCTAGCTCAGCGCCTACTGGTAAGTAAACCTGAACCCGAACTATACAGAGACCTTCAAGTTCAGCGATTTTGTTATTTTTAATTTGAATAGAACATCGATACGAACCAAATCTTTCTAGATTTAAATTCTTTTTCTCGATCGTCGAGCTAAAGCTTCCGCGGCTGCCAGAACCTTTTAAGACTGTATATATTTTTAAGTAACCTTGGTCTTTTGCGAGCGAGTCTGTATAGACAACTTCGACATCATCATCAAAACCAAACATATCAACGAAGACACGGTTAACATCTTGTGTATTAAAGTCTTCTTCAAAAACACTTGGATTATACTCTGAAGGTATCGAGTTCCAATCAATTCTGTTTCGCAACTCTTCGACAGCGCCATCAGTATTATTGTTAGACTTGTCTCCACAACCCACTAAAACGGCTGCTAATATCAAAACTAAAAGGCGAGAACATTTATTCATTGAAGCCCCTTCTTATTCGTTAAACGTAATCTCCACGCTTAATTTTTTCTAAGATAATTTTTTCAGTTTTAATCGGATCTCTTGGATCAACCGAGAAATAACTTTGCTGCTCGCAACGAATTTTTTCTTTGATTAACCAACGTAAAATATCTGACAACTCTTTATTTTTCTTATCACGAAAGAATGGATCGTTCTCTAAAGCATCTTTTGCTTTTTTAAGCTGTCTTGCTTCAGCAGGATCAGATTCTTTAACTTTGTAATGAGGAAGATCATATTTTTTTACATCGCCTGGTAAAACTCCTAAGAATCTTACGTTCGGTGCCGAGAAATCTCCGTTACGAATTAATGAAGCGGCAGATCCCGCTTTTAACGTACGAAAGATATTTTGCATCGTGTAGGCATCCAGATCTCCGAAGAAATACATCGGGACATCAAGCTGATTTTCGATCAATTTACACCAACCACGAACACCATTCGACGGAACTCCTTGAGCACCCATCAAAATACAGTTGTTACGTTTTGTGAAACCCATTGATTGAAGCGTGCCCGCAGTACCTTCAGATTCTACAACCAAGCAGAAATCGATTTTCTTTTTCGCTTTAAGTTTTAAAGATTGTGGTCTGTTTTTTGGCTGAAACGGCGTTGTTCCAAGTGATGATAAATCAACTACGGCTTTATCTCCGTCGGGAAGTGTCTCGGTCACAACTAATTGTTGTGAGTAAGTTTGTCCACCGCGATCATTGGCGTAGCAGTTTAATTCTTCACGATAAACTTCTAACATATCACCGATAAAATCGATAATACCGTCTGATTCATTTTGATCATCAAAATCCAAAGGTTTGTATTTGCCATCACCTTTGATCAAACCTTTACAGATATAGTACAATTCACGCTTCGTATTTACCGCGCCAATATCTAAATTGCGTAGTAAAATTTCTAACATGAAAACAACGCGTGCTAATTTTTGCACCGAAGAAACATTAAGTTCTGTACGAACAATTTTATCTCCAGGAGTTAAATAGCCGACTTTTGCATTATAATTTGAATTATCTAACGAAGTTTTTACCGCTTCTAAGTAAGGTCTTTTTGATTTTTCTAAATCAGAAAGCATTTTCTCAGCTAAGTTCTTAGCTTCTTTAGGAATATCTAGTCTTAACTCACGAACTTTGATTAATGCCATCTAGTTTGACCCTTTATCAGCTTCATCAGCTGAACTCATTTTTTTAGCTTCTTTTTGCTTTTGCGCAGCTAATTTTGTTTGAGCTTCTTCTAATTGATTTACAGCTTCATCAGAATCACGTCCTAAAATCTTACGTAATCCTTCTTCAGCTTTTTTCTTTCTCGAAGCATTAGCTCCCGAGATAGAAACTAATTTTTCGACCAAAATTGGTCCAAATTGCTCGATATGCGCTAATTTTCTTTCTAAATCAGCCTCTTTCATTTCATGTTTGATATGACGCGAAAGTTTTTGCCCGGCTTGCATTAAAGCACGACGGATTTCTTCAACTAATTCATCAGAAGCATCGATTGTTTCTTTCGACGCATTTTTAAATTTAATAAACGGAGACACAATTGAAACCGCAAAAACGTATGGCCCTTGAGGTAACGATTCTTTAGGCTGACCTAAACCGTAAGATTTCCAGTTAACAGATTCAATCGCCCAAGTGATCGCACAACCTGATTTATCAAATTGTAATGGAACACGATTGGCAAAACGCAGGAGTTGAACTGGTTCGCCTTCGGCTCCTCGGTTGATAAAGCGCGCTAAAGCCACTTCGACAACCACAGGTTTAAAGTCACAAATCGTTGGTTTTCTTGTCACTACAGATAAGAAATCCACTTGGCCTAAACGTTCAATCGATTTTGCAAGTGCATCTTCACCTACAGTTAAAACCGATTTAGTTGAAGGAGCCATTAATTCAGTGGCTTGAACAGCTTGGAAAGCTTTTTTGAAATCATCTTCGCTCATAGAGCTAAGATTTTTATCAACAAGGCCTTTGGGCATTCCGTGTTTTACGAAATCTTTGATACTTTGGTCAGAAATGCGTGAAAATCCTGTCTTTAAAAACTTAGAAAGGCTGATTTTTCCATACAAGTGAGAATGAGTGATAAATTCACCCAGTTTAAACGTGTGCGGATGAGGTAAAGTGGCTTCAGGAATCTCGGGAGTTTCATTCGAAACACGCTCGATTTTTCCTTTATCAGTATCACCTAATTTATAAGTTACGGTTAAATGCGGATTAACTAGAACAGTACCTTCAATATACGTTAAAAGACCACCGTCACCGTTCATTTGGATACGGCCATCCATCAAGAATTCAACGCGAGTTCCGTTGTTTTTCTTCCATTCCATAGTCTCTTTATTACGTACAATACCGGTATTTGTCTTAATATCGACGTCAACTTGCGCAGAAATTGCTTTGCGCATGCCTTTAGTTTTAGAGATAACTTGAACACCTTTTGCGTTGGTCATTTGCGCCCATGTGGTCGCTGCAGAAATCCCAATACCTTGTTGTCCACGAGAACATTGCCCACGGCCAAACTTAGAAGAGGCTAAATACTCTCCAAAAACCTTAGCTAAATCATCGCCATCGATTCCGGGACCATTATCTTCAACTACAATCTTAATTAAATCGGTATTTTTTGTAGATCCAACACCAACTTTTTTAACTTCAATTTCTAATTCAGGAAGAATTTCAGCGCCTTCGCAGGCATCTAATGAGTTATCAACAGCCTCTTTAAGAGTGGTTAAAACTGCTTTTAAAGGGGATGAAAACCCTACTTGCTGAAGGTTTTTCGCGAAATATTCTGCCGTACTACTTTTCGTAATTTTGCTCAAAACAAGGCCTTTCAATAACATAAAACGACGCCTACTATCAGCGATCAATTATTATTGAAGGGGTTTTTAGGCGAAAAAAGCAAGCCTTTGGACTAAATAAGCGCCTTGTGCGTAGCGTAAACTTGATGTTTACGCTATTTTTTAAACACAATGCCATAAAATCCGGGCCTACGAGATTATAACTTAAGCTAGAAGGTATGCGATCACATCTTTGGCTGAATACGAATTTTTACCCGGTTTAATCATGCGTACGATGTTATTTAAATCATCGCCTGCAGTTAACAAGGGAAGTTCTGGCTCTCCGTTAGCTTGGATTTGACCCATGCCCACGTCAGCCATCAGAGCATTACATAAACATTTTCTTCCGACAGTATCTTCTTCAAGGCCACCTTTTTTAATGTAGTCTTTAACTGGCTCTGCAGGGCAACGTTGTCCCACGGTTCCGTCTTCTTTTTTATAAGCGTGACGTAAATAACCTAAATCACAAATGCGCGTGCGATTTAGGTACTGTTTCTCTTCAGATATAGTTCCTGGAAAGCGCGCCGCTTTAAATGGAAACCCTGTAGGAGATGATCTTGGATCAGTAAAAATCCAGCCGCCTTCAGGAGGAGGATTATTTCTGATTTGTTCAATAGCGAATTGACGATGTTCAAGAGCTACGCCTGATTCATCAGAAAATGCGAATAAAGTTCCAACCTGAATACCGTGTGCGCCTTGTGTCTGGACTTCTTTTAGTTTTTCAGGAGTGGCGTAGTAGCCAGCCATCCAGAATGGAAGTTCTAACGCTTTCATATCTGCAAGACTAACAACATCACGCTCACCATAAATGGGTTCGCCTAATTCATTTAATTTCATTGGTCCACGTGGAGGAGCATTGTGGCCACCGGCTAAAGGACCCTCAACGATAAAGCCATCTACACGGCCTGTAGATTTTTTCTTTAAGTTCATCGCTAAAACGGCAGATGAAACAATCGGAAAAAAGTAAGGACGTTTTAAAGGAACTAAAGGGGTATTTTCCATCACTTCAGCTGGATTAAAATACGTCAATACATCTTCATCCATACCAACAACAGGCACTTTAAGACTTGCGGTTTTATTTTCACTTAATAGATCAAGTGCACCCGGAATTTCGCGCGGAATCCCCGCACCCATAATTACATAATCAACTCCGGCAAGCATTGCACCGTAAAGACACGGTAAATTTGGTAAGTGAACTTTTTCTAATAAATTGATTCCCACTTTTCCTGTGTGACCTTCGCGAGCTAACCACACTTCAACAAAAGAGGATGCGACCGTAGTTTGTAATAATAATTGTGAAGACTTAATGCCAAACATCGGAGGACGTTTGTAAGGTTGAGTCTTAGGACGTCCACCTTCGATAAAATAAGTGTCTAAAATTTTCTGTGCAATTTCCTGAGAAGGAAATGCTTTTAAAGCACGACGAGAATCACCTTGTGCATCCCCGTCTTGTAAACGTCTAACTAATACTGAATTAATCGCAGTTCCAGAAACGATACCAAGCTGGCCAGTTTGTGCTACCGTTTTAGCCAATCTCCAGTCAGAGACTGCGATTCCCATTCCACCTTGAATAATAATTGGATGTGTATTTTGCATTCTGTAATCTAACCACAACTGGCCTGATGCTCAACGAATAGTTTCTGCATCAAAATGAGTCATTCAAGACCATGCGCTGCTCAACTGATAAATAACAATGTTTAAGGTCACAGGGCCCCAAAAAACAGAAAAACTTCCGACGTGATCTTCCTTCGGAAGAATATAGCGCTTACAGCCATCGAGTTTTCAGACATTAAAATCTCCTGTGAGTTATTTTTTTACACCGTACGAAAGGTGATCATAAAAAATCCTCTAGAATGGAAAAATTTTAAATAAGCTAAAAATCTTTTCTAAAATTATTAAAATTTTTAGAACTAGACTTAAAACTCGTTTAACAGTCACCCGTTTCTGTCGATACTTCATTATCAATATGAAATCCGGCATTCGGTTTCCCCCTTTCTAAAGGAGATTCTGAACGTCATAAAAGCGAGATGGCGTAAGCAGTCTCGCTTTTTGCATTTTAAGGACCATTATTCTTCATTAGAATCTTCAGGTTTTTTTGCTAATTCTTCGATCGCCATTTCAGCTCTGGTTTTATAGCCTTTTTTCGTGTTACAGTCTTTGCAGCTAGGCACACAGTTTTTCTTATCTGTCTTGCCCCCCCGAGCGATGGGAATGAGATGATCCATCGTCAGAAGCTCGGCTTTAAACTGCTTTTCACAGTGATAACATTTGCCCTTGCCAAGCACTTGCTTCCACCAAACGGATTGGCGCATTTCGCGAGCTTTTGCTTTTTCGATTTTTTGGTGTGACTCGGAGGCCGGAGTAAAATAATCGCCGTAATCTGACATAGGATTTTTTTAATTACCTTTGACCTGAGGAAAATACAAGCGATTGTCGTATAAACCTTGGCTGAAATACTGTTTAATCGCCTTTAAATGATTCTCGGTTTTTTCAGTGTCCCCCACCAGCTCGTAATGCTGGTCTGTATAGAGCGCAATTGTCTTTGGACCTTGGCTATACAGTGATCTGGCTAAGTGATTGGTGTTGATATAGCCCAAGTTAAAAAGCTCATTTATCGTCGGAAATAAATCAATTTGCTGCGCGTATTGATTGGGGTTTAAACCCTGTAAAATTTCGGTATTTTTTGCGTAAAATAAAATAGGAATCTCGAAGAGTTGTTCAAAGTCAGAGCTTGCTGGGTCTAACGAAGGGCCTGTGTGATCGGCCATAAAGACAAAAATGGTTTTATCAAACCAAGCTTGCTTTTTGGCGCACTCCATATAATTTTTGATAGCGTGATCGACATAACTAATCGATTTCAAAACAGGAATTTCATTATTTTCACCGAGATATGTTTTATCAAAATCTTCGGGTACTTTATAGGGCTGATGCGATGACAACGTAAAAACCACCGAAGCAAAAGGCTGACTAAAATCTGTCATTTTTTGGCAAGTAAACTGTAAAAAGGGGTCATCATAAATCCCCCAAAAACCATCATCTTGACTAAGATCAGGATATTCATTTTTACCGAAATAGTGATCAAAGCCGCTGGCTTTTGTGAAGACATTAAAACGCATTGTTCCGTTCTTTGCGCCGTGAAAAAAGCTCGTGTTGTATTTTTGTTTTTTAAACAACTGCCCAAGACCCATAAACTCATTTGTAGCAAATTCAGAATTTAAAAAAGGCTCCTCCATAAGAGCTGGAATGCCCGCAAGAATTGAGGCAATGCCTTCGATAGATCTGCGGCCATTGGCGTAAGACTTATCGAAATACACCCCTTTTTTGATCAGTTCAGCAAAATACGGAGTGCGCTTAGGTGATAAATATTCTTTCGATAAACTTTCAACAATAAAAATCACTAAGTTATACCCACTCGCCTTTTGGGCTTCATTTTTTTTCGTCGTTTGTGCGGGATTTAAATATTTTAACAACTCAGTTTCGGAAAAATACTTTTCTCTTTTAAACGAAGTTTTTCCAAAACTTTTTAAAAATGTAAAACTCGTGTTTAAGACTAAATGATGCGAGTAATTATGAGATAAAATTTTAGCATCAACAAAGCTGATCGGCTTAAGCTGAAAACCACCACGACCTAAAACAATCACAAAGGGAATCATCATAATGACTGAAATAGTTTTATTTTTAAACGTTGAACGAACTATTTCCAGGCGGATTTTGAGATACATTTTATAACAAATAACTGCGAATAAAATGAGTCCAAACAGTGTTGCCGCGGCTAAGAATCCGTATTGCAGCATGTTTTGATTCTGCCCTTCACCGGCTAAATACAAGCTTGATCTGGTGAACCTGCGACCCATAAAATTCACTAATTCAACATCAATAAAGTTTCCACATAGTAGCGCCGCATGACCAAAAGTCATCGTCATTAAACCAAAAAAACGTAAAAATTTATTCGGAATTAACAAAACAAGCACTGAAATAAACACGATTGGAACAACGATAACAGCATCAAACCTAAGCCCGTGCAAAAAACTAAGCGCTAATTCAGCAGCAGTAAACTGACGAAATTGTACAAAATTCCATCCTAAAAACAGGATTCTGATTCCTAAATAAAGAGCTAAAAGCAATATAGTGAAGATCAGCACAGATCGGGCTAATGCCAAAGGCTTCGCACCTTGCTTCATTGATGAATTTTTGTTATCACTCATATCTATGACATTAGATCAGATGAAACAAAGATTGCAAGAACACTATCCCGACGCTGACCCGAATTCTGAAATTCAGGTTTTTGATACAACAGGAACTTCTGACCACTGGGAAGTGGCGGTAAAAAGCCAAGCGTTCAAAGGGTTATCTAGAATCGAACAACACCAGCATGTGATGAAAGCTTTCGGACCAGAATTAAAAACTGGTGAAGTGCATGCTCTTTCAATTAAAACGGCTACAAAATAACAAACAGGAGGACATCAAATGTCTGACACTAAAACAAAAATCGATAGTTTATTAAACGACAACAAAATCGTATTATTTATGAAAGGCACGCAGCAGTTTCCACAATGCGGTTTTTCTGCTCGCGCGACTGCAATTTTACAAGATATCGGCGTACAATTTAAAGATGTAAATGTTCTTGAAGACGAAGAAATCCGTCAAGGCATCAAAGACTACGGCAATTGGCCGACAATTCCACAGCTTTACATTAACAAAAAATTAGTTGGTGGCTCTGATATTATGATGGAAATGTATCAAGCTGGCGAATTACAAGACTTGATTAAAAATTAATCGATGTTGTGTAGTAAAGGCGTAGCCGATGTTATGTAATGTGGCTCTGTGGGACAGAGCCTTTCGTTTTTTACTTTCTGTACTAGCCCTAGCTTATGCTGTGGCTGGTGGGCCTTTGTGGTTTTACGCCTTAGGTTTGTATGGCCTTGCCACTGCTGGATGGGGTCTATGCCCAATATATTCTTTCTTTCGGATCAGAACTTTGCGATAGTTTAGGGTATGGATGCATACCTTAAAGAACTACCTTTAGCGCCTCAACAAATTAAAACCGATGCAGACTCGCTATCTTACTACGGTAAAGATTGGACGACGTATTATGATATCAATGCCTCGGCTATTTTATTTCCTGAATCGACAACTGACGTGGTTGAAATTGTTCACTGGGCACGTAAACACAAAATCGCATTAGTGCCTTCCGGAGGGCGCACGGGTCTTAGCGGTGCAGCTTGTGCTATTCACGGTGAAGCCGTTGTTAGTTTTGAGCGTATGAATAAAGTTTTAGAATTTAATGAAACCGATGCCACGGTTCGTATCCAGCCTGGCATGATCACCGAAGCATTACAAAACTACGCTCATGATAAAGGTTTATTATATCCGGTTGATTTCGCAGCCAGCGGAAGTTCACAAATAGGCGGCAATATCGCAACAAACGCTGGCGGCATTAAAGTTGTTCGTTATGGGTTAACTCGTGACTGGGTTGTGGGATTAAAAGTTGTTACCGGCACTGGTGAAATTTTAGAATTAAATAATGGTTTAGTCAAAAATGCGACCGGCCTTGATTTAAGACATCTGTTTATCGGCAGCGAAGGCATTCTGGGATTTATCACTGAAGCTACAATTAAGTTAGCTCCAAGACCGCCTGAATTAAAAGTTTTAGTTTTAGCTCTAGACCACATGTCGTCTGTTATGAAGGTTTACGCTGAGTTTAAAAAACATTGTCACATGCAGGCTTATGAAATGTTTTCTGAAAAAGCCTTACAAAAAGTTTTAGCTTCAGCAGGCGACCTGCCTCGACCTTTCGAAACTGTGACTGATTTTTATGTGGTGTGTGAAGTTGAATGCCCTACTTCAGAATCAGAAGAAAAAATCATGCAGGTTTTTGAATCGTGTTTAGAGCAAGGTATGATCATTGACGGCGTAATTTCTCAATCTGAAGTGCAAGCCACTGCTTTCTGGCGTTACCGCGAAGATATCAGTGAATCGTTATCAAAATATTCACCTTATAAAAA
>JAZKGG010000004.1:0-10866 GCA_040386015.1 Bdellovibrionota bacterium | reverse complement strand
TATCGCCGTGGCCATATCAAAAGTTCCGGCCTTTATGACCGAGCTAGATCAAGTTTTAACTAAAGCTTATCCTACCTGGGAAGTGATTTGGTTTGGCCATATTGGTGATGGTAACTTACATATCAATATCTTGCGCCCTGATGGCATGACTAAAGATGTCTTTGTTAAAGAGTGCCGCAAGGTCGATGAATTAGTTTTTCAATCCGTTAAAAGCCAAAGTGGAAGTATTTCTGCCGAGCACGGCGTGGGCTTATCAAAAAAATCATTTTTAAATTACACCAGATCAAATGCTGAGATTGAAATTATGAAGGGCATCAAAAAAGTTTTTGACCCAGATAATATTATTAATCCGGGCAAAGTGATCGACTAAATCACATACTGTATGTCAATCGCCAGAGCACAGCATTTTTGCAGAGCAGGGCGCTAGTCACTCGCATCAACTCCTGCCTTTTTATTTATTTCTGCTATAGTCATACATAAGGTGAGGCAAAGTATGGAACAAATTCTCATTCGGGCTTACACGCCCAGTGACGAACAGCAAACTGGCACTTTGTATGTCCGCCACTTCTTAAAAATCGAAGTTATCAAAAACGTTTTAAAAAAGTTAATTATTTTTTGGGGTTTATCTTTTATCACTTTTTTTATACCCGTCTATGATGTTTTCTTTACACCATTATTTTTTGTGATCGGCATTTTTCAAGCATTAAAAGCTGAAAAAGCTGAATATGAAATTCATCATGGCAGCGTGGTCTGCCCGCACTGTAAAGAGATCATTAAATTTAAAAAAGATGTTTTATCTGTAGACTATCAAGTGATTTGTCAGAAATGTGTTACGCCGGTTAAAGTGGCCTTTAAAAATAGAATCATTGAAAGCAAAAACTTTAGCTTATATGGGTCAGAATAGATTTCCGCACATCGGAAATTTAGTTTTAAACGGATCAACTGTATAATAAGCCTCTGGCAAACTAACATTATTTTTTTGCATGATCAACGTGGCTTTTAAAATGTCAGTTACAGCCGTAACAATTTTATAGTAATCCCGCTGCCACTCAGAAAAATCTGGCGCAGAATAATTTTTGCTCTCAATACTTTCTATATTTTGCAAATCAAAACGTGGGCGATCGTTATAAGTCTTACCTAACCAAACTAAGTTTTTTTCTTGGCCCTTAACACTAAAAGCCATCATATCGTCGACAATCAAAGTGCGCTCGATATCAAAAAATCGTGATAATTCTTTTTTATATTTTTCGGCAAAACGCGCCTTCGGATCTTCACTTACAACCAATAAGTCTTGTAGATCTAAGACCTGTTTAAATTGAAATTCGTTATTCTTTAAGAGCTCATTCACTTGTTGTTGAATAAGTTTTGCGGCGAATTCATTACGCTCGCTGCTGCCACCGCTAAAAAGTGAAACATCAATGCCCTGCTCATGCAGCTTTTTAATCGCCTCGGCAGTGCCATGTGCAATGCGGTACCATTTACCTTCGAAGGTGAAAGTTCCGGCTGGTTCTGCCTTCACCATGGCCTCAGTGGTTGAATTTAACAAAGTCCAATCTAAGTCAAAAACAACATGTAAGCGCGCGTTTGTGCTCCCCTGTCCAAAAGATAGACATGGATATAGCATCAGCCATAGGCCGACGAGCCCTTTAAATAGATTTACCGTCACTCGTTGAATCACAGTTTTTTAAGATACAAATTGAGGGCCGGAGGCAGCTAACCTAAAACACCTGGTGGGTTTTAATATTTCGCGAAGATTTTTGAATTTTATCAATCAATTGAACCACTGAAAGTTTGGCTTTATCCATCTCAAGATCAACCACCAGATAACCAATTTTTGCATCGGTCGAAAGATACTGCGCTTGAATATTGGCGCCGGCTTCTGAGATATAACCATTGATTTCACCTAACACTCCGGGCTCGTTTTTATGCACGTTCATCAAGCGAGTCACCTTAGTTTTTGGCATTAACTCTACATTCGGAAAATTCACCGCTCCTGCGGTAGTTCCAGTTTGTAAAAACTTACGAAAACTTTCAGCTACTTCAAGGCCAATCGAATACTGCGCTTCTTCAGTGCTGCCACCGATATGCGGAGTTAGGATAACGTTTTTTAAATTTTGTAAATCAGATTTAAAAGATTCTTTATTTGAGGCCGGCTCAATCGGAAAAACGTCAATCGCACAGCCGGCGATTTGATTTTCTTTAATCGCTAACACCAAATCTTCAATATTAACTACGGTGCCGCGCGAGGCATTGATTAAAAAGCTGCCTTTTTTCATTTTAAACAGCTGATCTTTTGAAATCATATTTTTTGTTTCAGGAGTTTCTGGAACATGTAAACTAATAAAATCAGCAGACGCTAACAAATCATCTAATTTTGTTTTTGGTTGTGCGTTTCCGAGTGGTAATTTTTTAACGGCATCATAAAAAACAACTCGCATACCCATGGCTTCAGCTAAAACACTGAGCTGACTGCCGATATGCCCATAACCGATGATTCCTAAAGTTTTGCCACGCACTTCACGCGAACCCTCGGCAGATTTAACCCATTCACCACGATGTGCCATACTGCTGCGATCACAAAGCTGACGTGAAAGTGCGATCATTTCAGCGATCACTAACTCGGCCACAGAACGAGTGTTACTATGAGGGGCATTAAAAGTAGGAATTCCCACCTCAGTCGCTGTAGCTAAATCAATTTGATTTGTGCCGATGCAGAATGCACCTATCGCTAACAAATGGGGGTTGTTTTTTAAAATTTTGGGCGTCAACTCTGATTTTGAACGAATGCCTAAGACCTGATATTGAGAAAGTAGTTTTAAATATTCGTCTTCAGCCGGAGCGTGCTTAATTAAGTCAACAATATATCCTTCTGCCTGCAGCTTTTCTTGAGCAACGGGGTGGATTCCTTCAGCAAGTAAAATTTTAATTTTTGACATGCATTTATTCTAGAATAGAATAATGCAATGTCTACTGATTTACTTAATTTACTCATCGTCGATGATGATGCAATGCTTGCTAATTCTGTAAAGCTGATGGCTCCTGCGGGCTTTAAAGTTTTTATCGCCACCAAACCAGATTTGATCCCTGATCATGTCTTTTATCATGCGGCTATGGTCGACATGCATATTTTATCACAAGTTGGCGAAACTCCAGACGGTCCTAGTATTATTTCGCAATTGTTGAAAAAAAATCCACAGACTGAAATTGTTTCGATGTCGGGTGATTTAAACCGTCAAAACATGGAAATGGCAATTAAAGCTGGTGCCGCACGCTTTTTAGCTAAACCCTTAATAGCTGCCGAAGTGACCATGGTGTTAGAAAAAATAATGGCCTACTGGCAATTGCGCCAAGTCGAATACTCAAATCATAAAAAAACAACACTGGTCGGCAACTCTCCTGCAATCGAACAAGTTAGAAAAACTGTGGCCTCGCTTAAGGGTGAACGCAGTTCAGTTTTAATCGAAGGTGAAACCGGCACTGGTAAAGATGTTATCGCTCGCCTACTCGCCCAACAAGAAGGCGCTAAACCTTTTGTGACGATTAACTGCGCCGGTATTCCTGAAAATTTATTTGAATCAGAATTCTTTGGTCATATCAAAGGGTCATTTACCGGAGCTGAACAAAACAAAGTTGGTCTTTGTGAAGCAGCACATGGTGGCGACTTATTCTTAGACGAAATCGAAGCCCTTCCTTTAGGACAGCAAGCAAAGCTTTTACGGTTTTTAGAAACTGGAGAAGTTAAAAAGGTTGGCTCTAAAGAATCTTTTCATGTGGATGTTCGCGTGATCGCGGCCAGCAACCAGCCTTTAAAACAACTGATCACCGAGAAAAAGTTTCGTGAAGATTTGTACTTTAGAATTTCGGCTCATAAAATTAGCCTTCCGGGGCTGCGTGAGCGCAAAGCAGATATTCCAGATATCGCTAAGTTTTTTCTAGAAAAAGAAAAAGCTAAACGCAACAAACAATTCGACCAAGAGGCGTTCGAAGCTTTAAAAGCTTACGACTGGCCAGGCAATATTCGCGAACTAAAACGTGTGTGCGAACAGTTAGTTTTAACTTCACCCTTACCGATGGTGCGCAAAGAAGATGTTAGCCGCTTGCTATTTTCAAGTGGCCTGCCTGAAAATAGCGAAATCATTAAGTTAGATCAAAGTTTAGAAGAATTTATCAACTCGCAAGAGAAAAAGTTTATCGCACTTTTACTTAAGAAAAATAATAATATCGACCAAGCTTGTGCTTCTTTACAGATATCGAAATCAAGCTTATATAAAAAAATTAAAGATTATGGAATAGCCTATGAATAACCCCATCCAGTCAGATTTCATCGGTTGGCAAAGCCCGATTTACCAACAAACAGCCTTAATCGTTATTGCAGTTATTTTTGCAGGCGGCATAATTAATTTTTTACTTCGCAAAAAAAATCAATACTCAATGGTGGCCTGGGCTTCGATTAAAAGCTGGTTAATTTTTGCCCCGATCATGTTTGGTGTATTAGGCTTACCGTATCCAATTCCATTTATTGCCTTAACTTTTTTTGCGATCTTTGGCGCTAAAGCTTATTTTCAAATCTTAGGTATATTTCACAAGAGTGCCTTTGTTTACATCGCCTATGCCGGAATCCTAGGGCTGGCCGCTTGTTCGTATTACGATAATTTAGTCACGTACAATTCTATGCCGATGATCGTGTTAGGTGCGCTGTGCTTAGTGCCACTGATTAAGCGCGAATACAAAAATATGATTCAGTATATTTCGCTGACACTATTAGGATTTATCTTCTTAGGTTGGTCATTTATGCATTTAGCCCTACTTTTGAATTTTGAAAATGGTATTTACCAGCTGATGTACTTAGTTATCTTAACTGAATTCTGCGATAACACCAATTTAGCGATCAGCGGTTACTTTCGCGGCGCCAAAATTTTTGCAGAGCTTTCACAGCGTCGTACATTTTTAAGTACAGCGACTTCAATTTTAATGACGATAGCCTTAGCTTACGGCATGCGCCACCTATTGCCCGATCGTGGTGAACAATACTGGTTAGCCTCAGGTCTGGTTGCCTCATTTGGTGGTGTTGTTGGTGATTTAGTGATGGCAGTATTTCGTAAAGATGCCGGCGTTAAAATCGTAGGCCCATTTGTTTTAGGGCGCGGTGATTTTTTACAGCGCATGGATCGTTTAATTTTTGTGGCTCCAATTTTTTATTTTGTGATGTTAGCACTTAAGGCGTTGGAATAACCGATGCGTGAATGGAACTACGACAACGATCAGTGGACTAAGTTACCAGGGCATTTAAAACATCTTCCGCTGTTTACCCATCATTACGATTTAACCAGTAAAATCGTTCGTTTTGTCTGGTATATAATTTTAAAAAAATGGTTTTACACCATGTACATCCGCCTTTCAGTTAAAGGTGGCGACTTTGACGAACTTTATGAAAAACATAAAAAATTAATTATTATTTCAAATCATGCCTCTCATTTAGATGCGACATCAATTGCAGCCAGTATTCCGCGCCGTCATTGGTTTGATTTGTATATCGCAGCAGCTAAAGATTACTTTTTCAAAAATCCATTATTTACATTCTTTTCAGCAAACTGTTTAGGGGCTATTCCGATTGATCGTAAAGATCGTAAAGGTGAAGCTGTAAATTTAATTCTAAATCTATTAAGAGATTTAGATCGCATGTGGCTGATTATTTTTCCTGAAGGCACTCGTTCTAAAGACGGAAAACTCCAAGAATTTAAACGCGGTATTAGTATTTTTGCTGAAAAAACAAAAACGCCAATTTTATTTATTTATATCGAAGGTAATTTAAAACTTTGGCCAAAGGGCGCGTTTTTCGCTAAACCCGGCAAGTTAACTGTGCACATTGGTCCTGTGCAAGAGCCTACAAATATTGAAGTCGTTTACCAAAATTATATGAACTGGGTTAAAACCATTGATCCGTCAATCTTACCCGATGATTTAACCGACGATATCGAAAGTATTGAAGATCACAGAGATAAGACTTTACAAGAACTAACCACAGATGAAGGTTTCGAAAATGAAAACTAATCATCCTAAGATTCATTTAAACATTGGCGGCTACGAAGTTATCCCCTTGCCCACTGGCTTATTTGGCTTAGACGGTGGCGCGATGTTTGGCACCGTGCCAAAAGCTTTATGGGAGAAAACTAATCCCGCCGATGCACACAACCGCATCCCGATGGAAGCGCGCGCGCTACTGTTAAAATCAAAAGATCGCAATGTGTTAATTGATTGTGGCAACGGCACTGATTTTATCGCCAAATACGGTGATAAATTAGGTGCTAAATTTGCCGAACTCTATCAAGTTGACGATTCGGGTCCGAGTCTGAAGAACTCTTTAGCTGCGCATGGATTAACTGCAAATGACATTACGGATGTGATTTTAACACATTTACATTTTGATCACGCTGGCGGAGCAACGAGTGCAATCGACAACCTGATTAAGCCTACTTTTTTAAATGCAAAATATTATGTACAAGCCGAAAATTTAAAAACGGCTCAACACCCTAACGTGCGCGAAAAGGCCAGCTACTTAGCTGCTAATTTTCAGCCCCTCTTAGATGCAGGCGTTTTAGATTTAGTGAATGGGGCGACAAAAAATTTATTACCCAATATTTCTGTTTGGGTTTCTAACGGCCACACTACCGCTCATCAAGTCGTTATTGTTGAAGATGATATGCAGAAATTAATCTACTGCGGAGACGTGATCCCAACAGCGTCGCATATCAGAGCCGCCTGGGTGATGGGATATGATTTACATCCATTACAAGTGATCGAAGAAAAAACGGCCTTATTAAAATCAACTTTAGAAAAGAACACTTACTTATTTTTTGAACACGACCCATATTGTGATGTGGCCACTGTTGAAGCTGATAAATCAGATTTTAAAGTAAAGGAACGTTTTTGGCTGGAATAAGATCTATCCTTTCAAGCCTAAGATCTTTTTTGCGCAAACTTTCAGATGAGTTTGCAGAAATTCGCTTTGCAGCAGCTAGTTTATCTTATTCAACCTTATTTGCGACGGTGCCCTTTTTAGTGGTTATTCTAGCGGTGTTTCAATCTGTGGGTGAATTAGAAAAGCTTTACCCGCAGGTTGAGAGTTTACTGATGTCTTACCTGAAAGAAGCTACTGGCAATACAGTGACGCAATATTTAAGAACATCAGTGACTAAAGTTCAATTGCGCACCCTCGGCTACACTGGGGTTATCTTTCTTTTGTTTACGACTGTTGGGTTATTTAGAAATATCGACACTGCCTTTCATCATTTATGGCGTATAAAACCGCGCAAGCCGTTTTTTCAGCGTATGTGGCTTCACACGATTGTATTAGTGAGCCTACCTCTATTACTTGCGGGATTAATTGGTTTACGTTCAGTTAAAATTATTGAAAAACTAGGCGCAACTATTTATCAACAAGTTTTATTTAGCATCGTGATTGGCTTAGCATTGTGGATTTTATACGTTGTGATTCCAGACACTAAAGTGTCTAAACGTGCAGGTTTGATCAGCGCCTGCCTTGCAGCTATTGGAATTACCGTGGTGCAAAGTTCATTTTTATGGATTTCGTTAAAAGTATTTAAGCAGAATAAAATTTACGGCTCGCTGGCATCTTTTCCGATTTTTATGCTTTGGTTATTAGTGGTCTGGAGCATCGTTTTATCAGGTGCATCGTTATGCGCCTTTTTACAACAGAAGTATTTTCGCAAAACTCCAAAGACCTAGATATCTTGGCGACTTTGTTTTTCAGTGCACGGCTCAAAGCTTGAAATCGCACTTCTAATTTGCGCAAAAGAAGGATTTGGAATATAACGTTTTGTTTTTTTACTCCAACGTTTAGGACGTAATACATCCCAGTAGTTATTTTCTTGGCGAAATAAATTTCCTTCACCCATTTGTTTATCAAGCATACTTAATGCACAAGTGATACTTCCACGTGGCGTGCGGCTATCATAATTTTCACAATCTGAGCTATAATCTGATTCACGACCATAGTGTAACTGAAAAAAACCTTTTGCTGTACCATTCGGACCGCGTGCTGATTTATCGTTATTACAAGAGCTCTCTTCAAAGGCCATCGAAGTCTTTATTAATAAAATTACGTTAGCTTTACTGCTGTCATTCATCATTAAGTAATTTGGGCAAAGTCGGATTAAATCTTCGTCGCCTTCTTTAATGTTTTTTAAAGCTGCTGGCTTCATCATTTCTTCACGAATAATTCGACCGTACAATCCTATTTGGCCATTTTTCACAAACCCATCGCATGAATTCTGCCAGCCTTCTTCGGCGATCACACGCTCTAAGTGCTCTCCGGTTTTTTGTACGCTGGCTAAAGCCTGTGGAGCTTTAGATAGGCTTTCATTACAGTTAGTACAATCTTCAACAGCTTGCGCTTCTATGTTCGAGCCAGATATTACAATTTGTAAATTGAGATCAGTGCTTTGTTGTTCGACGATTTCGACACTAAACTCTTGTGAGTTTGCGATACATGCCGCAAGGCCTAAACATAGAAATAAAATATGCTTCATATTGTTTCCCACACTCGAGGATATACAAAGCGAATCTTGTGCCGAGTCAGCGACAATTGATGTGACTTGAATGGAGCAAATTAGGATGCTGTCATGCGATTGGTATGCATACGTAAGGCCATTTGACAGCTCGTGGCCTTACGTGTCTCAAAACAAGATTACGCAATTCCAGACAAAATCAGAAAAACTGTTACAACTAAAAAACGCGTTTAGTAATGATGATGAGCGTAGTCATGATGTAAATAGCTAACAAGAGGCATTAAGTGTTTGCATGCGACAGCTTTCTGGTAGGTTGTCGCAATCACAAACAAGGAGCTTAAATTTATGCGTTTCTATTTTGCCTTTTTCACTCTGATTTCTTCACTGCTCTTCTCGACTCAAACGTTCGCCTGTGAATGCAAGGGTTTCGCAAATGCACAGCAAGCAGCACAATATAAGAATGCAATTATCGCCAAAGTTGAAACGATCTCGATGGTTAGCGGCAAAGCCCGTGTGCGTGTAGAAAAAGTTTTGAAGGGCTATATCGAAAATGTGTACTTAGATATTCAAGGCCAAGATGGCTTAAACTGCAACGGCGACAATATTCCAGTAAATAAAAAAGGAATTTTACTTTTTGAACAAACGAGTGAGGGCTACAAAACACTTGAGTGCGCAGACACACAGATTCCCCAGATCGCTGGTCTTTATCAAATTTATTTAGGTGAAGAATTTTTATTAACTGAAAAACAAATCAAAGATGTTTTAGATTTTAAATTACAAGCCACTGTGAAGTCTGCCGAATGCCAAATCAGCGTTGAACGCATAACTGTGCCTTATGACGAGGCCTCTGAAATGAATTTTCGTTATGACACTTCAGTCTCGGCAACGGTAACTCGCGACGAGGTCACAATCCTTAAAACAATGGTGGATCTTTCGCCACTTGCGCCAAAAGTGTATGACCTTTTCTTTTATGCCGAAATTCAAAAGCTAGATAAATCCAAATACGAGTTTAGCATTCGTCTGAAAGATCCCTTTACGGGCCTAGTGCTAGATCGCTGGAGCCAACAATTAGACCTTCGCAAAAATCTACAGTTTGGCGGCCCCCTCTTACAACGCTTTACCGATTTGGCCGGAAACCCAATGACCGACAGCTCACAACCCTTTTTATCTCACAAAACCAGTTCATTTTGCGCTTTAAATCTAGGTAAGCCCCTCGAAGTGGTTAAATAAATTGCAAAGAGATTGTTAATCGTCTCGAAAAGCGCTTAACAATCCGTTCCAAATTTGTTAGCTTCTTCCAGTCCATTGCCCGTGGTTCCGTAGCTCAGCTGGATAGAGCATCTCCCTTCTAAGGAGAGGGTCGTACGTTCGAATCGTACCGGAATCACCATTCTTTCCAATATCCGAACTTAAGACCAGCAAGTTAGAGTCGTATCCAGAAGCCTTCTTAGTGAGCCCAATTGATTGAGATTCATCTGACGGACCAGAATCTTTAATTAATTGAATCTGGTGATTTGGGATATCGGCTTGATCCGCCAGCAACATGAAAATTGTCAGCCCTTCAGAGCTAACGACAACTTGCTTGAGCACTCGTCTCAAGAATCTCTTTTTCATTGCGCCAGGCGCTTTTTTAAAGCCACGTTGGAACTCTTGAAGACGCTCCTCAATTAGTCGTCTGGATTCCGCTATCAATTGATTCCGATCAGGTACATCGCTCAAGTGGATCAATCGCCCTTCCAATACGGATTTTTCTTTATTGAGTTTCTCGAAAGTCTGAAGGACTTGTTTTAAAGTGTCAGGGTTTGAAGCCTGACCCTGCAACATCAATAGGCCGTCGATCCGAGTCTGAATATTTTTAAGTTGATCCGCAGGGGAATTGAGGCAAATGGTAACTAACAAGAGTGGCAGATAAATTTTCATTTGATGAACGAAGTGATAAAAATCAAAAATTAGTAATCGACATATATCATTTTGAGACAATTTCAGCGTACTTGCTGTTCGCGATTGGGGTATCGCGCTCTGAAATCTAATCAAAAGATCCTCAAGCCTCAAAGTTCAAATACCGATAACTTCCATTGAGGTATCTATATGAGAAATTTATTTTTTTATCTGCTAGTTATATTAATTTCAGGTTGTGCAAATAAAAATATTTCTAGAGAAAATTTAAATACGAACTTCAGAAGTCTCGCATCAACAAAAAACTGTGGTTACAATGGCTACCAAAGGAATCCAGACGGAACTTATGTCGTTGGTGGAGCTTACAATGGCTATCAAAGGAATCCAGACGGAACTTATGTAGTTGGTGGAGCTTACAATGGCTATCAAAGGAATCCAGACG